>NZ_QXFG01000026.1:0-9656 GCF_026127345.1 Herbaspirillum lusitanum | reverse complement strand
GCGAACACCACGATGATCAGGTTCGAGCCCATCAGCGGCGACACCTGGATCACCGGCGCCGCCAGCACGCCGGCGAATGCCGCCAGCGCCACGCCGAAGCCGTAGGTCAGGGTGACCATCAGCGGCACGTTGATGCCGAAGGCTTCCACCAGTTTCGGGTTCTCGGTGCCGGCGCGCAGGTAAGCGCCCAGACGGGTCTTTTCGATCACGAACCAGGTCGAGAAACACACCACCACCGACGCCAGCACGACCCAGGCGCGGTAATTCGGCAAGACCATGAAACCGAGGTTGGTCGCGCCCTGCAGTGCGTCAGGCACCGAATAAGGCTGGCCGGAGACGCCGTAGATCGAACGGAAGATGCCTTCCACCATCAGCGTGATGCCGAAGGTCAGCAGCAGACCGTACAGATGGTCCAGCTTGTAGAGCCAGCGCAGCATGGTCTTTTCGATCACGATGCCGAATGCGCCGACGATGAGCGGCGCCAGGATCAGCATCGCCCAGTAATTGATGTTGAAATAGGTCAGGCCTACCCATGCCGCGAACGCGCCGAGCATGTACAAGGCGCCGTGCGCAAAATTGATCACGTTGAGCAGGCCGAAGATGACCGCCAGTCCCAGCGACAGCATCGCGTAGAACGAGCCGTTCACGAGACCCAGCAGCAACTGGCTCAGCAACGCGGTTAAGGGGATTCCGAATAATTCCATGTCAGCATCGTTTGCGGTAGGGGTTGATCAAAATGACGGCGCAGCCGGGCGCTCAGACACCGAGCAGCTCATTGAGCTTCTGCGTCTTCGATTCGAGTTCCGACGAAGCGAACGACTCGACGATCTGGCCGTGTTCCATCACATAGAAACGATCGGCCAGCGGTGCAGCAAAGCGGAAGTTCTGTTCCACCATCACAATCGTGTAACCCTTGGCCTTGAGCATCAGGATCATGCGCGCGAGCGCCTGCACGATCACCGGCGCCAGGCCTTCGGAAATCTCGTCGAGCAGCAACAGGCGTGCGCCCGTGCGCAGGATGCGCGCCACCGCCAGCATCTGCTGTTCACCGCCGGACAAGCGCGTGCCCTGGCTGTTGCGGCGTTCCTTCAGATTCGGGAACATGTCGTAGATCTCGTCGATCGACATGCCCTTGTCAGTCTTGGACACGAACGGCGGCAGCATCAGGTTTTCTTCCGCCGACAGCGACGAGAAAATGCCGCGCTCTTCCGGGCAATAACCGACGCCCTGATGCGCGATCTTGTAGGTCGGCATGGCGACGGTTTCATTGCCGTTGATCCTGATCGAGCCCTTGCGTGCACCGACCAGCCCCATGATGGAACGCAAGGTGGTGGTGCGACCGGCGCCGTTGCGGCCCAGCAGCGTGACCACTTCGCCCTTGTTCACCGACAGGTTGACGTTATGCAGGATGTGGGATTCGCCGTACCAGGATTGCAGGTCGGAAATCTCCAGCGCCGGCGTGCCGCCGGTTGCGGATGCAATACCGCCTTGTTGCAATGTCGCCGCACTTGTCACGATCGTCATCAGTGTGCTCCTTCCAGCGCGCCGGCAGTGGTGCCCATGTAGGCTTCCATCACCTGCGGATTCTTCGATACCTGGTCATACGTGCCTTCGGCCAGCACGGCGCCGCGCTGCAGCACGCTGATGCGGTCGCAGATGCCGGCGATGACGTTCATGTTGTGTTCCACCATCAGGATGGTGCGGCCGACCGAGACCTTCTTGATCAGCGCGGTCACGCGATCGACGTCTTCGTGGCCCATGCCCTGGGTCGGTTCATCGAGCAGCATCAGTTCGGGTTCCATCGCCAGCGTCGTGGCGATTTCCAGCGCGCGCTTGCGCCCATACGGCAAATCCACCGTCAGCGTATCGGCGAAACTGGTCAGGTCGACTTCGTCGAGCAAGGCCATGGCGCGGTCGTTGAGTTGCTTGAGGCTGTCGCTGCTCTTCCAGAAATGGAAGGACGTGCCGAGCGTGCGCTGCAAACCGATGCGCACGTTCTCCATCACGCTCAGGTGTGGAAACACCGCCGAAATCTGGAACGAACGGATGATGCCCTGGCGCGCAATCTGCGCCGGCGCTTCCATCGTGATGTCGCGACCGTTGAACAGGATCTGGCCCGAGGTCGGCACCAGGAATTTGGTCAGCAGGTTGAAGCACGTCGTCTTGCCGGCGCCGTTCGGGCCGATCAGCGCATGGATGTGGCCGCGCTCGACTTGCAGGTTGACTTTGCTTACCGCTGTAAAACCCTTGAATTCCTTCGTCAGGTTTTTTGTCTCCAGGATGATGTCCATGTTGTCTTTCAGTTGATGCCCGCCCGCATTGCCGGCCCATGCGATTGCTCGCGCGCCGCCTGCATCAGCCAGGCGATGAACAGCTTGAGCGTCGGCGAGGCTTCTTCATGTTCGGGATAGACCACGCAATATTTCTTCAGGCCGCGTATCGGCCGGTCCAGCGGTATCAGCAAGGCGCCGCTGCGTAATTCGTCCTCGACGTACAGACGCGGCACCAGTGCAATGCCGCGACCGTAGCAGGCCGCCTGGATAATCATCGAAAACAGATCGTGGCGCGGTCCGCCGACCGGATTGCGGCCCTGGAATCCCTGCATGTCGAACCAGTGGCGCCAGACGTCTTCGCGCGTATTCTTTTGCAGCAATGGATACGCCGCCAGTTCGTCGATGCTGAGCGCAGTCTTGCCGCCCAGCAGTTGCGGGCTGCAGACCGGCACCAGCTCTTCCTCGAACAGCAGTTCCTGCGCATTGCCGGCCCAGGCCGGATGCTCGTAATGCACGGCGGCGTCGAACACCGAATCGCCGAACAGGAAAGGCAGCGCCCGCTCGCTCAGGTTGACCACGATTTCCGGATGCAGGCGGCTGAACTCCGACAAGCGCGGAATCAGCCATTTGGTGGCGAAGGTGGGAATCACCGCCAATTCGAGGATCTGCTGTCCGTCCTGGTAAGCCATGGCGCTGAGCGTATTGCGTTCCAGCCGGTTGAGGTCTTCACGCACGTGCGCGAAATAGGCCTTGCCGATGTCGGTCAGCTGCACGCGCTTTTTGACGCGATGAAACAGCAGCAGATCGAGGAACTCTTCGAGTCCCGCGATCTGGCGGCTGATGGCGCCCTCCGTCAGCGACAGCGCATCGGCGGCGCGCGAAAAACTCTGGTAGCGCGCCGCCGCCTCGAAGGCCATCAATGCGGTGATGCTGGGAATTTTCCTACGCATCGACGACCGCTTTCGTCATTGCTTCTTGGCGAAATTGCAGGTGCCGCTGGCCAGCGACGGATAGGCTTCATCGCCCGGCACCACTGCGCGGATGTTGTAGTAGTCCCATGGCTTCTTCGACTCGGCCGGCGTCTTCACCTGCATCAGGTACATGTCATGCACCAGCAGGCCATCGGCGCGGATCTTGCCGTTCTTGGTGTAGAAGTCGTTGACCGGGGTTTCCTTCATCTTCTTGATCACGACATCGGCATCGTCGGTGCCGGTTGCCTTGATCGCGTTCAGGTATTGCAGCGTCGACGAATAGTCGGCGGCCTGGATCGACGACGGCATCTTGCCGACGCGCTTGAAGAAGCGTTCCGACCATTTGCGCGTCTCGTCGTTGGTGTCCCAGTAGAAGGCTTCGGTGACGTACAGACCTTGTGCGGCTTTCAGGCCGAGCGCGTGGATGTCGTTGATGAACATCAGCAGGCCGGCGAACTTCTGCTTGCCGGAATTGAGCATGCCGAACTCGGCGGCGGTCTTGATCGAATTGATGGTGTCGGCGCCGGCGTTGGCCAGTCCGATGATCTTGGCGCCGCTCGATTGCGCCTGCACCAGGTAAGACGAGAAGTCGGACGTGTTGAACGGATGCTTGACCACGCCGACGATCTTGCCGCCGTTGGCTTCCACCACGGCGGTGGTGTCGGCTTGCAGCGAGTAGCCGAAGGAATAGTCGGCGGTCAGGAAGTACCAGGTGTTGCCGCCCTGCTTGACGATGTACTTGCCGGCGACATTGGCCATGGCTGCGGTGTCGTGGTTGTAGTGCAGGCTGTACGGCGTGCAATCCTCATTGGTCACGCGCGTGGTGCCGCCGCCGGTGACGATGGCGATGCGCTTCTTCTCCGCCGCGACCTTGATGGTGGCCAGCGCGGTGGCCGAGCCGGAGATGTCGGTGATCATGTCGACCTTGCGCTGATCGATCCACTCGCGCGCCGTCGAGGCGGCGATGTCGGCCTTGTTCAGGTGATCGGCCGAGATCACTTCGATCGGCTTGCCGTTGACCTTGCCGCCGAAATCTTCGACCGCCATCTTGACCGCTTCGACCGCACCCTTGCCGGCAAAATCGGAGAAGGTGCCGCTCAGGTCGGTGAGTACGCCGATGCGTACGACATTGTCCGAGATGCCTTGCGGCTGCGCCGAGGCGCTGCCGTACAGCAAGGCGGAACAGACCGCGGCGCTCATCAGCTTCACGGCCGTGGAACTGCCGGGATGCCTGAGGATGTTCTTGATATTCATGTAAGTCTCCTGGAATGGGAAATTGATGCCTTCACCGCAATCGCGTGCTCAGGCACAGGCGCGAACCTGCCCCCGATGACGGTGCCAGTCATCGCTCTCTTGTTATGCATACATCGAAACTGCCGTGTCGCTGCGCTGCATGAGATCGGATCGATCCCGTGCAGCGCATGCGGAAATCAGCGAGCGCGCGCGCGCAGCGCCGCTGCCGCGTGTTCGCCGGCGATCTTGCCGAAGACCGCGCCGCGCATCACCGACGTTGCGCCGGTGTACACCTGGTAGTACAGACCCGCGGCTTCGCCTGCGGCATACAGACCGGCGATCGGCCGGCCATCCTGGTCGATCACCTGCGCCTGCTTGTTGGTCTTGACGCCGCCGTAGGTAAAGCAGATGCCCGGGATAATCGGGTAAGCGCAGAACGGGCCGCGCTCGATCGGGCGCGACCAGTTCGACTTGTTGATGTCCAATCCCTGCGTCGCCAGCCCGTCCGCTTCCAGCGGTTTGAACGCGCCGCCCGGCGGGCAGGCGGCGTTGTAGTCCTGGATGGTGCGCAAGAACGGCGCCGCCGGCAGGCCGCAAGCTTCGGCCAGCTGTTGCAGCGTGTCGGCCTGGATCACCGGCTGGTCGGTGCGGATGCTCTTCTTCCAGTTCGGCACGTCGTTGATGCTCTGGTCGAACACCACGTAGGCGATGCCGTCGGGCTGCTCGCCGATGTCGCGCGAGATGTGGTCGTAGTGGACGTCGACCGGGCCGGGCGCTTCGTCGAGGAAACGTTTGCCGCGCTTGTTGATCAGCACGCCGTAGGTGAAGTTCATCACCAGCGCTTCGGTTGCGCCCGAGCGCGGGTCGAGCGGTTCGGCATGATACGAGCCGAAGTCGCCGGCCGGCGCCGCGCCGGCGTCAAGCGCCATGCGGATGCCTTCGCCGCGGTTGTAGTAGCCGCCGCGCGCCACCGGCCGCACGAACCTGGCGCTGTTGCCGAGGTATTGCGTGAGCATTTCCGGATTGCCTTCGAAGCCGCCCGACGCAATCATCACGTTGGTGGCGCGCAGGACTTCCTGGCGGCCGTCGGGTCCGGTGACGGTAACGCCGAAGACCTGGTCGAGGCCGCGTTCCATCTTCGTCGCCGTCGTCTCGTAACGGAATTCGACGCCGATCTTTTGTGCATGCGCCAGCAATGCTTCGATCATTGCCAGGCCGCCTCCGATCGGCATCAGACGCGGCGCTGCAGCGGTGACGAAGTAAGTCGGCAGCGTGTCGAAACGCACGCCGAAACCCTTGAGCCATTGCACCGTCGGCCCGGCCTGTTCCGACAGCGTCGAAATCAGCTCCGGATCGGGCATGCCGTGCGCCTTCACGAAGGATGGCCAGGTAGCGTATTCGCCCGAGACTTCCCGGATGATGTTGGGGTCGAGGTTGTAACCGGCGTTGCTGATGAGGCGCTCTTCAAAATCGTCGCTGACTTCAGTATCGCTTTTCATGCGGAAATAGGATTCGGTCCAGCGCGTATTGCCGCCGAACTCTTCGCGCACCGAGCGCTCCAGCACCAGCACGCGCGCACCTGCGGCGGCGGCGGACACTGCCGCCGACAAGCCTGAAATGCCGCTGCCGATGACCAGCAGATCGCAGTTGGCGGGCTTACCCGATTGTGTAGTCATGATGCATACCTGTTCTGTTGCGGCGCCGTCCCGCATCGCAATGAGGCCGGCGCCTTGTCTCTTCACGGCTGCAGTAGCGTAGTGGCGCAGACCATGTTACCTGCTGCGCGGCGACCACGTCGCCGCGCTCCGTTCCACGCCATAGATCGATACTTGCAGATCAATACTTGCGGATGAACGGATCGGGCATGTCGAGATCGGTCGAAATCCACACGCTCTTGGTGTCGAGGTATTCCTTGACCGCCTCGATGCCGCCTTCGCGTCCGGTGCCGCTGTCCTTGTAGCCGCCGAACGGCGTGGTGAAACTGGTCGAGCGGTAGTTGTTGATCCACACGGTGCCGGCCTTGATGCGCGACGACATGAGCATGGCGCGGTGCAAACTGGTGGTCCACACGCCCGACGCCAGGCCGAAGCGGATGTCGTTGGCGATGCGGATGGCGTCTTCTTCATCCTTGAACTTGATGACCGACAGCACCGGACCGAACACTTCTTCCTGGGCGATGCGCATGTCGTTGCTGACATCGACGAAAATGGTCGGTTCGACAAACTGGCCGGCGCCGTAGCCTTCACCGGTGCGGGCGTTGCCGCCGAACACGCAGCGTGCACCTTCGTTCTTGGCGATGCCGATGTACTCCATGACCTTTTCGAATTGCGGACGCGTCGCCACCGGGCCGACCTGCACATCAGGCAGTGTCGGATCGCCGAGCTTGGCCTTGCTGGCGATGGCCACCAGACGCTCGACGAATTCGTCGTGGATGCCTTCCTGCAGCAGCAGGCGCGAACCCGCCATGCAGGTCTGGCCGCCGGCCGAGAAGATGCCGGTGATGACGCCGTTGGCGGCGCGGGTCAGATCGGCGTCGTCGAAAATGATGTGTGGCGACTTGCCGCCCAGTTCCAGCGAGACGCGCTTGAAATGCTGCGCGCCGAGCACGTTGACCTTGCGACCGCCTTCGTCGCCGCCGGTGAAGGCGATGCGCGGGACTTTCGGATGCGTGACCAGCGGCTCGCCCACTTCAGCGCCGAAACCGGTGATGACGTTGAACACACCCGGCGGGAAGCCAGCCTCGATAAACAACCTGGCCAGCTCGAACATCGATACCGAAGTGTGCTCGGATGGCTTGGCGATGATGGTGTTGCCTGCGCACAGCGCCGGCGCGATTTTCCACGCGGTCAACAGCAGCGACGAGTTCCATGGCGTGATGGTGGCGACCACGCCGATCGGCTCGTAGCGGGTGTAGTTGAAGACCTTGGGCTTGTCCATCGGGATGACGGCGCCCTGGATCTTGTCGGCGAGGCCGCCGTAGTAGTAGAAGTATTTGGCCATGTAGCGCACCTGGCCGCCAACTTCGCTTTTCAACTTGCCGTTGTCGCGGCTTTCTGCCAACGTCAGCGTGTCGGCGTGCTTCTCGATCAAAGTGCCGAGCTTGTGCAGCAGCAGGCCGCGATCCGTGGCCGACATGGTGCCCCACGGACCTTCCATTGCGGCCGAGGCGGCCTCGACGGCGCGGTTGACGTCATCCTTGTTGGCACGCGGGACTTGCGCCCATGCTTCGCCGCTGAACGGATCGAGCGAGTCGAACCATTGGCCCGAGAGTGGATCGACCCATTCGTTGTTGATGAATAACTGATAGCGCTGCGTCATGCGTGGCTCCTAAGGAATAAATTTTCAGTGGTTCTTGTTTTCGATGAAAAATTATTGTTTTTTTGGAGCCCTGGTAGCAAACGAATAATAGTAATGAAGTTGTGCGAATTTGGAATCAACTCTGCGGCGCGGATTCCATCGATACCGCGCAAACCCTTTCCCACGCTGAATCTCCCTCCTGCGGATCAACTCCACGTCTTGAGTTTCTTGCTGCGGTGCACGTAAAAGAATATCGCTGCGCCGGTATTTTCGCCCCTGCGAAGATCGGCGACTTCATGACACCGGCGCACAAGGTGATTCCTTCTTATCGTTTGCGGCGCTGCGCCGATAGTCCAATACTTCGGTCCGTGTGATGACGGCATGGTGGTTCGCCACGTGTGAAAACCGGCATCGCGTCTTTGAACTCTGTGGAGACCGCAAGCATGAAAGTTCTGGTATCAGTCAAACGCGTTGTCGATTACAACGTCAAAGTGCGCGTCAAATCCGACGGTAGCGGTGTGGACATCGCCAACGTCAAGATGTCGATGAACCCCTTCGACGAGATTGCAGTGGAAGAAGCCACGCGTCTGAAGGAGGCCGGCAAGGTCACCGAAGTCATCGCCGTCTCCTGCGGCGTGACGCAATGCCAGGAAACCCTGCGCACTGCGATGGCCATCGGCGCCGACCGCGGCATCCTGGTGGAAACACCGGCCGACCTCGACCTGCAACCGCTGGCCGTGGCCAAGCTGCTCAAGGCGCTGGCAGACAAGGAGCAACCGCAACTGATCATCCTCGGCAAGCAAGCCATCGACGACGATTCCAACCAGACCGGCCAGATGCTGGCGGCGCTGCTGGGCTGGCCGCAGGCGACCTTTGCTTCCAAGGTTGTGGTCGAAGACGGCAAAGTTTCCGTGACGCGCGAAGTCGACGGCGGCCTCGAAACCCTGTCGCTGACCTTGCCCGCCATCGTCACCACCGACCTGCGCCTGAACGAACCGCGCTACGTCACGTTGCCCAATATCATGAAGGCCAAGAAGAAGACCCTGGACATCGTCAAGCCGGAAGACCTGGGCGTGGACGTCGCCCCGCGCGTCAAGACGCTCAAGGTCGCCGAGCCGGCCAAGCGCAGCGCAGGCGTGAAGGTGCCTGACGTCGCCACCTTGGTGGCCAAGCTCAGAAACGAAGCCAAAGTCATTTAAGGAAGAGACAACATGACCGCACTTGTCATTGCAGAACACGATAATGCCAGCCTGAAAGGCAGCACACTGAACACCATCACCGCCGCCGTACAAACGCAAAAAGCGGCCGGCGGCGACGTCCACGTCCTCGTGGCAGGTCATAACGCGAAAGCAGCTGCTGATGCCGCAGCCCAGATTACTGGCGTAACAAAGGTCCTGCTGGCCGACGCGCCGCAATTCGCCGACGGCCTCGCCGAGAACGTTGCCGAGCAAGCGCTGGCCATCGCCAGGGACTACACTCACATCCTGGCCCCGGCCACCGCCTACGGTAAGAACATCCTGCCGCGCGTGGCCGCCAAGCTGGACGTGGCGCAGATTTCCGAAATCACCAGGGTCGACAGCCCTGATACGTTCGAGCGTCCGATCTACGCCGGCAATGCGATCGCCACCGTGCAATCGACCGACGCCATCAAGGTCATCACGGTACGCACGACCGGCTTCGATGCAGCAGCAACAGGTGGCAGCGCCGCAGTCGAATCGCTGACGGCCGTCGCCGACTTCGGCAAGTCCAGCTTCGTCTCGCGCGAAGTGGCGAAGTCGGATCGCCCTGAACTGACCGCCGCCAAGATCATCGTCTCCGGCGGTCGCGGCATGGGTTCGTCGGAAAGCTTCAAGATCCTGGAACCGCTGGCCGACAAGCTCAA
>NZ_QXFG01000025.1:0-3819 GCF_026127345.1 Herbaspirillum lusitanum | reverse complement strand
AGACGCGCGAAATCATCGCATCGTGCGACGAACCGATGTCGACGCCGATCTTGACTTCAGGCTTGTCGAGCTCTTCCCACGTCTTCGGTGCCCGACTTCTACAAGGAAAAGTTGCTGCTGCTGAAGGACCAGCGCATCACCCGCGACGGCGTGATCGTGATCAAGTCGCAGCAGAGCCGCAGCCAGGAGCAGAATCGTGTTGCAGCGCTGGAACGGCTGGCGGCGCTGATCCGGGAGGCCGGCGTCATCCACCCATCGCGCAGGCCGACCAAACCCACCCGCAGCGCCAAACGCAAGCGCGTCGACAGCAAGACCCGGCGCGGGCTGCTGAAGGTGTTGCGTACGCGCATCGGCGAATAAGCTGGCGCCGGTGTCCGACCCGGGCGCCATCTTGCCAAACGCACCAGACGGCAACGCTTCCAGCCCTTGGACGGTCAGCGATGGCGCCTTCACCAGCGGATGAAGCAGGCTGCGAATTGATCTGCACTCAGCGCCGCAAAGACCCTCCCAAAAATGTTGTGCGAGGCAATCCCGTTGGGCAGCGGCAAGAATCGCCGCAGCCACTCCAACTTCTCTTGTCTCCAGAGCGCAACAGCGACCCAGCTGTCGGCGTCGCAAAGTATTGCGCATAGCGCGACGACGAGTATTTCCGTTAATCGCGATCCACGGGATGTATGCGCGGATCGTTCAAGTCGCAAACACCGCTTCGATGGTGGCTGTTTCAGCAGGTAATTAGCAAAAGTCGAGAATAAATGGCCTTTCTTCGATGTTTACAAGCACTCCTGCCGCAGCGCTTTCAAGCTCTCTCCTTCAGGGAGATTGGAGGTAATTTCCCTGTAGCGACAATAGTTTCCAACATATTTTTGAGAATATTCTCATATGTATTTTTCTGATAAGCGGACAAACTACTTTCATTGGTTGAGCATTTTTTGATATTCATTCGAAACCGCATTCCGATTCTGATAGGAACCGACATGAACAAGCAAGTCATCTTCTGCGCTCTGATCGCCTGTGTCTTGGGTTCAGCCACGGCGTGGGCCGCAGATACGGCCGAAATGCAGGTCAAAGGCAGGATCTATCCCGGTGCTTGCCTCACCACATTTACCGGCGACGGGACGATTGATTTTGGTGTGATTCCCGCTAGCAGACTGACGGCTGGTCAATATACCCGGTTGCCGGCGAAATCCATCGTATTGGCCCTGTCTTGCGATGCGCCGACAAGGGTAGCTTTGAAGTTCTCGGATAACCGCACGGCTTCCCGCGTCACTGGGATTCAGACCGATACGTCGAGCCCAACTCAGAATGCACACAACTTTGGGTTGGGTACCGTCAATGGGAAAAAGGTCGGCGGCTATGCGATTTCCATCGCCCCTGGCACGACAGTCGACGGTAAGGCTGCCACCCGATTGTGGGGGGATATCGGCGGTAACTCATGGAACTCTGGCTTCTATTGGGTAACGAACGACGACCTGCGTTATTTCTCGTTTAATAACGACGCAAGTATGACACCAGGCGCCCTGACGCTGTTGCAGGTCAAGTTCAATGTACATGTGGGACTCAACAAGCCGGAAAATCTCGACCTGCAACAGGACGTTCCACTCGATGGTTCGACCACGATCGAAGTGGTGTACCTGTGATCGACTCAGCGAAATCACAATCGTCCAGAGTTGCTTGACGCCACAGGGCCACAGAACCATTTTGTTCAAAGATCGCCGACCGTCATGCTGATCATGCCTGAACGGACCGTTGTTACGACGTCAGGAGTTGCCGCCCGAGACCGGCGCATCGCCCCTGCAGTGCGCTCACGCTAGCGTATTGAAGACAGCATGCATTGGGGCGACGATCATGAACTGGCATTTTTCGTTTGCCAGCTGATGCAATCCGGCCGGCACCAGCAGCTGCCATTGCGGGAAAAGCGCAGCCTCCGGCTCATCCAATACATACCACTGATCGCCAAAACGTTGCGTCAGCCGCGTGATAAAAGACTCGCCATGTGATTGCTCACGCAGAGAGCGTCCAACGTGCAGCGATGTCCTATTCGTACGTCATATCAAAAATCACAGCGCCGTCGGCCGTCCCACCTCTGACCACCGCGGAAGATGCCGGCTTGTAGTAACGCCCGCCGATAGGCACGGTGAAACTGCCACCAGTGGATTTGATACCGTCATACCCGGCCATGGTCTGGTCCGCGTCGTACGGTGCAATGGCGTTGCTGCCGCCGAAGCTCATTTGGATGCCGATGCCTTTTGCGGTGCCGGGTGCTCCCGGATTGTTAAGGTTGAAAACCTGGTTCGGCTGATCGAGCCAGCCGGAAGTCGGCGTGTTAAAGCGGATCTTCACCCGGGTCATGTTGGCGGGGCAGTTGTTGATGTTAATGACCCGGTTAACCCATGCGCTGGTTTGTACTCCGGCTCCCTGGAAGGTGGATAGGGGTACACGCCCCAACGGAATGACGACGTCGGGCGTGGAACAGGTCTGCTCGGCGAAATTGACCGCGCTGTACGTGATGTTGTGGGTGTAGAGCAACGGGACTGCGGCTCCGGCATCCGTCAGCGCGCTCATGAAACGCACTCCCGTGCGGCCGAATATCCCTGCGTTCACTTTTGCGCCGAGAGCCGCACTGCCGACTTTGACAAGAGCGAGCGATACGGTTTGTGAGGCCACGTATTTCCATGTGCCGCTTGAAGTCGTCCCCCCCAGGCTGATCAGCAACTGGGATTGGTTGTTGAAGAATCGGCTCGGCCCCACATTGCGCGAAGCGGGAAAGGTGGTGGGATTTCCGGTTGATCCGACGACCGAAGCGGTCACCGATCCGGTCGTCTTGGCGATAATGCCGACGCCGTCAACATTGGTGGCGATGTACGCATAATTCACCCCGCCCACACTTACTCTGTTGGTTGTCGAGATTGCCAGATCGGTGAAGACGCCAAAGTTGCTTCCGTTGATCGGCATGGTGCAGGTCCAGCTATCCGAGGTATCTGCGGCTACCCACCCGGTCAACATGGTCCCTACGGGCGCATTTCTCGGCTGACTCACCGACGCCGGGAAAGTCACTGCTGCGGTATGCGGCGTATCGATCGAGCAAGTCTGCGCCACGGCTGCATGCGTGCAGCACAGCATCGTGCCGAGCAGCAGCAAACAGCGAAAACCGGCTTTCATTTTTTGCTCCAATGTCATAATCCATCCCTATTCGCATGAAGCCCAGCCTGACGACGTGCCTGGTAGCTCAGCGATTGAATAAAGGATCCATTGTGCTGTTTCGCAGAGATGCGGGACATAGGAAAACTCCGAAAAAACATCGCTTTCTCGATGTTCGCCTTTGCACCACTGCTTGCAACTTTACCGGGACGCAAAAAAGCCGTCGGTCCAGTACCCCTGGAACGACGGCCTTTTTCACGGTGTTGTTACGACTGAATTACAGCGGAATCTGCGGCGGCACGTCTTCCGGACGCACGCCGGACAGCTTCTGCAGGTTTTCCAGCACGGTGGACTTGACCTTGCCGGCGGCGCGCTCTTGCACGATCCACTTGTTGATGTAGTCGAGCCAGGCCTTGTCGTCTTCCTTCGGCACGCCGATGTTGGTCGAGGTCGCTTCCAGCGGCATCGGCACGATCATGGTGCCCAGGCTCGGGTTCTTCTTGAGCACGTTCAGCGCCAGCAGCCAGACCAGCACTTGCACGTCGACGCGACCGGTTTGCAATGCCAGGGTGGCGTCGTCGGCTTTTTCCAGACGCACGATGGTGGCCTTGGGACAGACGCGCGAAATCATCGCATCGTGCGACGAACCGATGTCGACGCCGATCTTGACTTCAGGCTTGT
>NZ_QXFG01000024.1:0-442 GCF_026127345.1 Herbaspirillum lusitanum | reverse complement strand
TGCTCGCGATATGCTCTACCCGGAGCGTATTTATCAGGAATTTGAAGGTGATAACGCCACCTGGTGGAACTTCGATCCGCGCGTTGAGTGGCTGATGGGCTACCTGACCAGCCATCGCTCTCAGAAAGTGCTGGTGATCTGCGCCAANCCAAAGCTGCCACTGCGCTGCAACTGGAGCAGGTACTGCGCGAACGTGAAGGTATTCGCGCTGCGGTGTTCCACGAAGGTATGTCGATTATCGAACGTGACCGCGCTGCCGCCTGGTTTGCCGAAGAAGACACCGGCGCACAGGTACTGCTGTGCTCAGAAATCGGTTCTGAAGGACGTAACTTCCAGTTCGCCAGCCACATGGTGATGTTTGACCTGCCATTCAACCCGGATCTACTGGAGCAGCGTATTGGTCGTCTGGATCGTATCGGCCAGGCGCACGATATTCAGATCC
>NZ_QXFG01000023.1:0-1767 GCF_026127345.1 Herbaspirillum lusitanum | reverse complement strand
CTCGTGAACGGCTCGTTCTACGCGATGCTGTCGCTGGGACTGGCGGTCATCTTCGGCCTGCTCAACGTGATCAATTTTGCGCACGGCGCCTTGTACATGCTCGGCGCGTTCGCGGCATGGGTAGGCCTGACCTATTTCAACATCAATTACTGGGCGATGCTGATCCTGGCGCCGCTCATCGTCGGCGCATTCGGCATCGTGATCGAAAAGACCATGCTGCGCTGGCTCTACAAGCTGGACCATCTGTACGGTCTGCTGCTGACCTTCGGCATCACGCTGATGGTGGAAGGCATCTTCCGTTCGATCTACGGCGTCTCCGGCCAGCCTTATTCGGTGCCTGACGCACTGCAGGGCGCGACCAACCTCGGTTTCATGGTCTTGCCGAATTACCGCGCCTGGGTCGTGCTGGCGTCGGTGGTGGTGTGTTTCTCGACCTGGTTCGTGATCGAAAAGACCCGTCTGGGCGCTTACCTGCGCGCCGGCACCGAGAACCCGAAACTGGTGGAAGCCTTCGGCATCAACGTGCCGCTGATGGTCACCCTGACCTACGGCTTCGGCGTGGCGCTGGCGGCATTCGCCGGCGTGCTGGCGGCGCCGGTGATCCAGGTGTCGCCGCTGATGGGCTCGAACCTGATCATCGTGGTGTTCGCGGTGGTGGTGATCGGCGGCATGGGGTCCATCCTCGGCTCCATCGTCACCGGCCTGGGCCTGGGCGTGATCGAAGGCCTGACGCGGGTGTTCTATCCCGAGATTTCCGCGACCGTGGTGTTTATCATCATGGCCATCGTACTGATGATTCGTCCTGCCGGCCTGTTCGGCAAGGAAAAGTGAGATGCGTGAGATGCATATGACGAACAAGAAAATCGCCTACGGAATTTTCCTGCTGGCTGCGCTGGCGGCGCCATTCGGTTTCTACCCGGTGTTCCTGATGAAGATCCTGTGCTTCGCCCTGTTTGCGAGCGCCTTCAACCTGCTGATCGGATACACCGGCCTGCTGTCGTTCGGTCATGCAGCCTTCTTCGGCTGGTCCGGTTACGTCGCCGGACATGCGATCAAGGTATGGGGCCTGCCGACTGAAGCCGGCCTGGTGCTGGGCACGGTGGTCGGCGCGTTGGTCGGCCTGGTGATGGGGCTGCTGGCGATCCGTCGCCAGGGCATCTACTTCACCATGGTGACGCTGGCGTTGGCGCAGATGCTGTACTTCGTCTGCCTGCAGGCGCCGTTCACGGGCGGCGAAGACGGCCTGCAAGGCATCCCGCGCGGGACCTTGTTCGGCTTCATCGATCTCGGCAGCGACCTGACCTTGTATTACCTGGTGCTGGCGCTGGCGGCATTCGGCTTCGCGCTGATCGTGCGCACCATCCACTCGCCGTTCGGCCAGGTGCTCAAGGCGATCAAGGAAAACGAACCGCGCGCCATCTCGCTGGGCTACGACGTCGACCGCTACAAGCTGCTGGCCTTCGTGCTGTCGGCAGCGCTGACCGGTCTTGCCGGTTCGACCAAGGCGCTGATACTGGGCTTCGAAACCCTGACCGACGTGCACTGGAGCATGTCCGGCCTGGTGGTGCTGATGACGCTGGTTGGCGGCCTGGGCACGATCGTCGGTCCTATCGTCGGCGCGGTGATCATCATCATGCTGGAAAACAAGCTGGGCGACATCGGCAACTGGCTGGCTAGCGTGACGCATATCGAGTGGTTCAACACGCTGGGCGACTCGGTCACCATCGTGACGGGCTTCATCTTCATCGTCTGCGTGCTGGCGTTCCG
>NZ_QXFG01000022.1:0-947 GCF_026127345.1 Herbaspirillum lusitanum | reverse complement strand
TCAGAAATAGAAGAATTACAGCGCAACACAGCAATAAAAATGCGCCGCCTGAACCACCAGGCTATATCTGCCACTCATTGTTGTGAGTGTGGCGATCCGATAGATGAACGAAGACGCCTGGTCGTTCAGGGTTGTCGGACTTGTGCAAGTTGCCAGGAGGATCTGGAACTTATCAGTAAACAGAGAGGTTCGAAGTGAGCGAAATTAACTCTCAGGCACTGCGTGAAGCGGCAGAGCAGGCAATGCATGACGACTGGGGATTTGACGCAGACCTTTTCCATGAATTGGTAACACCATCGATTGTGCTGGAACTGCTGGATGAACGGGAAAGAAACCAGCAATACATCAAACGCCGCGACCAGGAGAACGAGGATATTGCGCTAACAGTAGGGAAACTGCGTGTTGAGCTTGAAACAGCAAAATCAAAACTCAACGAGCAGCGTGAGTATTACGAAGGTGTTATCTCGGATGGGAGTAAGCGTATTGCTAAACTGGAAAGCAACGAAGTCCGTGAAGACGGAAACCAGTTTCTTGTTGTTCGCCATCCTGGGAAGACTCCTGTTATCAAGCACTGCACTGGTGACCTGGAAGAGTTTCTGCGGCAGTTAATCGAACAAGACCCGTTAGTAACTATCGACATCATTACGCATCGCTATTACGGGGTTGGAGGTCAATGGGTTCAGGATGCAGGTGAGTATCTGCATATGATGTCTGACGCTGGCATTCGCATCAAAGGAGAGTGAGATCGGTTTTGTAAAAGATAACGCTTGTGAAAATGCTGAATTTCGCGTCGTCTTCACAGCGATGCCAGAGTCTGTAGTGTCAGATGATGACCGTACTCAAACATCGGGTTGAGTATTATCTTACTGTTTCTTTACATAAACATTGCTGATACCGTTTAGCTGAAACGACATACATTGCAAGGAGTTTATAAATGAGTATCAATG
>NZ_QXFG01000021.1:0-384 GCF_026127345.1 Herbaspirillum lusitanum | reverse complement strand
GGAAGGCGGAGAGTCAGTTCGCGGTACTGGAGGAGGCGGCGCAACGTCGCCAGCTGTCTGCACAGGAGAAATCCCTGCTGGCGCATAAAGATGAGACGCTGGAGTACAAACGCCAGCTGGCTGCACTTGGCGACAAGGTTACGTATCAGGAGCGCCTGAACGCGCTGGCGCAGCAGGCGGATAAATTCGCACAGCAGCAACGGGCAAAACGGGCCGCCATTGATGCGAAAAGCCGGGGGCTGACTGACCGGCAGGCAGAACGGGAAGCCACGGAACAGCGCCTGAAGGAACAGTATGGCGATAATCCGCTGGCGCTGAATAACATCATGTCAGAGCAGAAAAAGACCTGGGCGGCTGAAGACCAGCTTCGCGGGAACTGGATGG
>NZ_QXFG01000020.1:0-492 GCF_026127345.1 Herbaspirillum lusitanum | reverse complement strand
TCAAGAAATCAAGCAAGCTCTTCTAACTGCCCCAGCCCTGGGGTTGCCAGATTTGACTAAGCCCTTTGAACTCTTTGTCGACGAGAAGCAGGGCTACGCCAAAGGTGTCCTAACGCAAAAACTGGGACCTTGGCGTCGGCCGGTGGCCTACCTGTCCAAAAAGCTAGACCCAGTAGCAGCTGGGTGGCCCCCTTGCCTACGGATGGTAGCAGCCATTGCCGTACTGACAAAGGATGCAGGCAAGCTAACCATGGGACAGCCACTAGTCATTCTGGCCCCCCATGCAGTAGAGGCACTAGTCAAACAACCCTTAAGCAGAATTTCTGTCATCATGGACAGCACGGAACGGGTGAAGCTGCGCCAGTTCTGCTCACTGCCGGTCAGCATCGCCGCCATATTCTGTGCAATACCATCAAAGGTCTGCGTGGCTGCACTTTTTACCTGCGACATACTGTCCGTGGCGCTCTCTTCCCACTCACTCCAGCCGGACTT
>NZ_QXFG01000019.1:0-28089 GCF_026127345.1 Herbaspirillum lusitanum | reverse complement strand
CTGGAGACAAAAAACCTGACGAAGGAATTCAAGGGTTTTACAGCGGTAAGCAAAGTCAACCTGCAAGTCGAGCGCGGCCACATCCATGCGCTGATCGGCCCGAACGGCGCCGGCAAGACGACGTGCTTCAACCTGCTGACCAAATTCCTGGTGCCGACCTCGGGCCAGATCCTGTTCAACGGTCGCGACATCACGATGGAAGCGCCGGCGCAGATTGCGCGCCAGGGCATCATCCGTTCGTTCCAGATTTCGGCGGTGTTTCCACACCTGAGCGTGATGGAGAACGTGCGCATCGGTTTGCAGCGCACGCTCGGCACGTCCTTCCATTTCTGGAAGAGCAGCGACAGCCTCAAGCAACTCAACGACCGCGCCATGGCCTTGCTCGACGAAGTCGACCTGACCAGTTTCGCCGATACGCTGACGGTGGATTTGCCGTATGGGCGCAAGCGCGCGCTGGAAATCGCCACGACGCTGGCGATGGAACCCGAACTGATGCTGCTCGATGAACCGACCCAGGGCATGGGCCACGAAGACGTCGATCGCGTGACCGCGCTGATCAAGAAGGTCTCGGTCGGCCGCACCATCCTGATGGTGGAACACAACATGAACGTCATCGCCGGCATCTGCGACCGCATCAGCGTGCTGCAGCGCGGCGCCGTGCTGGCCGAAGGCACGTATGACCAGGTATCGAAGAATCCGCAGGTGATGGAAGCCTACATGGGCACCACTGCCGGCGCGCTGGAAGGAGCACACTGATGACGATCGTGACAAGTGCGGCGACATTGCAACAAGGCGGTATTGCATCCGCAACCGGCGGCACGCCGGCGCTGGAGATTTCCGACCTGCAATCCTGGTACGGCGAATCCCACATCCTGCATAACGTCAACCTGTCGGTGAACAAGGGCGAAGTGGTCACGCTGCTGGGCCGCAACGGCGCCGGTCGCACCACCACCTTGCGTTCCATCATGGGGCTGGTCGGTGCACGCAAGGGCTCGATCAGGATCAACGGCAATGAAACCGTCGCCATGCCGACCTACAAGATCGCGCATCAGGGCGTCGGTTATTGCCCGGAAGAGCGCGGCATTTTCTCGTCGCTGTCGGCGGAAGAAAACCTGATGCTGCCGCCGTTCGTGTCCAAGACTGACAAGGGCATGTCGATCGACGAGATCTACGACATGTTCCCGAATCTGAAGGAACGCCGCAACAGCCAGGGCACGCGCTTGTCCGGCGGTGAACAGCAGATGCTGGCGGTGGCGCGCATCCTGCGCACGGGCGCACGCCTGTTGCTGCTCGACGAGATTTCCGAAGGCCTGGCGCCGGTGATCGTGCAGGCGCTCGCGCGCATGATCCTGATGCTCAAGGCCAAGGGTTACACGATTGTGATGGTGGAACAGAACTTCCGCTTTGCTGCACCGCTGGCCGATCGTTTCTATGTGATGGAACACGGCCAGATCGTCGAGTCGTTCGCTTCGTCGGAACTCGAATCGAAGACGCAGAAGCTCAATGAGCTGCTGGGTGTATAAGCACATAAGCGCATAAGCGAAGTTTCGCTATTCAAGCGGTTCAAGCAGTCGCATCATTATTCTGAATTAACAAAGCAGTCATAAAAAGAATGCACCATGGTGCGACGAACGGTCGCGTGATCATTCACGCACCCGTTCGCAAAAATCGGGCAGGACGCACTTACTACTGAGCGGGCATCACAAACGTTACAGCATCACTAGCGTTATAACAAAAGGAGATGGAAATGAAGTTAAAGGCAATGTCACTCGCCGTGTCTACCGCGGCAGCAGCGTTCGCATTCGCGGCACCGGCTTCGGCGCAAATTTCCGGAGACGTGATCAAGATCGGTTTCATCACCGACATCTCCGGCGTCTATTCGGACATCGACGGCCAGGGCGGTGCGGAAGCGATCAAGTTCGCGATCGCCGACATGGGCGGCTCGATCAACGGCAAGAAAATCGAACTGGTTGTCGCCGATCACCAGAACAAGGCTGACGTCGCCGCCAGCAAGTCGCGCGAATGGTTCGACCAGCAGGGCGTTGACGTCCTGATCGGCGGCACCAACTCCGGCACTGCGCTGGCAATGGCGAAAGTCGCCAACGAAAAGAAAAAGGTCTTCATCGAAAACGGCGCCGGCTCGGCTCGCCTGACCAATGAAGAATGCTCGCCGTACACCGTCCACTACGCCTACGACACCGTCGCGCTGGCCAAGGGCACCGGTTCGGCGGTCGTGAAGCAGGGCGGCAAGAGCTGGTTCTTCCTGACCGCCGACTACGCGTTCGGTCACTCGCTGGAAAGCGACACCAGCAACGTCGTCAAGGCATCGGGCGGCACGGTCGTAGGTTCGGTCAAGCATCCGCTGGGCGCATCCGACTTCTCGTCCTTCCTGCTGCAAGCACAAACTTCCAAGGCGCAGATCATCGGCCTGGCCAACGCCGGCGGCGACTTCATCAATTCGGTGAAGGCTGCCAACGAGTTCGGCATCACCAAGACCGCCAAGCTGGCCGGCCTGCTGGTGTTCATCAACGACGTGCACTCGCTGACGCCGAAGCTGACCCAGGGCATGTACCTGACCGACAGCTGGTACTGGGACACCAACGAAGAGACCCGCAAGTTCGCCAAGCGCTACTTCGAAAAGCAAAAGAAGATGCCGTCGAGCCTGCAAGCCGCCGACTACTCCGCCGCGCTGCAATACCTGCAAGCGGTGAAGGCTGCCGGTACGGATGATTCGGACAAGGTCATGGCGCAACTGCGCAAGACCAAGTTCAACGACGTCTTCCAGAAGAACGGCTACCTGCGCGCCGATGGCCGCGTGGTCCATGACATGTATCTGTACCAGGTCAAGACACCGGCCGAGTCCAAGTACCCATGGGACTACTACAAGCTGGTCCAGACCATCCCTGCGGAACAAGCCTGGACTACCAAGGCTGAATCCAAGTGCTCGGCCTGGAAATAATCCGCCGGTAATCGACGGGCAATCAACGCACCAAAAGGATCTGTCATTTCTGATTTCTGTTGAAGAATCGGGGATGGCAGATTTTTCTTGTTGTATTTGATAAACCGGAAACGCGCGCTTCGCCGCACGGCATCCGGTCAATCGGAATGAATGAGTTTCTATGGAATTATTCGGCATACCCCTGCAAGCCTTGTTGAGCCAGCTGCTGCTGGGCCTCGTGAACGGCTCGTTCTACGCGATGCTGTCGCTGGGACTGGCGGTCATCTTCGGCCTGCTCAACGTGATCAATTTTGCGCACGGCGCCTTGTACATGCTCGGCGCGTTCGCGGCATGGGTAGGCCTGACCTATTTCAACATCAATTACTGGGCGATGCTGATCCTGGCGCCGCTCATCGTCGGCGCATTCGGCATCGTGATCGAAAAGACCATGCTGCGCTGGCTCTACAAGCTGGACCATCTGTACGGTCTGCTGCTGACCTTCGGCATCACGCTGATGGTGGAAGGCATCTTCCGTTCGATCTACGGCGTCTCCGGCCAGCCTTATTCGGTGCCTGACGCACTGCAGGGCGCGACCAACCTCGGTTTCATGGTCTTGCCGAATTACCGCGCCTGGGTCGTGCTGGCGTCGGTGGTGGTGTGTTTCTCGACCTGGTTCGTGATCGAAAAGACCCGTCTGGGCGCTTACCTGCGCGCCGGCACCGAGAACCCGAAACTGGTGGAAGCCTTCGGCATCAACGTGCCGCTGATGGTCACCCTGACCTACGGCTTCGGCGTGGCGCTGGCGGCATTCGCCGGCGTGCTGGCGGCGCCGGTGATCCAGGTGTCGCCGCTGATGGGCTCGAACCTGATCATCGTGGTGTTCGCAGTGGTGGTGATCGGCGGCATGGGTTCCATCCTCGGTTCGATCGTCACCGGCCTTGGCCTCGGCGTGATCGAGGGTCTGACCCGCGTGTTTTATCCGGAACTGTCGGCAACCGTCGTGTTCATCATCATGGCCATCGTGCTGATGATTCGCCCGGCCGGTCTGTTCGGTAAAGAGAAATAAGGCGCACAAGATGAACAACCCATTGAACAAGAAACTCTTTTACGGCGCGCTGCTGATCCTGGCATTGCTGGCGCCGTTCGGCCTGTATCCGGTGTTCCTGATGAAGATGCTGTGCTTCGCGCTGTTCGCCTGCGCCTTCAATCTGCTGATCGGTTACACCGGCCTGCTGTCGTTCGGTCATGCAGCCTTCTTCGGCGGCGCCGGCTATGTCGCCGGTCAGGCGATCAAGGCCTGGGGCGTGCCGACTGAAATCGGCCTGATCCTGGGCACCCTGACGGGCGCGCTGATCGGCCTGGTGATGGGCCTGCTGGCGATTCGCCGCCAGGGTATCTACTTCACCATGATCACGCTGGCGCTGGCGCAGATGCTGTTCTTCGTTGCCCTGCAAGCGCCGTTCACCGGCGGCGAAGATGGCCTGCAAGGCATCCCGCGCGGCAAGCTGCTCGGCTTCATCGATCTGTCCAGCGACATGACCTTGTACTACGTCGTGCTGGCGATCGCGATTGCCGGCTTCGCGCTGATCGTGCGCACCATCCACTCGCCGTTCGGCCAGGTGCTCAAGGCGATCAAGGAAAACGAACCGCGCGCCATCTCGCTGGGCTACGACGTCGACCGCTACAAGCTGCTGGCCTTCGTGCTGTCGGCAGCGCTGACCGGTCTTGCCGGTTCGACCAAGGCGCTGATACTGGGCTTCGAAACCCTGACCGACGTGCACTGGAGCATGTCCGGCCTGGTGGTGCTGATGACGCTGGTTGGCGGCCTGGGCACGATCGTCGGTCCTATCGTCGGCGCGGTGATCATCATCATGCTGGAAAACAAGCTGGGCGACATCGGCAACTGGCTGGCTAGCGTGACGCATATCGAGTGGTTCAACACGCTGGGCGACTCGGTCACCATCGTGACGGGCTTCATCTTCATCGTCTGCGTGCTGGCGTTCCGTCGCGGCATCGTGGGCGAGATACTGAACCTGTTCAACAAACGTTCCGCCAGCGCATCGCACTGATCGTCGTTTCTTCTCAACGCTGCCGCCGCACAGCCCAGGCTGTCCGGCGGCAGTTTTGTTTCAGGAGTTGCTTCCCGCAATGGGCGAGGTGCGGTTGCCTCCGTGCCAGCTATCGAACACCTGTCCTTTTTAAGCATTCATTACCTCAGGTCTGTCAAAAAAGTATCTAAATCTTCAACTATTTGTATTGGCTTAAGTAAGTGTGACTCTCTATATTTGGGGTCATAAAAAGAGCAGCAAGCCAAGACCAAAAAAGGAGACTTACGATGACAGACCGTATCCCGGGCAGTCGCGCCCGCGCAAGCAATATGGCGGCGACGCCGGATCTGGAGCTGGTCGATGTGCGCCAGGGCGAGTCTTTCGCGATCTGGTCGCACGGTTATCCGTATCGGACGGTGCGTTGGCACTTCCACCCCGAATACGAAATCCAGCTGATCACCGCCACCAGCGGCAAATACTTCGTCGGCGACTTCATCGGCCAGTTCCAGCCCGGCAACCTGGTGCTGCTGGGGCCGAATCTTCCGCACAATTGGATCAGCGATGTCGCTCCCGGCGAGCAGGTGCCGGAGCGCGGCATCATCGTCCAGTTTCCCGGCGAATTCATTAACCATGGCATCCACGCGTTTGCCGAACTGCATGAGCTGGAAAACTTGCTGCTCGATGCGCAGGCCGGATTGGTGTTTACATCGGCGACGGGCGCAGCGGCCCTGCCGATCATGCGCACGCTGTTGACGACGCGCGGGTGCAAGCGGATACAGCTGTTCCTGGCCTTGCTCGATCTGATGACCGCCGATGACGGCCGCGTGGCGCTGGCCAGCCATGGCTATATTCCGGACGCCCTGGCGTATATGTCGTCGCGCCTGAACCATGTACTGCGCTTCATCGCCGAGAATCTCGACACCGACCTGCGCGAATCCTCGCTGGCGGAACTCACGCAGCAAAGCGCCAGCGCGTTTTCGCGATCGTTCCGCAAACATACGGGCATGAGCTGCATCCAGTACATCAACCGCTTGCGCATCAACGGCGCGTGCGAATTGCTGATGCAGGGCGACCTGAGCATCACGGACATTTGTTTCCGGGTCGGCTTCAACAACGTTTCCAATTTCAATCGCCATTTCCTGATACAGAAGGGCGTGTCGCCGTCCTCCTTTCGCAAGTACCAGGAGCTCAACATGGCGTCGCGCAATCTGGCGCAAGCCGCCTGAGCGCAGGCGCGCACAACTACGCACGTACGCAAGCCGGCAGGCGAGTGTTCCTGCAGGCGCGGTTTCACATCGTCTTCACTGTCAGGCAACCAAGGAGATCCAGCATGTCCCGTCCCCATCCGCGTTCCCGTTCCCATCGGCCGCGTTTCTGCAAATTCGTGTCACTGCTCTGCATCGCATTCGGCTTCACCGGCATGTCGTTTTCAGCGTCGGCGGCGCCGCCGTTGAAGATCGGTTTGTCCCTGCAGGAGATGAACAATCCCTATTTCGTCACCATGAAAAAGGCCGCCGAAGAAGCCGCCGCCAGCATCGGTGCCACGCTGATCGTGACGGATGCGCGCCATGACATTGCCAAGCAGACCAGCGATGTGGAAGACTTGATTCAAAAGAAGATCGATATCCTGCTGCTCAACCCGACCGATTCCGTCGGTATACAGTCGGCGGTGAAGTCGGCCAAGAAGGCCGGCATCGTGGTCGTCACGGTGGATGCCAATGCGCAAGGCCCGGTCGACTCTTTCGTCGGCTCCAAGAACTTCGATGCCGGCCAGGCGGCCTGTACGTATCTGGCGAATACCCTGAAGGGCAAGGGAGATGTCGCCATTCTCGACGGCATTCCGGTCGTCCCTATTCTGGAGCGCGTGCGCGGCTGCAAGGCGGCGTTCGCCAACTTCCCCGGCATCAAGCTGGTGGCTACGCAAAACGGTAAGCAGGAGCGCGACCAGGCTCTGAGCGTGACGGAAAACATCTTGCAATCGCATCCCAAGCTGCAAGGCATGTTCAGCGTCAACGATATCGGCGCGCTGGGAGCATTGTCAGCGATCGAATCGAGCGGCAAGGACGTCAAGCTGGTGAGTGTGGATGGCGCGCCGGATGCCATCAAGGCGATCCTGAAGAGCAATGCCAAATTCATCGCCACCGCCGCGCAATATCCGCGCGACCAGATCAGGCTGGCGCTTGGCGTGGCATTGGCGAAGAAGTGGGGCGCGGCGACACCGGCGGCCGTTCCGGTGGACATCAAGCTGATCGACAAGGCGCAGGCTGCCGGCTTCAGCTGGTAAGCGACGGGAATGGCCATGCCTACGATTCTGGAACTGCAGGGGATCTGCAAACAGTTCGGCCAGGTCAACGCGCTCAACGGCGTTGACCTGGCCGTCGCCAGCGGCGAGATCCACGCGCTGCTCGGCGAGAACGGCGCGGGAAAATCGACGCTGATGAAGATCCTGAGCGGCATTTATCGTCCGGATCGGGGCCGCATTATGGTGGACGGCGAAGAGCGGCATTTCGCCAGCTACCGCGATGCGATCAAGGCCGGCATCGCGATCATCTTCCAGGAATTCAGCCTGGTGCCTTATCTCTCTGCGGTGGAGAACATGTTCCTCGGCCGCGAGATGCGCAACGCCTTCGGCCTGTTGTCGCGGGCGGCGATGCGCAGGCGCGCGGAAGCGATTTTCCAGCGGCTTGGCGTGACGATCGACTTGTCGACGGAGGTGGGCCGCCTGAGCCTGGCGCAACAGCAGTTCGTGGAGATCGGCAAGGCCTTGTCGCTGGAGGCGCGCATCCTGATTCTCGACGAACCGACGGCGACGCTGACGCCGGCGGAAGCCGCGCATCTGTTCACGGTGATGCGTGAACTGAAACGCTTGGGCGTGGCGATGATCTTCATTTCGCACCATATGGAAGAGATTTTCGAAGTCTGTGATCGCGTTACCGTGTTGCGCGACGGTGCTTATGTCGGCAGTGCGGAAGTGGCGGCGACGACGGTGGACGATCTGGTGGAAATGATGGTCGGTCGGCGTTTGCAAAATACCTTTCCTCCCAAGGCAGTGGGCCCGTCGACGTCAATGGCACCGGCGCTGGATGCGCGCGCCATCCAGTTGCGTCGCGACGGTCCGGTTAATCGCTTTCAGTTGCGCGAGGGCGAGATACTCGGCTTCGCCGGCCTGGTCGGTTCCGGTCGCACCGAGCTGGCATTGGGGCTGATCGGTGCAGATCCGTGTCATCGCAAGGAGGTATCGGTACACGGTGTGCCGATGGCCTTGCGCGATCCCGCCGAGGCGCTGGCCGCCGGCATCGGTCTGCTGCCGGAGAGTCGCAAGACCGAGGGATTGATTCTCGGCTTCAGTATCAAGGACAACATTTCGCTTAACAACCTGCAGAAGTATTGCAGCACTTTGCCGTTCATTCGGCGCGGCGCAGAGCGCGAGGATGCGCAATGCATGTCTCGCGATATCGATATCAAGGCGCCGGACGTGTTCGCTCGCGTGGGCAATCTGAGTGGCGGCAATCAGCAAAAGGTCGTCATTGCGCGCTGGCTCAATCACCATTGCAAGATCTTGATTTTCGACGAACCGACACGTGGCATCGACGTCGGCGCCAAGGCGGAAATCTATCGCTTGATGCGACGGCTGACGGTACAAGGCTACGCGATCATCATGATCTCTTCCGAACTGCCCGAGATCGTCGGCATGTGCGATCGCGTCGCTGTGTTCCGGCAAGGAGCGATCGTCACCATTCTGGAGGGCGACTCCATTCAATCTAACGAGGTAATGCGCCATGCAACCACAGGTTCGCGACTTGAATTCGTCTGAGCTACACAAAGCAGATGCCGGCATTGGTGTCGGCATCGGGATCAGAACGCGCATCTCGCTGGCGCGTTTCGCCAAAGGACCGGTGTGTTATCCGCTGGTCGGACTGATGATGGTGTGCCTGGTGATGGTGACGATGACGGATGCATTTCTGACGCCAGACAATTTGATCAACGTCGGCCGGCAAGTATCCATCAACGCCATCATCGCGGTCGGCATGACCTGCGTCATCCTGAGCGGCGGCATCGATTTGTCGGTAGGGTCGGTGATGGCGTTGTCGGGTACGCTGACTGCCGCACTGATGATTGCCGCCGTGCCGCCGGCGCTGGCGATACCGATCGGTTTTGCCGTTGGTATCGCCATCGGCCTGATGAACGGTTTTTGCATTGCCTATGCCGGAATGCCGCCGATCATCGTGACGCTGGCGACCATGGGTATCGCGCGCGGCATTGCGCTGGTGGCGACCGGCGGCTATCCGATCGACGGTTTGCCCGACTGGTTCGAGTTCTTCGGTCGCGGCGACGTATTCGGTTTGCAGGCGCCAATCCTGATCATGCTGTTGGTGTTCGCCGTCATGTATGTGGTGCTCGACCACACGCCATTCGGGCGCTACGTCTACGCTCTCGGCGGCAATGAAGAAGCGGCGCGCCTGAGTGGCGTGCGGGTAGCGCGTTACAAGTTGCTTGTCTACGCCATCAGCGGGCTGTGCGCGTCGATCGCCGGACTGGTGCTGACGTCTCGCCTGATGAGCGGTCAGCCGAATGCGGGCGTGTCGTTCGAACTCGATGCGATCGCCGCTGTGGTGATCGGCGGCACATCGATCAGCGGTGGGCGCGGCTCCGTCATCGGCACGCTGATCGGAGCGATGCTGCTGGGCGTGCTGAACAACGGCCTGAACATGATCGGCGTCTCTCCGTATGTGCAGAACATCATCAAGGGCGTGATCATCCTGCTTGCCATTTATATCAGCCGGGAACGCAGCAAGCGGCTGAGCTGATTGCATTCGCCCTCGTTCATTCTTTTCTATCTCTCTTAATCATCCCTCAGGAGAAAACATGCAGTATTCAGCAGTGGATATGAAGGCCGTCGTTTGCCACGGCCCCAAGGATTATCGTTTGCAAACTATTCGTTGTCCGCAGGCGGGGCGCAATGAGCTGGTGATCCGGATCGGCGCGTGCGGCATTTGCGCCAGCGATTGCAAGTGCCATTCCGGGGCGGCGATGTTCTGGGGCGGCGACGGTCAGGATTCCTGGGTCAAGCCGCCGGTGGTGGCGGGCCATGAATTTTTCGGCTACGTCGCCGAGCTGGGCGAGGGCGCCGCCGAGCACTTTGGCGTGCAGCAGGGCGATCGCGTGATCGCTGAACAGATCGTGCCTTGCGAAGCATGCCTGTTCTGCAAGACGGGCAAGTACTGGATGTGTGAAGTCCACAACATCTTCGGCTTCCAGCGCGAAGTCGCCGACGGTGGCATGGCGGAATACATGCGCTTGCCGTCGAACGCGGTGGTGCACAAGATCCCGATGGACATGCCGTTGGAAGACGCGGCAATCATCGAACCGTTGTCCTGCGCGATTCATACCGTCAATCGCGGCGACATTCAGCTCGACGATGTGGTGGTGATCGCCGGAGCGGGTCCGCTGGGACTGATGATGACCCAAGTGGCGAAACTGAAGACGCCAAAAAAACTGGTGGTCGTCGACCTGGTGCCGGAACGCCTGGCGCTGGCGCGCGAATTCGGCGCCGATGTGGTCATCGATCCGGCCAGGGAAGACGCCTTGGCGGTGATCAAGGGATTGACCGGCGGTTATGGCTGCGACGTCTATATCGAGACCACCGGCGTACCGGCAGGCGTAACCCAAGGGCTGCAACTGATCCGCCGCCTGGGGCGCTTCGTGGAGTTCAGCGTATTCGGGAAGGAAACCAGCGCGGACTGGTCCATCATCGGGGATCGCAAGGAGCTCGATGTGCGTGGCGCGCATCTCGGACCTTATTGCTACCCTGTAGCGATTGATCTGCTGGCACGCGGGCTGGTGACGTCAAAGGGGATCGTCACTCACAGCTTTCCGCTGGAAAAGTGGGAAGAGGCTTTCGCCTTGGCGAATTCGGTGGCGTCGATCAAGGTGCTGCTCAAGCCGGCCGTCAACGATCGCTAGGGTGGGCGCAGCTGCGCTTGAGAACGATGCCGGATATCGCAGCCAGCCGGCGCTACCGGCATACTTTTGCGCAATAGCGCGGGCTATATTCAAGTCTGAAATCAGCGATGCATCAATTGCATGCGTACTGATCATTTGCCATTTCCTTAAGGAATAATCATGCTCTTTGATGTCGCAAAAAGAAAATATATTGTCACCGGCGCCACCAGTGGCATTGGCGAAGTCACGGCAAGGCTGTTGCGGTCATGCGGCGCTGCTGTTGTTGCGGTAGGTCGGCAAAAAGACAAACTGGCGTTGCTGAGGGAGGAAATCGCCTGTGAAACGCTGGTGCTGGACATCGCCGATGATCGGGCTATGGCAGTGGCGTTGCAGGATGTCCGAGGTATCGACGGCCTGGTCAATTGCTCCGGCATATCGGTGCTGGAAAATTCGCTGGCATTGACCTCAGAAAATTTCGATCGGGTGATGCAGGTCAATGCACGCGGCACAGCCATGATGTCGCGGCATGTCGCGGCAACCATGATCAGGGAAGGGCGCAGCGGTAGTATCGTCAATGTTTCCAGCCAGGCGGCCCTGATTGCGTTGGATGATCATCTCGCCTATTGCGCATCGAAGGCGGCGATGGATGCCATTACGCGCGTCATGTGTGCAGAACTCGGTCCGCACGGAATCCGCGTCAACAGTGTCAATCCTACGGTGACGCTGACACCGATGGCATTGCAGGCCTGGGCCGATCCTGAAAAAAGGCGGCGGATTCTGGAAGCCATTCCTTTGCGGAAGTTCGCTGCCCCCGAAGATGTGGCTGCGCCCATTCTGTTCCTGTTGAGCGATGCTGCGGCGATGATCAGTGGCGTGAGCTTGCCGATCGACGGGGGTTACACTTCGCAATAAGTCGGAGGCGTTCGTCGACGGCAAGAAGGCAATCACGGCCGCTGCACAGTTCTGACTGTCCGGCGGCAGTTTTCATTTGACGCCGGCCGGTTTGCTTGTACAGTGTCGCCACGCGCAATGATGCAAACAAGCGTATCCCGGAGAATTGAATGGCAGTGCCGCAGACCGACGAGCAGATCGAGATTTTGAAATGTCACGCCCAGATTGTCATGATCGAGGCGGTTGCCGGCTCGGGCAAGACCACCACGCTGGCGATGCTGGTGAAGCAGGCGCTGACGAGAGGGCTGGGTGCGCATCAGGTTCAATGCCTGTGTTTTTCGGAAGGGGCAAACAAGCGCTTCCGCGAAAAGCTGTACGAGGAGGGCGTCACCAGACCGGTGCCGTTGAATACGGTGGAAGCGTACGCGCGCGAGTGCCTGGCGCAGCTGGGCGAAGCGCTGACGCTGGAAAAGACCCGCTACTATGCTTCGGATGAAGAGCTGCGCCCGCATCTGGTCGCAGCTGCCAATAGCGTGTTGGCGCGCTATGAAGGAAGAGCAGGGCGAACCGACAACGGCTTCGATTTTTCCTTCGAAAAGAACAGTGCCAACGCCGAGGAAATGTTCTCGCTGCTGTACCGTTTCAAGGCGAGTCTGGCCTCGCATCGATTCCATGACGAAGAGCTGGATTATGACGATCTGGATCAGCTGGCGACGCAGTTCGGCACCCAGATTGAAGCCGTTGAAATCGGCATCGCCTATGAGCGGCAGCGGCAGACCTATCCCGGCGAGTACAAATGGCGCAGCGCCGCCGATCTGGTGCCGGACCTGGTTGAGTTGTTGAGCAATCATCCGTCGGCGTTGGAAATCCTGCCGATCAAGGGTCTGTATCTGATCGACGAATGGCACGACATCAATGCGGCGGAATTTCGCTTGCTGCAGTTATTGCTGCGAGGAAATAAACTGGTCGCAGTGGGCGATCGTGATCAAATTATCAACTCCGCGCGCGGCGCGGATATCGTCTACTCCACGGCAGGTTTTGAGATGGCGTTCCCGAATGCGCAGTACCTGCCGCTCGGGAAATCCTATCGCTTCGGGGCCTCGCTCTCCAAGCTGGCGCAGCGTTTGACGGCGCGTAAGTGCGCCTCGCATGAAGATCTGTACACCGAAATCAAGCGGCTGACTTACGACCCGACCTTGTCCGGAAATTGCGCCGCGAAAGTGACCCAGCAGGTGCAAGCCCTGGTGAAGGCGCGGGCCGATACGCGTTACTCCGACATCGCCATCATCGTGCGCGAGCCGGACCAGACCATCGAGATCGAGAACCTGCTGCTCGATCAGAACATCCCGTACTACTGCGACGATATCGAGTCCTACCTCCACCGTCCCGAGATCCTGATGCTGCGCGGTCTGCTGCATATGGCGAGCAACACGTTCGCGACGCTGCAAGGCGACAAGGAAAGCATCAAGCGCATGGTCATGGGATTCTCCTTGTATCTGCCGGTAGGGGAGTCGTCCGAAGACTGGGAGCGCGGCTACTTCGCCGAAGGCAGCTGGTTCGAGGAAGCGCAACGGATGATTGCGGAGCAGCCGAACGCGCTCAAGGATTTTTTCGAAGCAGTACTGTGCAAACCGCGGGATGTCGACGACGACATGACGCTGCGGTGGAAGCAGCGCTTCACAGAGGTCGTGGAAGAATTGCAAAAGCTGAACCAGGAGAGCAGCGCCGCGGAGTTGCTCAACTTTGCCAATCGCCATCTGTCGCTGGTCGATGCCACCAGCCGGGCCTTCATCAATCGCAGCCGCGCGACGTCGGCGGCCAAGTCGATCCAGACCTTCATCGCTTTTGCGACGCGTCATCCGGAAATGAATGCGGCCGACTTCCTCGCCGAGTTGCACCGTCGCCAACAAAAGGTCAGCAAGAATCGGAACGCCATTCAGTCGCGCCGGCAATTGACGTTGACGACCATCCAGGCAGCGAAAGGGCGGCAGTGGCCGCATGTGCTGGTGCCTTATCTGCAACAGCATGAGTTTCCCCGGTTGCGGGATATCGCGGAAGAGGTACGCCATTTTTATGTCGCCATGACGCGGGCCATCTCCAGCCTGTCCTTGTTTGAACCCGACGACGAACATGCCGGGCAGCGCAGCGTCTTGATGGATCGCGTGCGCAAGTAATGTCTCCCGCTGCGTATGCAGTCGGCTACCTCATAGGAGTGGAGAAGCGCGGGCCGCAGGAGTAAAATGCTTGTCGCTCTGACAGTGCTGCCGGTTCGTTTCGCGGCGACAGTCGGGGCCGAGCCGACAAGTAGTTCCCCACCTCCCGTTTAGCGAAAGCCTCCGATGTCGTTGTTTTCCCCGCGCTGTATGTCCACGCAGGCAGGTCTCCATGCCTGATCTCTTTTCCAATTATGTGATTCTCTGTATAGGTGCATTCGTCGCCGGCCTGGTGGATGCGGTGGTCGGCGGCGGTGGCTTGGTGCTGATTCCGACCCTGTTCTCGGTCTTTCCCAACGTCGCGCCGGCGACCCTGCTCGGCACCAACAAGGTGGCTGGCGTCATGGGCACCAGCGCGGCCGCGATCAATTTCGCCCGCAAGGTCCGCATCCATTGGGCGGCGGCGGCGCCTGCGGCATTGGCGGCATTTGCGTTGTCTTTTTCCGGGGCCTATCTGGTTACCCATGTGCCAACCGATATGATGCGGAAAGCCCTGCCGTTTATATTGCTGGCGGTGGCGATCTATACCTTGAAGAAGAAGGATTTCGGCCAGCATCATGCACCGTTGTTGTCTGGAGGCAAGGAAAGACTCTACGCCATTCTGGTTGGCGCCGGTGTGGGCTTTTATGACGGTTTGTTCGGACCGGGTACCGGGAGCTTCTTTGTGTTCCTTTTCGTACGGATCTTTGGCTATGACTTCCTCCGGGCCTCGGCGGTATCCAAGGTCGTGAATATCGCGACCAATCTGGCGGCATTGGTCTGGTTTTCGTACAGCGGCCACGTGATTTGGCAACTGGGTTTGCTGATGGCCGTCTTCAACATCGGGGGATCTTTGGTTGGTACCCGCCTGGCGATGAAGCACGGCAGCAGCTTTGTCCGCAAACTTTTTCTGTTCGTGGTGAGCGCGCTGATTTTGAAGACTGGCTACGATGCGTTTTTAAAATGATAATCGCATAGATTTCAGCGATTGTTTCACGTGGAACAATCGCTGGAAGATATCGACGTAGTGAGAAAGGGGGAGCTGAGGCTTCCCTTTTTATTTGACCGCCACCGATGGAGTCTTGCCCATCCCCCCTTCAAACTGTTTCACGTGAAACAAAAACGTGACTAAAACGGGAATAACTGGGGTAGGGCCTGATGCCCATCCGAAAAAGACTTTATAATCTCGCCTCTGTTCACCGTCTCCACGAGGCGCATTATGCTATTTCCCACACACTTTGATGTCATTGTCGTCGGCGGCGGTCACGCCGGAACCGAAGCTGCTTTGGTCTCCGCCCGCATGGGTCAAACGACTTTGCTGTTGACCCATAACATCGAGACCCTCGGTCAGATGTCCTGCAATCCTTCCATCGGCGGCATTGGCAAGGGCCACCTGGTCAAGGAGGTTGACGCCATGGGCGGGGCGATGGCGATCGCGACGGACGAAGCGGGCATCCAATTCCGCATCCTGAATTCCTCCAAAGGCCCGGCCGTACGCGCCACGCGCGCCCAGGCTGACCGCATCCTGTACAAGCAGGCGATCCGTTCGCGCCTGGAAAATCAACCCAATCTGTGGTTGTTCCAGCAGGCGGTGGACGACCTGATGGTTGAAGGCGACCGCGTGATCGGCGCCGTAACCCAGGCCGGGATCAAGTTTGCGGGCAGGGCGGTGGTGCTGACAGCCGGCACTTTCCTCGATGGGAAGATCCACGTCGGCCTCAATAATTACTCCGCCGGCCGCGCCGGCGACCCGCCGGCGATCTCGCTGTCGGCACGCCTGAAGGAACTCAAGCTTCCGCAAGGCCGCCTGAAAACCGGTACGCCGCCACGCATCGACGGTCGCAGCATCGACTTTTCAGTGCTGGAAGAGCAGCCCGGCGACCTTGATCCGATCCCGGTGTTCTCGGTCATGGGCAATGTCGGCATGCATCCGCAGCAGATGCCTTGCTGGATTACCCATACCAATACCCAGACCCACGACATCATTCGCGCCGGTCTCGACCGCAGTCCGATGTACACCGGCGTGATCGAAGGCGTTGGCCCGCGCTATTGCCCGTCGATTGAAGACAAGATCCACCGCTTCGCCGGCAAGGATTCGCACCAGATCTACCTCGAGCCGGAAGGCCTGACAACCAACGAGTTCTACCCCAACGGCATCTCCACCAGCCTGCCGTTCGACGTCCAGCTGGCGCTGGTGCGCTCGATGCGCGGCATGGAAAACGCCCACATCCTGCGTCCGGGCTACGCCATCGAGTACGATTACTTCGATCCGCGCGGCCTCAAGTCGTCGTTGGAAACCCGACAAATTCAGGGACTGTTCTTCGCCGGCCAAATCAACGGCACCACCGGTTACGAAGAAGCGGCAGCCCAAGGCATGCTGGCCGGCCTCAACGCCGCACTGCAAACACAGGGCCGCGACTCCTGGACACCGCGCCGCGATGAGGCTTATCTCGGCGTATTGGTCGACGACCTGATTACCCAAGGCGTGCTGGAGCCTTACCGCATGTTCACCAGCCGCGCCGAGTATCGCCTGAGCCTGCGCGAAGACAACGCCGACCTGCGCCTGACCGAAATCGGTCGCCAGCTTGGTTGCGTCGGCGACGCCCAATGGGAAATGTTCGAGAAAAAGCGCGAAGCCGTTGCACGTGAAATGGAGCGCCTGAAATCCACCTGGGTCAACCCACGCATCCTCGCCGAGGCTGAAGCCGAACGCGTGCTGGGCAAGGCCATTGACCACGAATACAGCCTGTTCGATCTGCTGCGCCGCCCGAACGTGACTTACGACAGCCTGATGACGCTGGCCGGCGCCGATGGCCAGGCGCTGGCGGGCCCGGGTGTGAGCGATGATCCGGTGCGCGAACAGATCGAGATCCAGATCAAGTACGCCGGCTACATCGACCGCCAGGCCAAGGAAATCGGCCGCCAGGAACACAATGAAAGCCTGAAGCTGCCGGCCGACCTCGACTACATGGAAGTGCAGGCGCTGTCGATCGAAGTGCGCCAGAAGCTCAACAAGCACAAGCCGGAAACCCTGGGCCAGGCGTCGCGTATTTCCGGCGTGACGCCGGCAGCCTTGTCCCTGCTGCTGGTCCACCTGAAAAAAGGCGGCCTGAAGAACGTCGCGGAAGCATCCGCCAACCACAACGAAGCGGCCTGAGCATCTTGAACACCACGACCACAACGACTATCGACTTGCAATTGGCCGACACCCTCACCGCCGGCGCCGAAGCCCTCGGCCTGGCGCTGAGCGCCGGCCAGCACAAGAAGCTGCTGGCTTACCTGACCCTGATGGCCAAGTGGAATCGCACCTACAACCTGACCGCGCTGCGCGATCCGGCGCAAATGATGACGCATCATTTGCTCGATTCGCTGGCCGCGGTACCGGCCTTTGCAGAAGCCGACAATGTGCTCGACGTCGGCGCCGGCGGCGGTCTGCCGGGCATCGTGCTGGCGATCTGGGCAGCCGAGGCACGTCCTGGGATGAAAGTGTCGATGGTCGACACCGTACATAAGAAGACCGCGTTCCTCACGCAAGCCAAGGCAGAGTTGCAACTAGGCAATGTTTCGGTTCATACGGCGCGCGTCGAACAGTTGCAAGTTGGGCAACTGTTCGACGTCATTACCTCGCGCGCCTTCGCGGAACTCAATGACTTCATCAACTGGTCGAACCATCTGCTGCAACCAGGCGGTCGCTACATCGCCATGAAGGGCGTGATGCCGCAGGAAGAAATCGCGCGCCTGCCGGACGGATGGAAAGTGGAAAAGACCCAGGCCCTGCAGGTGCCTGGACTTGATGCGGAACGTCATCTGATCTTTATCGAAAGGTCTTGAATGTCTTATTTGCCTATCACTCGCGCACTCTCGAGCCTTGCGGTCGCCGCTGCATTCTTGGCGGCCACCGTACCGGTGCAGGCGCAGGAAGTCGTCACCGTACCCTCGGTCGACCTGAAACGCTACGTCGGCAAATGGTATGAAATCGCGCGCTTCCCCAACAGCTTCCAGAAGAAATGCATCGCCAACGCGACCGCTGAATATCGCGCGCGCAGCGACGGCGACATCGACGTCACCAACCGCTGCAAGGTCGAGGGCGGCGTGCTCGACCAGGCCGACGGTCTGGCGCGCGTCATCGACGGCAGCCGCAATGCGAAGTTGCAGGTACGCTTTGCGCCGCCTTGGCTGGCATGGTTCCCGCTGGTGTGGGGCGACTACTGGATAATCGACCTGGACGCCGACTACTCAATCGCGACCGTCGGCACGCCGTCGCGCGACTATCTGTGGATCCTGGCGCGCAAGCCGGTGCTGTCGACCGCGGAATATGAAGCCGCCGTCAACAACGCCACCAAGCAAGGTTTCGACACGTCGAAGCTGGTCAAGACGCTGCAAGAATAATTCCCGACCGACATCCCAAGGAGACGCCATGCAAGCACTGTTTCACATGATCGGCATCACCGATGTCTGGCAACTGATTGCCGCGACGGTGGTGTTCCTGATGCTGCCGGGCCCCGGTACTTTCTGCGTGCTGACCTGCTCGGCCAAGCACGGCTTGCGCGGCGGCTTTGCAGCGATCGCCGGCCTGATGCTGGGCGACATCGTGCTGATGTTCCTCGCGGCGATCGGCGTGGCGGCGCTGCTGCACGCCAATCCTTTGCTGTTCAAGGGTATGCAGTTCGTGGGCGCGGCCTATCTCGCCTACCTCGGCGCGCGCTTGCTGTTTGCGAAGGAAGAGGGCGGATCTTCGGTGGTGCCGTTTTCGAACATGGCGGATTTCCGTCGCGGCTTTTTCGTGACGCTGATGAATCCGAAAGCCATCGTGTTCTACATGGCTTTCTTCCCGCTGTTCATCGATCCGGCCACGCAACAGGGCGCCGTCACATTCCTGACCATGGGCGCCGTGATTTGCACCTGCACGCTGATCTATGGCAGTCTGCTGGTCCTGGCCGGCAACGCCGCCGCAAAACGGCTGGCGCGCAACCGCAAGATCGCCACGCTGGCCTCGCGCGCGGCCGGCGTTTTCCTGATTGGCTTCGGCATCAAGCTGGGCACACACTAAGCTGCATCGACGACCAACGATTCACTGTAATCCCGACGGAACACTAACTAGAAGAACCTATGGCTAAAATCTTTTGCGTTGCGAATCAAAAAGGCGGTGTCGGCAAGACCACCACAGCAGTCAATCTTGCCGCAGGCCTGGCACAGCACAACCAGCGCGTGCTGCTCGTCGATCTCGATCCGCAGGGCAATGCCACCATGGGCTCCGGCATCAACAAGGCCGAGCTGCAAGGCTCGATCTACGAAGTGCTGCTCGGCATGGCCGACATCAAGAGCGTGCGCAAGCGTTCCGAAAGCGGCAATTTCGACGTGCTGCCGGCCAACCGTGAACTGGCCGGCGCCGAAGTCGAAATGGTCGAACTCGAGAACCGCGAAAAGCGCCTCAAGGATGCCTTCGCCGCCGTCGCCGACGACTACGATTTCATCCTCATCGATTGCCCGCCGGCGTTGTCCCTGCTCACGCTCAACGGCTTGTGCTCGGCGCACGGCGTGGTGATCCCGATGCAGTGCGAATACTATGCGCTCGAAGGCCTGTCCGACCTCGTCAACACCATCAAGAAAGTGCATGCGAAGCTCAACCCCGATCTCAAGATCATCGGCTTGCTGCGCGTGATGTTCGATCCGCGCATGACGCTGTCGCAACAGGTGTCCGACCAGCTCGAGCAGCATTTCGGCGACAAGGTATTCAAGACGGTTATTCCGCGCAACGTGCGTCTGGCCGAAGCGCCGTCGTACGGCATGCCGGGTGTGAACTTCGATGCGGCATCGAAGGGCGCGCAAGCGTACATCGCTTTCGGCGCCGAGATGGTCGAACGGATCAAGACGCTGTAGGCGAAGTAAGCACGGTAAATGTACTAAACGATATAAACAATTTCAGCAATTCAGAAACAGGCAGGTAAAAGATGGCAACCAAAAAATCAAAAGGCCTCGGCCGCGGTCTCGACGCACTGCTCGGCGGATCTTCCGACATGACCGAAGACGAACCGGTCGTCGCGGGTTCGCCGTCGGTCATGGCGGTGACGGAACTGCAGGCCGGCAAGTACCAGCCGCGCAGCCGCATGGACGAAGGCGCGCTCAACGAGCTGGCCGCCTCGATCAAGGAACAGGGCTTGCTGCAACCGATCCTGATCCGCGCCATCGGCCAGAAGAACGGCAAGGACATCTACGAAATCATCGCCGGCGAACGCCGCTTCCGCGCCGCCAAGATCGCCGGCCTGACCGAAGTGCCGGTGCTGGTGAAGAACGTCGACGACCAGACCACCGCCGCGATGGCGCTGATCGAAAACATGCAGCGCGAGGATCTCAATCCATTGGAAGAAGCGCAGGGCATCCATCGCCTGATCACCGATTTCAACTTCACGCATGAACAGGCCGCGGTCGCAGTCGGCCGTTCGCGCAGCGCCGTGTCGAACCTGCTGCGTCTGCTGAACCTGGCCAAGCCGGTACAGACCATGCTGATGGCCGGCGATATCGACATGGGTCACGCACGCGCGTTGCTGGCGGTGGATTCGGCGACGCAGATCACGCTGGCGAACCAGATCGTCGCCAAGCGCATGTCGGTGCGCGAAGCCGAGAAGCTGGTGGTGCGCACCACCGCCGAGCAAGCAGCATCGAACAAGCCACGCGATGGCGGCAAGGAAAAATCGCGCGACATCACGCGCCTCGAAGAAGAACTGTCCGACCTCCTGGCGACGCAAGTATCGATCAAGACCGGCGCCAAGAATCGCGGCCAGCTGATCATCAATTTCTCCGACCTCGATGCGCTCGACGGCGTGATTGCACGCCTGCGCGGCGAGGCGGTCGAGCAGTAAACTGCACGCTTCGGCGGTTGCAAACGCACACGCAAATGCAGCCGCAATGAAAGGGACGCGCCATGCCTTACCTGCAACTCGACGTCAACGACAGCTACCCGGCGGAGCAAAAAAAGCAGCTCGCCACGCGCATGGCGCAAACCTATGCCGACATGATGAGCGTGGATGTCCGCCGCATCAGCATCGTCATCCGCGAGTGCGGCGCAGGCAGTGTGTGGCGCACGGTTGACGGCGGCGAAGTGGAACCGGTCTCGGTGCTGATGTGCGACATCCGCCGCGGCCGCACGCCGGCGTTGCGCATGGAAGTCGCCAAGGCCTTGTGCCGCGATTGCATCGACGTTCTGGGCTTGCGTGAAGACCGGCTCAACGTCGAATTCACCCAGCACAGCGGCGACGAAATGTACCACCCGACCTTGGGCGGCTACAGTCCCGAATGGACCGCCGGCGAAGCCGCGCCGGATAGCTGATTAGCGGATTAGCGGATTACAGCGCTGATCGCCTCGCATCGGCACCCGCTGAAAAATTATCCCGGTACTGTTGCGCACTGATGCCGAGCCGGCGCTGGAATACCACGCGCATGTGGCTGGCGTCGCGGAAACCGCAGCGATAAGCGACCGTCTTCAATGGCGCCGCCGAGCTCTCCAGCATGACGCGCGCCGCATCGACGCGCGCACTCTCGATGAATTCCGCCGGCGTCATGCGTGCATCGCGTGCAAACACGCGCGCGAAGTTGCGCGGACTGCTCGACACCACCCTGGCCAGCACGTCGACGCTGAGTTTTTCCTGCAGATGCTCGCGCACGTAATGCTGCACCTGGCCGACCAATGAGGTTTCTTCCGCATACGGCGTGAGGTAGGGGCTGAACTGCGATTGTCCGCCGCTGCGCTGCATGAACACCACCAGCCGCTTGGCGACGTTGAGGGCGACTTCCTGGCCGGCGTCTTCAGCCAGCAGCGCCAGCGACAGATCGATGCCGGCAGTCACGCCCGCCGAGGTCACCAGCTTGCCGTCGCGCAGATAGATGCGGTCGGCGTCGACTTCAACCTCGGGAAAATCACGCGCCAACGCAGCAGCGTCATTCCAATGTGTGGTCACGCGCTTGCCACCGAGCAGGCCGGCGCGCGCCAGTAAAAATGCGCCGTTGCAGATCGAGCCGTGGCGGCCGGCGCGGTGCGCGGCTTCGGCCAGCCAGTCGCTCAGCAGGGCGTCGCGCTCCTGCTGCGGCAAGCCGGGACCGCCGGCGGCGAGCAGCAGGTCGTAGTTTTCACGCGCCGCGCTGTAGTGCAGGTGCGGCACGATTTGCATGCCGTTGGAACAGACGACAGGAGCGTGGGTGCTTCCTACGACGCTGAGATGATAGTGCTGTTGCGGCAACAGGAAACGGTTGGCCTCGGCGAAAACATCGAGCGGACCCGAGACGTCGAGCGCCTGGACTCCGGGAAACACCAGCAGGGCGACAGTAGGCATGGCAGCAATCGGCAGTGGAAACGATAGACGGCATGATAGCGCCATCCGGATCGCAGCCTCGGCGCATTTCCGATCTCCTGCATCGGGGGCGCGGCCACCCTGTGAAGCATGACCGTGCAGCGAGCGACCGCTGCGCTTAAATTTCCTCGCCGAGGAAACCGCCGCTCTGATGCGACCACAGTCGCGCATACAAACCGTTATGCGCCAGCAGTTCCTGGTGGCTGCCTTGCTCGACGATGCGGCCCTGGTCGAGCACGATCAGGCGGTCCATCGCCGCGATGGTCGACAGGCGGTGTGCGATGGCGACCACGGTCTTGCCTTCCATGAGGCGATACAGGCTTTCCTGGATTGCCGCTTCCACTTCCGAATCGAGCGCACTGGTGGCTTCGTCCAGCAACAGGATTGGTGCATCCTTGAGCATCACGCGCGCAATCGCGATGCGCTGGCGCTGGCCGCCGGACAACTTCACGCCGCGCTCGCCGACGTGGGCGTCGTAGCCGCGACGGCCATGTGCATCGGCCAGGTTGCCGATGAAGTCGTGCGCTTCGGCGCGGCGTGCGGCGGCGATCATGTCGTCGTCGCCGGCATCGGGACGGCCGTACAGGATGTTGTCGCGCACCGAGCGGTGCAGCAGCGAGGTGTCTTGCGTGACCATGCCGACTTGCGCGCGCAGGCTGTCCTGCGTGACGTGCGCGATGTCCTGGCCGTCGATCAGCACACGGCCTTGTTCGACGTCATAGAAGCGCAGCAGCAGATTGACGATGGTCGACTTGCCGGCGCCGGAACGACCCACCAGGCCGATCTTTTCACCGGGGCGGATGTTCAGGTTGAGCTTGTCGATCACCTGGCGCGCATCCGGTCCGGTGGCGCCGTAGGCGAAGCTGACATTCTCGAAGACCAGCTCGCCGCGCTTGACGGCCAGCGGTTGCGCATCCGGCAAATCCTTCACGTCATGCGCGCGCGACAGCGTGTTGATGCCGTCCTGCACGGTGCCGACGTGTTCGAACAGCGCCGCCATTTCCCACATCACCCAGTGCGCGATGCCATTCAGGCGCAGCGCCATTGCGGTGGCTGCAGCGACCGCGCCGATGCCGAGCTGGCCTTGGGTCCATAGCCACAACGCCACGCCGGCGGTCGACAGGATCAGCACCATGTTGAGCGAGTGATTGACGATTTCAAAGCCGCTCACCAGGCGCATCTGGCGATTCACCGTGATCAGGAAATCCTGCATCGCGCCGCGCGCATAACCGGCTTCGCGACCGGCGTGCGAGAACAGTTTGACGGTGGCGATATTGGTATAGGCATCGGTGATGCGTCCGGTCATCAGCGAGCGCGCGTCGGCCTGGTTGCGCGCCACCTTCGACAGGCGCGGCACGAAGTAGCGCAGCGCCGCCATGTACAGCACCAGCCAGCCGAAGAAGGGCAGCAGCATCCACATGTCGAAACCGCCGACCACCGCCGCCATGGTGACGAAATAGATCATCACGAACACCAGAATGTCGCCCATGATCATGCACACGTCGCGCACCGCGAGCGCGGTCTGCATCACCTTGGCGGCGACGCGGCCGGCGAATTCGTCCTGATAGAAACTCATGCTCTGGTTGAGCATCAGGCGATGGAATTTCCAGCGCAGCATCATCGGGAAAGCGCCCGCCAGCGTCTGGTGCTTGAAGAAGGTCTGCAGCGCGATCAGCAGCGGACTGCCGATCAGCACCACGGCCAGCCACATCAGGCTGCTGCGTTCCTGCGTCCATAACTGCGACGGCGCGATATGGCTGAGCCAGTCGACGATGCGGCCCATCATCGCGAACAGCAGCGCTTCGAACGCGCCGATGACCGCCGTCAACATGGTCATCGCCACGATGTAGCGGCGCAGGCCCTTGGTACAGGCCCAGATGAAGGCGGTGAAGCCGCGCGGCGGCGGCTTGATGACGTTGTCGGGGTAGGGGTGAACCAGTTTTTCAAACCATGCAAGCATGCAATCTCCAGAGTATCGCCAGATCGTGAGCACGTTCGGCACCGAGGTGTGCATGACACAACTCATGTGGTGGAATCGGTGCGGCGAAGAACAGAGATTCTAACCCGTTCACCAAAACAGGGCGGGTAGCTTGCTGAAGCCTGACGAACGCAGCCGGCACGCCTCGATTGCACGCGTGGTTGCACTTGGTTGCATTTATTCCGCAACCGAAAACCGCCGGATTGCTTATCATCGCGGATGATCCCGTATCGAACTCCTCCGGAAAATCCATGACAGCCAACAAGAAAAACGCCGACGCAACCTCCTTCAACCGCCGCGCCGTCTGGCGTCTCGTCAAACCATACTGGATCTCGGAAGAACGCTGGAAGGCGTGGAGTCTGCTGGCGCTGATCATCGCGCTGGTGCTGGTCATGGTCTACATCAACGTACTCCTCACCGACTGGAATCGCACCATGTACGATTCCCTGCAGAACAAGGACTACACCGCCTTCAAGAGTCTGCTCTGGCAATTCAGCTACCTGGCCTTTGCCTACATCGTGGTCGCCACCGCGCGCATCTACCTGACGCAATCGCTGCAGATCCGCTGGCGCACCTGGATGACCGACAAGTACATGGGAAGGTGGCTGGAGCATCACGCCTACTACCGCATGGAGCAGGGCCGTATCGCCGACAACCCCGACCAGCGGATCGCGGAAGACTTGCGCTCGCTGACCTCGAACACCATCAGCCTGGTGCTCGGGTTCATCTCCAGCCTGGTGACGCTGGTGTCCTTCGTCGGCATCCTGTGGGCCATCAGCGGCCCGCTGTCGTTCGCCTTCATGCAGTACGACTGGGTCATCCCGGGCTACATGGTGTGGTTCGCCATCGCCTATGCCGGCGTCGGCTCGTGGATCATCTGGTGGATCGGCAAGCCGCTGGTGGTGCAGAGCTACAACCAGGAACGCTTCGAGGCGAACTATCGTTTCGGCCTGATCCGGATTCGCGAACATGCCGAAGCCATCGCCTTGTATCGCGGCGAGCGGCGCGAACGCGACGAACTCAACCTGCGCTTCGAAGACATCCGCCGGAACTGGTGGGACATCATGCGCACCACCAAGAGCCTCAATATCGCGAGCAATTTCTATGGCCAGTTCGCGATCATCTTCCCGATGTTGGTGGCGGCGCCGCGCTATTTTTCCGGCGCCATGTCGCTGGGCGTGCTGATGCAGCTCAGCAGCGCCTTCGGCCAGGTGCAGGATGCGTTATCGTGGTTCATCAATGCCTTCACCACACTGGCCGACTGGAAGGCCAGCATCAACCGTCTGGCCGGTTTCAACCTCGCGGTGGAACAGGCGCAGAAGCAACCCGCCAGCATCTCGGTGGCACGCAACAACGTCGGCGCCATTTTGCTCGACAAGCTCGACCTCGCGCTGCCCGACGGCCGTACGCTGATCGGCAGCGTCAATAGCGCGATTCATCCGGGCGAACGCATCCTGGTCAGCGGGCCTTCCGGCTGCGGCAAGTCGACGTTGTTCCGCGCCATCGCGGGCATCTGGCCGTATGGCGGCGGCGACATCCAGATTCCGCACAAGGCGAAGCTGATGTTCGTGCCGCAATCGAGTTATCTGCCGATCGGCACGCTGCGCTCGGTGCTGGCTTATCCGGCCGACGAAGGCGCTTATACCGACCTGGCGATCTGCCACTATCTCGAACTGTGCCGCCTGCCGCATCTCAAGGACCAGCTCGATGTCTACAACAACTGGGGCAATCGCCTGTCGCCGGGCGAGCAACAGCGGTTGGCGTTTGCACGCGTGTTCCTGACGCGGCCGGAAGTCGTTTTCCTCGACGAAGCCAGCAGCGCCATGGATGGCGAGACCGAAGAAGCCTTGTACGCATTGTTGCAGCAGGAATTGCCCGCCGCCGCCGTGGTCAGCATCGCGCATCGCGAAACAGTGGCGCGCTATCACCAGCAGCGCTGGCATTTCTCCAACCGCGACAATGTTCCCGGCGACAGCGTCAGCCGTCTCAGCATCCAGCCGCTTTGACAACTGGAGGGTATCGGGCGACGCCGATGAGCGGCATCGCCCGATGCCGACTTTGCATAACGGCCTGCACGGGTCTGTGCAAGAATGTCTCTATTCCGCAATCCCTGTCTCTTTGAACTTCCACCACAAGACCAAGCCATGAACGATCCCATCGTGTACCTCAACGGCGACATGACGCCACTCTCCGAAGCTCGCATCCCCGTGCTCGACCGCGGCTTCATCTTCGGCGACGGCGTCTATGAAGTGATCCCGATGTATGGCCGCAAGCCGTTCCGCGGCACGCATCACATCGCGCGCCTGTTCCGCAGCCTCGGCACCATCGGTATTACCAATCCGCATAACGAAGCCGAATGGCTGGCGTTGATCGGGCGCGTGGTGCAGGCCAACGATCTCAACGACCAGATCGTCTACATCCAGGTCACGCGCGGCGTTGCCAAGCGCGGCCATGCGTTTCCCAAGGATCCGGTCACGCCGACGGTATTCATGATGACCAGCCCGCTGGCGGTGCCATCGGCCGAAGTGCGCGCCAAGGGCGTGGCCTGTGTCACGCTGGAAGACAAGCGCTGGCTCAATTGTCAGATCAAGTCGACCTCGCTGCTGGGCAATGTGCTGGCGGCGCAATACGCGGCCGAGCATGAAGTTACCGAAGCGATCCAGTTCCGCGACGGTTTCCTCAGCGAAGCCTCGTCGTCCAACGTCTGGATCGTCAAGGACGGCAAACTCTCGGCGCCGCCCAAGGACAACCTGATCCTCGAAGGCATCCGTTACGGCCTGATCGAAGAGCTGTGCAAGTCGCAGGGCATCGTGTTCGAAGCGCGCCGCATCACGCGCGAAGAAGTCTTCGGCGCCGATGAAGTGCTGCTGTCGTCGGCCACCAAGGAAGTCCTGCCGGTGGTCGCCATCGACGATCAGCGCGTCGGCGATGGCAAGCCCGGCCCGGTGTTCGGCAAGCTGTACGCGGCGTATCAGGCCGCCAAGGCGGCGCTCTGAAGCTGGCCGTATCCTGAGCAAACGCATGTCTTGTCGCGCGGCAAGACATGCGCAGGCGGGCGGCGAGTGGCGTAAAATACGCAGATCGCCACAGAAGTTTTCAAAATACCGCCATGTCATTACCTAACGATCCCGTTGACCCCGTTGATCCCGCCGCGCCTGCGATGCCCGTCATTCCTCCGGAAGAATCGCTGATTGAATATCCCAGCGATTTCCCCATCAAGGTCGTCGGCATCATGCATGACGAACTCACCGATACCATCGTCAACATGGTGATCGAACATGACCCGACTTTCCACGCCGGCAAGGTCGAAACACGGCCCTCGACACAAGGCAAATACCTGTCGCTGACGGTCACCGTGCGCGCCACCAGCCGCGAGCAACTCGACAATCTCTATCGCGCGCTGTCGTCGCACGAGATGGTCAAGTTCGTGCTGTAGCCAACGATTTTTGCCTCTCATCGGGCGTAAAAAAACCGGTTCGTTCTCGCAAGAGGCGAACCGGTTTTTGTTTGACGCGACGCCGCCGCGCGCTAACGATCCAGCTTGAACACGCTGACCACTTTCGCCAGGCGTCCAGCCTGATCCTGCAGCGATTGTGCGGCGGCGGCCGCCTGCTCGACCAGTGCGGCGTTTTGCTGGGTCGACTCATCCATCTGCGTGATGGCCTGTCCGACTTCGCCGATACCGGCACTTTGCTCCTGGCTGGCCGAACTGATTTCACCGACGATGTCGGTCACGCGCTTGACGCTGGCGACC
>NZ_QXFG01000018.1:0-283276 GCF_026127345.1 Herbaspirillum lusitanum | reverse complement strand
GATGTCGACGATCTTGCGCGACGATTCATTGATCGAACCCATCGTGTCGACCACCTGGCTGACGACTGCGCCGCCCTGGATCGCGACTTCCGATGCGGATACTGCCAGCTGGTTGGCCTGGCGTGCATTGTCGGCGTTCTGTTTCACGGTCGAGGTCAGTTCTTCCATCGCCGAGGCGGTTTCTTCCAGCGAGCCGGCCTGTTGTTCGGTGCGGCTCGACAGGTCGAGGTTGCCGCTGGCGATTTCGCTCGACGCCGTGCTGATGGTGTCGGTGCCGACGCGCACCTGGCTGACGATATTGAGCAGGTTGTCGTTCATGGTCTTGAGCGCGGTGAGCAACTGGCCGGTCTCATCCTTGCCGCCGGCCACGATGTCCGAGCTCAGGTCGCCCGCCGCCACCGTCTCGGCTATGCCCACTGCTTGTGTGAGCGGGCGCGTGATGCTGATCGTCAACAGCCAGGCAAGCGTGCCGCCCAGCACCAGCTCGACGATGCCGAGAATGAGCAGCATGTTGCGGCTGGACGAATAGTCGTTGGCGATCGCGGCGGCCGAGGTGGTGATTTCCTGACGCTGCATGTCGCGGAATTTGGCGACTGCTTCTGTGTAGGAGGCATACAAGGGCATGAATTTTTCTGCGGTCATCTTCTTGACCTCGTCCATGTCGCCGGTTTTTTTGAGCTTGAAGACATCGTTGCGAACCGCCTGGTAGGTATCGCGCACCTTGTTGATCTCGGCCAGCTGAGCAACCTCTTGCGGCGGTGTGTTGACCTCTTCGATCTTCTTGCGCATTGGCGCAATGCGGGCCGACTCGGCGGCAATCTGCGCCGTGAAGTATTGCTGCGCATCGGGATCTTCCGTCTTGATCACGGCCAGCGTGCGAATGCCGCTCTCGCGGATCACCGCCAGCCATTCGACCGCGTTGCGCTCGTTGGTGACCGAGTCGGAGGTGATCGCCACCACGGCGGAATTGATTTGGTGCAAGCGCCAGACGCTGATGCCGAGCATCACGACCATGAGCATGAGGATGACGACAAAACCGATGCCGAGGCGTGTGCCGATTTTAAGATTTTTCATAAGTGACTCCTGGCGAAAATAATATTCAACGCGACTTCAGACGAGTCCGGCCGGCAAGACGGCGGCAATGCTCAGGTAAGCTCAAGCGAGCAGTAAGCGAGCAGTAAGCGCGCAGACAAGATCGGACTTCGTCTGCGCGGGCGATGCGCATACGTTGCGGATAGCAACTCCATGCAGCAATGTGGGGAGGGGATTTCATCGGCATCCGCGGTCGGCGGATACCTGTCGGCAACTGTTCATATCGTTCGCCGCTCCATACCTGCACGATAGGGCATCCGGCGTTTTCCAAGCAGTCGAACAGAGAGGTTTTCGGGCGGTATTTGCCGGTTACGGACCGGGCCAGCGTTCGTTCGATTTGAACAGTGCGATTTCTTCCAGCAGCCAGGTGCGGAAATGCCCGACCTGCGGCTTGCCCAGCGTTTCCGCATGGCACACAAAATAGTAGGCGCGCTCGCTTTTCCAGGCGATGTCGAACAGGCGCACCAGTTCGCCGGCGGCGATTTCCTGGGAGGCGATGGCATGCCGCGTCAACGCCACGCCGGCGCCCTCGGCCGCTGCGCGCAAGGTCAGCGACGAATCCTGCGTCACCAGGCCGCCGGCCGGATCCTGCAGATCCAGCCCAGCCAGCTTGAACCACGGCAACCAGGATTCCTGCAAGCCGTCCATGCGCAACAGCACGCAGTCGCGCAATTGCTGCGGCGACGAGGGCAGGCGGCCTTGGCGATAGTGGGGGCTGGCTACCGGATAGTAGAAATCTTCCATGATCAATTCAGCTTTCAGGCCGGGATAATTTCCCAGCCCGAAGCGCACGCCGACGTCGATGCCGTCGCGCGCGAGGTCGTTGAGATGGCTGCTCGATTGCAGGATGACTTCAATGTCCGGATAGCGGTCGATGAACTTCCACAGCCGCGGCGCCAGCCAGCGCGACGCGAAGGAGGGCGGCGACGAGACGACCAGGCGTTGCCGGCCGCCTTGTTCCTGCAGCATTTCGGCGGCGGCGGCGATTTCGGTCAGGGCATTGCGGATGGCTGCGGCGAAACGCAGGCCGGCTTCGGTGATGGCGATGCGTTTGCCGTTGCGGGTGAACAACGGCAGGCCCAGTTCCTCTTCCAGCGCGCGGATCTGGTGGCTGATCGCACCCGGCGTGACGTGGATTTCTTCGGCCGCGCGCGAAAAGCTGTCGTGGCGCGCAGCGGCCTCGAAGGCGCGCAATGCAGCGAGATTGGGCAATTTACGAAAGTCGGCCATGGTATGTGAGTAAAACTATCAAGAGATGCCAATATATATCGTTTTGGTTTGCCTGTGGCGCTGACTAAAATGGCTTCACGGATCGCACAAAAGTGCACGCACGCTGGGACAGCAGGGTATGTTGCCCAAGCTTTCCCGGCACAACCGAGAGAGGCTATCATGCAAAATATATTCACTAAGAAAAACATCCGCCTCCAAGCCGGCGACCTCATGTCGCTGCAGGTCACGCGTCCGCTCTGCCTGCAAGTCGACAGTGGCCGCGTCTGGATCACGGTCGAAGGCGGGCGCACCGATTACTGGCTGGCCGGCGGCCAGAGCCTGGACATTCCCGGCCAAGGCTTGGTGGTGATTGAGTCGGTCAAGACGACCAGCAAGCTGCAAGTCGGACTGTGCCGCCGCCATTGGCTGATGCGGCTGGCCGACGGAATGCGGACGCTGGCCCGGCGCTTGCGCGGTCGCCGGACGGTGTCGCCCGTCGCGGCCGGAACGGCAAGCAATTGCGGGCAATCTTAAGTTTCTTCGAGGCATCTCAGTCGACCTTGCACCCGGTGCACCTCGGCGCAATCCGGCGATTTTCGTTACACTTGCGGGCATATGCATACCGCACCACAAGCTCCACCGGCCCTCCTGGCTGCCTCGACGCCGACGGCGCCGCAAGTCGTCCGGCGCGGCGTTGAAGACTACCAGGTCAGTTTCGACGCCATGCGCGCGTACACCGACAGCCGCACCGCAGACTCCCCCGACCAGCTCTGGATTGTCGAACACCCGCCGGTGTTCACGCTCGGCCTGGGCGCCGACATCGCCCACGTGCTCAATCCCCATGCCATTCCCGTGGTCCAGACCGATCGCGGCGGCGAAGTCACTTACCACGGCCCCGGCCAGGTGGTGGTCTACCTGCTCATGGACCTGCGCCGCAACCATCCCGGCGCGCGCCTGTTCGCCCGCGAATTCGTGCAAAAGATCGAACAGGCGGTGATCGACACGCTGGCGGCGTATAATCTCGCTGGCGAGCGCAAGCAGGGCGCGCCCGGCATCTACGTCAGCGCAGGGCCGTGGCAAGGCGCCAAGATTGCCGCGCTGGGCTTGAAAATCCGCGCCAACGGTTGCACCTATCATGGCGTATCGCTCAATGTGGCGATGGACCTGGCGCCGTTTTCCTGGATCAACCCCTGCGGCTACGAAGGCCTCGCCACCGTCGACATGCAGACACTGAACGTCGACGCCCCGCTGAGCGACGTGCAGACGCTGCTTGCCGACCAACTCGTTGCGCATTTTGCTATGGCGCCATCGCCTTGATGGCAAAAGAAATCACTACTATGACTACCGAAATCACTCCAGCCGCGCCGACGCTGCGCAATGCCACCGACAAGCAAAAGGGCGCCGGCAAGACGGCCTGGATCCCGATCAAGATCATGCCGGCGGAAAAGCTCAAGAAGCCCGACTGGATTCGCGTCAAGGCCGGCTCGCCGACCACCCGCTTCTACGAAATCAAGGACATCCTGCGCGCCAACAATCTGGTGACGGTGTGCGAAGAAGCGTCCTGCCCCAACATCGGCGAATGCTTCGGCAAGGGCACCGCGACCTTCATGATCATGGGCGACAAGTGCACCCGCCGCTGCCCGTTCTGCGACGTCGGCCACGGCCGTCCCGATCCGCTCGACCCGAATGAACCGGAAAACCTGGCCCGCACCATCGCCCAGCTCAAGCTGAGCTATGTCGTCATCACCAGCGTCGACCGCGACGACCTGCGCGACGGCGGCGCCGGCCACTTCGCCGCCTGCATCCGGCGCGTGCGTGAACTGTCGCCGGAGACCCGCATCGAAATCCTGACCCCGGACTTCCGCGGCCGTATGGATCGCGCGCTGGAAATCCTCAAGATGGCGCCGCCGGACGTCATGAACCATAACCTCGAAACCGCACCGCGCCTCTACAAGGAAGCACGTCCCGGTTCCGATTACGAATATTCATTGAATCTGCTCAAGCGCTTCAAGGATCTGCACCCGAACACCCCGACCAAGTCCGGCATCATGGTCGGCCTCGGCGAGACCGACGAAGAAGTCCTGCAAGTCATGCGCGACATGCGCGCCCACAACGTCGACATGCTGACCATCGGCCAATACCTGATGCCCAGCGGCGACCACTTGCCGGTGCGCCGCTACGTGCATCCCGACACCTTCAAGATGTATGAAGAAGAAGCCTACAAGATGGGCTTCGTGCACGCCGCCGTCGGCGCCATGGTGCGCTCGAGCTACCATGCGGATCAACAGGCGCACGGCCTGGTTGGTTTGTGAATTCCAACGGCAACGATAAACGCAACTGAACAATGATCGTCGCTACTCTCTACTCTACAAAGATAAACGCTACCGTAGAGAGCGACGATGCAGTCACTGCCTGAACTCTCCAATCTCACGCCCGGATAACCGGGTGTGGCGATTCTCCGACCAGGCCGCGCTTCCGAAGCCTTCCGCCACCGCTCACCAGCAACCAATCTCCAATTACCGATGGTGCATCCCGGTACAGTCAGTACCGAATGAGACACGCAATTGCATGATTCCTGTGCAGGAAAAACAAAAATAATATATGATGGTCATCATGCAAAATAAGCCAGCCAAAACCGCAACCAGGAAACGTAAGGAAATCTCGCACGATCGTATCGTGGAGGTGGCGGCGCGCGCCATCCGTCGTAGTGGCTATGCGGGTACCGGCCTGGCTGACATCATGAAGGAAGCCGGCCTGACGCACGGCGGTTTTTACGCGCACTTCAAGTCGCGCGACGCCTTGCTGGCCGAGGCTTGGAGACATGCGGGGGCCGAATCGGCTGCTCTGGCGGCTCGGGTGACCTCCGCTGCGCCGCCAGGGCAGGCAATACAGGCAATGATGCAGGCGTATTTATCGTCCGAGCATATCAGTGCTATTGAGACTGGGTGCCCGGTGTCGGCGCTGGGCTCGGAAATGCCGCGCCAGTCTCCCGAGGTGCGGCGTGCCGCAACGATACATATCAAGGAGATGATCGATTTGATTGCCCGCCAGCTACCGGACTGGGGGCAGCCGCAGGCGCACCAGCAGGCGATGGCGCTGCTGTGCGCCTTGATCGGCACCACCGTGATTGCGCGGGCGGTTGATGACCCTGCGCTGTCCGAGGCGCTGCGCGCGGCCACGATGAAGCACTTCAACCCCGCTACCGATTGAGTTTTCCGGTAGTTTTTTTTTGATCATAAATATGATGATTATCATATTTATGCCTTTTGTTCGCTGGAAATCCAGCACAGCAGTGCTAACTCTTTAAGGATCTACGATGTCAACATCCACACGAAAAATCGCCGTGATCACCGGCGCCTCGTCGGGAATCGGCGCAGTCTATGCCGACCGTTTCGCCAAACGCGGTTACGACCTGGTATTGGTCGCCCGGCGCGCCGACCGGCTGCAAGCGCTGGCAACAACGATTTCCACGACGCATGGTGTCAGCGTCGAGACGCTGGTCGCCGATCTGGCCACGGATGACGGCCAGGCCAGCGTAGCGCAAGTCCTGACGACGAACCCGGCAGTCAGTGTCCTGGTGAACAACGCCGGCATTGCACGGCTCGCGCCCATCGCCGGCGGCGCTCTGGAAGATTCCACGTCGCAAATTGCGCTGAACATCACCGCGCTGACGCGCCTGACGCACGCGGCCTTGCCTGGCATGAAGGCGCGTAACGAAGGCTTGATCATCAATATCTCCTCCGCGCTGGCGCTGCATTCTTTACCGATCAGCTCGGTGTACAGCGGCACAAAAGCATTTGTCCTGAGTTTCAGCCGCGGTCTGCAGCAGGAGCTGGCCGACACGGCGGTCAAGGTGCAGGTCGTACTCCCGGCCGCCACAGCCACGGAGGTCTGGGACCAATCCGGCGTACCGCTCTCTGCCCTGAATCCCGATACGGTCATGCCGACAGAAGCGATGGTCGATGCGGCCCTGGCCGCGCTGGACCAAGGTGAAAGCATCACATTGCCCGCAGTGGCTGACGCGGGTGCCATCGAGCGTTTTGAATCGGCGCGCGCTGCGCTCTTTGCGGGTACCCAAACCGGCAAGGTCGCACCCCGATTGCTGCCGGCCTGAGCTACGCCCATAGCCGCGCCGGGTATCCTGGCAGCGGTTGTCATTGAAGTCATGTTCACGCTGGCGTTGCTGCATGTCGGCCGGCAATCATCACCGACCCGGGGGCGGTGAGGACAGGGTTAACCCCGCGCGGCAGGTCGATGCAAGGACCGTCGCCGTACATAGAAAGAAAAAGAGGGAAAGCATGAAAGCACTCGTTCTGAAAAGCTATGGCGGACTCGACAAGGTCGGCTTCGCCGAAATCCCGCGACCAGTGATCAAACCAGATGAAATCCTTGTTCAGGTGCTCGCTGCCGGGTTGAATCCTATCGACTACATGATCGCGAAGGGCACGTTCAAGCCCATCTTGCCGTTGCGACTGCCCCACACAGTCGGCAGTGACCTGGCAGGGATCGTGATCGAAGCGGGAAGCAAGATAACGCGCTTCAAGCCGGGCGACGCCGTGTTCGCCAGCATCTTTGACCTTCCGGGCGGCAGCCTCGCCGAATTCGCTGCCGTGCCTGAATATGCAGCCGCGCTCAAGCCGGCCAATCTGGACTTTGTACAGGCGGCCTCGATCCCGATGGTTGGCCTTACATCGTGGCAGGCGTTGCATGAGCGCGCGCAACTTAAACCAGGGCAGAAGGTATTCATCCCGGCGGGTTCGGGCGGTATAGGCACTTTCGCTATCCAACTGGCCAAACATTTTGGTGCGACGGTGGGTACCACGACCAGCAGCGTCAATGTGAACCTGGTGCGTAGCCTCGGCGCGGACGAAGTAGTGGACTACAAAAAGCAGGACGTGGAGAACGTGCTGCGGGGCTACGATGCCGTGCTGGGCACCGTCAGGGGCGACGCGCTGGAAAAGTCCCTGGCGATCCTGAAACCCGGCAGCAAGGTAGTTTCGTTGATAGGGCCGCCGGACGCCGCCTTCGCCCGCGCGCGCGGGATGAACTTTCTCATGAAGGTGGTGTTCAGCCTGTTGAGCGCGAAGATCATTCGCCGCGCAAAAAGGCGCGACGCCAGCTATTCCTTCCTGTTCGTCCGCCCAGACGGCGGCCAGCTTGCCGAAATCGGTGATTTGCTTGCGAGCGGGCGAATCCGCCCCGTGATCGATAGGGTGTTTGCGTTTGATCAGGCGAAGGATGGGCTCGTCCATCTTGAACAAGGCCGTGCCAAAGGCAAGGTGGTAGTGCAGATGAAGCAATAGCGCGGCCGCGTGCTTGCGTGCAGCGCAACGGATTTCAAATTAAATCAAAAGGAAAAATGATGGCGACTTCAAAAGTTGTTTTGGTAACCGGTGTCTCATCCGGTATCGGTCGGGCGGCGGCCGAGCAATTTGCACGGCAGGGATGCGAGGTATTCGGCACCGTCCGCAATATCTCCACGGCGGCGCCATTGCCCGGCGTCACCCTGATTGAGATGGATGTCCGCAACGACGACTCAGTGCGCCATGCCATTGCCGAGATCGTGGGCGCCGCCGGACGCATCGATGTACTCGTCAACAACGCCGGGGTGAATATGATCGGCGCGGTGGAGGAGACCAACATGACCGAGGCGATGAGTCTATTCGAGACCAATGTCTTCGGCATCATGCGTACCTTGCAAGCCGTTTTGCCGCACATGCGGAAACAGCGCTCGGGAAGAATCGTGAACGTGAGTTCCGTGCTTGGATTCCTTCCTGCGCCCTACATGGGGCTCTATTCGGCATCGAAGCATGCGATCGAGGGGCTGTCGGAAACACTGGATCACGAAGTACGACAGTTTGGCATTCGTGTCACGCTGGTGGAGCCGGCCTACACCAGAACCAGCCTGGAGACCAATTCACCGCAGGCCAAGTCCACTCTTGCTGCCTACGACCGGGAGCGCAATATTGTGGCCGCCGCGGTTGCCCGCGCTACCAACGAGGCGCCTGAGCCCTATGCCGTTGCCACGACAATCGTTGACGCAGCGCTTGGCAAATGGCGCATGCGCCGCACGCCTGCCGGCCAGGCCTCGCTGTTGGGTACATTACGCCGATTCTTGCCGGCAGGGCCGGTGGACGCCAGCTTGAGAAAACAATTCGGGCTTTCCTGAAATCTGCCTGCGAGAGCGTGATCAATGCGCTCAGTGAGAATTGCCATCCCACATCCAGGCCCACAGCGGCGGCAAATGCAGAGGCCTGGAACGGTCCGTGACCGTGCGCGCCATCACTGCGCGCTGCAATGCCGCGCTGTCGTCGTAGAACGGCTTGGCGGCCACTCTCAGGCCGGTTTCCTGCGCGCTGTCGAGCAGGATCTGCATGTACTCCAGCATATGGCGCGAGGTGTAGCGGTTGAGATCGTGGAACGTGACTTCCACCGGGATCACGCCATCCACGGTCGGCAGTTCGCCGTCGGCGATGCGCTCGCGCACTTCCGACAATTGCCGCAGGATATTCGAACGGCGGCGCAGGCTGAAGTTGTAGCCCCAGATCTTGCCGTCGTTCAGGCTGACATCGGTCATCAGCACATGAAGACCGTGCTGCTGATAGGCGGCGAAGGTGCGCTGATCGAAGTTCCAGAACGGCGGACGCAAAAAAGTCGGTGCGGCGCCGGTGATGGCGGCAATATCGGCACTGCCATCGGTGAGCGACTGTTCCAGCGCCTGCGGGCTCAGGTCGCGATGATTGGTATGTCCCGGAGTACTGGTGTGGAAGCCAAGAATATGTCCTTCCGCATGCTCGCGCCGCATGATCGCGCGACCAAGTTCGCTACCGCCTGCACCGCTGGCGCGCGTCTGGACAAAGAACACCGCCTTGACGCCGGGCACGTGCGGGTTGTTGGCGAGATCGTCCAGAATCGACAGCGTCGGATTGGCAAAGCCAGATGCACTCGGACCGTCGTCGAAGGTCAGCAGGAAACGAATCGGCGCCAGCACATTGAGGCGCTGCTCGGTCAGCGGCGTCAGCGCAATGGGCGGGGCAATGCAGCCGCTCAGGCCAAGCGCCAAGGTGACTGCCGATAAAGTGGAGAAGATGGTTTTCAAGCTGCGGACCGGTCATGTGTTGCAGTGTCGACAAATCCACGGAAGAGCCGCACAGAAGCGGCCCGATTATACCTGAGCGCGTGCCGTCAAATTAAAGGAACGCGGCGGCCGGAAAGCCTTTGCGCCGGGCCAGCCACGCCACTGCCAGCGTCGGCGCCAGCAGCGCCAGCAAGGCCCACGGAAACGATGCCACCCCGACGGTATCGAGCAGCACGCCGCCGACAATTCCGCCGCCGGCAATGGCCAGGTTCCACACCGTCACGATCATCGCCTGTGCGAGGTCAGCCGCGTCGCCGGCATTCTTGGCCGACGCCGTCTGGAACAGGGTTGGCACGCCGCCATACGCCAATCCCCACGCCGCTACGCCGGCATACACCATCGCCGGGGCGCTGCCCCATATTCCCAGTGTCGCTGCAGCGAGGCCGAACAGCACGATGCTGATCAGCACCAGCGTGCGCAGCCGGCGATCAATCAGGGCGCCGGTGACCCAGATCGAGGCCAGTGCGCTCACGCCGAAGATCAGCAGGATCGCACCGACCTTGTCCGCCATGCCGGCCCGCGCAAGGAAAGGCGCGATGTAGGTGTACAGGATGTTGTGCGCCAGCACGAACGCCAGCGTCACAAACAACACGGAACGCACGCCGGGCAGCATGAACACCCCGGCGATCGACAAACGGCTGTCGCTTTTCTGGCCAGGAAAATCCGGCACCCGGGCGATCGTCCAGACGATCAGGATCAGCGTCATCGCGCTCATGATGCCGAAGCTCAGGCGCCAGCCCACGCTCGCGCCGAGAAACGTCGCCGCAGGGATGCCCAGCGACAGCGCAATCGGGATGCCGGCCATCGTGACGGCGATGGCGCGGCCCTGCAAATGTGACGGCGCCATACGCGCCGCATAGCCCGCGATCAGCGCCCACACCACGCCTGCGAACACGCCGGCGAAGAAGCGCGCCGCCAGCGTCAGCGCATAGCTGGTCGATACTGCGGTGATCGTGTTGACGATCACGAAGCCGACGATGGCCGTCATCAGCAAGGGTTTGCGGCGCCAGCTCTGGGTAGTTGCCGTGAGCGGAATGGCGGTAATCATCGAGCCGATCGCATACAGGGTCACGAGCTGCCCGATCAGGGATTCGGACACGCCCAGGTCGGCGCTCATCTGCGGCAGCAAACCAGCCGGCATGGCCTCGGTGAGGACGGTAATGAACGCCGCCATGGCCAGCGCCAGCAAACCTGCAAGCGGAAGTTTGCCGGCGGTTTGGCTGATCGTGCTGTTTGCCGGGTGAGGCCGCGCAGATGCCGGCGCAGGGGTGTCGGGGTTGGAGCAGGTCGAAGAAGTCATTTTGGAGGTCCGGTCGTTGTCGAGTGAAGCAGCGGCAAACGCCATTGCGTGAACAACCAAGATAAGGCTTTCAGCGACTGCGGACAATTGGGCTATAGTTCCAAACACATTGGATCAATATGTCCGCAATTGAAACCGGACACGACGCGCGAAGGAGCGCCATGGATAGCCTCAACTCGCTCAACGCCTTCGTCCAGGCGGCGGAAGCGCGCAGTTTTACCGCCGCCGGGCATCAGCTCGGCGTGTCGTCCTCGGCCGTCGGCAAGTCGATTGCGCGCCTGGAAGAACGGCTCGGCGTGCGACTGTTCCACCGTTCCACGCGTTCGGTGACGCTGACGCCGGAAGGCGCCGCCTTCCTCGAGCGCTGTCGCCGCATCTTCGCCGAAGTCGAAGCGGCCGAGCAGGAATTCGCACACAGCCTGGGCGCGCCGCGCGGCAAGCTGCGCGTGAGCATGCCCATCGTCGGCATGCTGATGATGCCGGCGCTGAGCGCCTTCATGCGCGTGCATCCCGAGATTGAACTGGAACTGGATTTCACCGACAGACTGGTTGACGTCATCGCCGAAGGCTTCGACGCCGTAGTGCGTTCCGGCGACGCGGTCGATTCGCGCCTGGTGGCGCGACCGCTCGGCAAGTTCAGGTTCCGGCTGGCGGCGTCGCCGGCTTACCTCAAACGCGCCGGCGTGCCGCGCACGCCCGACGATCTGCTGCAGCACGCCTGCCTGCATCACCGCTTCGCCACCAACGGCAAGCTGGAGCGCTGGCCCCTGCGCGGCGGCCGAGGCCGCAAGGACCTCACGCTGGACTTGCCGACCACCGCCGTGGTCAACACCATCGAGCCGCTGATCCACATGGCCGAGGCCGGGCTGGGCATTGCTTGCCTGCCGGATTTCTCGATTCGCGAACAGGAGCGCAAAGGCACGCTGGTGAGCGTGCTCGACAACTACATCCATCACTCGGGCACCTTCCGCATGCTGTGGCCGTCCAGTCCCTATCTCTCGCCCAAGTTGCGTGCATTCGTGGATTTCATGGCGGCGCATTTGTTCGCGTGACGGACATATGAAATTCAGGTGAAATTCGCGCCCCTCCGGTCTTCCTGCAGCCGCTTCTTTCCAGGCGTCTTTTTACCGGATCATGCGGCATCGCTGGCGCACAAGAGAACGTAGCCGGCAGCATCAGCGAGGCGGGAGCGCTATACTTTGGGGGCCATACCGGAGACCTGCATGCACGGTGGTCTCCTTCCTGTTCAGCGCTGTATTGCCTCGGAAAACCGCTATGCCCGTCTCCTATCTCCGCAGTCTCGCCGGCAAGAACCGCACCCTGGCCGCCAACCGGCATCTGGCCTTTGTGTTGTCCGCGATTGCGGGCGCGATCAATGCCGGCGGTTTCCTGGTGGTCGGGCAATTCACTTCGCACATGTCCGGCATCCTGTCGATGATGGCCGAGGATGTCGCCATCGGTGCGATCGGCTTGTTGTTGTCGGGCGCGGCCAGCATGCTGTTCTTCATTGCCGGCGCGGCCAGTTCGGCGGTGCTGATCAACTGGGCGCGCAAGCGTCGCCTTGAAGCCGAATACGCCATGCCGCTGATCGCCGAAGCGCTGCTGCTGTTGTGCTTCGCGCTGCTGGGCGGCAACATCACCGGCATCGAGTGGCTGTTCGTGCCGGTCACGGTGCTGTTGCTGTGTTTCATCATGGGCTTGCAGAACGCCATGATCACCAAGCTTTCGCGCGCGGAAATTCGCACCACCCACGTCACCGGCATGGTCACCGACATCGGCATCGAACTGGGCAAGGCGCTTTATTGGAACAGCAACCGCCATCCCGACATGCATGTGCGCGCGGACGTCGCCAAACTTCGCACGCTGACCACGCTGGTGGCGCTGTTCTTCACCGGCGGCGTGGTCGGTGCGCTGGGATTCAGGCACATCGGCTTCATATTCACCTTGCCGCTTGCCGCCACGCTGATCTTCGTCGCGCTGGTGCCGGTGCTGGATGACGTACGGCGCGCGCTGAGTCGGCGGCCGTAACGCAGCAATAGCGCAGCAACGACGACGCGCCATGAAAAAGCCCGCCACCGCGCAATGCAGGGACGGGCTTTGCGCCAACCACAGCGCCTCCTCAAGTCAATTCAATTACAGGTACTGCACTTCAATCGTGGCCGAGCCGTCGAGGTCGATGTTCTGCGTCAGCGGCAGGTTGTCGCCCTTGTCCAGCACGGCGGTCACGCCGAGGTTGCCGGAGATGGTCTTGTACGAACCCGGCACGGTCGCGCCGGTGGCGGCGAACGACTGGCGCGCGCTGCCGTCGGCGTGGAAGCGGCCGTAGGTCGACTTGGCCCAGGTGTTGTTGTTGGCGGCGTCGGCCACCACGTCGGGAGTAGCGCCATCGGCCGTGAACGAACCGACGATGGTGCGCACGCTGTAGGCGCCGATGTTCTTGCCGTCCGCTGCGCCCAGGCCGTAGGCATGCTTGTCGGCCAGGTTGGAGTTGATTGCGGTCATCAGGCCGGGGACGACGGTCGAGGCCTTGTTGTCGATGGCGCGCACGGCGACCTTGGTTGCTGCATCGCAAGTCACGGTGAAGGCGATGGTCTTTTCAGGCAGCGGATTCGCGGCTGTTTTCTTCAGGCCGGCGCCGGAGATGGTGCCGTAGTCGACCACGTTGGTGCCGGTGAAGGCCGGGGTGCAGGCCGACGGACGAATCACGCCCTTGACCTTCAGTTCGGCGGTCTCGGCGGCTTGCGCGGCGAAGGACACCAGCAGAGAAGCAGCCAGGGCGGAGAAGAGGGCGATTTGCTTGCTCATGATCGTTTCCTTAAGTAGTCAGAATGAGTTGAAGTTCGTTTGAATTCGTTTTGCTTCAGCACCTTGTGTTTGCTTAAGCAGTGAAGCCATTCTGACGATTTAAGGATCGGATTTATATGAGAAAACTCTCAAAAACAAAGTTATAAAAATAACAATGATTACAACTTCGCCGCGCGCATATTACGTCGCCGGCGTCGCACCAGCCCGCTGACAACGGCCGCTGCCGCAATCAGCGCCAGCGCCGCGGCGACGATGGCCGCGTTGCGATGCGTCGCCACCCAATGGCGCGTCTTCTTCCACGCCTGCACATACGGGAAGCGGCCCGCCGCCTTGAAATCCGGCTCCGCGCAGTTCTGGCCGAAGTCCGCCGAAAATGGCACGGCTGCACCTTCCTTCACGTAGCGGCGATACGGCACGGGGGCCAGCGCCGCATCGTAGTAGACGAAGCCGGTGCCCTGGCACAGCACCGCGGCGAAAGCCTGCGAGCGCGCCGGCAGTTCGTCGGCCGACTTCATGATGTAGTCGACGGCGATGTTGCGGTAGTGATAGCGCTGGTTGGGTTTGCTCTCGCTGGCGGCATAGCGCTTGCGCTCCTCGTCGGTGACGAAGGGACCGGGCAGGTCGACGGCCGCGCGCTGCCCGGGTGTTTTGGCGAGGGGCGCCTTGCTGGCGTCGTCGCGCGGATCTTCCCGGACTTCCATGCGGCCCATGCCGAACGCCAGCATGCCGCCGAGTCCGGCGTAGTCGGGCGCTTCTTCGTATCCCATGATGTCCATGCCGCGCCGGCGCGCCAGTATTGCCGCCTTGTACCAGGCTTCGGCGCGCGTCACGGCGCGCCATGCATGTTTGGCGTCATTGAGCGCGTCGCCATATTCCTTGGCCGTGGCGCGATAGCGCCAGGCGGCCAGGGTCCGCTTGCCGTCGGTGTAGTAATTCTCGTCGACGTCGACGTAGCGCAAATCCTGGTCGTCGGGAAAATAGGGCAGCGCATCGGCGACGCGTCCCTCGCGCACCAGGCGTCGTGCCAGCAGCCGGCGCAGGTAGTCGGACAGTTGCGCAGGATGCGCGCTCAACCAGTCGTAATAGGACTGGTCGGGGGTGACCGGGAGGATCGGCGGCGGCGCCGGTACCGGTGTTGCCGGGACATGCGCATCGACGTAGGTCTTGAGTTCATCGACCGTCAACACGCGCTCGGCCAGGTACCAGGTGTCGCCGCTGTAATCGCTGTAGAGCGGATGGCCGAGGCTGTCGTTCTTGCCGCGCGCCTGGCTGGCCGTGGTGACCTTGTACAGCTGATCGAAGGCGTCGACGTATTGTCCGCGCGACAGCGTCAGCACGCTCTGTTCTGCCTTGATCAGGCCGAGCGAGGCGGGCTCGACGCTGGCGTCATTTTGCGGGAAATCTTTGGCGGCCTCGGCATAGGCTTGCGCCGCTGCCGCCACGTCGCCCTTGCGCAAGGCCAGCTTGGCGCGCACCCAGCTGGCCAACGCGCTGCGCTGCTTGTCCGCCAGCGTCTGCGCCAGTTCGTACATCCCGCTGCGATAAGCGAGCGCCGCCACGCGATCGGCGTCGGCAATGTTGGCGATGCCGCGTTTTTGCAACGCTGCAACCAGCGACGGCAGCACCGGATTGACCTTGACGTCTTTGCCGCCTCTGCCGGCATCGACGTAACCGTAGCCGCCCCACGAGGCGTCGTATTCGGCCGGCTGGCTGGCGTCGGCGCCGCTCATGTCGCCCACGCGCGCCAGGGCATAGCCGACCAGCAGGCGTTGTGCGATCGGATCGTCAATCAGCTTCTGCGCACGCCCGGCATCGCTCAGCGCCCATTCCGCGATGATGCGCAGCGATTGCACGCCGCTGTTGGAATTGCGCGCGGCCTGTTCGGCGTACAGCCGAACGGCCTGCTTCAGGTCGGCGGCCGGGACGTCGTCGGCGCAGGGCATGGCGTTGACGAAATCGAGATAGCCGCACATGGTCGTGCTGTTGATCGCGCTACCGACCAGAAATACGCGCGCCTGTTCGCCGTAGCTCGCCACCGCCAGTCCCTTGGGATCGGGCGCACCGGAAATCGCGCGCGAACGCGCCAGTGCATACGCCTGGATGGCTTTGGCGCGTTCTTCGCCGGGCTCGTTGCCGGCGGCCGTGATGGCGCCGGCGTGGCTCTGCCCGAGCATGTAGGCAGCCCACACGGCGCGTTTGTCGCCGTCGGTTTTGGGTAAATCAAGCACGGCCTGGAAGCGTTTCCGTGCGCGTGTTCCGGCGTCAGCGGCAGCAAGATAATCCACCGCGCCGGCCGCATACAACCGTACCGCCGGCGGCAGGTCAGGGCCTTGCGCATACGCGGCGTCGCCGTCCTTGAGCGCGCGCACGGCCTTGAGCTGGGCAAGCTGGACGGGCGTCATGAAGGCGGCATCGGCGGCGTCCGGCTTGCCGGACGGATCGGGCGTGCTGTCGCTTTCATTGGCCAGCAATGCGTCGCCGGGTTTGACCAGATGCGCAGCTTCGTAGGCGAAGGAATTGGTTGGCGTCGCCTTGAGCGTGCCGGCGCGATCGTCGAGCACCTGCAGCGGGAAGTCGGGACCGCAGGCGATCACGACGGCAGCGCTGAAAGGGATCGCCAATGCGACCGCGATGCGGAGATGTTTGATGTTCATGTCAGTGTTCCACATGGAGTTGGATGTGTGCTTGCCCGCAATGGACCCAGCCGATGTTGCGCTGGTAGCCGGCGCGCAGCAAACCGTCGCGCGTGCGTCGCAGATATTTGCCTTGGGCGTCGGCCTCCAGGGCGTAGCCGTTGATGCCGTCGGCGGCGTCGCAGGCCGATGCCGCATCGATGCGCACGATCAGCGGCAGCGCGCTGTCGGCGTTGCCGTTATTGCGCAGCATGAGGTCGTGCAGGCCGGCTTGCGCATTGCCGCGGGCTTCCACCGTCACGGCGGAGACTACGGAGACTAGCGGCTGACGCGCCAGCACCGCTTGCCAGGTCGGCAGGCTCCAGTTGCGCACGTCGTCTTCGGTCGGCAGGCGGAACCAGACCACGCCGATCAGGCCCGGCGCCGGATTCTTGTCCAGCTGCGCGAGGAAGGCGCTCACCACCGCCGGTGATGCCGTCAGCTCCTGCGCGGCGTTGCCGGACGCCAGCAGGGGACGTTCGCTTTCGACTGCGCTGATGCGGCCGTTGTCGTCCCAGCTCACGCGCGTGCCGTACGACGGCAATGCAATGCGCCATGAATGCGCGCTCTGTTTTGCATAGGCCTTCAGCCACGCCTGCGCGCGCTCGGCGTCGAACAGGCCCTGGCGTGGATTCATCACCGCATGCACCTGCAACACCGATTCGTCGGTAATCGCCAGCAGCTTGCTCAGTTCGGGACTGTTGAGCCAGGTCGGCAGCGCCGTGATCGACAGCGTGGTGTCGCGGTCCAGGCTTTGCCGCATCCCGGCCAGGAAATTGCGATACGCCGGCAATTGCGAAGTCGGGCAGTCGTAATCGATTTCCACGCCCGCTATCGGCACGCCTTGTTGCCGCCAGCGCGCCAGCAGATCGTTGACGCGCGCATGCGTGGCGGTATCAAGCGATCCGGTCTGGCCGTCCAGCCGCACCACCATCACGATGGCGTGCTGCGTCGTCTTCAGCGCCTGCCAGTCGGGATTGACGATCTTCCACTGGCGCTGCGCATTGAGCTCCGCCGCGAGCACGCGCCAGCCGCCGACCAGCTGATCGCTGGCCTGCATGGCGGCGCCGACGGCAGGACTCCATTGCCGCTGCCAGATGTAAGCCTGCTGCGGCAAGACCTGCGGCGCGCGCTGGCAAGCGGCGAGCAAGCCGCACATTGATAAAAGGAACAGAAGGGAAATCGAACGCAGGCGCCGGGGGCGGGATTGCAAGCCGAATGAGAGGCAGCGCAGCATGTGTGGTGTGGGGCAATACGGGTTGGGAGTCGGATCAACCGGATCAAACCGGATCGTAGGAAGGCATGGCCGCAAGAGACGACACAGGCATTCTAGTTTATCCGTCTGACGCTGCGCTGAGGCGTCGAGGATTTATTCGCGCGAATGGTGACTGGTGACTGGTGAATCGGGGAAGGAAAAAAGAAAGAGGCGCCACCCGATCAATCGATCAGGCGGCGCAGCACAAGCGGCGATAGCTGGCTTGGGTTCAGACCTACACCGCGCCGCGCGTATCGACATACACCGCATACAGCGAATGGCTGCTGGCCATGAACAGGCGGTTCTTCTTTGCTCCGCCGAACACCAGGTTCGGGCAGCGTTCCGGCAGGTGGATGTGGCCGATGGCCTTGCCTTGCGGCGTGAACACGCGCACGCCGTCGAGCTCGGCCGGTTTGGCGTCGAGTGCGCCGTTGCTGCCCCAGCCGCACCACAGGTTGCCGTCGACGTCGACCTTGAAGCCGTCGATCGCGCCCGGACCGGCGGCGTCGACCGCCAGCGTGCGAGAACCGAGTTTGGTCCCGTTATCCGTCAGCTGATAGGCCCAGATCAGGCGGTTCGGCGTGGCGCGCGACTCGACGATGTAGATGACTTTTTCATCGGGCGAGAAGGCCAGGCCGTTGGGGCCGGCCAGTGCGTCGGTGATCAGGCTCAGCTTGCCGCTCTGGCCGTCGATGCGATACACCGCGTGCGGCAGTTCCGAGGCTTGCTTGTCGCCTTCCCATTCGCCGGCGATGCCGAACGGCGGATCGGTGAACCAGATCGAACCGTCCGATTTGCAGATGATGTCGTTGGGCGAGTTGAAGCGCTTGCCGTTGTAATTGTCGGCCAGCACCGTGATGCGGCCGTCGTATTCGGTGCGCGTGATGCGGCGGGTCAGATGCTCGCAGGCGATCAGGCGGCCCTGGCGATCGCGCGCCAGGCCGTTGGTGAAGTTGGCCGGGTTGCGGAATACCGAGGTCGTCCCGGTGACTTCATCCCAGCGCATGATGCGGTTGTTGGGGATGTCGCTGAACAGCAGATAGCGGCCGTCGCCGAACCAGACCGGCCCCTCGACCCAACGGAAACCGGTGGCCAGCTGCTCGACCGTCGAGCTGTACAGCCGGTATTTGAGGAAGCTGTTGTCCAGCACCTGCACGTTGGGATCGGGATAGCGCTGGCTGGCCTTGAAGTCGAAACTCTGGGCTTTGGCGGTCAGGGCAGTGGTGGCCATTGCCAGGCCGCCGAGCAATGTTGTACGACGAGTTATGTTGAAACCAGAGGGTTTTTTCTTGTCTTCTTGATTCATCGTTGTCTCCAGATTGGGGTGGAATTCCGACGCCGCCGACCGGCGGAGCACGTCCGCAGCAGGCGAAGAAATCGGGTTTGGTCCATATAGGCATGCGCTGCGACGGGAAATGCCGGTGCGGCATGTCGCAAAGAGTGGTGAGGCTGTCTCCTGAGGTGGCAGGCTGAGTGGGGTAGCCGGCCTCCTCATACTTATATGTTGTCGTACATCTTATAAGCAGAATTGAGGATTGGCAATGTGATTTTTTTCAGGGGAATGGGCCTCTATTATTGGCGTTTTTCGAATAGTGATAGCAGATCAAGCCTGTTTATACAATCCAGGCCAAGGTCCACAATAGCTTCATCGATTGGCGAACGCGCAAACGCGACACAACACACGCACCTCATCGCCGGCTTACGCGACCCCTTCATCCCCCATTCCATTCATCAGGAGCACATCATGGAACAAGCAAGCACCGCTACAGCACAACAAGTCGCCATCGTCACCGGCGCCTCGCGCGGCATCGGCGCCGAAATCGCCAGACAGCTTGGCAAGCAAGGCTACGCCGTGGTCGTCAACTACGCCGGCAGCGCTGCCGAGGCGCACACCGTGGTCGACGCCATCGTTGCAGGCCAGGGCAAAGCCATTGCCGTACAGGCTGACGTCGCCGACCCGAAGGCCGTCAACGCCTTGTTCGAACAAACCGTCGCCGCCTTCGGTCGCGTCGACGTGTTGATCAACAATGCCGGCATCATGCCGCCGAATCTGCCGATGCTGGCCGATACCGACGACGCCACCTTCGACCGCCTGATCGCGGTCAACCTCAAGGGCAGTTTCAACACGATGCGCGCCGCCGCCGCCCACCTGCAACAAGGCGGCCGCATCGTCAATTTTTCGACCAGCGTGATCGGCCTGGCGCTGCCCGGCTACGCGGTGTACGCCGCCACCAAGGGCGCCATCGAAGTGATGACCAACATCTTCGCCAAGGAATTGCGCGGCAAGCAGATCACCGTCAACGCCGTCGCACCGGGACCGACCGCGACCGCGCTGTTCCTGAACGGCAAGACCCCGGACGTCGTCGAGCGCATGTCCAAGGCTGCGCCGCTGGAACGCCTGGGTACGCCGGAAGACATCGCCAAGGCAGTGACGTATCTGGCTGCGCCGGATGGTTGGGTCAACGGCCAGACGCTGCGCGCCAATGGTGGTCTGGTGTAAAGCCCGGGCGAATCTCAGGAAGAGATTCCGGGCACATCAGCGGAGGGGTTGGCGTCGGATCATGTTCAGAACCTGATGTTCAGGCCGAGCATGGCCGCGCGTGCGTCGCCGGGCGCAATCCAGACGTTGCTGTAGGAACTGGCGTAGTAGCGCTTGTTGAACAGGTTGGCGACATCCAGCGACAAGCGCATGGATGGCGTGAATTGCCAGTAAGCCAGCGCCTTCGCCGTCACGTAAGCCGGCAGCATGAAGCTGCTTCCGGCATCGCCGGTGCGTGCGCCGACATAGCTGGCGCCGCCGCCCACGCCATAGGCGCCGCCGCGCACGTCGACGTCTTCATATACCGCCAGCACGCTGCCCGAGGTGCGCGGCACGTTGATCAGGCGTGCGCCGACCGCCAGCGTGTTGTCCCTGGTCACGGCGGCGTCGGTGTAGGCCAGGTTGCCGGTGACGCGCCAGTGTCGCGCGAACTTGCCGTTGAAATCGAGTTCGACGCCGCGGCTGCGTACTTCGCCGGCGGCGATGCTGTAGGAAGTGTTGGCCGGATCGACCGTCAGCACATTGCGCTTGGTGATGTTGAACACTGCCAGCGTGGCGCCGGCCAGCTGGTCGCTGCTCTCGTATTTAAGGCCGGCTTCGGCGGCGCGCGCGGTCTCCGGGCTGAAGGCATTGCCGCCGGCATCGCTGCCGCTGTTCGGACGGAACGACTTGCCGATGCTGGCGTACAGCGACACCGATGGCGTCGCCAGGTAAGTCAGGCCAAGGCGCGGCGAGCTGGCGCTCTTGTCCTGGCGCGCGCTGGTGCCAAGGCGACGGTTGTCCAGCGTCGAGCGGAAGCTGTCGAAGCGCACGCCCGCCAGCAAGCGCCAGCGTTGCGCCAGGCTGATCTGGTCTTGCAGGAACAGCGCCGTGCTGGTCTGGCGTTCGGCGGTGTCGGTGTTGGCCGGCGGCGTCGGCTGGGGCTGACCGTAGACCGGATTATTGACGTCGATCGCATACGGTGCGCCGGCGCTCGGGTTGATGCGCAGCAGGCGCTGGTCGAGCGTCATGCGGTCGGCTTCGACGCCGGTCAGGATCTCGTGGCCGATGCCGCCGGTATCGAACTTGCCGCCGATCTCCGCCTGCAGCGACGTGTCGTGCCACGAGAAATCGCGATAGCGGCGCTGGCGCCACAGCGTGGCATTGTCGGCGCGCAGCGACGAGGCTTCGGTCGAGTAGCCGTCCAGCGTGCCTTGCTTGTGGAACACGCCGGTGCGCAGATGCCATTGCTCGCTGATCTGGTGCTCCAGCGTGAGCTGATGGTTCTGGTTGTCCATCTTGAGATTGCCGTCGTTCGGCTCGCCGAGGAAGCGCGACGCCGGCAGTGCATCGAGACGGCCGTTGACGGCGACGATGCCGCGATCCATCGGCGCGATCTGGCGCAAGAACTCGGCCTCGTAGTTGAGCGTGGTGTGGTTGCCGAGCAGCCAGGTGAATGCCGGCGCCACGAATTCCCGTTTGCTGCGCACGTTGTCGCGGCTGCCGCCCTTGCTCTCGGCGGCGGCATTGAGGCGGTAGGCCGCGTTGTTGCTGAGCGCGCCGGTCGAGTCGATCGCGCTACGATAAAAGTCATTGCTGCCGATCGACAGGTCGAGAGCGTTGGCGGCCTTGAACTGCGGCTTCTTGGTCACGACGTTGAGCGTGCCGCCGGGCTCGCTGCTGCCGTACAGCGCGGCCGAAGGGCCTTTCAGGAAATCGATGCGCTCCACGTTGGCGACGTCGCGCGGCGGTGAGTAGCCGCGATTGGAGGCGAAGCCGTTCCACAGGATATTCAAGCCGCCGTTTTCATTGCCGGAAAAACCGCGCACCGAATAGTTGTCCCACAGTCCGCCGAAATTGTTCTGGCGCGCGACGCCGCTGACGTATGGCAGCACGTCGTCCAGGCGGGTGGCGTGCAGGTCGTCCATCAATTGGCGCGACACCACCTGCACCGACTGCGGCAGTTCCTGCAAGGGAGTATCGGTGCGCGTGGCGCTGCTGCTGCGTGACTGGCGATATTGTTCCTTGTCGCTGCCTTCGGTGACGGTGATGGTTTGCAGCACCGAGGACGGCGGGTTGGCGGAACCGGCCGGAGCAGTGGCGGAGGCGGATTGCGCTTGCGCGTGACTGGTCTGCGCACAGGCGATCAGGCTCAATACCGCAAAGCGGATGGCGTTATTTTTCATGGAACGATGATTTCCCCGGGAACGATGTTGGTGATTTTTCCGACGTCATGTTCGTGGCCCGTGCGGCTGGCGGCAGCAGCTGGCGCGGTAATACAAGCCTGATCGACGTGACGGAGAGGTTTGTGAATTGTGTCGGTCGCATTGTAATGCAACTAAGTTGCAAATAATAGTTGCGTGCGCACGCTATTTTTGAAAACTCTGATTTTTGAAATCAGACAGACGAATAGATTTGAGAGCCGATGCGAAGTTATGTGCAACGCCCCAGGTTACTGAGTGGCGGGCGACTTATCCCAGCGACGTCAGATAACGTTGCGGCGTGGTGCCCATGGATTTGCGGAACATGGTGATGAACGCCGACTGCGAGGCGTAGCCCAGCGTCTCGGCGACGCGCGCCAGCGGCTCCTTGAGGATCAGGCGGTACACCGCCTCGCTCACGCGCATCTGCTGGCGCCACTGGCCGAAGCTGAGTCCTGTCTCGTCGCGGAAGTGGCGCGCCAGCGTGCGCGTGCTGAGGCCGAATTGTTCGCCCCAGACTTCCAGCGTGTTGTTGTTGCCGGGATCGTGCATCAGCTTTTCGCAGATCTGCCGCAGCCGCGCGTCGGTGGGCAAGGGCAGCAGGCCGCCGTGCGCGGCCGGTGCATCCTGCAAGGCGCGCAGCAACAGCGGCGCGATCAATGCGGCGCGGCTGTCGGGCGCGTATTCGAGCGGGTCGCCCAGCATGCCGACGATCAGCTCATGCAGCAGGCCGGAGACTTCGATCATGCTGCAATCGGCGCTCAGCCACGACACCGCGTCCGGTTCGAAGTAGACGCTGCGCAGCGCCACCGCGCCCACCGCATGCAGCTCGTGATCGACGCCCGGCACGATCCACATGGCGCGCGAGGGCGGCAACAGCCAGCTGCCGGCCGGCGTCAGGATGCGCACCACGCCGCTGGTGGCATAGACCAGTTGGGCTTGCTCGTGGCTGTGCCAGATCTCGCGATAGCCGTCCTGGTAATCGAAGGCCCGGACCACCACGGGACGCGGCATGCGCCGGTAGCCTGAGCCATAAGTGTTACGCCAGATTTTGTCCATTTTGCAAAAAAATGATTAAATATCGTGTAATCAAGCCAGATTATGGCGTATTTGCGCACTTTGTTGGCATTACAAAAATTTTCGGACACCATAAAATATCGTAGTCGACACGGGCAGACGTAGCCGCCGCCAAATTTCCTGATCGACCGATGCGGCAGCTTTCTGCTCACGGACTTCTCTTTCGACCATCTTCGCTGCTCCCGCCTGCTGGCCGGCGCAGCCATGCCGAAACCTTTCCTGCATCGTCGTTAAAACAACATCCACATCGATAGGGAACAGGTATGTCCAGGCAGAACATGGTTTTCGGCTTCTCAGCAATTCAACTTGCGACGATGACGCTGTGCCTCGGCGCGCCGCTGATCAGCCAGGCGCAGAGCGCGGAGCCGGCAGGCGGGCCGGCGTTGCCGGCGGTCACGGTATCGGCCGTGCGCGACGCCGATTCGCCCACCGGTCCGGGCAACGGCTATGTCGCCAAACGCAGCCTGGCCGGCACCAAGACCGATACTCCGCTGGTCGAAACGCCGCAGTCGATTTCGGTCGTCACGCGCGAGCAGATGGATGCGCAGGCGGCGCAGACACTGGATGCGGCATTGCGCTACACGCCGGGCGTGTATTCGCAGGACAACGACCTGCGCTTCGACCAGTTGTCGGCGCGCGGCTTCGACCTGGACTCCTACCTGGATGGCCTCAAACTGGTCAAGACCGCGACCTGGTTCGTCACGCCGCGCATCGACACGTCTCTGCTCGACCGCGTCGAAGTGCTGCACGGTCCGGCATCGGTACTGTACGGCCAGGCCGCGCCGGGCGGCGTGGTCAACATGGTCAGCAAGCGACCGACCGAAGAAGCCTTCCATCGCATCGATTTCCAGGCCGGCAACAATGACCGCTACCAGGTCGGCTTCGACATGGGCGGTCCGGTCGACGCCGACGGCAAGGTGCTGTATCGCGTCACCGGCCTCGGCCGTTACGCCGGCACCCAGACCGACCACGTGCGCGAAGAGCGCTACGCCATCGCGCCCTCGGTCACCATCAAGCCGGGCGCCGACACCACGCTGACCATCCTCACCAGCCTGCAGCACGATCCCGCCGGCGGGCTGTTCAATCCGGTGCCGCTGGCGGCCGCCTCGGGCATCAATCCGAACGGCCGCATCTCGTCGAAGAGCTATTTCGGCGATCCCCAGCGCGACCACATGGAGCGCACCCAGGGCACGCTGGCCTATATCTTCGAACATCGCTTCAGCGACGCGCTGACGGTGCGCCAGAACGTACGCTACCTGCATGACGACATCGACTACTACCAGACCTCGATCACCGGTCCGCTGGCGGCCGACAACCGCACCGTGCCGATCTGGTCCAACATCAACCGCGAGCACCTGACCAACTTTGCGGTCGACAACCAGGCGCAGATCAAATTCAACACCGGCGCGCTGGCGCACACCACGCTGGTCGGCATCGACTACCAGCGCACGCTCGGCGGCGTCAACCGCGGCGGCGCCGTGACCGGCAGCATCAACATCTACAATCCGAATTTCGCCGCGCTGAGCACCGCGCAGATCACCACCTTCGAAGACTATTCGCTGACCCAGGTCGGCGCCTACCTGCAAGACCAGGTCAAGCTCGGCAACTGGTCGCTGCAACTGGGCGGCCGCAAGGACTGGACCACCAGCAACGACGTCCAGCGCACCGGCGCCGTCACCACCGTAGCGCGCCAGAACGACAGCGCCTTCACCTGGCGCGGCGGCCTGACGTATCAGTTCGACTCCGGCCTGGCGCCGTACGTCAGCTACGCCAAATCGTTCCAGCCGACCATCGGCAGCAATACCGGCGCAGCGCCATTCGTGCCGACCACCGGCAAGCAATATGAAGCGGGTGTGAAATTCCAGCCGAAGAACACGGACGCGCTGTTCACGCTGGCGGTCTACGACCTGCGCCAGCAAAACGTGCTGACGCCGGATCCGGTGTTCCCGACGCGCTCGGTCCAGACCGGCGAGATTCGTTCGCGCGGCATCGAATTCGAAGCCCACGCCAACCTCACCGAGAACCTCAAGGCGATCGCCTCGATCAACAAGATGGTGCAGGACATCACCCGGTCGAATACCGCCACCAGGGGCAAGCGTCCGGTGGCGCAACCGGGCCAGATGGCGTCGGCATGGCTGGACTACACCATCCACGGCGGTTCGCTCGACAAGCTCGGCTTCGCCGGCGGCGTGCGCTATGTCGGCAGCAGCTACGGCACGGCCGACAACCTGACGACCGTCGGCGGTCGCACCCTGTTCGATGCGGCGATTCATTACGACTACGACCAGCACTGGAAATTCGCGCTCAACGCGGCCAACCTGTTCAACAAGGAATACCTGGCCTATTGCAGCAACGGCTTCCTGTGCTACTGGGGCGCGACCCGCACCGTGCTGGCCACCGCGCGCTACCAATGGTGATGACGGAGCGCTGAGGTGGGCGGCATTCCGATGACGACCTGGTATCGCGTGCACAAGTGGACCAGCCTGGTCAGCACGGTGTTCCTGCTGTTGCTGTGCCTGACCGGGCTGCCGCTGATTTTCGGCGACGAGATCGACGCCGTCTTCGATCCCGAGGTGGCGATTTCGGCGGTCGCAGCGGGTACGCCCGACGCCAGCCTCGACCGCATCATCGCGGCCGCGCATGCACGCTATCCGGGCCAGCACTTGCGCTTCATGGTATGGGACAAGGAAGAGCCGCGCCGGCTGTCGCTGAACATGGCGGCGAGCGCCGACGCCACAGCGGCGCAAGGCCATGTGCTGATCTACGACACCCGCACGGCGGCGCTGCTCAGCGAGACGCCGGCGCTGCACGGCTTCATGCACGTGATGCTGCAGCTGCACCAGAATCTCTTCATCGGCCTGACGGGCGATTTACTGCTGGGCGTGGTGGGTTTGCTATTCCTGGCGGCGCTGGTGTCGGGCGTGGTGCTGTACGGGCCGTACATGCGCAAGCTGGATTTCGGTGCAGTACGGTTCGCGCGCGGCAGACGCTTGCGCTGGCTCGACCTGCACAACCTGATCGGCGTCGCCGTGCTGGCATGGATGTGCGCGGTCGGACTCACCGGTTTCATCAATACCTTGTCCAAGCCCTTGTTCGGTTTGTGGAGCGCGCAAGAGATGCCGCGCTTATTGGCGCAGGCGGCACAAGCGGCGAAAGACCCGAAAGAACCGCAGTGCTCAAGCACGCTGTCGGTCGACGCTATTGTTGCTGCTGCGCGCCGCGCCTTGCCCGACAAGCGCATCAGCAGCGTGGTGTTTCCCGGCGCGCGCTTCGGCAGCGCGCAGCATTACACCTTATGGACGGTGGGGAACACGCCGCTGACCTCGCGCATGTTCACGCCGATCCTGCTCGACGCCTGCAGCGGCAGGATCGTCTCGACCTCGACGCTGCCGTGGTACCTCAAGGCGCTGGAGCTGTCGCGGCCGCTGCATTTCGGCGACTACGGCGGCCTGCCGCTGAAGATCATCTGGGCGCTGCTCGACCTGCTCGCCATCGCGGTTCTGGTCAGCGGCATCTACCTCTGGATCGCGCGCAACTATCCCGGCATGTTGCGCCCGGCCGACGAAAAATCCTGAGCCGTCGCGCGCATGGCGGATTCGGTCCGCCGCTTGTCCGGCGAAGGCCATGACGGCATCGGCCGCGATGCCGTGATGGCGATCCTTATCGCCGCCAAGCGATAAAATGTCCGGCTGTCACCGCTCATCAAAGCTCAACTCACAGGTCATCAAGCCATGCTCGCTCAACCCATGCGTCCCGCCCACGTCGCGCTCGTCCTGCTGGTCATCCTGGTCTGGGGCGTCAACTTCGCCATCATCAAGGTCGGCCTGAACGGCGTGCCGCCGCTGTTGCTGGGGACCTTGCGCTTCCTGCTGGCGGCGTTCCCGGCGCTGCTGTTCGTGCGCCCGCCGAAGCTGCCGCTGCGTCTTTACCTGGCGTTCGGACTGACCATGTCGGTCGGCCAGTTCGCCTTCCTGTTCAGCGCCATTCACGTCGGCATGCCCTCTGGACTGGCTTCGCTGGTGCTGCAGTCGCAGTCCTTTTTCACCTTGTTGCTGACGGTGCTCTGGCTGCGCGAAAAATGGCAGGCCAACCAGCTGGCCGGCCTCGCGCTGGCCGCTGCCGGGCTGATATTGATCGGCAGCGCGCACGGCGCGAACATGCCGCTCAACGGTTTCCTGCTGACGATTGCAGCGGCGGCCATGTGGGCATGCGGCAATATCGTCAGCCGGGCGGTCGGCCGCCACGGCCCGATCAACCAGGTGGCGTTCGTGGTGTGGGCCAGCCTGGTGCCGCCGCTGCCGCTGTTGCTGCTGTCGTGGCTGATCGAAGGACCGGCCGCCATCGGCTCGGCGCTGCAGCATTTCAGCCTGCAATCGTTTGCCGCGGTGGCCTACATCGCCTGGGCCTCGACATTGTTCGGCTACGCGGTGTGGAATTTCCTGATGTCGCGCTACGCCGTCAACCGCATCGCGCCGTTCACGCTGCTGGTGCCGCTGGTCGGCCTGACTACCGGCTGGCTGGCTTTCGGCGAAGCGCTGCAGGCGGTGCACCTGATCGGCGGCGCCTTGCTGATGGTGGGGCTGATCGTGAACCTGTTCGGAGCGCCGTTGCTGGCGAAGCTCAGATTGAAAACCTGAATTTCAGAGGGGAAAATCGACGGCGTGAATAAAAATTCCGCCGCTGATCACGCGCGGGCAGATGGAGCAACCCGGTCATTCTGCGCCGCCTGCGCCATCACCTCCTGCGCACTTCGGTTCTGCCGGTGATAGGCGATGAAAGCCGTCGCCGGCATCGGCATCGCATACAGCCAGCCCTGCGCGTAATCGACTTTTTGCCGGCGCAGGTAGTCGGCCTGGGCCTCGGTCTCCACGCCTTCGGCAATGATCTTGAGGAATAGCGTGCGCGCCATGCCGATGATGTGTGGCGTGACGCTGCTAATGGCGGAGTCGGTGCCGATGGTGTCGATGAAGGATTTGTCGATCTTGAGCGCGTCCAGCGGCAGGCTCTGCAGGTGCGACAGGCTGGAATAGCCGGTGCCGAAATCGTCGATCACCACGGCGTGGCCGAGCGCGCGGGCATTGCCCAGCGTGAGGCGCGCCGGCAGCACGTTGATGAAGCCGCGTTCGGTGGCTTCCAGCCAGATCTGCTGCGCTTCGACGCCGCTGCGCGCAAGCGCGTGCTGCAGCACGTCGATGACGCGGCCGCTGCGGATGTCGTCGGCGCCGATGTTGATGGCGATGTGCACGCTGCGGTCGTTGATCAACAATTCGCCGAGATCTTCCATGACCTCGTCGATGACCTGGTCGGTGATCGCCATGATCAGGCCGCTGTCTTCGGCCAGCGGAATGAACAGGTCGGGCTGCACCAGGCTGCCGTCCGGACGCAGCCAGCGCACCAGCGCCTCGGCGCCGACGCAGTTGCCGCCGGCCAGCTCGATGATGGGTTGGTAGTGGACGATGAATTCGCGTTTCTTCACGGCGATTTCCAGTTCTCCCAGCGGCGACAGCCGCCGCCGCAGGCTCCACATCACCAGGCCGACCATCAGCACGCTGAGCAGCACGCCAATGGGCACCAGCCGCAGTTCTTCTTCACGCATGCGTTCAAACAGGAAGCTGCGCGGCTCCATCGCCACCGCGACCATGTTGTCGCCGCGCGCGACCGCGATCAGGCGTTCGTCGTCGATGCCGTTGGCCGGATTGGCGACCACGCGGCGCACCACATCAGGGTCAGGCGCATTGAGGTCGCCCAGGATGTGACCGCTGCCGGTGGCGACGGCCAGGCGCATGCCGGGGTCGAGGATCACGTCGGAGAACCGTGACGGCACGGTCAGTACGTTGTGCGAGCGGTATTGCAGCGCCATCATGGCGTTGCCCTGCGTGATCAGCGGCTGCATGCGCAGCGTGACTTCGAGGCCGTCTTCGGTGACGAAGTCGGCCGGCGTCTGTTCGACGCGCTCGTTCACCAGGCCCCAGGAAGTGCATTTGAGCAGGCCGTTTTCGAAGTAGCCGATTTCGTCGACCGTGCGCGTGTTGACGGTGAGGCGGCGCATGCGAGCGATGTGGTCGGACGAGCAGGGCAGCAGGTTGAGCGGTTCGACCGCGTAGAGCGCGGAGCGGATCTCGCGCAACGAGATATTGGCGCGCTGTATGGCGCGCCGGGCGAACAGTTCGAGGCGGGCCTGCTCCTCGTTGACGGCGCGGGTCCAGGCCAGATACATCATGCTGCCCAGCGGGGCGGCGATGGAAACGATGACGAGCACGGTGGCGATGACGATGGCGCGAGAGCGGTCCAAGATGGGCTCCTTCCATGGACGTGACGGGGACGAATGATCCCTGCTGTCTGCCAGTGTAGGCACAAACCACGGAGGTTGTCTGTTTGGCAATGCCGCGTGTTGCTAAACAACCGACTGCGAGGAAAGCCGGGATGATCAGGGCCGCGCCAGGCCGTCGTCCTCGTCATCCCCGATGTGCACGCCCGCGCAGGCCGATCGGTCTTCTTCCCGACCTCTGCTTGAGGTCAGCGCGCGCTGCGCTGGCCCCAGATGACTCCCGCCAGCACCAGCGCACCGGCCAGCGCATGATAGGCGTGCAGCTGTTCGCCCAGCAGCGCCCATGCCGCCAGCGCCACCAGCAACGGCAGCAGGTTGGCGAACAAGGCGCTGCGCGGTGCGCCCAGATGCTTGATGGCGTTCATCCACAGGAACGGTGCGCCGATCGACGCCAGCAGGCCGGCATACAACACCATCGGCAGGTTCTGCGCGGTCAGCGGCGAAGCCGGCGCCGCCAGCCAGAACGGCAACAGGATCAGGCTGCCGAACATGGCCTGTACATACAGCTGCGTCCACGTCGTCAACGGCAGCGACCAGCGTTTCAGCAACACGCCGTAGAGCGCATTGGAGGCCACCGCGATCAGCATCAGCGCGTCGCCGGTGTGCAGGCCGCCGCTGAACAGTTTGCCCGGCGCGCCATGCGTGCTCAGCACGATCAGACCCAGCAGCGACACCAGGCCGCCTGCGATGCGCGCCGTCGACAGCCGCTCGCCCGACAGCATGCTGCTCAGGCATGCCGAAATCAGCGGCATCAGCGCCACCGTCACGCCCATGTTGACGGCCGAGGTGCTGTGCGCCGCCTCATACGCCAGTCCCTGGTACATGGCCATGCCCAGCGCGCCGAGCAGCAGCAGGCGCGCCCAGTTCCAGTCGGCGGCAATCGCCGCGCGCTGCCGCCATGCTGCGCGGCCGAGGAAGGGCGTCATCACCAGCACTGCCAGCACCCAGCGATAGAAAGCGATGGCGGCCGGCTCGATCGCCGTCGACGCGGCCTTGGTGACGATGGTGTTGCCGGACCAGATGCAGACGGCCAGCAAGGGCAGCAGGTAGAACTTGCCGCCGCTCTTTGCAAGTGCGCCGGATGCGGCAGCAGAGGTGTTTTGCGCAGGCGCGGCCAGCGCGGAAGTACGATTCGGCATGATGGCTCCTTGAAGTGTTGCACCATCGTGCGCGTTTTCCATGCATGCATAAAGTGATATTGTTGCAGTTCATCAGTGCAACCGATGCAGCAATAACCCGGCGCCATTCAGTCCGGCATCATTCACTTTTTACGGGAGCAATTCCTCATGCGCGTTCTCGACTTCAACATGGTGCTCGACCTGGAAGCCTTGCTGCGCGAAGGCAGCGTGGTCGGCGCGGCCAAGCGACTGCATTTAAGCGCGCCGGCCATGAGCCGCCGCCTGGCCAACCTGCGCAATGCCGTCGGCGACCCCTTGTTCGTCCCGGCCGGACGCGGCCTGGTGCCGACCCAGCGCGCGCTGGAATTGCGCGACAAGGTGGATGCCCTGGCGCAGGAAATGCGCAAGGTCTTCATGACCGATCAGGTCGATCTGTCGACGGTGGAACGCACGATGGTATTGCGCACCAATGACGGCTTTGCCGGCGCCTGGGCGGCCAGACTGGCACAACGCGTGGCGCAGGAAGCGCCCGGCATTTCACTGCGATTCTTACCGCGCGCCGACAAGCACGTGGCCGGCCTGCGCGACGGCCTCATCGATCTGGAAGTGGGTGCTTTGCATGAAGGTGACGACACCTCGGAAGAGCTGCACACGCAGCTGTTGTTCCGCACGCCGTTCGTCGGCGTGGTGCGCGCCGATCATCCGCTGGCGCGCAAGAAAATCAGTCTCGCCAACTTCACCGCCTGGCCGCACATCTCGGCCTCGCGCCACGGCCACAACAGCGGTCCGATTGACGATGCGCTGGAAGCGCGCGGACTGCAACGCAAGGTCCGGCTGGTGGCGCCGGGATTTCAATCGGCGATGGTGATGGCGGCGTCGTCCGACATGGTCGCCGCTGCGCCGGAACTGTTCGCGCGCTGGGCCATGCAGCATCTGCGGCTGCATATTTTTCGCCTGCCGCTGGCGACGCCGGAAGTGGAAGTGTCGCAAAGCTGGCATCCGCGCCGCCACGCCGACCCGGTGCATAAATGGCTGCGCGGGTTGGTGCGGGAGTTGTGCAGCGATGGCGCCTGATCGCCTGGGCGGATGGTTCAGGCCAGCGTGGTGGTGACTTCCGTCCTGACGCTGGTCATGAGTTTCTGCACCGGGCATTTCTCGGCCACGGCCAGCAATTCCTGACGCTGCGCTTCGCTGAGATCGCCGCTCAGGCTGATGGATGCGGACAGGCGATAGACGCCCTGGCGTTCTTCGCTGTTGTCGCGGTCGATGCTGATCCGGATGTCTTCCACCGGGATGTTCTTGCGCTTGGCGTACCACACCAGCGTCAGCGCCTTGCAGGCGCCGAGCGCGGCGTCGTACAGGTCATGCGGATTGGGACCGGCATCGACGCCGCCTTCTTCCACCGCGCCATCGACCGAAATCACGTGGTTGCGCACGTGGACGATGTGGCGCATGGCGAGCGACTGGTCGCGCTTGATCTGGATGGACATGGACGTTCCTTGCAATGAATTGGGAACGCACAATGTAGCGCAAATTTACTGCGGCGACTTCAGGCTTACGCGCGATAGCGGAACGGCGCCTTCAACAGATCCTCGATCTTCACCGGCAAATCGCGCACGCGCACGCCGGTGGCGTGATACACCGCCGCCGTCACGGCCGGGGCCAGGCCGGCGATGCCGATCTCGCCGATGCCGCGCGCGCCGAGTTCGTCGAGCGCCTTGTCCGGATAGTCGAGGAACACCACGTCCATGTCGGGCGAATCGGCATTGGTCGCCATCACGTAATCGGCGAGGTTATTATTCACCGGCTTGCCGTTGCGCTGGTCGTAGCGGGTTTCTTCAAACAGCGCCATGCCCAGCCCCATCACCACCGCGCCCTCGATCTGGTTGCGCCCGGTGCGCGGATTGATGATGCGGCCGGCGTCGATCACCGTCACCACGCGGCTCACGCGCAGGCGCGCGATGTCCGGTTGCCAGCGCACCTCGACGAAATGCGCGCCGTAGGAGTGGATGGAAATCTTGTCGGCGCCCGGATCGCTGCTGCTGGCGCCGGATTTGCCCTTGCCTTCGACGCCGCTCAATTGCGCCGCGCGCAACACCTCGGCAAACGCCACGCCGCTTTGCGGCGACTGACTGCGGCGGTGGATGCGGCCGCCTGAGAAGCTCAGTTCTTCTGCACGGGTTCCGCGCAAGGGCGAAGACGGATGCTCCGCCGCCACCGCGACCGCCTGCTGCATGGCTGCGCGTGCGGCCTGCAGCACGGCCGGCACCATCGACGCAGTGGCCATTGAACCGCCCGACATCGGTCCCGGCGGCAGCTTGGTGTCGCCGATCGCAACGATGATGTTGGACATCGGAATGCCGGTGGTTTCGGCCACCATCTGCGACACCACGGTATAGGTGCCGGTGCCGAGGTCCTGCACAGCCGACGATACGCGCGCGTTGCCGTCGCTGCCCAGCGTCACCGACGCTTCCGCGCCGACCCGCTTGGCCATCCATGAGCATGCCGCCATGCCCCAGCCGAGGATTTCGCCGTCTTGCTGCATGCTGCCCACGGCCGGATTGCGGCGCTCCCAGCCGAAACGCTCGGCGCCGGTCTGTAAAGCTTCGCGCAGATGGCGGGAAGAAAACGGCGCGTTGATGCTCTGGTCGGCGGCCGGTTCGTTGAGCAGGCGCAGTTGCACCGGATCGATGTTGAGCGCAATCGCCAGCTCGTCCATTGCCGACTCGGTGGCGAACAGGCCGGGCACCGCTCCCGGGCCGCGCATCGAAGTGTTCGGTGCGATGTGGCGTTTGACCGGTGCGCCGGTGACGCGCAGGTTGTCGGTGCCGTACAGATAGGCGGTGGCTTCGCCGCAATGTTCGACGCTGGCGTCGACCTGCGCCACTTGGAACAAATAGTCCTGCTGCAGCGAGGTCAGCTTGCCGCCCGCCGTGGCCGACAGGCGCACGCGTTGCTGGGTATTGGCGCGGTGGCCGACGTTGTGAAACATCATGTCGCGCGACACCACCAGCTTGACCGGGCGGCGCAGGTTGCGCGCCGCCTGCGCCGCCAGCAGGCTGTGTCCCCACGGCCACAGTTTGCCGCCGAAACCGGAGCCCAGGTATTCGGTGATGATGCGCATGTTTTCCGGCGGCACGCCCAGCATCTGGCTCATCACGCCGCGATGGTTGACGATGGCCTGCGAGGTTTCGTACAGCGTGAACGATTGCGCCAGGCTGTCGTACAACGCCACCGAGGCATGCAGTTCGATGGGATTGTGCGTCTCCACCGGCGTGGTGTAGGTCTGGTCGATGCGCACCGCAGCGTTGGCAAATGCCGCATCGGGACTGCCGCGCTCGCTGTCGACTTTGGGTTTGCCCTCGGCGGCAAGCTCCTTGCGCACGTCATGCGCTTCCTTGCGATAGTCGACGCGCACCGCCGCTGCGGCGGCAGTCGCCTGCTCGAAGGTATCGGCCAGCACCAGCGCAACGTACTGACCGTAATAGCGCACCGTCGCGTCTTCCAACGGCGGACGCTTCTCGTCGGTCTTGACGCCGGAGGACGGATTGATGCGGAAGAAGCGGCCGATGTTTTCATGTGTATAAATCATGCGCACGCCGGGCATCCTGGCCGCCGTCGCGGTGTCGATGGCGCGGATGTCGCCGTGTGCGATGGTGGCGCATACCGGCACCGCGATCAGCATGTCGGGATAGCGACGATCGGAGGTATAGCGCGCGCGGCCGGTGACCTTGAGCGGACCGTCGATGCGCGGCAGCGCTGCGCCGACGCCGGTCTGAAGCGAGGGGTTCCGGGGCTGGACGGGAGATGGCATCATGCGCTCCTTTTATTGGCGTCCGGGGCAGCGGCGGTGCGCAAGGCTTGCACCAGGCAGCGCTGGATCAGATCGACCTTGAAGACGTTGTCGCGCAACGGACGCGCATCGCGCACGGCTTCTGCTGCGGCGCGGGCAAATACGTCGACCGTCGGCGCGGCATCCTGCAACACCGCTTCGGCTTCGAAAGAACGCCACGGTTTGGCGCCGACGCCGCCGAGCGCGACGCGCGCCCGCGAAATGCGACCGCCGTCCACGCTCAGTTGCACCGCCGCCGAGGCCAATGCGAATTCATACGAAGCGCGATCGCGCAGCTTGAGATAAGTCGATCCGGCGTTGGCAAGCGGCGGCCGCAGCGCGACATGCGTCACCAGTTCGCCCGGCGCCAGCACGGTCTCGCGCTGCGGCGTGCTGCCCGGCAGCAGATGGAATTCATTGATCGGAACGATGCGCGCACCGTTTGCGCCCTGCACGTGAATGATCGCCTCCAAAGCCGCCAGCGCGACGTTCATGTCGGACGGATTGGACGCGATGCATTGCTCGCTGGTGCCGAGGATCGCCAGGTTGCGGTGGAAGCCCTCCTGCGCCGCGCAGCCGCTGCCGGGCTGGCGCTTGTTACAGGCCGTGGCGGTGTCGCGGAAGTAGACGCAGCGCGTGCGTTGCAGCAGGTTGCCGCCGGTGGTGGCCATATTGCGCAGCTGCGCCGACGCGCCCGACAACAGCGCCTGGCTGAGCATCGGATAACGCTGCACGATCAATGGATGATTGGCGAGGTCGCTGTTGCGCACCAGTGCGCCGATTTTGAGGCCGCCGTCGGCGGTCTGTTCGATCTGGTTCAGCGGCAGGCGATTGATGTCGATGACTTGTTGCGGCTGCTCGACGTCCAGCTTCATGAGATCGACCAGCGTGGTGCCGCCGGCCAGGAAGCGGATCGGCTGCGGCGTTGTTTCCAGCGCGGCCGCGGCAAGGCGCACGGCCTCGTCGGGACTTTGTGCGCGCAGCATCTGGAAGGTGTGCATGGCGACTCCTGGAGGATATGGCGAGTGATCAGCCGGCGTCGCGCACCTGACGGATGGCGGCGACGATGTTGGAATAGGCGCCGCAGCGGCAGATGTTGCCGCTCATGGCTTCCTTGACGTCGGCATCGGCGCGCCCGCACGGCTCGGTCAGCAGCGCCGCCGCCGACATGATCTGGCCCGCCGTGCAATACCCGCATTGCAAACCGTCATGGGCGACGAAGGCGGCCTGCAATGGATGCAGACGATCCGGCGTGCCGAGTCCTTCGATGGTGGTCACGCTGTCGCCCTCGTGCATCGCCACCAGGCTCAGGCAGGAATTCACGCGACGGCCGTTGACATGCACCGTACAAGCGCCGCACTGGCCGTGGTCGCAGCCTTTCTTGGTGCCGGTGAGCTGGAGATTTTCGCGCAGGTAGTCGAGCAGGCTGGTGCGCACGTCGACTGTGGCTTCCTGGGTAATGTCGTTGACGGTCAGGCGCACCGTCACCATTGAGTCGTCCACCGTGCCGCCTGGTGCGGACGCTGCGACCGGGGCCGCCGGCGCGGTTGCCGGCAAGGCGCCCAGCGCGCCGCTGGAACCGGCCCACATCAGGAAGGACCGGCGCGTCAGATGCGGGACGCCGTTCGGGCTCGCAGGCGGATTTGCGTTTTCGACAACGGTTGGGGAGGAGTGAGGTGCGTTGTCGTGGGTATCGCTCCGGCGGTCGATGCCGGGGAAGTCTTCTTGCTCTTGCTGGTTTTCTCTCATGATGGTCTCATCGAAAATTGGCTGGAAGCAGAGGATTGGGCCGCGCGCCGACAACGAAAGTTCAATAAAGAGCCGAGGAAAGAACAGCGGAAAATCGCCACCGGAAAACGATTCCTCAGATCGCAACGATCAAGGAGTTTTCCGACGGCAGGATGGCAGGTTGTCTGACTGCAAGGCGTCCGAAAAGGACGTCTACTAATTAGTTATCGTGAGGATGGATTAATGGGCGCGCAAATCCGACAATGGGCAAGGTCAAGAGCGTGTGAGGTGGTCGAAACCACGCCCGCCTTGCCGGAAATCCCCTACGTTGCGCTTTACCGCGGTGAACGCAAGAGCAACTTCATCTCATCGATCCTGATGTTGGCGCAGGAATGCTGCGAGTTCTCGGACCTGTTCCAGATCGAGGATGAGGCGGCCGGCATCGGCCACGTGCATGCAGGTGCGTCGCCCTTTTGACCGGACATTAACCAAACTTCACCAGGTTCAGCGCCGGCAACGGACCGCCGGGGAATTGCGCTGCCCGGCCTTCGTTTACGCCGCCCAGATCGATGGACGCAAAGCCCAGGCGCGTGATCAGATCGCTGACCGTCTTCTTGGCGTCGGCATCGTCGCCCGACAGGAACAGCACGCGGCGACCGCCTTCGGCTTGCGGATCGCCGGCGAGCACGGCGGCCAGCAAATGATTGAATGACTTGACCACGCGCGCACCGGGTGCAAATTCCGCCACCACTTCGCTGGAAGCGCGGCCGCCCAGGTCAACCGCCTTGAACGTGGCGCCGTCGATGGCGTTGTTGGCGTCGATCAGAATGCGCTTGTTCCATGGACCGGCGTCCTTGAGCGCATCGGGGATGCGGCTCCAGTTCACGGCGACGAAGACCAGGTCGGCTTGCGCCGCTTCCCTGACGCTGACTGCTTTGATATGCGGACCGAGTTCGTCGGTCAACGCCTGCAGTGATTGCGGGCCGCGGCTGTTGGCGATGGACGCGGCGATGCCGTTGCGGGCGAGTTGGCGGGCGATGGCTGTGCCGATGGCGCCGGCGCCGATGATGGCGATGTTCATGATGTTTCCTTTCAAGAGGGTTGAAAAACAAGATTTGCCGAGTTCCACTCTAGGCTTTTCATTCCTCTATCGTTAGTCATGATCGGATAGAATCACTTTCAAGTAATACTTGAAAGTGAAAGTCATGGAAACCCTCGCCAACCTTGAGTCATTCGTCCGCAGCGCCGAGACCGGCAGCTTCTCTTCGGCGGCGCGACGGCTGGCGTTGACGCCGGCGGCGGTGAGCCGCAACGTCGCGCAGCTGGAGCGCAACCTCGGCGTGCGATTGTTTCAGCGCAGCACGCGCGGACTGACGCTGAGCGAAGCCGGCGAGCGTTTCCTGCAGTCGGTGCAGGACGGGCTGGACAGCATCCAGGGCGCGATTGCCGACATCACCGTCAATGCCGGGCAACCGGCCGGCGTGCTCAAACTGAACACATCGCAGGCGTTCGGCGTGGAATATGTGCTGCCGCTGATGCCGGCTTTTCTTGAGCGCTATCCGGCGGTGACGCCCGACTGGTCGCTGGACAACCGTCCCCAGGATCTGATTGCCGGCGGTTTCGATGCGGCCATCGGCGGCGGCTTTGACTTGCCGCTCGGCATGGTGGCGCGTGAACTGGCGCGGTTGCAGATCGTCGCGGTGGCCTCGCCGTCCTTCATGCGCGGCAAGCGCAGGCCCAGGGATCCGGCCGGATTGGGAGCGTTTCCCTGCGTCGCCATGCGCTCGCCGTCAACCAGTCGCGTGCGCACTTTGATCATGCGCAATGGCGCGGGCGCCGAAATGGCCGCCGTACAAAATCCGGTGATCGTGCTCGACGATCCGAGCGCCATGTGCCATGCCGTCCTGCTGGGCATGGGTATCGGCCTGATGGCGGTGCCGCACGCCTTGCCGCATCTGGAGAGCGGCACACTGGTGCAGTTGCTGCCGGGCTGGTACTGTGATGTGGGTCCGCTTTCGCTCTATTTCGCCAGTCAGAAACTGCTGCCGGGCAAGACGCGCGTCTTTGTCGACTTCATCACCACGTCCTTCCGCGAGCACGAACTGGCGCATCGTTTCTCCGCCGCAAATTTACCCAAATGAGTACCCAAATGAGCGCCAAAACGAGTCGCCGGACAAGTTGCCGGAAATCAAGCCGGCTCCGACGGGATTGAATTCGATACGAGGCGTAACTCCCCGGCAACGGGGACGCGTAACTCACCTTGCACGCCAAATTGCCACCTCGAAAGTTCATGGGGCATAATGGCCTTCACACCGGAGCAGAACAAGAACACGGGCGGCGCCATCGCCGTCGGATTCCGGGCCAGTGTTTCCATCAGGAGAATGCATGCGCAGAACGAAGGGAAACCAGCATTACTTTCTGGCGCAATTTCTGCCCCTCGCGGCGCTGGTGCTGGTGGCCGCCGGTTTCCTTCATTACAACCGCATCGGCGCCGAAATGCGGCGGCTGCAACTGGAGCAGCGCGAACGCGTCTCGCTCGGCGTCGCCTCGCTGACCAACGACCTCGACGCACCGCTGCGTCATCTCAGCATCCTCACCGGCGAAGCGCCGGTCGCGCATGCCATCAACGATCCCAATAAGGCCAACCTGGCGCAGATGGCGCAGAATTTTTCCACGCTGATGCTGCGCAATCCCTACTACGACCAGGTGCGCTGGATCGACCAGGACGGCATCGAGAAAGTGCGCGTCAACATGACCAGCAGGGGGCCCGTGCCGGCGTCTGCACCGACGCTGCAAAACAAGAAGGACCGGCCGTATTTCACCGATACGATGGCCTTGCAGCGCGGCGAGATGCTGGTGTCGCCGATGGATCTGAACGTCGAGAACGGCAGGATTGAAGTGCCGCACAAGCCCACAGTGCGGCTCGCCATGGCGGTCGCTTCCGCAGACGGCAAGCCGGGCGGCATCATCATCATCAACGTGCTGATGGCGCCGCTGCTGGATCGCTTTTCCAACCAGGTGGAGCGCGGCGCCAATCGCGCCATGCTGCTCAACGGCGACGGCTACTGGCTGTACAGCACCAATTCGGCTGATGAGTGGGCCTTCATGTTCAAGCGCGAAGAGACCCTCGCCAAGCGCCATCCCAACGTGTGGAAAGCCATCGCCGCGCAGGCCTCCGGCACCATGTCCGAGCAGGGCATCTGGTCATGGCAGCGCGTCGCCCTCGACGCCAGCACCGGCCGTTACGGCCTGCACCAGCAATCGCCCTGGACCGTCGTGCTCTACCTGCCCGAGAAACGCGTGCAGGTCGACAACTACAGCATCCTGTTGCGGCTATGCTTGTTTGTCGGCCTGATTCTGCTGGCGCTGGCCATGCTGAGCTGGCAACTGGCAAGCAACCGCCACCGCCGCGAGGCTGCCGTGCACGACCGCCTCAAGGCTGAAGCCGAACTGAGCGCCAGCGAAAAACGCGTAGCCGACTTGCTGCAGCATCAGGAAACCCGTTCCATTCTGTCCTCGATCGTCGCGTCGTCGGAAGACGCCATCATCGGCACCGGTCTCGACGATGTCATCAACAGCTGGAACCCGGCGGCCGAAAAACTGTTCGGCTACCTGTCGCGTGAAGTGCTCAACCAGTCGGCCTACATCCTGGTGCCGCCGGAGCGCAACAGCGAGGCGCGCCACATCACCGACCAGATCATGGAAGGCAAGACCGTCGCCAATTTCGAAACCGTGCGCTGGCACAAGGACGGCCGCCTGCTCGACATTTCAGTAACGGTCTCGCCCATCCTCGACGGCGACAAGAAGATCGCCGGCATCTCCTACATTGCGCGCGACATCACCAACCACAAGCGCCTGGAGAAAGAACTGAACCAGTACCGCCAGCATCTCGAAGGCCTGGTCGAACAGCAGACCCGCACGCTGCGCGACACCAACAGCAACCTCGAACTGGCCCTGACCAAGTCGGAGTCGGCCACGCGCGCCAAGAGCAGCTTCCTGTCCAACATGAGCCACGAGATCCGCACACCGATGAACGCCGTGCTCGGGCTGACCTACCTGCTTGAAAAAACCGTACTGCAATCCGACCAGCGCGACCTGGTGCGCAAAATCATCGTCGCCGGCCATTCGCTGCTGGGCATCATCAACGACATCCTCGACGTGTCCAAGATCGAGGCCGGCCGGCTGGAGGTCGAGCACGTGCCGTTCCGCCTCAGCACGGTGCTGGAAAATGTCGTCAACGTCACCGCGCCCGGCATCGGCGACAAGGACGTCGAACTGGTGGTCGGCTTCAACGACGTCGGCGTCGAATATTTGTACGGCGACGCGCTGCGGCTGGAACAGATCCTCACCAATCTCACCAGCAACGCCATCAAGTTCACCGCGCACGGCGAGATCAGCATCCATGTCGCCGTCGTCAGCGAAATCGGCGACAGGGTGATGCTGCGCTTCGCCGTCACCGACAGCGGCATCGGCATTCCGCCGGAACGCCAGCAGGACATCTTCCAGGCTTTCACGCAGGAAGACACCTCGACCACGCGCCGCTACGGCGGCACCGGCCTCGGCCTGACCATCTGCCGCCATCTGGTGCAATTGATGAACGGCGAGATCGGCGTCGCCAGCGAGCCGGGCCAGGGCAGCCAGTTCTGGTTCATGCTGCCGTTCCAGGCGCTGCCGCCGGCTGCCGCCCAGTTGCCGGCGGACGGTCCGCTGTGCGTGCTGGTGGCCGACGACAACGCCACCGCGCGCGCCATGCTGTCGGACACCATCAAGTCGATGGGCTGGCAGGTCGACGTGGTGGAGTCGGGCCAGGATGCAGTTTCCAAAACCATGACGCGGCTGCGCCACAATCTTTACTACGACATCTACCTGCTCGACTGGAAGATGCCCGGCATGGACGGGCTGGCGGCGGCCAGGGCGATTCGCGAAGCATCATCGCCGCAAGGACAGCCGCCCATCGTGATCATGGTCACGGCGTATGCGCGCGACGAAGTGGTCAATGCGCCCGACGCCGAACTGGTCGATGCCGTGATCACCAAACCGGTGACGCCATCGACCTTGTACAACACCATCATCCACGTGCGCCAGCATCGCAGCGAAGCCAAGGTCCGCGACGGCAACGAAGCGGCGCCGCAAGCGCCCGCCGGGCGCGACGACCGCATCACCGGCGTGCGCGTGCTGGTGGTCGACGACAGCGAGATCAACCGCGAAGTCGCCAAGCGCATCCTCGAAGCCGACGGCGCCGAAGTGTTCGCCGCCGCCGACGGCCAGGAGGCGGTCGACTGGCTGCGCGAACGTCCGCAGGGCGTCGACCTGGTGTTGATGGACATCCAGATGCCGGTCATGGATGGCTACACTGCTACGCATGAAATCCGCGACACCTTGGGACTGCGCGAGCTGCCGGTGATCGCGCTGACCGCAGGCGCCTTCAAGGCGCAGCAGGAAGCGGCGATGGCGGCCGGCATGAACGGTTTCCTGTCCAAGCCTTACAACGTCGAGCAGATCATCTCGGTGGTGCGCCAGCATATCGCGCATCTGTCGGCGGATGAACTGGAACGACGCCGCAAAGCACCGGCAGAGTATGCGTCGACGACGGTCACGACCGTGTTCCCGAGCGCCGCCGTCGGCATGGCAAGCACAGGATCGGTGGGATCAGCGGGATCAGCGGGCACGGCCAGCTTGCCGGCGCAGGATATGTCCGGCATCGACGTCGCCGTCGGCCTGGAAGCCTGGGGCAGCGCAGACATCTATCGCAAGTTCCTCGGCAAATTCGCCGAGCAATACGGCAAGACCGGCAGCGAGATCCTGGCGCATATCCACGCCGGCGAACTGGCGCAGGCCAAAACCCTGGCCCACAAGCTGCGCGGCAGCGCCGGCACGCTGGCGGTGATCGACGTACAGCGCCTGGCCGGCGAACTGGAAGGGCTGCTGTCGGGCGCGGCGTCGGCTTCCGACTGTACGGTCAAGGCAGCGGAGCTGGACGCCGCCCTGACAAATGCGCGACGCGCCATCGCGAATTACACGAACGCCGCCTGACGTCGTTTTTTGCGGAATTGCTGGCCGGGGTTGCCGCCGTCGCGCGCATCCACGAGGTTTTCCTTCTGCGTTGCGTCGGGCGGCATCGCCTGAGTTGACGGGTACCGGGCAAGTACAATAATGAGTTCAACAAAACAAGCGCTATCCCGCTCCATAAGCCGATGAATCGCACCACCCGCACCATCCGTACCACCGGCGTCACCAGAACCACCCGCATCATCGGCGCCGCCCTGGTCCTGATCGCCTTGTCCTACGCCGCCACCGGCGTGGCGCGCTTGCCGTCGCCGCCGGCGTTGATCGGGCTGGCGCTGGACTGGCAGCCGCCGTCGCGCAGTTGGGAATATTTCGACGGCGCGCCGGTGGCGGCCGCCGCGGTGCCGGCCGTGTTCGAGGAACGCAAGATCGCGCTGGCGCCGGAAGTGGCGTGGCGCGACGGCGGGCGTATCGGCTTTGCCGACTTCCTCCGCGAGACTCACACCAATGCCATGCTGGTGGTGCAGCACGGCCGCCTGGTCTATGAGCACTATCCGCAGGGTGGGCAACGCGCCACGGTGTTCCCGTCGTATTCGGTTGCCAAGTCGATGCTGTCGGACCTGGTTGGCGTGGCGCTGGCCGAGGGCAAGATTGCGGCGCTGTCCGATCCGGTGCGCAAGTACCTGCCGGATTTGCCGGAGAAATTTGCGGCGGTCACCGTCGACGACCTGCTCAACATGCATTCCGGCATCCGCGTCGAAGAGAAGTACGACAGTGCGTTTTCACAGATCGCCTTCATGTACATCACCACCGACCTGAATCGTTTCATGCGCGGGCTGGACAAAACCGCATTTACGCCGGGGCAGGGTTTCGCCTACCGCAGCGTCGATTACCTGCTGCTCGGCATGGTGCTGTCGGCGGCTACCGGCGAGCCGCTCACGCGCTACCTGGAGCGCAAGCTGTGGCAGCCGATGGGCGCGGCCTACGGCGCCGGCTGGAGCGTCGACAACAAGAAGCACAGCGTGGAAAAAAGCTTTTGCTGCGTCAATGCGCGCGCTGTCGATTTCGCCCGCTACGGCTTGCTGCATTTGCGCCAGGGCCGTGCCGGCAATGTCCAGGTGTTGCCTGCGGCGTGGATGCAACGGCCGCCGGAAGTCGGCGCCGCCGATGCCGATTTCGCCTATGGCCGTGGCTGGTGGTTACCGCGCCAGCCCGCCGCCCGCGATGGCGGCAGTGCGCCGCGCGACTACACCGCGATCGGCATCCACGGCCAGTATGTTTACATCGATCCGGTCAGCGACACCGTCATCGTCAAGCTCAGCGACCATGGCAACGAGCAGGACGAGGCGCTGACGGTGGCGGCTTTCCGCAGCATCGTCGCGGCGCTGCCCGCGACTGCCGACTGAGGTCGACTCAGGCAACCCACGCCGAATTGCGGATCACGCTGCAGAAGTTGCCAGGGGTGAACGCCGGCTCCTTGTCGGCGATCACGTCGCCCTTGACGTTGCCGAAGGTGGTGGCGGGTTTGTGGCGGATGCCGTTGTAGAAAGTCTGGATGATGTCTTCCTTGAAATTGCCGCCGCGCGGGTGCGCCAGCACCACCGCTTCGCGTTCGGCATCGCTGTATTCCTCGTACTTCATGCCCAGCACATCCATCTCCACGCCGGCCGTTACCAGCGCCACCACCGGGTGCATGTGCTGCGGGATGCCGGGCGTGGTGTGCAGCGCGATGGCATTCCACACGGTGTCGATGTCGCCTTGCGCGATGCCGCGGCTGTCGAGGAAGTCGCGCGCGGCGTTGGCGCCGTCGACTTCGAAGCGCTCGCAGGCGCTGCTGTGCTTGTGGCTCAGGCCCATGTCGTGGAACATGCAGCCGCAGTACAGCAGTTCCGGGTCGAATCTGAGGCCGCGCCGGCGCCCGGCCAATGCGGCGAAATAGAACACGCGGCTGGAATGATGGAACAGCAGCGGCGACACGGTGTCGCGCACGGCTTCGGTAATTTCGCGGGCCAGCTTGCTGTCGGGAATGGCGACGTCGCCGATGTTGAGGGTCATGATGTATTCCGGTTGAAAAGTCGGGTTGAAAGGTCGGGTTGAATCGGGTGGGGCTTCGAAGATTCCATTCTGGGTGCTGCGCCGCGTCCGCTCAAGCCGGGCCTGGCGTGGATTGCTGCCAATCTGGCGTGCTATACGGACAAGGACGGCGGCGAGGTTTTTGGAGACGGCGGACTGGCTGGAAATAGCGGTGATTTGGCCGGATCTGGACGTCGGTGACGGCTTCGTTCGGATAATGCGGCCCTGAAGATGCATTCCGGCAAGTCCTGCTTCGAAGCCATCAGGCCCGGTCGTCACCGGTTTTCGGCGGTTTCGGGCTAAAATACCGGTTGTTTTTGTGTTGGTGCTCAGGCAGTGGCAGCAGGAACGGCCTCTGCTTCCTTACAGGTTCATGAAAGGAAGTACCAATACAATACGAAGTTGTTGCAACATCAATCCGACGCATTGCGCCGTCGGGCAGGCAAGCCAGGTACTACCCGTATCGTCCGCTTCGCCTTGTCCGGCCCCCTTGATGGTGCGGCAGCCTCCGAGACGGCTCATCAAACACCAACCCCGCAAGGACATCACCGTGACTACTGATAACTCCACCATCATCTATACGCTGACTGATGAGGCGCCGCTGCTGGCGACCTACTCTCTGCTGCCCATCATCAGGACGTTCACCGCGCCGGCCGGCGTCAACGTCGTTGAAAGCGATATCTCGGTGGCCACGCGGATTCTGGCCGAATTCCCGGACCGTCTGACGCCCGAACAACGCGTTCCCGACAACCTCGCCGCGCTGGGCAAGCTGACGCAAGATCCAAGCGCCAACATCATCAAGCTGCCGAACATCAGCGCCTCGGTGCCGCAGCTGCAAGCCGCGATCCGCGAACTGCAATCGCGCGGCTACGCGATCCCGGACCTGCCGGAAGATCCGAAGACCGACGAAGAAAAAGAAATCCTGAAGAGCTACTCCAAAGTGCTCGGCAGCGCCGTCAACCCGGTCCTGCGCGAAGGCAATTCCGACCGCCGCGCGCCGGCATCGATCAAGCGCTTCGCCCGCAAGCACCCGCACAGCATGGGCGAGTGGAGCATGGCATCGCGCTCGCACGTTGCGCACATGACCCACGGCGACTTCTACCACGGCGAAAAATCCATGACCATCGGCGCCGCACGCGACGTCAAGATGGAACTGATCGGCAAGAGCGGCAAGACCACGGTGTTGAAGGCAAAGGTCGCCCTGAAGGCCGGCGAAATCATCGACAGCATGTTCATGAGCAAGAAGGCGCTGTGCGAGTTCTACGAAGAGCAGTTCGAAGACGCACGCAAGACCGGCGTCATGCTGTCGCTGCACGTCAAGGCGACCATGATGAAGGTCTCGCACCCGATCGTGTTCGGCCACGCCGTCAAGATTTTCTACAAGGAAGCATTTGCCAAGCACGGCAAGCTGTTCGATGAACTGGGCGTGAACGTCAACAACGGCCTGGTCAACCTGTACGAAAAAATCGAGACCCTGCCTTCCTCGAAGAAGGAAGAAATCATCCGTGACCTGCACGCCTGTCACGAACACCGTCCATCGCTGGCGATGGTCGACTCGGCCAAGGGCATTTCCAACCTGCATGCACCGAACGACGTGATCGTCGACGCCTCGATGCCGGCCATGATCCGCATCGGCGGCAAGATGTGGGACGCCAACGGCAAGCCGCAAGACACCAAGGCAGTGATTCCGGAAAGCACCTTCGCCCGCATCTACCAGGAAGTCATCAACTTCTGCAAAACCAACGGCAACTTCGATCCGACCACCATGGGCACCGTGCCCAACGTCGGCCTGATGGCGCAAAAGGCGGAAGAGTACGGCTCGCACGACAAGACATTTGAAATCGCCGAAGACGGCGTCGCCAACATCGTCGACCTGGCAACAGGCGAAGTCCTGCTGACGCAAAACGTCGAGCAAGGCGACATCTGGCGCATGTGCCAGGTCAAGGACGAGCCGATCCGCGACTGGGTCAAGCTGGCCGTCACCCGCGCCCGCAACTCCGGCATGCCGGCCGTGTTCTGGCTCGACCCGTACCGTCCGCACGAAGCCGAACTGATCAAGAAGGTCGAGACCTACCTGAAGGATCACGACACCAAGGGCCTGGACATCCAGATCATGTCGCAAGTGCGCGCCATGCGTTACACGCTGGAACGCGTGATCCGCGGTCTCGACACCATCTCGGTGACCGGCAACATCCTGCGCGACTACCTGACCGACCTGTTCCCGATCATGGAACTGGGCACCAGCGCCAAGATGCTGTCGATCGTGCCATTGATGGCCGGCGGCGGCATGTACGAAACCGGCGCAGGCGGTTCGGCGCCGAAGCACGTCAAGCAGTTGGTGGAAGAAAACCATCTGCGCTGGGATTCGCTGGGCGAGTTCCTGGCTCTGGCGGTGTCGCTGGAAGACATGGGCATCAAGACCGGCAACAAGAAGGCGCAAGTGCTGGGCAAGGCGCTCGACGATGCAACCGGCAAGCTGCTGGACAACAACAAGTCGCCATCGCCGAAGACCGGCGAGCTGGACAACCGCGGCAGCCATTTCTACCTGGCCATGTACTGGGCGCAGGAACTGGCAGCGCAAAAGGAAGACGCGGAACTGGCTGCCAAGTTTGCGCCGCTGGCCAAGACGCTGGCCGAGAACGAAGCCAAGATCACCGCCGAACTCAAGGCAGTGCAAGGCAATCCTGTCGACATCGGCGGCTATTTCATGGCCGATCCGAAGAAGGTCAGCGAAGTCATGCGTCCGAGCGCCACGCTCAATGCAGCGCTGGCTTCGGTGAAGTAAACCAGTTCGAAGCAAGCCTGAAATCAGCCCGAAGCAGGGCGGAAGCAAGGCGAAAAAAGCGGATCTGCGCAGTACGGCAGGTCCGCTTTTTCATTTTCGGCGCGCTATTCACGCCGCTGGCATCGCTTGCCGGTTTCGCATCCTGCGCAGCAAAGCCGGCGTTGCCACTAGTGATTACCGAAGGGCATCACGCGCCGGCGTACGTGGCGTCGTCATGCATGTTGTGCGCGTGCTGCAAGTCCTGGCGGACGTCCTGGCGACTCAGGTGCGACGATGCCGGCATGGCGACGGGATAGTTGTCGCCGTCCGCGATCTGGCCTTGCTGCTCGGCCTGGATCAGTTCCTGTTTGACTTCGGCGCGGCTGACGCTGGAAACAAATGGTTGCTCGGCCGGATAGGGGACTTCGGCGTAGGCGCCGGCAGCGGAAGTGAGGGCCAGGACGGCGAAGGCGAGGGATAATTTACGCATGGTGTGTTCTCCAAAAAAAGTCAGGCGACGACCGCAGCCAGCCATGCAGACCGCATGGCTGGAGAGGAAAGCTGAAGAGGGGCTGCGGTCATCGTGGAACACATTCTGCGCCGCGCTGTCGGACAGAAGCATGACGAACATATGACAATCCGGTCATGCGGGCGTCAGGTTTTTCTCAGCGTGTGTTCAGCTTGAAGATGCCGTCCGGCATCATGCGATCCGACGCAGCAGCCCGTGCGGCGTACGGTATCGGCGGCACCGCGGTGTACCATGGCCGCACCGTGTCGCCAGCCAAAAGTGTCAGCCTCGGAGGGCAGGCATCCAAAAAAGGGGGAGTCAACGATGATGGAATTGTTTTATCGGATCAAGCGATCTCATAGTGCTCAGTGCGCATATAGGACTGCCCTGATGCTGGCGGCAGTCATCGCCGTTTCCTCTCTGCCGCACGCCGCGCACGCGGCCGAACCGAGCTGCGATTGCCAGCAGAGCACCGGCACGTGTTCGGCCTCGATTGCGGTCAAGCCGGTGGAGGCGACCACTCTCGGTTCGTATGCGTCCCAACTGCGTTTCACTTCTTCCGCACCGGCTTGCTCGAAGGTCAACTATCACGTCGACGGCACGCCGTATTTCAACGTGCTGGTCAACGGCAATACCGGCGCCGACACCATCTGGGGCCAGAAGCAGATCAGCCGCGCCAACATCACCGAGATCAGTTGCCAGGTATGCAAGCAAGTCGCCATGACACCGGCGCCGGTCGAAAAGAAACCCGAGAACATCGAACTCAAGCCGACGCTGTTTGACGGCCAGTGGGCCGGCGCAGGCAACAACTCCTTCGGCTCGGCGCAACGCTGGACCTTGAGCTTCGCCACCACTGCAGCCGGCAAGGCCGCCATCACCGGCACCATGGAAGGCAACTTTCCGACCGTACCGATCAGCGCCAGCGGCACCGTCAGCGGCGGCACGCTGAGCTGGCTCGACCAGCAGACCACCTGCTCGGCCAAGCTGCTGACCGACGTCTCGCTGGCTTTCGAATGCCACGGGCAGGGCTCGGTGCAGATGGTGATGCGGCGGCAGTGAATCGCATGAACGGCAAGGGCGGCCGCGTCCGCGCATTTTTCTTCATCGCGCTGTGTCTCTTGCTCAGCGTGTCGACCACGCTGGCCGGCGTGTGGGCCGGCTTTGCCCTGTGGTATCAGTTGCAGGCGCCGGCGCAGATCCGTACCGTCGCGGTCGCGGTGCTTGCGCTGGCGGTGCTGGCGGCGTTGCACGGCCTGTGGCGCCGACGCTGGCGGCCGCTGCTCGGGTTTGCCGTGCTGTGCGCCGGCATGCTGGGCTGGTGGAGCACGCTCAAGCCCTCGCATGACCGCGTCTGGGCCGACGACGTTGCGCGTCTTTTGCATGTCGACATCGACGGCAACCACGCGCGCCTGACCAACGTGCGCAACTTCGACTGGCGCAGCGAGACCGACTACACCGTGCGCTGGGAAACCCGCGACTACGATCTCGACCATCTGGTCACGGCCGACCTGGTGCTGTCGTACTGGATGGGGCCGGCGATTGCGCACACGCTGGTGTCGTTCGGTTTCGACGACGGCCGCTACCTGACGTTTTCGGTGGAGATCCGCAAGGAAAAAGGCGAGAGTTTTTCGGCGCTGGGCGGTTTCTTCCGCAAGTTCGAGACCGTGCTGGTGGCCAGCGACGAGCGCGACATCGTGCGCGTGCGCAGCAATGTACGCGGTGAAGACGTGTATTTGTATCGCCTGCAGGTGGCGCCGGCCACCTTGCGCAAGCTGTTTGTCGGCTATGCCGGCGAAGCGGCCAGGCTCGAACGCGAACCGGCCTTCTACAACACCCTGACCAGCAATTGCACGACCATCGTGTTCGACCTGGCGCGCGCGATCAATCCGCAATTGCCGTTCGATTATCGCCTGCTGGCTTCGGGTTACCTGGCGGAATATGCATACGACGTCGGCGGCCTGACGCCGGGATTCGACTACGCCGCGCTGCATGCGCGCGGGCGTATTACCGAACGTGCGCTGGCGGCGGGGAATGACGCGCGCTTTTCGGAATTGATCCGCGTTGGCATTCCCGGTATTCCCGGCACTCCGGCGCCGGCAAAGTAATCACTGCGCCGGCCAGCGTGCCGCGCTGCCCACCGCCGCCGGCATCGCCTCGCGCATGGTGTCGATGAAGTAGCGCAGCCGCGCCGGATAGAAGCGTGCATACGGATAGATGATCGACACCGGCAGCGGCGCTGCTTCCCACCCGGGCAAGAGCGGCACCAGCCGGCCTTGTTCCATGTGTTCCGCCAGCAGCCAGGCCGAACCGAGCATCAGGCCGACGCCTTCCACCGCCGCATTGGTCAGCGCATACAAACTGTCGGAGCTGAGGCGCGGCTGGAAAGCGACCTCGGCGACTTCGCCGGTGGCGGTATTTTTCAGCGTGACGTCGCGCCGATAGAACTGCGGGATCGCCAGCCACGGCATCGCCGCCAGGTCGCGTGGATGGGTCGGGGTCGGATACTGCGCCAGCAAGGCCGGCGCGATCGCCATCATGCGCGGCACTTCGGCCAGGCGGATCGCCACCACGGCAGGGTCGCTGACTTCGCCGACCTGGATCGCGCAGTCGATGCCGTGCGCGATGAAGTCGGCGACGCGGTCGTACAGCAGCCATTCCACCGTGATCGCGGGATGACGCCGCATGAACTCGGCCAGCGGCGCGATCAGCTGCCGTTGTCCGAAGGCGTTCGGCACCACCACGCGCAGCGAGCCCCCGGCCTCGACGCCGGCGCCGCGCACATCGAACTGGAAGGATTCCCAGCCGGCCAGCAGGTCAAGCGCGCGCTCGTAGCAACGCTCGCCGTCTTCGGTCAGCTTCATCGCATGGGTGGAACGTTGCAACAGGCGTACGCCCAGCGAGCGCTCCAGCAACTGCAGGCGGCGGCTGATGGTCGGTTGCGTGGTGCCGAGCTGGCTGGCAGCGGCCGACAGACTGCCGGCCTGGACGATGCGCACGAAGGTCTGGATCAGCTCGATGCGGTCTGCGGCGCTGGAAGAAGGCGGAAGGGCGGCGGGAGCCGAGATGGTCGCTTTGCTCATACGTACAGCGTATAACAATTCTGCGCACCATGCCACTACCGCAGCGCAGCAATGGCGCGCAAACTCCACCCCGTCAAACATTAAAAGGGGTAGCCATCATGTCTTCCATTCAGAATACGCATACGAGTCATGCGACGGCTGCGGCTGCGGCTGCTGCGGCGCCTGCAACCGCGCCCGTCAACGCGCTGCCGGCCTCGCTGATGCTGCTGCTGTCGTCCGGCGCCGGCCTGGCCGTAGCTTCGCTGTATTACTCGCAGCCGATGCTGGGCATCCTCGGCGCCGACATCGGCGCCTCCGACCGCGCCATCGGCATGGTGCCGATGCTGACCCAGCTCGGTTACGCGCTCGGCATCCTGCTGCTGGCGCCGCTGGGCGACCGCTATGATCGCCGCCGCATTATCCTGATCAAGGCTGCCGTGCTGACCGGCGCCTTGCTGCTGGCCGGCGCATCGTCCGGCATCGCCGTCCTGCTGGTCGCCAGCCTGGCGATCGGTTTGTCGGCAACGCTGGCGCAAGACATCGTCCCGGCCGCGGCCACGCTGGCCTCCGAACAGAACCGCGGCAAGGTGGTCGGCACCGTGATGACCGGCTTGCTGCTCGGTATCCTGCTGTCGCGCGTGCTGAGCGGTTTCGTCGCCGAGCATTTCGGCTGGCGCAGCATGTTCGTGGCGGCCTCGGTCAGCATCGCCCTGATCGGCATCGCCGCCTGGCGTGGCCTGCCGCGCTTCAAGGCCACCACGCATCTGCCGTACGGCGCCTTGCTGGGTTCGCTGGGCAAGCTGGTGCAAAAGCATCCGGCGCTGCGCCGCGCTGCATTGGCTCAGGGTTTGCTGTCGGTCGGCTTCAGCGCCTTCTGGTCGACGCTGGCGGTGATGCTGCATGCCGCGCCGTTCCACCTGGGCAGCGCCGCCGCCGGCGCCTTCGGTCTGGCAGGTGCAGCCGGTGCGCTGGCCGCACCGCTGGCCGGCCGCATCTCGGACAAGAAAGGTCCTGAGCTGGTGACCCGTCTGGGCATTGGCCTGGCGATCCTGTCCTTCGTGGCGATGGCGTTTGGTCCAGCCTTCTCGGCCAGCGGTCAGTTGTGGTTGCTGGCGTTGGCCGCGATCGGCTTCGACCTCGGCGTGCAAGCCACGCTGGTGGCGCACCAGACCATCGTCTACAGCATCGAGCCGGGCGCCCGCAGCCGTCTCAACGCCGTGCTGTTCGTCGGCATGTTCGTCGGCATGGCGGCCGGCGCTGCGCTGGGCAGCCTGTTGCTGGCGCAATGGGGCTGGATCGGCGTGGTCGGTCTGGCAACGGTGGCTTCCCTGGGCGCCTTGCTGGTGCGCTTGCTGCCGGGCAAGAATCGCGATCGTTGATTGATCCCATACAGTGGTGAAGCAAGCGCGGCCTTCGGGCCGCGCTTGCGTTTACAGGGTTTGTGACAAAAAACACCCGGCCGGGCTTGAAGAACCGCGTGGCCGGCCTGAAATAATTGGAGCCGCGTTGTAAGATACGCGGCTGTGCCCAATGCGCCCGTTGCGGCGCCAGGCAATTACATAGGTTCATCATGTCGTCACCAGAAAACATCGAAAGCGACGTCGTCATTCCGGAAGAAAACCTGGAATTCGTCAGCTCCTGCGCATTGCCGATGCCGTGGGCCACTTTCCAACTGCACGCTTTCGTCGACCATGTTTCAGGCAAGGAACACCTGGCGTTGTCGCTGGGCGACGTCGGCAACGGCGAACCGGTGCTGGCGCGCGTGCATTCCGAATGCCTGACCGGCGACGCGCTGTTCAGCCAGCGCTGCGATTGCGGCGCGCAACTTGAAGCCGCCCTGCGGCGCATCGCCAAGGAAAAACGCGGCGTGGTGTTTTACCTGCGCCAGGAAGGCCGAGGCATCGGTCTGCTCAACAAGGTGCGTGCCTACCATCTGCAGGACGGCGGCGCCGACACGGTCGAGGCCAACCTGCAACTGGGTTTCCCGGCCGACATGCGGCGCTACACCATGGTGGTGCCGATGGCCGGTCATCTCGGCATCAAGGGCCTGCGCCTGATGACCAATAATCCGCGCAAGGTCAACGCCCTGGTGGAAAACGGCATCGAAGTGCTGGAACGCGTGCCGCTGGTGGAAAATCGCAATCCGTTCAACATCCGCTACCTGCGCACCAAGGCCGCCAAGCTGGGCCATCTGCTGCCGTCGCACGACAATGACTGACGCCGGCCTCGCCATGACACAAGACGCCCCCGCACTGATCCCGATTTCGCTGCTGACCGGTTTCCTCGGCAGCGGCAAGACCACGCTGCTGAACTACCTTGTGGCCCAGCCCGAGCTGAAGGACACGCTGGTCATCATCAACGAATTCGGCGAAATCGGCCTCGACCACCTGCTGGTCGCGCACAGCCAGGATGAAGTCGTGGTCGAGATGAGCAGCGGCTGCCTGTGCTGCACCATCCGCGGCGACCTCAAGAAGACCCTCAAGGACATCACCTGGCGTTTCGCCGAAGGCGGCAAGCGCAAGTTCAACCGCGTCATCATCGAGACCACGGGACTGGCCTCGCCGATCCCGATCCTGCATACCTTGATGACCGACAATTTCATTGCGTCGAAGTACCGGCTCGACGGCGTCATCACCACCGTCGATGCGGTCAACGGCAACGCCACACTGGACAACCATATTGAAGCGGTGCAACAGGCCGCCGTGGCCGACCGCTTGCTGCTGACCAAGAGCGATCTGGCCAATGCGGCCGACCCGGCCGCACTGCAGGATCTGCAGGCGCGCCTGAAGCAGATCAATCCGGGCGCGCAACAACTCCTGTCGCAGCAAGGCCGGGTAGCGCCGCAACAATTGCTCGACGCCGGCCTGTTCCGCGCCGCCGACAAGACGCCCGACGTCGAACGCTGGCTCAGCGAAGAAGCGTATGAACCGCCGCACGACCACGATCATGCACACGGCCATCATCATCACGGTCATGATCACGGTCACAAGCATGGACATGCAGGCCACGGCCACGACATCAACCGCCATGACGATCACATCCGCGCCTTCTGTTTCAGTTTCGACAAACCGATCGAGCCGCATCTGTTCGATGAATGGCTGAGCCTGCTGGTTGGTTTCAAGGGCCAGAACATCCTGCGCATCAAGGGCATCGTCAATCTCGCCGGTGAAGACAAGCCGACCGTGATCCACGGCGTGCAGCACATCTTCCACCCGACCGTGACGCTGCCGGCCTGGCCGTCGGAAGATCGCCGCACGCGCATCGTGTTCATCACCAAGGACATCGAGCGGGCCACCATCGAACGCTCCTTCACGGCATTCATGCAGGCGCAGGCGATTGAGTCGGAGCAACGTCAGACGCCGGGCAAGGCGTCTGCGTGGTAAAAATGCCGCGGTCGCAGCATTGGCCCTCTCGGTAAATTTTCCTGCAGGACACAACAACGCGCCGCATTTTGTGGCGCGTTTTGCATTGCGGCGCGCCCGGTTCCGTGAGGCGCGACGCCGACGATGCGGCGATCACGGCGTCCGGCATTCAGCTTGCGCTAGATCGTGATCACCAGTTGCGGATCGAAGGCCGGGTTCTCCCACTCGATGTCATCGAGCGTCGCCGCCTGTTTCAGGTTGAGCGCATAGCCGCGCGGATTGGTCACGACGCGGCAACCCGCGACCGTGTAATCGAAACTGTCATGCACGTGGCCATGCACCCACAAATCCGCCTGCGCCAGCAACGGCGTGAGGTCGCTGATGAAGCCGGGGTTCAGGGGCGAGCCGGCGAAACGTTCATGGATGGAGTGCGGATGCGGACCATGGTGCGTGATCACCACGGTCTTGCCGTCGAAGGCTTGCGCCAGTTGCTGCTCCAGCCAGGCGCGCGAACCTTGATGCAATTGCAGTGCATCCTGCGGCGTGAACAGCGCGCCGCCCGGCATGGTAATCACGCGATGGTCGAACAGGATGTTGCCGGCCTGTTCCATCGCGGCGTCCGGTGTCAGCGATGGCGTCCCCTCTTGTTGCAGCGCGTAGTCGGTCCACAGGCAGCAGCCGAGGAAGCGTACGCCGCCTTCGATCACCACCGAATTCTCAAGATGGCGCATGCGCTCGCCCGAGGCTTGCGCACGGCGACCGATGTCGTCCACCACTTGCGGATATTGTGCATGATAGGCCTCATGGTTGCCGTGCACGTACAGCACCGGCACCGGCCAGTCGGCGAAGGCGGCAAACGCCGCATCGCCGTTGTGGATGTCGCCCGCGATGATGAGAAGGTCGGCATCGGTCGGTTCGATTGCGCGGTAGTGGGGGAACGACGGCATCATGCGTTCAAGATGCAGGTCGGAAGCGATCTGGATTTTCATGCGGATGGTTTCCTTAGTGCGCGATCCACGCCAGGATCAGCGTGATCGTCAGCAGCGAAGTGGTGGTGGAAATCAGGATGGCGCGCGACATCAGCGCCGCTTCGCGCCGGTACAGCTCGGCCAGCATGAACGGGCCGGTGCCGATCGGCATGGCCGACAACAGCAGCGCGGTGTCGGCCCACATCTTCGGCAGCGGCAGGATCCAATAGGCGAACAGCGCCGTAATAGCCGGATGCAGCAGCAACTTGAAACCGACCAGCAGGCTTACCGAACCGGCCTGTTTATCGTCGATCGGCTGCGCCAGGAACAGGCCCAGCGACACCAGCGCGCAGGGACTGGCGGCCGCGCCGAGCAACTTGAACAACTGCTGCACGCCGGTCGGCAACACATAGCCGCTGGCGGCGACCAGGCTGCCGAGTATCGGTGCGATCAGGATGGGATTGCGGATCAGCGAGTTGCCGGTCTTGAGCAGGCTGCGGCCGATGTGCTTTTCGGCGTGCAGGCAGATTTCCAGCAACACGATGGCGATGGCGAACAGCAGGCAGGCGGTCATCACCATGGCGATCACGGCCGGCGGCATGCCGTCGCGGCCGAAGGCCAGCAAGCACAGCGGGATGCCGATGAAGCCGACGTTGGCGTACGACGTGCCGAGGCTGTCGATGATGATGTCGCCGGCCGCCGCGCCCTGGCGATACTTGATCCAGGCGGTCAGCACGAACACCACCGCAATGCCGATGGCGAACACCGCGATGAAGCGCAGGTTGCTGAAGTCGGCCGGGGTCAGGCGCGCAATCGAATCGAACAGCAGCGCCGGCAGTCCCAGGTAGATGACGAAGCGGTTCAGCTCGCTGGCGGCGTTGACGCTGAGGATATTGCGCTTGCGGCACAGGTAGCCGAGGAAGATCAGTGCAAAAACCGGAAAGACGACATTGAAGATGGCGAGCATGTAGTTGGCGCGAGCGGCTGGGATGACGGGTGCGGACGATTTTAAAGGGTTTTGCCGCACCCGGTTTTTCCACGGCCGCGCATGCACTGCATGCACTGCGTCCTACCTGCCGGTTTTCAGCTGAGCGCCCTCGCCAGCATGCCCGGGTTGTTGTCGGCCGGCTGGTCGTTGATGGCGAAGTGCAGCAGCGCCGCCAGCACGCCGGCCGCCACCGTCGCACCCCACACCATCTTGTACGAGCCGGTCAGGTCGAACATGTAGCCGCCCAGCCAGGCGCCGAGGAAAGAGCCGATCTGGTGGCTCAGGAAGCACACGCCGAACAGCGTGCCGAGGTGGCGCGTGCCGAATACTTTCGCCACCAGTCCGCTGGTCAGCGGCACCGTGCCGAGCCAGGTCAATCCCATCACGGCGGCGAACACCATGACCGAGGCGCTGGTCTTGGGCAGCGCCAGGAAAGCGGCGATGGCGCCGCTGCGGACCAGGTACAGCCAGCCCAATACATACTGCTGGCGGAAGTGCCCGCCCAGCCAGCCGCAACCCCAGCTGCCGGCCATGTTGAACAGGCCGATCAGCGCCAGCGCCGTCGCCCCCAGGCCGAGCGGCATGTGGCACAGCGTCAGGTAGCCGGGCAAGTGGGTGCCGATGAAGGCCAGCTGGAAACCGCAGGTGAAGAAGCCGATGGTCAGCAGGCGATAGCCGCGATGACGGCCGGCCAGGGTCAGCACTTCCTTGAGCGAAGAGGCGGGCGGTTCGGCGGCGGGATGCGTTGCCGGGGAAGATGAAAATGCGGACGATTTCTTGCGACCCCGGTCCAGGATCAGGCCGGCCGGCGCGATCGCCAGCGCGATGGCGGCCAGCACGAACAGCGAGGCCGACACGCCCGCGCTTTCACGCACCGTTTGCGCCAGCGGCACCAGCAACACCTGGCCCAGCGAACCGCCGGCGCTGGCGATGCCCATCGCCATGCTGCGCTGCTGCGGCGTGGCGACGCGGCCGACCGAGGCCAGCACCACGCCGAAGCTGGTGCAACTGATGCCGATGCCGACCAGCAGACCCAGCCCGATGATCAGCAGCAGGCCGGACGGCGCGACCGCCGCCAACGCCAGGCCGGCGGCGAAGGTGACGGCGCCGAACGCCACCACCGGCGTGGCGCCGTAGCGGTCCGAGGCGGCGCCGGCGAACGGCTGCGCGAAGCCCCACACCAGGTTGTGCAGGGCGATGGCGAAGGCGATCACCGTCACCGGCAAGCCGCGGTCGTAGGAAAACGGATTGATGTACAGGCCGAAAGTCTGGCGCGTGCCCATGACGACGCTGAGCACCAGTGCGGCGGCGATGACGACCCACAGCGCGGGATTGCCGGCGCGGGAAAGGTGAGCCGGGGTCGGCTGGCTGGTTGCGGACATGATGGATGCCTCCGTTGCGATCACAGAACCGCACATTAGCAGCGGCGCAACCCGGCGACAAAGGAAAGGATTTTGACGATGAGTGAGTCTGGCTCACTCATGTCTGTCGAGAAGACCTGAGCGGCTAACCGGCGTGTACCGACTCCCGCGCTTCGCCCAGCAGCCAGTTCCTGAAGCCGGCCACGTCGGCGCGTTCGGCGGCGTCTTCGGTGCTGACCAGCCAGTAGGCGGTTTCGGCGTCGACCAAGCCGGTGTGCAGTTCTTTGCTCAGTTCGACCAGCACGCCGCTGGCGAGATCGCGATCGACCAGCGGACGTCGTCCGAGCGCCACGCCGAGACCGCCGATGGCCGCTTCGAAGGCCAGCTGGATGGTGTCGAGATGCAAGCCGCGGCGGGCGTCGACGCCGCTGGTTTCGGTCCGTGCGAGCCAGGTCTGCCAGTCTTCGCTGGCCTGGGTGACATGGATCAGCGTGGCGCGGCGCAGGTCGACCTTGCCATCGCGTCCGCGCAGGCTATCGCGATACGCCGGGCTGCAGACCGGCACCAGTTGCTCGCCGAACAGTTTGCGCCAGGAAGGATCGGCGACTGGCGCGCGGCTCATGCGGATGGCGAAATCGAAGCCGTCGGTCGGCAAGTTGACCTGGCGCGGCGAAGTGTCAACGGTGACGTTGGTGTCCGGCCACAGCGTGCGGAAATCCTGCAGGCGCGGCAGCAGCCAGCGCGACGCCAGCGTCGGCGCGCAGCTCACCGAGATGCTGCGGCCGTGGCGATCGGGCAGGCGTTGCGTGCCGGTGGCGATCAGCTCGAAGGCCCTGGAGATGTAGCGCAGGTAATCGGCGCCGGCCGGGGTCAGCGTCAGGCGGCGCGGCGCGCGGATGAACAATTCCACGCCCAGGGTTTGTTCGAGCGTGACGATGCCGTGGCTGACGGCGCTGGGAGTGACGTTGAGTTCGGCGGCGGCGAGCTTGAAGCTCTGGTGGCGGCCGGCGGCTTCAAAGAAGCGCAGGGAAGAAAGCGGTGGCAGGCGAAGCGGCATGGCAGGTGTTCCCCAACGGCGGTCTGGCGGAGGCGGCGATGGACTGAACCAAGCCGGCGCTGCCGCAACGTGATGGAGGGACAGCGTATCATATTGCTGCTGCGGCCGACGGCCGCTCCCGAACCCTCGATGCCCGCATGACACCTGCCGCTTTTGCTTCCGCCAGTTTCACCGACGCCGCCTTGCGCGGGCATTGGCGCGGTCGGGCGGTTTATACCATTTTGCAGGCCGGCTACAGCGATGCGTTCCTGCAAACATGGGCGGCATTGCGCGAGCAGGGCGACGATGTTGATACGCCGCAGCGCCTGCATTATTTGCTGATCGATGCAGCACTGCCGACGGCGCAGCAATTGCGTGCGATGGCGCCGACCAATGCCTTCGCCGGCGAACTTGCCAATGCCTGGCCGCCGTTGACGCCCGGCTATCATCGGCTGTTGCTGGAGCAGGGCCGCGTGGTGCTGACGCTGATTGTTGGCGAGGTCGCCGCGAGCCTGGCGCAGGTCGACGCGCGGGTTGATCTGTTCCTGTTGCAGGACGACGCCATGTGGAACGCGCCGCAGTTGAAACGACTGGCGCGACTGGCGACCCCGCGCGCGCAATTGCGTCTGGGCGGGGCATGGCGCGCATCATCCGCTGAGTTGGCTGCGGCAGGTTTCACGATGGATGAAGACGACAAGCTGACCGCGCATTTCACGCCGCGCTGGAAGGTGGCCGAGCGCGCCGTTCCGCAAGATCGCCGCGCGCTCGTGATCGGCGCCGGCCTGGCCGGCAGCGCCGCCTGCGAAGCGCTCGCCGCGCGCGGCTGGCAGGTGACGCTGATCGAGCGGCATGCGCACGCCGCGCAGGAGGCCTCCGGCAACCTTGCCGGCGTCCATATGCCGGCGATTTCACGCGACGACAATCCGACCGCGCGCCTGACGCGAGCGGCCTTCCTGTTCGCGCAGCAGGCGTGGAAGCGCGCCGGCGTGTTCGGGATGGATCCCCACGGACAACCCATCGGCAAAACCTGCGGCGTGCTGCAAGTGGCGCGCGATGCCGGACAAGCCGACGCATTCGGGCAGGCTGCGCAGCACTGGGATTATCCGCACGACTACGCACAGTGGTTGCCGGCGCAGGAGGCGAGCGCGCGACTCGGCATGCCGACCGGCAGCGGCTGGTTTTTTCCGCGCGGCGGCTGGCTGCGTCCGGCGGCGGTATGCGAAGCCATGCTGCGCGCTTGCGGCGATCGCTTGCAAAGCCGCTTCGGGAAAGAGGTGAGTTCCTTGCGCCGTGTTGAGGGGCAATGGCAGGCGCTCGATACCAACGGCGCCGTCATCGCCGCCGCGCCGGTGGTCATCCTCGCCAACGGCATGCAGTCGGCCGCACTGGCGCAGGCGGCTGGGTTGCCGCTGCAGACGATACGCGGACAGGTCAGTCATTTGCCGGCGGCGTCGTTGCCGGATCTGCCGTTCGTACTGTGCGGCGACGGCTACCTGACCGGCGCAGTGAACGGACTGGTCAGCGTCGGCGCCAGCTACGATCGCGACAATCATGACACCGCCTTGCGCGCCGACAGCCACGCCGGCAATCTCGACAAGTTGCGGCAGTTGTTGCCGGGCGTGTCGCCCGACATCGATCCGGATGGCTTGAGCGGGCGCGTTGGTTTCCGCTGCGTCTCGGCCGACCGGTTGCCGCTGGTGGGCGCCTTGCCCGATCAGGCGGCGCTCGCGGCGGGCGGTGAAGTCCAGCTGCGCGATGCGCCGCGCTGGCCGCAGCTGTACGGCTTGCTGGCCTACGCCTCGCGCGGACTGATCTGGGCCCCGCTGGCGGCCGAGATCGTGGCGTGCGCGCTGGAGGACGAACCGGCGCCGCTCGGCAAGGACTTGCTGGCCTTGCTGGATCCGGCGCGATTTGCACTCAGGACGCACCGCCGTCCGACTTGATATCCTGGCTTGTTATTCGGCGTTCGCTCGCCGCCGCAGGCGCGAAACCGCAAAACGAAAACGCCGCGAAACAAATTCACCTTCAGCCGTCTGTCAGATATAAGCAACTGTCGCAGGTCGTTACGGCGTTTCGGAAGCCGTGCGTCTTGTCCATGGCGGAGTGCCTGTGCGACGATAGTGCCATGTCATTCAGGGAGGGAACATGAACACGTCATCGGCAAAAAAGCCGCTCACCGGCCTGCTGCGCGTACGCGACGGACACGAGGCGCGCGTCTCCTTCGTGGAGCTGTTCTTCGACCTGATCTACGTCTTTGCGGTGACCCAGCTGTCGCACCGGCTTCTGGAAAACCTCAGCGTCGCCGGCGCCGTCGAAACGCTGGTGCTGTGGTTCGCGGTCTGGCTGGCGTGGCAATACACCTCCTGGGTCACCAACTGGTTCGATCCGGAAACGCTGCAGATACGCGTCCTCTTGTTCGCCATCATGCTGGTTGGCCTGCTGATGGCGGCGGCGATTCCCGAAGCCTTCGACGGGCGCGGCCTGGTGTTCGCCATCGCCTATGCAGCGATCCAGGTCGGGCGCACGCTGTTCGTGCTGTGCTGCCTCGGCAAGGATCACGCGCTGACGCCCAACTTCCGCCGCATGTTCGGCTGGCTGTTCATCTCGGCGGTATTCTGGATCGCCGGCGGCCTGTCGCCGGAACACCGGCTGGCGCTGTGGATCATCGCCGTGGCCTGTGAATATTTCTCGCCGATGATCGGCTTCGCGCTGCCCGGGCTGGGACGTTCGGACACGCGCGAATGGACCATCGAAGGCGGACACCTGGCCGAACGCTGCCAGCTGTTCGTCATCGTTGCGCTGGGCGAAGCCTTGCTGGTCACCGGCGCTACCGTGGCCCACGCGGCGCAATGGGAGGCGCCCGTGATGGTGGCGTTCGTGGTGACCTTCGCCAGCGCGCTGGCGATGTGGTGGCTGTACTTCGACACCAGCAGCAAGGACGGCAGCGACGCCATCGTGCATTCCAGCGATCCGGGCCGCATCGGCGCGTATTTCCATTATGTCCACGTGATCATCGTGGCCGGCGTGATCGTCTCGGCGGTCGGCGCCGAACTGGTGATCGCGCATCCCGACCAGCGCATCGCACCGACCTCGCTGCTGGTGCTGATCGCCGGTCCGGCGCTGTACCTGCTGGGCAACGCAGTCTACAAGAAGGTGGTGTATCGCCGCCTGCCGCTGTCGCATCTGGCCGGACTGGTGCTGCTGGCCTTGCTGGCGGCGTTCGGCTACGTCACCGACCTGCTGATGGTGGGCGGCCTGGCGGCGGCGATCCTGATCCTGACCGCCGCCTGGGAAAGTTGCTCGCGTCGCAAGACCGCGCTGGCGTATCAGGATGAGCATGCCTCGCAGTGGTGACCGATGGCGAGCGGCGGTGACGGCCCGCCGGCCGCGTGGCTGGAGTAAAATGCCGGGCTGCCGCCGGATTTCGCCCCTCTGCCTGTGCGCCCGGCATGGCCTGATTACACGGAAATACTCTGCATGCTGCGACTGACTGAAATACAACTCCCCCTCGACCATCCCGAAGCCGACCTGCGCGCCGCCATCCTTGCGCGCCTCGGCGTTGCCGATGCGGACCTGTTGAGCGTGAGCCTGTTTCGCCGCAGCTACGATGCCCGCAAGAAATCCGCCGTCACGCTGACCTATGCCGTCGACGTCGACGTGCGCGATGAAGCCGCCGTGCTGGCCAGGCACAAGGGCAAGCAAAACATCGTGCCGACACCCGACACCAATTACCATTTCGTCGCCAGGGCTCCGGCCGGACTGAGCAAGCGTCCGATCGTCATCGGCACCGGCCCGTGCGGGATTTTTGCCGGCCTGATCCTGGCCGAGATGGGCTTCAACCCGCTGATCCTGGAACGCGGCAAGACCGTGCGCGAACGCACCAAGGACACCTGGGGCCTGTGGCGCCAGCGCGAACTGAAGCCCGAATCGAACGTGCAATACGGCGAAGGCGGCGCCGGCACCTTCTCCGACGGCAAGCTGTACAGCCAGGTCAAGGACCCCAAGCATTACGGCCGCAAGGTGCTGACCGAGTTCGTCGCCGCCGACGCGCCGCCGGAAATCATGTACGTCAGCAAGCCGCACATCGGCACCTTCCGCCTGGTGAAGATGGTGCAGCTGATGCGCGAAAAAATCGTCGCGCTGGGCGGCGAGTTCCGCTTCGAGCAACGCGTTGACGACCTCGTCATCGAAGACGGCCAGGTGCGTGGCGTGACGCTGGCCGGCGGCGAGCACATCGAGGCCGATCACGTCGTGCTGGCGATCGGCCACAGCGCGCGCGACACTTTCCAGATGCTGTACGACCGCGGCGTCTACATGGAAGCCAAGCCGTTCTCGATCGGCTTCCGCGCCGAACATCCGCAGTCGCTGATCGACAAGTGCCGCTTCGGCCCCAGCGCCGGCCATCCGATCCTCGGCGCGGCCGACTACAAGCTGGTCCATCATGCCTCCAACGGCCGCTCGGTCTACAGTTTCTGCATGTGCCCGGGCGGCACCGTGGTGGCGGCCAGCTCGGAACCGGAGCGCGTGGTCACCAACGGCATGAGCCAGTATTCGCGCAACGAGCGCAACGCCAACAGCGGCATCGTGGTCGGCATTTCGCCGGCCGACTATCCCGGCCATCCGCTGGCCGGCATCGAATTCCAGCGCAAGTGGGAGTCGCGCGCCTATGAACTGGGCGGCCGCAACTACGACGCGCCGGGCCAGCTGGTCGGCGACTTCCTGGCGAAGAAACCATCTACCCAGCTCGGCAGCGTGATCCCATCGTACAAGCCGGGCGTGCTGCTGGGCGATCTCGATCAGTCGCTGCCCGACTACGCCATCGACGCCATCCGCGAATCGCTGCCGTTCTTCGACAAGCAGATCCGCGGCTACGCGATGCACGACGCGGTGCTGACCGGCGTCGAAACGCGCACCTCGTCGCCGGTGCGCATCCGCCGCAACGACGACACGCTGCAAAGCCTCAATACCAAGGGCTTGTATCCGGCCGGCGAAGGCGCCGGTTATGCGGGCGGGATCATGTCGGCGTCCATCGACGGCATCAAGGTGGCCGAAGCGGTGGCGCTGGCGATCATGGGAAGTACGGGGATTGTGGGCGCGTAATCTCGCAAGGAGATTACAGATTACGCATGCAGCTTGGTGCGGATCAGTGCAGCGACGACGGAGGGGTTAGCGCGGCTGCCGGTACAACTGCACCAGCAGCAACTCGGCCGCATCAGAAATCATCAGGCGTTCTTCGTCCGCATCGCGGAACAGCACGGCGTCGCCGGCATGGACCTTGGTCTCGTTGGCCAGGCGGCAGTTGCCGTTGACGACGTACACCAGTGCGGTGTCGCCGGCGGCCGGCAATACCGTCGGTCTGGTGATGGTCAGTTGTTCCAGCGTGTGGGTGCAAGCGGCGCGGCGGGTCATGACATTGAAGTCGACGATGCCGCCGCCGATCAGCGTACAGTGGATCGCGGTCTCGCCGTCGAAGCGATAGACCGGATCGCGCGGCGTCAATTCACGTTGCTCGACCCCAAGCTCGCCGGCGACGTCGAGCAGGATGCCTTTGCCTTCCAGGATCGCCAGCGAGCGATCGATGCCGGGGAACAGTGAAAACTCATTGGCCTGCTGCACCGTGGCGACGCTGACGCGCCAGTCGAAGGAGTCGAGCGAGCTGTCCTGCGGAAAGCGCTGGATCTCGCACGTCATGCCGCCGCCGTTTTTCCAGCGCATCAGGCGTTGTTGCGATTGCGGGATCAGGACGGACATGGAGAAGGCCGGTTGGAAAGTAGAAGACAGTCAAGTCGCTGCGGCCGCAAGGCGCGCAGCACACTCTATTCTATGCCGGTTGCAGGATCAGGTGCGCCAGACGCGCGGCGACCTTGGCGGTCATGCCGTCGCGGTCGTAGACCGGATTGCATTCGGCGATGTCGGCGGCGATCAGTTTGCCGCTGGCGCGAATGGAGGAAACCAGCTTTTCGACTTTCTCCAGCGCCATGCCGAAGGCGGCCGGGGCCGAGACGCCGGGCGCCTTTTCCCCGGGCAAGACGTCGAGGTCGATGGTCAGGTAGACGTCGGTGACGTCTTCCAGGCGCAGGCGCAATTGCGCGTCGAGTTCGGCCAGGCTGCGGGTGGCGACATCGGTGTCGCTGACGTATTCCACGCCCAGTTGCTGCGCGCGCGTGAACAGCGCCGGCGTGTTGCCGAGCTGGCTGATGCCGAAGCACAGGTAGTGGAAACCGACGTCGGCCCATTCGCACCATTCGGCGATCTGCTTGAACGGCGTGCCCGAGGTCGAGCGTTCGGCTTCGCGCAGGTCGAAGTGCGCGTCGAAGTTGACGATCAGCAGCTTGCGCTGCGACATCGAGCGGCCGAGGTGGCGCATGATGCCGAGGAAGCTGCCGTACGCCACTTCATGGCCGCCCCCCAGCACCAGCGGGAATACGCCTTGCGCCATGACGTCGGCGATCTTGCCGGCCAGCCGTTGCTGCGCCTGTTCGAGGTCGCCGTCGTGGCAGTCGATATTGCCGGCGTCGGCCAGTTGCGTGATGCGATGCGCCGGCAGGTTCGCCAGCATGCGGCGGATCGCGTCCGGACCTTGCGCGGCGCCGACGCGGCCGTGGTTGCGGCGCACGCCTTCGTCGCTGGCGAAGCCGATCAGCGCACCGCCGCCCTTGACGTCGTTGCCGAACGGCACGACCAGTTGATGCAGGCGGCGGGTGTCGCCGGCGCTGTCATGATCGACGCGGCCGTTCCAGAGAGTGGGGTTCATGCTCAAGTAAGTCCTATGCTGCCGTTGAGTTATTACGGGTCAACACCGCCTGCAGGAAACTGCGGGTGCGCTCCTGCACCGGATTGACGAAGATCTGTTCGGGTTTGCCGGCCTCGACGATGCGGCCCTGGTCCATCACCACGACGACGTCGGCGACTTCGCGCGCGAAGCCCATTTCATGCGTGACCACGATCATGGTCATGCCTTCGTTGGCCAGCGCCTTCATGACTTGCAAGACCTCGCCGACCAGTTCCGGATCGAGCGCCGACGTCGGCTCGTCGAACAGCATGACCTTCGGTTGCATCGCCAATGCGCGAGCGATGGCTACACGCTGCTTCTGGCCGCCCGACAAGGTGGCCGGCATGGCGTCGGCCTTGGCGGCGAGGCCGACCTTGGCCAGCAGTGCGCGCGCCAGCGTGTCGGCTTCGTCCTTGGGCGTGCCGCGGATCTTGCGCGGGCCGACCGTGACGTTTTCCAGCACCGACAGATGCGGGAACAGGTTGAACGACTGGAACACCATGCCGACCTGGGTGCGCAGGTCGTTGAGGGCATGGTCGGCGATCATCTTGCCGTCCACCAGCAAGTCCTGGTTGCAGATCGAGATGCTGCCTTCTTCCGCCACTTCGAGGCCGTTGCAGCAGCGCAGCAGCGTGCTTTTGCCGGAGCCGCTGGGGCCGATGATGACGACCACTTGCGAGGCCGCGACTTCGAGGTCGATGCCGTGCAGGATGCGATGGCCGGAGAAGGATTTGCCTAGTTTGGAAACGGTGATCATGGGTGCGGACATAGGTGCGGACATAAGTGCTGACATCAGACGGCTCCCCCTGCGCGCAGGTGTTTCTCGACCCGCTGCAGGGCCATGCTGGTGAGGCTGGTCAGCACCAGGTAGACCAGCGCGACGGCGATATAGACTTCCAGCGAACGGTAGGACACGCTGATGATTTTCTGGCCTTCGTGCATCAGGTCGGCGATGGTCAGCAGCGACACCAGCGCCGAGTTCTTGATCAGCGCGATGAACTCATTGCCCAGCGGCGGAATCATGCGCACGATGGCTTGCGGCAGGATGATGGTGCGCATGGCCTTGCCCGACGACATGCCGAGCGAACGCGCCGCTTCCATCTGGCCCTTGTCGATCGACTGGATGGCGCCGCGCACGATCTCCGACACGTAGGCGCCGGAGTAGATGCCCAGGCCCAGCACGCCGCACAGGAAAGCCGGCAGCAGGATGTCGAATTGCGGCAGGCCGAAGAACAGCAGGAACAACTGCACCAGCAGCGGCGTGCCGCGGATGAAGGTGACGTAAGCAGTGCAGATGCCATAGATCAGGCGTTTGCTGCGATCCAGCCGGCCGAGGCCGACCAGCAGGCCGAGAAAGCAACCGAGCACCAGCGAGATGGCGGTGATTTCCACCGTCACGATGGCGCCATGCAACAGGTCCGGCCAGCCCTCGAATACGGGCACAAAATCCAAGCTCATCTGATCTCCTTGCTTACGTCTGCTTTTCTATGGAATTACTTGGCCGCCGACGACAGCCACTTTTGCACCAGCTTGTCATAGCTGCCGTCGAGCTTGACCTTCTTGAGCGCGGCGTTCATTTCTTCGGTCAGCTGCGGCAGGTCCTTGCGCACGGCGTAGCCGTACAACTCGATGCTGACCTGCTTGTCGAGCACCTTCATGCCGGGACGGGTCTTGGCGTATTCGATGGCGGCCGGCTTGCCGGTGACGGCGGCGTCGGCGCGGCCGATTTCAACCAGGTTGAACATTTCCTGGTTCTTCTCGACCTCGATGCGCTCGGCTTGCGGGTAATACTCTTTGAGGTAGTTGGCCGACTTGGTGCCGACCTGGACCGAGACCTTCTTGCCGGCCAGATCGGACGGTTGCTTGATCGCGTTGTTGCTGGCCTTGGTCAGCACCACCAGGCCGCCCGGATAGTAGGGGTCGGTGAAATTGACCACGCGGCGGCGTTCTTCGGTGATGTAAATCGCCGACGAGGCGACGTCGAAGCGGCGCGACACCAGGCCGGGGATCAGGCCCTTGAAATCGATGTCGGTCCATTCGACCTTCTTGCCCATGGTCTTGCCGAGCAGTTCGATCAGCTCGATGTCGAAGCCGGTGCGCTTGCCGTCCTTGAAGAACTCGAACGGCGGGAAGGTGGCGTCGGTGGCGACGCGGATGACGTCAACGGTCTGCGCACAGGCCAGCGCCGGGGCGACGGTAAAACCGGCGGCGAGACTGACGGCGGCGAGCATGCGGATGAGGCGGCGGCGGTGGTTCATGGTTTCTCCCTCGGATGGACGACTTAATGGACAACTTGTAATGGACCTGCAACTGACTTCTGGTGAACTGATTAAAACAACGCAAGGCGTTCGCTGATTGCCGCCGCCGCCTGGACCGTGGCGGCAATCAGCTCGCGCTGCCGCTCTTCGGCCCGGATCGCCGGCGCCATCAGGGTAATCGCGCCGGCCGCCTGGCCGGGCTTGTAAAACACCGGAGCGCTGACACCCCACACGCCCCAGTCGACTTCGCCTTCGCTGACCGCATAACCCTGGCTGCGGATGGCGGCGAGCTCGCCGTGCAGGCGCGCGATGTCGTCATCCTTGCCGTGCAGCTGGCGCTCGACGATGTTCTCGGCCATGGCTTGCGGCAGATGCGCCAGCACCGCCTTGGCCGAGGCGCCGCGCGACAGCGGATGCGAGCGGCCCTTGGAAAATGAGCAGCGCAGCGATTGCTCGCTGTCGACCATGTCGAGGCAGGTGACCTGGTCGTTGACCGCCACCATCAGGCCGACGCTCTCGCCGTACTTCTTGGCCAGTTGCAGCATTTCGGGCTGGGCGTTGCTGACCAGGTAAGAGGTATGGTCGAAGCCCCAGGCCAATTGCACGCTGAGCGGGCCGGGCGCGTAGAAATTGTCCTGTTCCTGCACCAGGCCCCATTTCTTGAGCGGCAGCAGGTGGCGATACAGCGTACTTTGCGGCAAGCCGGTCAGCTCCTTCAGCTTGCGCACGGCGATCGGCTTGCCGTAACGCGCAATCACCGACAACACCATCAGCGAGCGCTCGCTGGTGGCAACGGCGGGCTGTTGGGTCGGATGAGCAGGAGCGGGGGAGTTCATGGCCGGATGATTCCTCATTTTTCTCATATTCAGAAATTGAATTCTCGCAAAGCGGGAATTTGATTGTAAATGCGGGGAAGGCGATTTGATGTCGAAGGTTCGTTAAAAGTGGGAAATTTTTCATAAGCACGAGATGTCATTCGCAGATTTGACGAGGAAATCGCTATACCGCTGGTTTAACAAGACCAGCATGCGAGCGCCAGTCAATGCAGCAGGCGTCATCCGAAATGGCGGTCCGCAAGGCGCGAAAGGGAACACTTCATCTGTTGCAGCTTGGCTGTCGGCTATTTATCAGACCGTCAATATCAGCGCGTTTTATTGGAGATACGCCTTTGACGTCAGCCAAAGAATGCTAATCTCGTAACTGTAAATTACGTCAACGATGTACAAAAAATAGATGTGCCGTATTTCGATATTGCATCACGGTGGGAATCCTGGGCAGACCGGGCGCGGCGCCTGCAAAAATGCAGGAATACAAACATGTACATCACGTCACCTTCTGGGGGCACCATGAAACTCTCACAGTTAAAAATCTCCGCGCGCCTGGCAATCGGATTCACGCTGGTCTGCGTGTTGCTTATTGTCGTCACACTGCTCGGCATCATCCAGATGGCGCAACAGAAGCAGCGCATGGATGAGATCACCAAGATCAACAACGTTGAAGCCAGCGAAGCCTCGTCGATGTACCTCTCCATCACCGAACGCGCGCTGGCTTTGCGTAACATGATCCTGCTTGGCGAGAACCCACCGGAGATCGACGCCGAAATGAAGCGTGTCGATACGCAGGCAAAGAAATATGCCGCGGCGGAGAAGAAACTGGAGGCGATGCTCAAGAGCGAGAGCACGACAAACCCGGAAGAGCGGCAACTGTTTGCCGCCATCAGCGAAACCGCCAAGCTTGCCAACGGTTATATCAGACAGGTAACGGAACTGATCCTGGCCGGCAAGCGAGACGAGGCGTACGCGGTGCTGCGCAATGAATTCCGGCCGGTCCAGCGGAAATGGTGGGATCAGCTCAATAACTTCATCGTACTGGAAAATAAGCAGAACGAGGACGCCTCGAACAATGCTGATGTTGCGTACGTCAACGCACGTTTCATGATGCTGCTGTTTGGCGGACTTGCGCTGGTCGTCAGCATCATGGCGGCTTATCTGATCACGCGCAGCGTACTGAGCCAGCTCGGCGGAGAGCCTTCCTATGCGAATCAGATCGCGACCCGGATCGCGCATGGAGATCTGACCGTCAACATAGAAACCAGGCCGAGCGATCAGGACAGCCTGTTGTTCTCAATAAAGAGCATGCGCGATGCGCTGGCACAAATCGTCGGCCAGGTGCGCGCCGGGACCGATACGATTGCGACAGCGTCCAGCCAGATTGCCAAAGGTAACCTGGACTTGTCGTCGCGCACCGAGCAGCAGGCAAGTTCGCTGGAGGAAACCGCATCGTCCATGGAAGAATTGGCGTCGACTGTGAAACAGAATTCCGGCAGTGCTGTCCAGGCGCACGAACTGGCGGTGTCGGCATCGGACGTCGCGTCCAAAGCCGGCGAAGTCGTTCAGCAAGTCATCACGACGATGGGTTTGATCAACAACTCGTCGCACAAGATTGTGGAAATTATTTCGGTCATTGACGGTATTGCCTTTCAGACCAATATTCTCGCGCTGAATGCCGCCGTGGAAGCGGCGCGCGCCGGGGAGCAGGGGCGTGGTTTCGCCGTTGTCGCATCGGAAGTGCGCAACCTTGCGCAACGCAGCGCTACGGCGGCAAAAGAAATCAAGGTGCTCATCACCGACTCCGTGAAGCAAGTCGATATCGGGCGTTCTCTGGTGGAGCAGGCTGGCACGACGATGGGCGAGGTCGTCGGCAGCGTCAGGAAGGTCAATGGCATGGTGGCCGAAATTTCACAATCCAGCCGTCAGCAAAGCGAAGGCATCGAACAAATCAACGATGCCGTTGCACAAATGGACAATGTCACCCAGCAAAACGCTGCGCTGGTCGAGCAAGCTGCCGCCGCTGCACAATCCTTGCAAGAGCAGGCGGCAAAGTTGTCTGCGCTGGTCGGCATCTTCAAGCTGGGGACGTTGCCGATGTTGAAGGGTAGCATCGATATCACGCCGGGTCGTCTGGAGCTTACCTGACCGGCCGGGTGTGCAGAAACCCCGCCTTGCTGAAGCGATCAGTGGAATGAACAAGCCGGCGTCAGGCGCCGGCTTGATGATGCGTTCTGCGTATTTCGCAGTCCGCGCGGTTGTTCGTGCTTTCGTCTGCGCTATCGTCCGCGTTTCGTCAGAATGCGCTCTTGATCACCCCGCCGTCGACACGTAGTGCCGCGCCGGTGGTGGCGGAGGCCAGCGGACTGACCACGTAGGCCACCAGCGACGCCACTTCCTGCGGCGTGCCGAAGCGCTTGATCAGCGAGGTCGGCCGGACGTGGTCGAAGAACTCCGCCTCGACCTGCTCGAAGGTCTTGTCGCTCGCCCGCGCCATGTCTTCGACGAAGTCGCCCACGCCACGTGATTTGGTCGGGCCGGGCAGGATGCTGTTGACCGTGATGCCGGTGCCGGCGACGGATTCCGCCAGTCCGCGCGACACCGCGAGTTGCGCGGTCTTGGTCATGCCGTAGTGGATCATCTCGGTGGGGATCTGCACCGCGCTTTCACTGGAGATGAAGATGATGCGGCCCCAGTTGGTCCGCTTCATTTCCGGCAGCACCAGGCGCGCCAGGCGCACGCCGCTGAGGACATTGACGTCGAAGAAGCGCAGCCAGTCTTCGTCGGGAATGTCTTCAAAGGCCTTGGGCTCGAAAATGCCGAGGTTGTTCACGAGGATGTTGATGCCGGGATGACGCTGGATGACTTCATTGGCGGCATCAGGCTTGCTGAGGTCTCCGGCATAACCCTGGACCGTGCCGTTGGTTTCCGAACGGATGCGCTCCGCCGCCTCGTCGACGCTCGCCTGCGTCCTGCCGTTGACGATCACGTTCGCTCCCTCACGCGCCAGCGTGTGTGCGATCGCGTAGCCGATGCCGGCGGTACTGCCGCTCACCAGGGCCGTCTTGCCCTTCAATTGCAAGTCCATGTCGATTCTCCAGGGTTGATTGCGGAAAATAGTGCCACGCCACTATATCAAGAAGTCTTGCCCGGCATCGGCCATGAAAAAAGCCGGCAAGGGGCCGGCCTGGAGTGTGGATTCAGCGCTTCAGATCCGGCGTGCCGGCATTTGCCGCATCGGACAGGGCGCGGGAGAATTCGCTGTCGCCGGCCTGCGGCTCTTGCGACGCCTGCTGCTGTTTCCTTGCGCGCCGTTCAGCGGCTTGGGCCTCGGAGGCGAGCCGCCACTGATCCAGATGGCGAAAATAGGTGGAGCCGCTGTCGACGCGTCTGGTTGCGCCAACGGCGTCGACGGACTGAACCGGTGTTACGGGATTGCGCGCCATCTGTCTCTCCTCGGAAAACCACCGTTGCGAAACGGCATCGGCTTGATTATGCTCGTGCTTTTGCGCATGTGCGCAGCGCTTTGCCCTGTCTGCGCAAAGACACCACTTGGATGACCAGTCCGCCTATCAGCATGGCGAACAGGGCGCCCTGGAATCCCAGCAGCAGCGGCGACTTCAGGTCGGTCACGAACGGATGGCCGTCCGGCACCCGGCGCAGCGTTTCCGACACGGTTGGCACCATGAGCAGGAATGCGGTGATGCTCAGGAAGATCGTTTCCGCATAGAGCGCCGTGCTGCGCGCCGTCGGCAGTCTTCCTACGCCGTAGCCGGCAAGGAGAAAGACCAGCGTGGCGACGGCGATGCCGTAACTGACCGCCTGATGCGCGACCAGGAAAACGCTGACGGCGCCGATCAGCATCGAGACGAAATAGATGCCGCCTGCGGTCGAACGCGGCACGATGCGGCCGTGGCGCGCGAACATGTACAGCGCCGCCGGAATGGCCGGCAAACTGCCTAAAGTGTGAACCCAGCCGAGATGAGAAATTCCAAACATGGCGCTATCCTTTATCAAAAAATGGTTGAGGAGTGCATCGACCTTGTTCCGGAAGTGCAATTCCTGCAAGTAAAACTACCTACTAATCGGTAGGCAAAATGGGCAAAACTTGAAACAAGCATTGCGTCTTCAAGCTTCATTCATCAGGTTGCATGCCTCATGCCTGACGTGCGATCCGTTCCAGCACAGGATTGACGATGGCGCCGAACATTTTTGCCTCTCCATAAGCGCGCGCCGACAGCATGGCGCCGTGGACGGTCGCCATGAAGATATCCGCTTCGGCTTCGGCCGATCCGGTCAGCCCAAGGCTGCCTTGCTTTGCGCCGCGAGCGAAGACGCCGCTCAGCCAGGTCGCCAGCGCCTTGAAATGTGCGCGCACTTCCAGCGCGATTTCTTCGGGAAGAATCGGCATTTCAGTTGCCAGCAGGGCGCAGACGCAGAATGAAGACGATGCATCGGCGATGCAATTTTCCCAGAAGCCGGCATAAGCGCGCAGCTGCTCCAGCGGATCGGAGACGTGTTGTTCCAGCTTGGCGACGCCGGCTTGCATTTCCTCGCGATACCGTGCCACCAGCATGCGAACCAGCACCGCCTTGCCGGGGAAATGATGGTGAATGCTGGCGTTGCGGATGCCGATGACCTTGGCGATGTCGGCATAGCTGAAGCCGTTGTAGCCGCCGGCGATGATCAGGGTTTGTGCGCAGCGCAGGATGCTGTCGGCAGTGTTGGAGGAATCAGTCATGTGCGTAGCCTACCTTTTAGTAGGTAGATAGTCAAGCGACGATGTCGCAATCCTTCGGGAACATGAATTGCATCGTCCGGGCAAGCCGGGCTGAGCGGCCGGCGTTAAAATAGCGCGGCCCCTTTTTGAGTTTCCCCGGCAAGCTCAAGCACTCGTTATTCGTTATCCATGGCACTCGATCCCCCCAGTATCCTGATTCTCACCACCGCGCTGTCCGCTGCCGCTGCGCTTTACCTGGCAGTGGAATGGGACAGCGTGCGCGAGAAATCGCTGCTGTTCTGGAGCGCCGGTTTCGCCGTCATCACCGTGGGTTCGTTGCTGGCGTTGTTGCGCTCCAGCGGTTTTCTGCTGATCGGGATCTGGTTTGCCAACGGCTTGCTGATCGTCGCGCACTGGCTGTTCCTGGCCGGGGTTTCCCGCTTCACGAGCACGCGGTTGTCGCGCGGCTGGTGGCTGGTCGGCGCCGCCTGGCTGGCGATGCTGCTGGTGCCGGCCGAGCCATGGTGGTCCAGGATGATGCTGTGCATCCAATCGCTGCTGATCGCCGGCCTCACGCTGCGCGCGAGCTTCCTGCTGCGTCCGCATGGCGTCTCGCTGAGCGTGGGCGCGGTGCAACTGCGTTACGTACTGCTGGCGCATGGACTGTTCTATGTCGCCAAGGCCGGTTCGACCGTCGCGCTGGACGCCTTCGTCGACCTGGCGGCTTTCCGCGGCGGCGTGATTCAGATCTCGCTGGTGGAAGGTGCGATGGCGATCATGCTGATCGCCTTGTCGATGACCGGCACCGAGCGCCACCGCCGCGAAGAGCGCATCGAGCAGCTGGCGGCGCGCGATCCGCTCACCGCGCTGTACAACCGCCGCGCGCTCGACATGCGCGCCCCCGCCTTGCTTGAGCAGGCCACGCCGGCAAGTCCGGGCGCCTTGCTGCTGATCGACATCGACAATTTCAAGCAGGTCAACGATCTGCACGGTCACAGCGCCGGCGACAGGCTGCTGGTGGCGCTGAGCGAAATGATCCGCGACGCCTTGCCGCAGGGTTCGCTGGCGGCGCGGCTGGGCGGGGACGAGTTCGTGATCCTGTTGCGGGAGGCTTCCGGCGACAGCGTGGTGGCGTTGGGCAACGGCTTGCGCGAGGTGTTCGGGCGAATGGCGCGGGAGACGTTCGCGACGCCGTCGGCAGTGACGCTGAGCGTGGGCGGGACGTTGTTCGACAAGCCGCCGACGGGCCTGGCGGCCTTGCTCGAGCGCGGAGATGCGGCACTGTACGAGTCCAAGCGCGGCGGCCGGGATACCGTGAGGGTGGCGCCTGCAGTCTGAGCCTGCAGTTCCGGCAGGGATCTTCAGGCGCGACATGAAACCGGCCGGGCAATAAAAAACGGACCGCATGGCGGTCCGTGAATGCTTGCTGCTGGTGCTACTGATTACTTCTTGCGGGCGGTGGTCTTTTCAGCGACTTGAGTGAACTGCTTGGCAGCGTTGCTCAGGTGACCTTCCAGTGTTTCCACGGCTTGCTTGGTGTTCTTGGTCAGTTGCTCGTAGCTGGCGTTGGCGTTGCCGATGGCCGACTTCAACAGGGCGACTGCGTTTTCCGAACCGGCTGGTGCGTTCTTGGAGATTTCTTCGACCAGAGCGGAGACCTTGCGGCTGGTTTCAGCGACTTGCGCTTCAGTCGCCTTGGTCAGTTCAGCTTGGGTGGCCGACACGATGCTGGCCAGGTGACGGCCGTAAGCGGCAGCCTTTTCAGCTGTCGGTTGAGCTTGTGCTTGCGCTAGGGCCAGCAGTTCTTGCGGATCCTTGATGGATGCGAATTGCTGGGCTGTAGCGGCGGACTCTTCCAGCGATGCCTTGGCGGCGCTCAGGTTCAGTTCAACAATCTTTTCCAGACCTTCGAAAGTCTTGGTGGTGATGGTGTTGATCAGATCCAGTTGAGCCTGGAAGTGGGTCTTGGTTGCGGCGGAAAATTGATCTTGGTACGAAAACATGGACTTCTCCTTTGGTTTCAAAAACAGTGATGGACTAGCGGCTTACGTCTCGAATTACTATTTTTGTGCGCCGCAACAATTACTATTTTACGCACTTATTTGGTGAGGTCAAGAACTTTTTGTGCGTCGCACAAAATGTCCGAGAATTGCAATTTTAACAACATAATTTGTTATTGCACAGCATAATCATTGCCCCCTCGCAACGGTGGCGTCAGCCCGTCGCGATCTCCACGACCGGCGGCAATTCGTGCACCACCACGCCGGTGTCGGATACCTTGAACGGACAGCCCTGGCTGACTTCAATGCCGCGCAAGGCGTCCTGATAGCCTTGTTGCCAGCGCCATTCAATCGAACCGCGCGAGAAATTGACGTCCTTGGACGCCATGTTCCAGTCGCGCCCGGCGTAGGGCAGGCGCACGATATGGATGGTGGTGTCGGCGCCCAACTCGGCCAGTTGCTTGCGGTCGGACGGCTTGCGCAAATCCGCCGGCATGCGCTCATACAGTTCGCGCGCCATCTTGCGCAACTGGTGCTGCTTCAGATAAGCGTCAATGTGGCGCTGCGAACGCGACGCGAAGGTGACGTCCTTCTCGCGTGTCTGCACTTCTTCGTAAGTGCGCGGCTCGGGGCCGTCGGCATGCCACAGGTCGACCATCATGCACAGCGTGTCCTGGCGCGGCTCGTCGCTGAGGACCGCCTCCAACGGCGTATTCGAATACAGACCGCCGTCCCAATAGAGATCGCCGTCCACCCGTACCGGCGGGAAGCCCGGCGGCAGCGCACCGCTGGCCATCACGTGTTCGGCGCCCAGCGTGTGCAGCGAGGAGTCGAACTTGACCAGCGAGCCGCAGGTCACCTTGACCGCGCTGACGGTCAGGCGGATGCCCTCGGTCTTGTCATTCAGGTAATCGAAGTCGACGTACTTGTTGAGCGTGGTGCGCAGTTCTTCAGTGTTGTAGAAGCTGGCTTCCTCGGGCGGCACCGGCAGGCCGATGGCGAATGGATTGAACGGCCGCGGCGTGAAGAAGCCGGGGACGCCGCGTACGAAGGTATCCATCGTGGTGGCCCAGGTCATCAGCTGGCGGGTGGCGTCGGGCACCGCCCGCATGTCGATGGCGTCGTCGTGCGACACGCTTTCCCAGAAGGCGCGCAGGCGCGGGATACGGTCTTCGCGGCGGTTGCCGGCGATGATGGCGGCGTTGATGGCGCCGATCGAGGTGCCGACCACCCAATCGGGCGTCAGGTCGTGTTCATGCATGGCCTGGTAGACGCCGGCCTGGTAGGCGCCCAGCGCACCACCGCCTTGCAGCACCAGCGCAATGCGCGGCTTGGGCGAGGAGGAGGAACGCGGCGAGGAAGAGCGTGTGGAAGCGGGACTGCTGGCGTCGGGTTTGCGTCGCATCGGGATCCTTGCGGTGAGAGTACGGAAGACTGCGTGCCGGGAAGATCGTTCCGCAGCGCGTCATGCAAAAATCATACGCCACAAATGCGACAGGCGGGCTACGTGCGCCGTTTGGGGAGGAATCCGGAGGGGAAGCTCAGGCGCTCTGGCCCTGGCCGGCCCGGGCCTGCCGCCAGGCGTCAAGCAACTGGCGCGGCTCCTTGCCGATGACATCGGCGGCGATGCTGTGCAGATGTTCAATGATCATCACGGCATAGACGTCCGCCAATGCATTGACTTCAGGCGACAGCGCGCATTCCTCGCCGGTGGCGGGACGCCGGATGCGCCAGTAGTTGATTGCTTCTTCCAGTTCCGTCAGGGAAATAGTGGGTTCGCTCATGCCGGTCATTGTACGCCCGCCGCCATCAGGCTCAAAAACACAGCACGATGCGGTTGGCGACGTCGAAAATGAAATCCGGCCGCAGATAGGCGAGGAAGGTTGCACCCAGCACCACGCCCAGCGCCGCCAGGATGGCGATTCGCTTCAGGCGCGGATGGGAACGGGAGCGCATGGCGGACGGACCTTACGAAGCCGCCAGCGGCGCGCGCCGGATGGCTTTCTCGTTGACCGGCAGATTCATCACCGTGGCGAACAGGCCGAGTCCGATGGTGATCATCCAGACCGTGTTGTAGCTGCCTTCGCGGGTGAACAGATACCCGCCCAGCCAGACGCCCAGGAAGCTGCCGACCTGATGCGACAGGAACACGAAGCCCGACAGCATCGACAAATGCTTGAGCCCGAAAATGCCGGCGATGATGCCATTGGTCAGCGGCACCGTCGACAGCCACAGCAAGCCCATCGCCGCCGAGAAGATATACACCGACCAGGAAGACAGCGGCGCCAGCAGGAACAGGCTGATGGCGATGGTGCGCGAAAAATAGATGGTCGACAGCAGATAGCGCTTGGGCAGGAAGCCGCCCAGCTTGCCGGCGTAGTACGAACCGAAGATGTTGAACAGGCCGATCAGCGCCAGCGCCGCCACCGCGATGTTGGGATCCATCAGGCCCTTGTCCTTGAGGTAGGACGGCAGATGGGCGCCGATGAACACCACCTGGAAGCCGCACACGAAATAGCCCGCGATCAGGAACTGGAACGGCCGATAGGCGAATGCCTCGCGCGTGGCTTCCCAGATGCTTTGCTCCTGCTTGCCGCTGTGCACCAGCTTCGGCTCGCGCAGGCGGAACGCCATCGGCACCATCACCGCCACCACCAGCGCGGACAACCAGTAGAACGCCTGTTGCCAGCCGGTGACCGAAATCAGTTGCTGCTCGACCGGCATCATCACGAACTGGCCGAAGGAGCCCGCCGCCGATGAAATCCCGAACGCCAATGAGCGCTTTTCCGGCGGCGCGCTACGGCCGACGATGCCGCTGATCGCGCCAAAGGCGGTACACGACAAGGCTGCGCCGATCAGCACGCCGGAGCCGACCGCGAACAGCATCGGCTGATCCACCAGCGCCATCCACAGCAAGCCGCCCATGTACAGCAGCGCGCCGATGACGATCACGCGTGCCGTGCCGTAGCGATCCGCCGCCATGCCGGCGAACGGGCCGAACACGCCCCACATCAGGTTCTGCAAGGCGATCGCCAGCGAAAAGGTTTCACGCGTCCAGCCGTGCGCCTGGGAAATCGGCTGCAGCCAGAAGCCCAGTCCATGACGCACGCCCATGGCCAGCGTCAGCACTAGGCCGCTGGCCAGAAGGACGGTCTTGAAATCGGGCGCGCGCTCGGAATGGAACATGGTGTTGTCTCGACTATCTGTTATTGAAATAATTTCGACAGTTTAGCGCAAGGATTCTGTCGTCGCCGGACGCCCCAATTTTTAGCAAACGATAAAAATCCCGACACTCGTCGCGGTCCATGCCGATGACTTTCGAGCGGCCGCTTGGCATCCATCAAGGAAAGCGGAATATCTGCAAAGTCCCGCCTGAAAGCATTGCCTCACCCCAAGGTCGAAAACTATATTCGCAGCGCCGATCACCGCATCGCGATGTTCCCGTCCGCAGCAGCCCGCCCCTCTATCCAGACAGCCAGTCAGTTTCGCGCAGCGCGCCATCGCTCCGGCGTGGTCGGTCCTGATCGTCACTCACTACTGGGATTTCCATGTCTATCTACATCAAGAGCAAAAAACACCGCGCCGCCGGCTGTCTGGTCAATCTACGTTCGTCACTGGCGGTGTCCACGCTGGCGCTGGCTGCGCCGTTCAATGTCGCCGCGCAAGCCGTCGGCGAAAGCCTGCCGTCAGTCAACGTGCGCGAGCGCAACGAATCCTACAAGGCCGAGCGCATCAGCTCGCCGAAATTCACGCAGCCGCTGGTTGACACCACGCAGACCATCACCGTCATCAAGAAGGAGTTGATGCAGTCGCAGCAGGCGACCACGTTGACAGAAGCCCTGCAGAACAGCGCGGGTGTCGGCACCTTCAGCACCGGCGAAAATGGCACTACCAACACCGGCGATTCGATCTTCATGCGCGGCTTCAGCACCGCCAATAGCATCTTCGTCGACAACATCCGCGACCTCGGCGGCGTCTCACGCGACCTGTTCAACATCGAGCAGGTTGAGGTCGTCAAAGGACCGGCCGGCGCCGACAACGGCCGCGGCGCACCGACCGGCTACATCAACATGGTGACCAAGCAGCCGATGCTGGAGAATGCCTATTCGGGTAGCGTTACGTACGGCACCGGTGATCACAAACGAATTACCGCCGACTTGAATCGGCATATCGACGGCTTCAACGGTGCGGCGTTCCGGCTCAACCTGCTCAAGCAGGATAGTGGCGTGCCGGGGCGCGACCGTGTACAGAATAATCGCTGGGGCGTGGCGCCGTCGTTCGCCATTGGGCTCGGCACGCCAACACGGATTTACTTCAACTATTCGCATCTGGAACGGGATAACGTGCCGGATGCAGGAATACCGACGATAGGGAGGCCCGGCTTCTACCAATTCTCCAGCGCCACTGCGGCGCCGACAATCAATACCACAGCGCCGGCCGTTAACAACGGCAGTAATCCGCGAGTGTCTCGCAGCAACTTCTACGGCCTCGCATCTGATTACGACAAGAGCACTAGTGACATGGTAACGGCGCGCATCGAACATGACGTTAATGCCGATCTGACGATCCGCAACACCACCCGCTATGGCAACACAAAGCAGAATTATGTGATGGCGGGACCTTACCTGATTGACGGGAGCAATTCCAATAGACTGAACTGGACCGTTTCACGGATTCTGCAAGTGCGCGACCAGAAGGACGAAATACTGACGAATCAGACCAACGCCGTGATCAAGTTCGACACTGGCCGGATCAAGCATGCAATCACAACCGGCGTCGAGTTCATGCGCGAAACGCAGAAGACCCGTGGTTACGTCTATACCGGCTTGGGTGTTCTTCCGGACAGCAATCTTTATGGGCCAAATCCGAATGCGCCCGCCAGTGCAAATGCGACTCCTGATGTGGCCCGGACTAAGACCGCGACCAATACCATCGGCGTCTATCTGTTCGATACGCTGGAATTGGATCCCACCTTCCAGATCAATGCGGGTTTGCGGTTGGATCGATACTATTCGACCTACTTCGGTGTTGCCCGCGATACGAAAAGAGGGGCTCCCACCTTGCCTACAGATCCGCTGGTTCGGAGTTCGCTGCGCAAAGCCGACAAGCTTCTCAATTGGAAACTTGGCGCGTTGTACAAACCGGCACCACACGGTAGCATTTACGCGGCCTACGCTACATCACAGCAACCTCCCGGCGGTGCAGGATTATCATTGAGCTCCAGCGACAGCAGTGCAGACAATTCCAATTTCGCGCCGCAGAAGACCAGCACCGCCGAGATCGGTACAAAATGGGAAGTATTCGAAAAACGCCTGTTGCTGTCAGCAGCACTGTTCCGCACCGAGGTTTCCAACGAAGTAAAACAGGATGCCAGCACCAGCACACTCTATACGCAGAGCGGCAAGAAGCGGGTCGATGGCGTGGAACTTGGCGCCTCGGGTGAGATCGCGCGAGGCTGGTCGGTCAACGGCAGTGCTGCGCTGATGAATGCCAAAATTACCGATGGCACGAGCAATACGACTGCAACCAGTCAGCAGAACAATGCAACATTGAGTTTCTCACCGCGCAAGACACTCACGTTGTGGAGCACCTACCAATTGCCGGATGGCTTCACCATTGGCGGGGGCGTGCGATATATCGACACCATGGCACGCACCGCCAGCACCAACGCTGTCGGCACCATCAGCACCCTTAATACGCAAAGCTACTGGATCGCAGATGCGATGGCGGCATATCAAGTCAGCAAGAACGCCAGTATCCAATTGAATCTGTACAACTTAAGCAATGAACGTTACAGCGCATCAATGAACTCCGCCGGTCTGCGTTACATCCCCGGTGCGGAGCGCTCGGCCAAGCTCAGCCTGAACCTCGCGTACTGATCCTTCGATCCCGCCTTGCCAAAAAGCCCCACCGGCAACGGCGGGGCTTGTCTTTCAAACGCCTCTTCTTCAATGAAGATATAAGGAGCACATCGTGCTGCTGCACATCCCGCACGTCCTCAACGCCGATCAGTTGGCCCTGATCCGCAAGCAACTCGACGCCGCCGACTGGAGCGACGGGCGCGCTACGGTTGGTTCACAGGGCGCGCGCGTCAAGCGCAACCGGCAGTTGCCGGAACAATCCGCCGTCGGCGGGGAACTGGCGGGCATCGTCATGGCGGCGCTGGCGGCTCACCCGACCTTCTTCGCCGCCGCCTTGCCGGCGCGCACCATGCCGCCGCTGTTCAATCGCTATGAAGGCGGCGAGCAATACGGCGTGCATATCGACGGCGCCGTACGCAATGTGGCAGGCGCTACACCTGGTGCGGGCTATCAGTTGCGCACCGACGTCTCGTCGACGCTATTCCTGAGCGAGCCCGACGACTACGACGGCGGCGAACTGGTAGTGCACGACACCTACGGCGCGCACGAAGTAAAACTGCCGGCCGGCGACCTGATCCTGTATCCATCCACCAGCCGCCATGAAGTCACCGCCGTCACGCGCGGCTGCCGCGTGAGCGCTTTTTTCTGGACCCAGAGCATGATCCGCGACGACCATCAGCGCGGCATGCTGTACGAACTCGACCAGGCCATCCATGCCCTGCGGCTAAGGCATGGCGACAGCGACGAGACCGTGGTGCTGACAGGGCATTATCACAACTTGTTGCGGCTCTGGGCCGAAATCTAAGCGCGTCAGATCAGCATGATGACGCGCCTGTTCATGCAATTTCCGAACTAAGAAATACGAAATGCTTCGTTCTGCAAAAACACGGATTTTGATTTAATGGCCCATCGTTAATCCTGCCCGCGCTCGCCGCGCTCTGTGCAAATTCTGCGGCGCGGTCAATCTTGCGGAGCCATTCCATCATGTCAGCGGTCATCGAACAGTCGATCGCGGGCGCAGCCGTCCCTACTTCCCGTGCGCCGGCGCACCGCATACTCAGTGAAACAGAAGCCATCGACATCGCGCGCAAGCTGGCGCAGGAGTTCGCCGTCGAGGCGGCCGAACGCGACCGGCAACGGCGCCTGCCGCGTGCGGAGATCGAGCGCTTTTCTTCCAGCGGATTGTGGGCCATCACCGTGCCCAAAGCGTATGGCGGCATCGGCGCATCGTGGGTGACGCTGGCCGAAGTGGTCAGGATCATCTCCACCGCCGATCCGTCCATCGGCCAGATTCCGCAAAACCATTTCGGCATCCTCAACGTGCTGGCGCAAACCGCCACCGAGAGCCAGAAGCACTACTTCTACAGTGAAGTCCTGAACGGCGCGCGCTTCGGCAACGCCGGCCCGGAACGCACCAGCAAGAACGTGCTCGACATCCGCACCCGCGTTACCAAAGACCCCGGCAGCCCCGACTATCTGCTCAACGGTACGCGCTTCTATTCCACCGGCGCGCTGTACGCCGACTGGGTGCCGACGCGTGCGCTCGACGACGACGGCAAGAGCGTGTTCGTATTCGCCGGGCGCCATGCGCCGGGCCTGAGCGTGGTCGACGACTGGTCCGGCTTCGGCCAGCGCACCACCGCCAGCGGCACCGTGATTTTCGACAACGTGCGCGTGTCCGCGGGACACGTGGTGCCGCTGCACCAGCTGGCCGAACAAGCCAATAACATCGGTCCGGTGGCGCAACTGATCCAGGCCGCCATCGACGCCGGCATCGCGCAGGCGGCGGTGGAGGACGCGGTCGCCTTCATCCGTCAACGTTCGCGTCCGTGGGCCGACAGCGGCGTCGAGCGCGCCGGCGACGATCCGCTCACGATCAACCAGATCGGCGACCTCAAGATTCGCCTGCACGCCGCCGAGGCCTTGCTCGAACACGCCGCGCGCACGCTCGACGATCTACCGCTGCCGATCAGCTACGAACAGATGGCGCAGGCCTCGGTCGCGGTGGCGGAAGCCAAGGTGCTGACCACCGAGATAGCCCTGCACGCCAGCGAAAAACTGTTCGAACTGGCCGGTACGCAATCCACGCTGTCCGCCCACGACCTCGACCGCCACTGGCGCAATGCGCGCGTGCACACGCTGCACGATCCGGTGCGCTGGAAGTATCACGCCGTCGGCAACTACTACCTCAACGACACGCCGCCGCCGCGTCATAACTGGTCCTGATCCAGTCTTCAGAACATTTCCACGAAAGCATCGCCATGAGCCAATCCGCCACCGCCGCTGCAGCATCCGTCTCCACGGAACATCCCACCGAACCGCGCATCGTTGCACGAATCCGCGATGACGCCGAAGCATTGGCCGCCGCCCGCAAGCTCGCCGTTGAGCTGGCGCGCGAAGCCTCGCAGCGTGACCGTGAACGCCGCCTGCCGTGGGCCGAGCTTGATCGTTATGTGCGTTCCGGCCTGTGGGGCATCTCGGTGCCGAAGGAATACGGCGGCGCCGGTGTTTCCTACGTCACGCTGGCCCAGGTCACCGCCATCATCGCCGAGGCCGACGGCTCGCTGGGCCAGATTCCGCAAAACCATTTCTACGCAGTCGAAATCATCCGCGTCAACGGCAGCGACGCACAAAAGCGCTTCTATTTCGAGCGCGTGCTGCAGGGCGACCGCTTCGGCAACGCGCTGGCGGAGATCGGCACCAGGAATTCCGCCGAGCGCAAAACGCGCCTGACCAAGGACGGCGCCGACTACCGCATCAACGGCCGCAAGTTCTACGCCACCGGCGCGCTGTACGCCGACTGGGTGCCGACCTCGGCCATCGACGACGACGGCGTGCAGCAACTGGCGCTGGTGCCGCGCAATGCGCAAGGACTGAGCATCGTCGACGACTGGTCCGGCTTCGGCCAGCGCACCACCGGCAGCGGCTCGGCGATCTTCGACAACGTCCGCGTGGACGGCGGCGCGGTGCTGGGATTCCAGGCCTCGTTCGATCGTCCGACCACGGTCGGTCCGCTGGCGCAATTGCTGCACGCGGCCATCGATCTCGGTATCGCGCGCGCCGCCTATGCCGACCTGATCGGCTTCGTCTCGACGCGATCGCGTCCATGGATCGACAGCGGCGTCGAGCGCGCCGGCGACGATCCCCTGACCATCCGTGAAGTCGGCGACCTTACCGTGCAACTGCATGCGGCCGAAGCGCTGGTGGACCGCGCCGGCGCCAGGGTCGACATCGCCGCCGCCGACCCCAACGCCGACACCGTTGCCGCCGCATCGATCGCCGTGGCCGAATCGCGCGTGCTCACCAACAACGTCTCGCTGGCCGCCGGCAGCAAGCTGTTCGAACTGGCCGGCACGCAATCGACGCTGGCCGAGAACAACCTCGACCGCCACTGGCGCAACGCGCGCACCCATACGCTGCACGATCCGGTGCGCTGGAAATACCACGCCATCGGCAACTACTACCTCAACGACAAGAAGCCGCCGCGTCACGGTGCGCTCTGACCGTTTGACATTCATCTCTTCGTCCACACAACAAAAAAAACCTCCATGCGCCATCGTCTTATCGTTTCCATGATTCCGGGTTTGCTACTGACAGCCTTGCCGTTGCTGGCCGCGGGACAGACTGCCGCGCAAACGCCAAAATCCGGCGGCACCCTGGTCGCCATCGTCCAGCCCGAACCGGTCACGCTGACCGGCGCGGTCAACACTGCACAGCCGACCTCGCTGATCGCCACCAATGTCTACGACGGCCTGCTGTCCTACGACAACGACCTCAAGCCGCACGGCCAGCTGGCCGAAAGCTGGGAAGTCTCCAGGGACGGCCTCGCCATCACCTTCCACCTGCGCCGTGGCGTCAAGTGGCACGACGGCAAACCGTTCACCTCGGCCGACGTCAAGTGGTCGGTGGAAAACGTCTGGAAGACCATCCACCCGCGCAACAAGGCCATCCTGGTCAATCTGACCCAGGTCGATGCGCCCGACGCCAACACCGCCATCTTCCGCTTCACCAAGCCTTCCTTGGCGCTGCTGTCGACGCTCAATTCCTGGGGCGCGCCGGTGTTGCCGAAGCATCTGTATGAAGGCACCGACGTGCTGAACAATCCGAACAACAACAAGCCGGTCGGCACCGGCCCGTTCGTGTTCAAGGAATGGAGCCGCGGCAACTACATCACGCTCGAGCGCAATCCGAATTACTGGGAAAAGGGCAAGCCTTACCTGGACAAGATCATCTTCAAGGTCGTGCCCGACGCCGGCGCGCGCGCCGCCACGCTGGAAAACGGCGATGCGCAATACGCCGTCTTCAGCCCGGTACCGCCGAAGGAGGCGCAACGCCTGGCCGACTCCGGCAAGGTCAAGGTGGAAACCAACGGCTATCAATGGTCGTCGCCGGTGCTCTATCTCGACTACAACCTCGGCAACAAATATCTCAAGGACGTGCGCGTGCGTCGCGCCATCGCCCACGCCGCCAACCTGGAAGGCCTCAACAAAGTGGTCTGGTACGGTTACGGAAAACCGTCGGTGAGCATCGTGCCGACCACGCTGTCGCAGTTCTTCGACAACACCGTGCCGCGCTATCCCTACGACACCAGGAAGGCCGAAGCGCTGCTCGATGAAGCCGGCTTCCCGCGCGGCGCCGACGGCGTGCGCTTCACCATCAGCAACGATTATCTTCCCTACGGCGACGACTACCGGCGCACCGCCGAATACCTGAAGCAATCGCTCAAGCGCGTCGGCATCGACGTCAACATCCGCAGCCAGGACACGGCAGCCTTCACCAAGCGCGTCTACGGCGACCGCGATTTCGACACCGCGATCACCTGGAATGCCTCCTTCCCCGATCCGCAGATCGGCCTGACGCGCATGTACTGGTCCGGCTGGGTCGGCAAGAACATCCCGTGGACCAACAGCTCGGGCTACAACAATCCGGAAGTCGATCGCGTGATCGAACAAGCACAAGGCGCCGCCACGCAAGCCGAACGCATTGCGCTGTTCAAGAAATTCCAGCAGATCACGCAGACCGAATTGCCGACCCTGCCGCTGATCGAGCTGCATTTCTTCACCGTGCATTCGCCGCGTCTCAAGGGCATCACGCAGGACGGCGACCAGTCGCAAGGTTCGCTGAAAAACGCCTGGCTGGAGCCGGTCAACGCCAACCTGGCCAAAGCCGGGCAATAGAAATACCGAGGGAAAACACACCATGAACAAGAAGGTCTTCAAACTGCTTGGCGCCACGGCGCTGACACTGGCGTTTGCGGCAAACGCACTGGCGCAGACGCGCGGCGGCACCCTGACCGCGATCATCCAGCCCGAACCGGTGATCCTGACCTCGGCGCTGAACACCGCAGCGCCGACCGGCTTCTTCAGCGCCAACGTGTTCGACGGCCTGGTGGAATACGACAACGACTTCAAGCTGCGCCCAGCGCTGGCGGAAAGCTGGGACGTCTCCAAGGACAGCAAGACGCTGACCTTCCATCTGCGCCGCGGCGTCAAATGGCATGACGGCAAGCCGTTCACGTCGGCCGACGTCAAGTGGACGCTGGAGAACGTCTGGAAGAAGATCCATCCGCGCAACCAGATCATCTACGGCACCGTCACCGGCGTCGACACGCCGGACGACTATACCGTCATCATCCGCTTCAGCGAACCGTCGCTGGCCGTTCTGAGCTCGCTCAACAGCAACGGCGCGCAGGTGCTGCCCAAGCATTTGTACGAAGGCACCGACATCCTCAACAATCCGTACAACAACAAGCCGGTCGGCACCGGCCCGTTCGTGTTCAAGGAGTGGAGCCGCGGCAACTACATCACGCTGGAACGCAATCCCAACTACTGGGATAAAAGTAACGTCGGAACCAAGAGCGTGAGCAAGCCCTACCTCGACAAGATCATCTTCAAGGTCGTGCCTGACGCCGGCGCCCGCGCCGCCGCGCTGGAAAAAGGCGAAGCGCAATATGCACCGTTCTCGCCGGTGCCGCTGAAGGACGCCGAGCGTCTTGCCAAGCTGCCCGGTCTCAAGCTGGAAACCCGCGGCTACGACTGGATCTCGCCGTGGCTGTTCCTCGACGTCAACGTCGATCGTCCTTACTTCAAGGATGCGCGCGTGCGCCAGGCGCTGGCCCATGCGATCGACCTGAACGCCTTCAACAAGGTGGTCTGGTACGGCTTCGGCAAGCCTGCCGTCAGCCCGGTGGTGTCGACGCTCAAGCAGTTCCACACCGACGACGTGCCGAAGTACGGCTATGATCCGAAGAAGGCCGAAGCCCTGCTCGATGAAGCCGGCCTCAAGCGCGGCGCCGACGGCACCCGCCTGCGCATCAATCTCGACTACCTGCCTTACGGCGACGACTACAAGCGCAGCGGCGAATACATCAAGCAGGCGCTGAAACGCATCGGCATCGACGTCAACGTGCGCGCGCAAGACACGCCGACCTACACCAAGCGCGTCTACGGCGATCGCGACTACGACTTGTCGGTGGTATGGTTCGCCGGCTTTGCCGATCCGCTGGTCGGCGTGACGCGCGCTTACTGGAGCGATTCGGTCGGCAAGAATATCCCGTGGAGCAATGGTTCCGGTTACCGCAACGCCGAAGCCGACAAGCTGATCGAACAGGCCCAGTCCTCGGCCAGCCAGACCGAACGCGTCGCGCTGTTCAGGAAACTGCAGCAACGCGTGCAGACCGACCTGCCGTCGATTCCGCTGCTTGAGCTGCACTTCTTCACCGTGCAGGCCGCCAACCTGAAGGACACCGTCGCCGGCGTCGACCAGATCTACAGCTCGCTCAAGAATGCCTGGTTCGACAGCGCGCCGAAGGTCGCCAACGCGGCGCAGGCTACCGCATCGGCACCACCGCAGGCCGCCAAATGAAGATCCGGAGCATCGTCGTGCGCCGCCTGCTGCAGCTGGTCAGCGTGGCGCTCGGCGTCACCATCATCAACTTCTTCCTGCTACAACTGGCGCCGGGCGACGCCGCCCAGGTGCTGGCAGGGGAGGCCGGCGCGGCGACGCCGGAATACATGGCGGCGCTGCGGGCGCAGTTCGGCCTCGACCAACCGCTGCTGGTGCAGTTCTGGAAATACATACTCAATCTCGCGCACTTCAATCTCGGCTACTCGTTCCGCCACGGCATGCCGGTGGCGCAACTGATCGGCGAACGCGTGCCGGCGACCTTGCTGCTGATGGGCGCGAGCATCTTGTTCGCGGTCGTGGCCGGCGCCACGCTGGGGGCGATCGCCGCCTACCGCGCCGGGCGCATTGCCGATGTGGTGATCTCGACGCTGGCGCTGGTGTTCTTCGCCACGCCGTTGTTCTGGATCGGCCTGATGCTGGTGGTGGTGTTCTCGGTCTGGCTCGACTGGTTGCCGGTCGGCGGCATGTTCACGATCGAGGCCGGCTACACCGGCTGGAAATACATCCTCGACGTCGCCCGTCATCTGGTGTTGCCGGCGGTGACGCTGGGCCTGTTCTACATGGCGGTCTACACGCGCCTGATGCGCGCCACCATGGTCGAAGTGCGGCGCCAGGATTTCGTGCGTACCGCCGTCGCCAAGGGCGCACGGCCGCCGCGCGTGCTGTTCGCGCACGTGCTGAGGAATGCCTTGCTGCCGCTGGTCACGATGCTGGGCGTGCAGGTCAGCTCCATCATCGGCGGCGCGGTGCTGGTGGAAACCGTGTTCTCCTGGCCCGGCCTGGGACGGCTGGCGTTCGAGGCCTTGTTCCAGCGCGACTTCAATCTGCTGCTCGGCATCCTGCTGTGCAGTTCCATCGTCGTGATCGTGGTGAACTGGGTGGTCGACTTCGTCTATACCCGCCTCGATCCGCGCATCCGTTTTGCCTGAGTATTTTGCCTGAGCTGAAAGTGATTCTGCAATGAGCGAACTTGTTTCCACGCTGGCATTGAGTACTGCCGACGCTCCCGCCAGCCTGATCGCCGCGCCGGCCACGCGCGGCTGGTTCGCGCGCCTGCTGCGTTCGCCGTCGGCACTGATCGGCGGCGTGCTGCTGTTGCTGGTGGTGCTGATGGCGCTGTCCTCGCCCTTGCTGTTCCCGGGCGATCCGCTGGACATGGTGGCGGAGCCTTTCCTGCATCCCGGCGTCGACGCTGCGCATTTGCTCGGCAGCGACATGCTCGGCCGCGATCTGCTGAGCGGCATCTTCCACGGCGCGCGCGTGTCGCTGCTGATTGCCGTGGTGTCGACCTTGCTTGCGCTGGTGCTGGGCATCAGCGGCGGCTTGCTGGCCGGTTACTACGGCGGCCTGGCCGATGCGGTGCTGATGCGCGTGACGGAATTCTTCCAGACCATTCCGTCCTTCCTGTTCGCGTTGGCAATCGTGGCGGTGGTGCAGCCGACCCTGCTGACGATTGCGCTGGCCATCGGTGTGACCGCCTGGCCGAGCCTGGCGCGGCTGGTGCGCGCCGAGGTGCTCAAGCTGCGCCACAGTGAAATGGTGCAGGCCAGCGCGGCCCTCGGCGCCACCGACCTGCGCATCATGCTGCGCGACATCTTGCCCAACACGTTGACGCCGATCCTGGTGTCGACTTCGCTGATGGTGGCTACCGCCATCCTCACCGAATCCAGCCTGGCCTTCCTCGGCCTGGGCGACCCCAATGCGGTGAGCTGGGGCAACATGGTCGGCTCGGGTCGTGAAGTGATCCGCACCGACTGGTACATCACGACGATTCCCGGCATTGCGATTGTGATCACGGTGCTGGCATTGAATTTATTGGGTGACGGACTGGCCGACGTGCTCGATCCGCGCGACAGAAAATAGGAGAAACACCATGGCACGCGTATCCACCTTGTTATCCAACCAGCTGCCCGAGGGGGCGGCACGCACGATCTTCGAGAAGGTCGAAAACGAATACGGCGCCTTCGGCAACATGCTCGGCGTGCTGGCGCATCGCCCGGCCTCGATCGAACACATCTACGGCCTGCTGCTGCAGTTCGCCGCCGAAGGAAACATCTCCAAGCTGCACCTGGAAATCGTGCTGGTCACCGCCTCCAAGGCCAACGAATGCAGCTACTGCGTCTCGCACCACGCGCCCAAGCTGGTCGCGCAGCATGTGTCGGCGGAGACCGTCGAACGCATCCTCGACGCCGACGTGCCCGGTCTCGGCCCGGTCGAATTGCTGGTGCGCGACTATGCGCTGGCGGTCACGCGCCAACGCGTCGGCGACAGCCTGGTGACGCGCCTGCGTGAGCATTTCTCTGAGTCGCAGATCGTCGAACTGACCTTGCGCACCGCGCTGTGCGCCTTCTTCGCGCGTTTCAACGAAGCGCTCGACGTCCAGCTCGAACCCGAATACGCGACCGCGGACGCAGCATGAGCAATAGCGACAAAAAAGAAATCCGCCTCAACGCGTTCAACATGAATTGCGTGAACCACATCAACCACGGCTTGTGGACGCATCCGCGCGACCGTTCGCAGGATTACACCGACATCGCCTACTGGACCGATCTCGCCAAGCTGCTCGAGCGCGGCAAGTTCGACGGCCTGTTCCTGGCCGACATCGTCGGCGTCTACGACGTTTACCAGAACTCGGTCGACATCACGCTGCGCGAGTCGATCCAGTTGCCGGTCAACGATCCGCTGCTGCTGATCTCGGCGATGGGCTTCGTCACCGAACACCTCGGCTTCGGCATCACCGCCAACCTGACCTACGAGGCGCCGTTCCTGTTCGCCCGGCGCATGTCCACGCTGGATCACCTGACCAAGGGTCGGGTCGGCTGGAACATCGTCACCGGCTATCTCGACAGCGCCGCGCGCGCGATGGGCCTGTCGGAACAGCTGGAACACGACCAGCGCTACGACCGCGCCGACGAGTTCATGGAAGTGGTCTACAAGTTGTGGGAAGGCAGCTGGGAAGACGACGCCGTCATTCGCGATCGCCGGAACCGCATCTACGCGCAGCCGGACAAGGTGCACAAGATCAAGCATAGCGGCGACTACTACAAGGTCGAGGGCTACCATCTCAGCGAACCGTCGCGCCAACGCACGCCGGTGCTGTACCAGGCGGGCTCGTCCGGCCGCGGCCAAGCCTTCGGCGCACGCCATGCGGAGTGTGTGTTCGTCTCCGGCCAGAGCAAGGAGGCGGTGCGCAAGCTGGTCGCCGGCATCCGCGAAGGCGCGGTGCGGGAAGGGCGCCAGGCGGACGACGTCAAGATCTTCATGGGCCTGACCGTGGTGGTCGCGCCGACTGAAAAGGAAGCGCGCGAAAAGTACGCCGAGTACGCACGCTACGCCAGTCCCGAAGCCGGGCTCGCGCATTTTTCCAGCGGCACCGGCATCGATTTCTCGCAGTACGAACTGGACGAGCCGATCCGCCAGGTCAAGACTAACTCCATCGAATCGCTGGTCAAGACCGTGACCAATCCCGAACTCAACTGGACCAAGCGCAAGCTGCTGGAGCAACTGGAACTGGGCGGACGCTACGCCACCATCGTCGGCTCGCCGCAGCAGGTGGCGGATGAACTGGAAGCGTGGATACGCGAGACCGACATCGACGGTTTCAACCTCACGCGCACGGTCACGCCGGAGAGCTTCGAAGCCTTCGTCGACCTGGTGATTCCGGAGCTGCAGACGCGCGGTTCCTACAAGCACGACTATGCACCGGGCACCTTGCGCGAAAAGTTGTTTACCGGCAGCGGCGCACGCTTGCCGCAGCAGCACACCGGCGCGCGCTATCGTACGAATAAACGCACCGACGTACCAGCATAAGCATCACCACAGGAAGAATCCCATGAGCCAGCTCCTCGACATCCGCAACCTCAACGTGTCCTTTCCCGGCCACGACGCCGTGAAGGATCTCAGCTTCGGCATCGCCGCCGGCGAGACGCTGGCGCTGGTGGGCGAATCCGGTTGCGGCAAGTCGACCACGGCGCTGTCGCTGCTGCGCCTGCTACCGCCGAGCGCACAGGTATCGGGCAATATCGTGTTCGAAGGACGCGACTTGTCGGCGCTGCCGGAGGACGAGATCTGCGCTTTGCGCGGCAATGCGATTTCGATGATCTTCCAGGAACCGATGACCTCGCTCAATCCGGTGCTGACCATCGGCCGGCAGGTGGTCGAGGCGATCCGCCTGCATCAGCCGCTGTCGCCGCAGGCCGCCAAGGCGCGCGCGATCGAGTTGCTGGAACTGGTGCGCATTCCCGAGCCGCAGCGCCGTTTCAACGACTATCCGCATAACCTGTCGGGCGGTCAGCGCCAGCGCGTGATGATCGCCATGGCGGTGTCTTGCCATCCGCGCCTGCTGGTCGCGGACGAGCCGACCACCGCGCTGGACGTCACCATCCAGGCGCAGATCCTTGAGTTGCTGGGCCAGCTGCGCCGCGACCTGTCGATGGCGGTGCTGCTGATCACGCACGATCTGGCCGTGGTCGAGCAATGGGCCGACCGCGTCGCCGTCATGTACGGCGGCCGCAAAGTGGAGGAGGCGAGCAGCGCCGTCCTGTTCGAGCGGCCGCAACATCCTTACACCCGCGGCCTGCTGGGCGCGTCGTTGCAGATGGAGCAGGATTATCACTACCGCGACGGCCGTCTGCCCGAAATCCGCACCGGGATCGAAGACGGCGAACGCATCTTCACGCTGACCGAACGTGCGCATGCGCAGCCGTTATCGTCACTCTTGCCCTTGGAGCCGGATGCGAAAGCCTTGCTGTCGCTGCAGGATGTGCACACTCACTACCGTTCGCACAACGGCGTGGTGCATGCGGTCAAGGGCGTGTCCTTCGATATCGCCGCAGGCGAATCGGTCGGCCTGGTCGGCGAATCCGGCTGCGGAAAATCCACGCTGTCGAAGACCATCGTGCGGCTGGTCGATGCCAGCGCCGGCAAGATCCTGCTCGACGGCGACAACATTGCGCAGCTCGACAGTGCGCGCCTGAGGCCGTATCGTCGCCGCGTGCAGATGATTTTCCAGGACCCGTACGCCTCGCTCAATCCGCGCCACACGGTGACGGAAATCCTCGACGCCGCGCTGGTGATTCACGACGTCAAGGACAAGACCGAACGTCGCCGCCGCATCGAGCAGATCGTCGACCTGGTCGGCCTGCCGCAGCGCGCCTTGCGCAGTTATCCGCACCAGTTTTCCGGCGGCCAGCGCCAGCGCATCGGCATCGCCCGTGCGCTGGTGCTGAAGCCGGCGCTGGTGATCTGCGACGAGCCGGTATCGGCGCTCGACGTCTCGGTGCAGGCCCAGATACTGAACCTGCTGGTCGACCTCAAGCGCGAATTCGGCCTGTCGTATCTGTTCATCTCGCATGACCTCTCGGTGGTGCGCTACATCGCCGACAAGGTGCTGGTGATGAACGGCGGGCGCATCGTCGAGTCGGGTGACCACAACAGCATCTGGCAGGCGCCGCAGCATGACTATACCCGTTCGCTGATTGCCGCCGTGCCTTCTGCAGCGGCGCGCCGGCAGGTTGAGGAAGAACCGCGAGAGTTGTTGATCGCCTGATTGATCGCCGCTTTTCTGTGCGATTGGAAAGCGTATATTCAAGCGCCAAAAGATTCGTTTTGTTCGCGGCGGACGGCAGATAAATTAGCGCTATTTGAGGAAGATTCATGGCGCGATTTTTTACCCGTTTGCTGACGGCTGGTTTTACCGGTTTATTGTTGGCGAGCGTTGCAACAACTTTTTCCATGACTGCCGCGGCGCAGGAAAAGACCTTGAAGGTGGGCGTCACCAGCGGCCCGCACGCGCAGATTTTTGAAGTGGTCAAGCGCGTCTTCGAGCGCAGCAATCCGGGCTACAAAATCCAGATCGTCGAGTTCAACGACTATATCCAACCGGACGCCGCGCTCGATGCGGGCGAGCTCGACGCCAACAGTTTCCAGCATCGGCCCTTCTTCAACGCGCAGATCAAGGCGCGCGGCTACAAGCTGTTCGGCACCGGGCGCACCTTCATCGGACCGATGGCGATCTACTCCAAAAAATACCGCAGCCTGAGCGACATTCCGGCCGGCGCCAAGATCGGGATTCCGAATGATCCGGCCAACGAGAGTCGCGTCTTGTTGCTGTTGCAGAAGCATGGCGCGATCAAATTGCGCACAGGTATCGATCCCCTGACCGGCATCAATGCGACGCCGATCGACATTGTCGATAATCCGAAGAAGTGGAAGTTCATCGAGATCGATGCGGCGCAATTGCCGCGTACTTTGGATGACCTGGATGCGTCGGCGGTGAATGCGGATTATGCGGCGAAGGCCGGGTTGCATCCGGTGCGCGACAGTCTGGTCGTGGAAAACGGCGACAGTCCTTATGCTTGCCTGATTGCGGTGCGGGAGAAGGACAAGGATCAGGTTTGGTTGCCCAAGCTGGTGAAGGCTTATCAGTCGGATGAGGTGAAGAAGTTTATTGATACGGAGTTCAAGGGTGGGATTTTGGCGGCTTGGTGATGTATGCGTCGGTTGTTCCGACTTTTGTTTGTCGGTAGCTAAGACGGATATTTCTTCGATCAACCTTTGCCGGGTGCGGCCCGGCAGCCGCTCACTTTCTTTGCTTCGCCAAAGAAAGTGAGTAGCAGCCGGGCTACCCCCGGCAGGGTTGATCGAAGAAAGAACAGAAGAAGCTACCGATAAACGCGAAGTCGGGACAAAACACAAAAGACACAGCCTACCGCTGCATCCCCCACCGCTTGACAGTCAACCTCTCAATAGTATTGAACCCGAAATTCTCCACCACCAAGCCAATCAAGATCACCATCGCCAACCCAGCAAACACCTTATCGGTATACAGCTCATTGCGATTCTGAAAGATGTACCAACCCAGCCCGCCCTTGCCGCTGGAAGCCCCGAACACCAGCTCCGCAGCAATCAGCGTACGCCATGCAAACGCCCAGCCGATGCGCAATCCGGCAAGGATCGAAGGCAAGGCCGCCGGCACCAGCATGAACAGCACGAACCGCAAACCGCGCAAACCATAATTGCGCCCGGCCATCCGCAGGGTGTCCGACACGCCCAGGAATCCCGCATAGGTATTCAACGCCAAAGCCCACAACACCGAATGCACCAGCACGAAAATCAAGCTGTTCTCGCCGAGTCCGAACCACAACAAGGCCAGGGGCAACATCGCAATCGCCGGCAGCGGATTGAACATTGACGTCAGCGTGCTCAGCAGGTCGCGGCCGAGTTGGGTCGACACCGCCAGCGTGGTCAGCGCGAACGCCAGCGCGATGCCGATCAGGTAGCCCTTGACCAGCACCTTGAGCGAGATCCACACCTTGCCGATCAGCTCGCCGGTGACGACGCCGTCAACGAAGGCGTGTGCAGTCTGCACGAAGCTCGGCAAGAGCAGATCGTTGTCCTGGATGCGCGCGATGGCTTCCCAGATCAGCGCCAGCACCAGCAGGATCACCGCCTTGCGCACCCAGCTTTGCTGCCAGATGCGCTGCGGCAATGACAGCGTGCGTTCCAGCGGAACGTCGTCGAGCGGCGTCAGGGCAATTTCATATTCGTCGCGGATAGGGGGAGAAATGCTCATGGCAGGCCGGGTAATGAGATGGACGGGATCGCACTGCTCAATATGAGAAGCGCACATCCTTGAAATTGACATGCGCCGGTTCCGGATGCCCAGAGCCTTCGTCGAACAACAGGCGATGGATGCGCCGCGCGGTTTCCTGGAAGCCGACGCCGCCCAGGCTTTGCAGGTCGTATTGATGGCTGTTGATCTCGGCGCGCACGCGGCCCGGATGCGGCGACAGCAGCAGGATGCGGTTGCCGACCACCAGCGCCTCTTCAATCGAGTGGGTGACGAACAGCAGCGTGAAGCGCACCTCTTCCCACAGGATCAGCAGTTCTTCCTGCATCTTGCGGCGGGTCAGCGCGTCGAGCGCGGCAAAGGGTTCATCCATGAGCAGGATCTTGGGCTGCATGGCCAGCGCGCGCGCAATCGCGACACGCGCTTTCATGCCGCCCGACAGCGTGTGCGGATAAGCGTCGGCGAATTTTCCGAGGCCGACCTTGTCGAGGTAGTGCAGCGCGCGTTCGGCCGCTTCGCGCTTGCCCAAGGTGCGTGAAGCCAGCAGCGGGAACATGACATTCTGCTTGACGGTTTTCCACGGCGGCAGCTGGTCGAATTCCTGGAACACCACGATGCGGTCCGGACCAGGTTGATGGATCGCGGCGCCGTCCAGGCGGATCTCGCCGGCGGCCGGTTTGAGGAACCCGGCGACGGCTTTCAGCAGGCTCGACTTGCCGCAGCCGGACGGCCCCAGCAGCACGAAACGGTCGGCCGGGTAGACGTCGAAACTGACATCGTGCGTGGCTTGCACCACGGCGGTGGCGCTGCGGTATTGCAGGCCGACACGGTCGACCTGCAGCAGCGGCGTGTGTTCGCCGACGGCGCGCAGGATCGGCGCATCGGGATTGTGCGGATTGTGCAGATCAGCTGCCGGGCTGGGCATGGGCGGCGCTCACTGTGAGCGTGATGACTGCGACTGCTGCCGCGATGAGGGACGTGGCGCGCATCTCAGCTGCCTCCGTTGATGTGGGCGTCGTCGAAGAAGTAATCCTTCACCGAGGCCGGCTTGTTCTTGATGGCGCCGACGCGGTGCATGAACTCGGCCAGCGGATAGGTATTCTGCGGCGCGATCTTGAACTGCACTTCGGGGTTCTTGATGATCTTCAGCAGCAGGTTGCGGTCGATCTTGGCGTTGCTGACGCGGATGTAGGTATCGGCGGCCTTGTCGGGATTGGCGGCGATGAATTTGGCGGCTTCATCGAGCGCGTCCAGGAAGGCCTTGTAGGTCTTGGGATTATCCTTGCGGAATTTCTCGGTGGCATACAGCACCGTGGCCGATGACGGACCGCCTAGCACCTGGTAGGAGTTCAGCACGATGTGCGCCTTGGGATTGCCGGCCAGTTCCTGATCCTGAAACGGCGGGTTGCCGAAGTGGGCGCTGATCTCGGTGCCGCCGTTGATGATCGCCGCGGCGGCGTCAGGATGCGGCACGGCCACGCTGATCTTGTCGAGCTTGTTGTACTGGGCGTCGCCCCATTGCTTGGCCGAGGCCAGTTGCAGCACGCGCGATTGCACCGAGACGCCGACGGCGGGCAGCGCGATGCGGTCCTTGTCGGTGAAGTCGGCGATGGTCTTGACGTTGGGGTTGTTGCTCACGAGGTAGTAGGGCAGGTTGCCCAGCGAGGCCACGCCGCGCACATTCTGACGCCCGTGGGTGCGATCCCAGATGGTCAGCAGCGGGCCGACGCCGGCGCCGGCGATGTCGATCGCGCCCGACAGCAGTGCATCATTGACGGCCGAGCCGCCCGACAGCTTGACCCAGTCGACCTTGATGTCGACGCCCTGGGCCTTGCCGTGCTTTTCGATCAGCTTCTGGTCCTGGGCGACGTTCAGCAATAAATAGACGATGCCGAATTGCTCGGCAATACGTAGCTGCAGCTGGCCTTGGGCGCGTGCGGGGGCGGTGGCGGCGAGGCCGGCGGTCAGCAGGCCGAGGCTCAGCGCGGCGCAGAGAAGTCGTTTGGCAAACATGGATGCTCCGGTAAAAGCGGGGACCTCGTTCTGGTGGAAGAGGGCTTAAGAACAAACATGGGTGAAATCGCCGTTCTTTATGAGCTAGGAGTATATAAAGACGCTCGCCGAATGAAAAACGCGTTTATCGCATATCTTTATGCGTTTTTCGCTGCATTTTGGGAGCTATAGCCGCGACTTGCGTTTTTCCACAAAACTCGCCGCGCCTCTCCGGACCGCGATGCTCGCCGGCGCGCCGATGTCAAGACTGAGCCATCCGGTAGATGCCTTTGCACAACGCAGCATCCCGGAGGGGGGATAGTGCGATAAAGTACGCGCTATCCGGTTTCACCGGCGCAACGCGCATTAAAAGCTGCGGGTCGACACTAGACTACAACGACGACTAAGTGCCGACTAAGTGACGACTAAAACGCTGCAGACATGAGCATCAAATCAAATACGGGAAAACAATGAGTTCAACTCAGGTCAGACCAAATTATTCCTTCCGGTCGCAAAAACTCCACATCATCACCCTGGCAGCCCTCGGCGTCGTGTTCGGCGATATCGGCACCAGCCCGCTGTATGCGCTGAAAGAGTGCTTCAGTCCGGAACACGGCATCGCGTTTTCGCCCGACGCGGTGCTGGGCATCATTTCCATGCTGTTCTGGTCGATCACGATCGTGGTCTCGCTCAAGTATGTGCTGTTCGTCATGCGCGCCGACAACAACGGCGAAGGCGGCGTGCTGGCGCTGATGGCGCTGTCGCTGCGCACCGCCGTCAATGGCTCGCCGCGCGCCAAGCTGCTGATGATGCTGGGCGTGTTCGGCGCCTGCATGTTCTATGGCGACGTGGTGATCACGCCGGCCATTTCGGTGCTGTCGGCGGTGGAGGGCATGGACATCGCCGCGCCGGGGACCTCGCATTACGTGATCCCGCTGACGCTGGCGATCCTGACCGGTCTGTTCCTGATCCAGCGCCACGGCACCAATCTGGTGGGCAAGCTGTTCGGCCCGATCATGTTCCTGTGGTTCATTTCGCTGGGCGCGCTGGGCCTGTATCACATCCTCAAGGCGCCGGACATCCTGGTGGCGATCAATCCGTATTACGCCGTGCATTTCATGATCGAGCATTCGCTGCAGGCCTTCATCGTGCTCGGTTCGGTGGTGCTGGTGCTGACCGGCGCCGAAGCCTTGTATGCCGACATGGGCCACTTCGGCATCCGGCCGATCCGCTTCGCGTGGTTGTACACCGTGATGCCTTGCCTGGTGATCAATTACTTCGGCCAGGGCGCCAACCTGTTGTCGAACCCTGAGGCGATCAAGAATCCGTTCTACCTGATGGTGCCGGACATGCTGCTGGTGCCGATGGTGGTGCTGGCGACGTTCGCCACGGTGATTGCCTCGCAGGCGGTGATCTCGGGCGCGTTCTCGCTGACCAGCCAGGCGATTCTGCTGGGCTTCGTGCCGCGCATGCGCATCCTGCACACGTCGGAAGACGAGCGCGGCCAGATCTATATCCCGCTGATCAACTGGATGCTGCTGGTGCTGGTGGTGGCGGTGGTGCTGGCGTTCAAGAAATCGGACAACCTGGCGGCGGCGTACGGCGTCGCCGTGACGACCACGATGGTGATCACCACGATGCTGGCGGGGGTGGTCATGCGCGCCGAGTGGAAATGGCATCCGGTGCTGGTGACGCTGGTGATCGGCGCTTTCATCACGGTCGACCTGGCGTTCTTCACGGCCAACCTGCTGAAGATCGCCGACGGCGGCTGGTTCCCGCTGCTGCTCGGCGGCGTGGCGTTCTTCCTGCTGATGACCTGGTATTCGGGGCGCATGTTGCTGCGCATGCGCATCAAGGATGACGGCATTCCGCTGGAGCCCTTCGTCGAAGGCCTGCTGGCGCATCCGCCGCACCGGGTCGGCGGCACCGCGGTCTTCATGACCGGCAATATCAACACCGTGCCGGTGGCGCTGCTGCATAACCTCAAGCACAACCGCATCCTGCACGAGCGCGTGTTCTTCCTCAAGATCAGCATCTGGGACGTGCCTTATGTCTCCAACGAAGAACGCCTGACGCTTAAGGACCTGGGCGGCAACGTCTACCTGCTGCGCGCGGCCTTCGGCTTCAAGGAAGCGCCGGAAGTGAACAAGGTGCTCGACCTGACGTCATCGCAGTTCGGCATCGAGTTCGAGCTGATGGACACATCCTTCTTCCTGGCGCGCGATACGGTGGTGCCGAGCAAGTTGCTGGGCATGTCGCTGTGGCGCGAGCAGTTGTTTGCGTGGATGTACCAGAACGGCGCCAAGCCATCGGACTTCTTCCACATCCCGGCCAACCGCGTGGTGGAGCTGGGCACCAAGGTGGAAATTTAGTCGTTGTTGAAAAGACGCTCGGGCTATCTGTGCCAACCCAGCACGATAGCGCCGAGCGTGATGAGGATGCAGGCCAGGATGCGCCGCATCGTGAGTTTCTCTCCCAGGAACAGCGTGCCGATCAGCGCCGCAAACAGCACCGAGGTTTCGCGCAAGGCGGATACCGTCCCCATGGGCGCCAGCGTCACGGCCCAGATCACAATTCCGTAAGCCAGTAAAGACATCACGCCGCCCGCCAAGCTGAGCCAGTTCTGTTTGCGCTCGGCCGCCATCGGCAGGCGCCGGTGCATCCACATGAAGATCAGCGCCAGCGGGAAGCTGTCGAGCACGAACAGCCAGCCGGAATACGCCAGCGCGTTGCCGGCCGCGCGTGCGCCGATGCCGTCGGTGACGGTGTAGGCGGCGATGAAGGCGCCGGTGGTGAAGGCCGCGATCGGGCCGGACAGATTGTGGCGGTCTTTGATATTGGCCAGGCTGATGATGCCGATCGAGACCAGCGCCACGCCTAGCCAGGTGTAGATGCTCATCTGTTCGCCGACGAAGATGGCCGCGCCGATCGACACCAGCATCGGCGACGAGCCGCGCGCAATCGGATAGGACTGGCTGAAATCGCCGATGCGATAAGCGCGGATCAGGAACAGGTTGTAGCCGGTATGCAGGATCGCCGACAGGATGATGCAGGGCCACGCAGCCGCATGCGGCAGAGGCGTGAACAGCACCAGCGGAATTGCGCCGACACCGGCGCCGATGGTCATGATGGTCAGCGAGGCAAGGCGGTCGCCGCTGCTTTTCAGCAAGGCATTCCAGGAAGCGTGCAGCAGGGCGGCGCAGAGCACCAAAGCGACGACGGTGAGGCTCACGCGGACAATCCGGTGGGGTGGGTCATGATGAAGAGCGCTGGAATCGGGGCGGCAAAAAAGGCCCTATGATACTGCGCCAGGCGCAAACCCGCCTTCAGCCGGCGTCGCTTTGCTGCGGCGGCAGCGCGGTGCGGCAACGCCACAATGCGTGTGCCGAGGCGAGGTATTTGCGCTCGAACGGCGTGATCGGCGTGTCGGTGGCGTAGGCTTCGCAGGCCGTCGCTTGTCCGCTCAGCTGCGTCAGCGCGGCGGCGAATTCTTCCACGTAAATCCGCCAGTTGCTGCGGCACTCGATGACGCCGCCCAGCGCGACGATGCTCGGGAATACTGCATGGCCATGCCAGCGTCGCGCCAGGTGGCCGATCTTGGGCCAGGGATTGGGGTACAGCAGGTATTGGCGCGCCGGGAAAATTCTCGCGTCCAGAAGCAAGCGCCAGTAGTCGACCAGGTCGGCGCGGATGAAGCACAGGTTGTCCGGTTGCGGTCCGTCCCATTGCGTGTTGCGCCCGAGACGATCTTCCGACTGATCGATGCCGATGACGAAATGATCCGGGAATTGCGCCGCCAGGTTCAGCGTTGACAGCCCGACGCCGCAGCCGGTGTCGAGGATCAGCGGCGCGGCGCCGGCGGCGCGCCAGGCGGCGATGCTGTGCTCGAAGGCGCGCCGGTTGTAGTCGGCCACTGGCTTGCGGAACGGCGTGGCTGCATCGGCATGCCTGGCAACCAGCGCCGACAAGTGCTCGTGGACGCCGGTCTGGCTGCTGGTGATGGGCAAGGAATTCATTGAGGCGCTCAGGCGGGGAATACCGCGGCATACGCCGCAAGCCTGAAATTATAAAGCGGGAGGACGAAGAAAGCGGGACAAGAAAGCAGGACAAGAAAGCAGGACAAGAAAGCAGGACAAGAAAGCAGGACAAGAAGCAAGGCCCCGGCGATGGGCACGGGACCTGGAGACATGCGGCGCTGCCGTTGCCGGCAGGCCGCTGGTCAGATCAGTGCAGGGTCATCGGGTGACGCATCATCAGATCGTACTTGCTGAGGAAGGTATCGATGTCTTCCATCGACGGTTCCGTCGCGATCAGGTCCTGTACGTCCTTGCGGAACAGCTCGGCGGCAGGACCGTCGATATAGATTTCGCGCTGGCCGGATTTGTCCATGATTTCATAGCCGCCGAAACGCAGGGCTTCGTGGTCGCGGTCGGCGCCGAATTCAACGACGCTGTATTGCTCACTGTTGTAGATCAGGTTCATAGTGGCTCCTTGTGCAAATGCTTAAGCTTTGAAAAGGAAGTGGCGTCATATCGGGGTATTTCAAGGGCGGCGCGGCGGCCGCCCTGGACGGCGTCGCTGTTGCGTCTTCCTGAATATGGTTACGGCGCAATCAGCGATAACTTTTGCCCGAATGACAAAATGACATGAAGAACGGGCGAGCTTGCAGGGCCAAAGCGGCCGGCCCTACAGGGATGGATGGGGCAGGCGCAATAAGGTTCCTGAGCGGCAAGGACCGGGTTGCCGGCAAGCAGGCTGGGCGCGGGGCGGCAGTAAAACTACGGTAAGGCCAAGCAGGTGGGAAAACAGCGGCGAGAAGCGTGCATCAAGCTGATATCGAAGCGGGTCCGGTCGCGCGTAGGCGGGCGTCCGACGGCGTTGCGCCGTCAGTCGTCGGCTATTTAGACGTTTTTCTTGGACAGCTTGCCCGGTTCGACGCCGAGTTGCTTGAGCTTGCGGTACAAGTGCGTGCGTTCCAGGCCGGTACGTTCGGCCACGCGCGTCATGCTGCCGTTTTCGCGGACCAGGTGATATTCGAAATAGGCGCGTTCGAAGGCGTCGCGCGCTTCGCGCAGCGGCAGGTCAAAAGAGATATTGGAGGCGTTGTCGGCGATCGGCGCATAGGCCGGTACGGCGGCCAGGCCATGGTGCAGCGTGTCGACCGCATTTGGCGCTGCATAAGACGACAGCGGACTCGCGTGGTGATCGGCACTGTCGGCGCTGGCGGCGACGGTCGGGCGGATGTACGACACCGGACGCGCCGGCTCGCGGCTGTGCGACAGTCCTTGCTGGACCGCCTTGAGCAGTTTTTGCAGGGCGATCGGTTTTTCGAGGAAATTGAGTGCGCCGATGCGCGTGGCTTCGACCGCGGTGTCGATGGTGGCATGACCGGACATCATGATCACGGGCATGGTCAGCAAGCCGTCGCGCTGCCATTCCTTCAGCAAGGTGACACCGTCGGTGTCGGGCATCCAGATATCCAGCAGCACCAGATCCGGAACGCTGCCCAAGCGCAACTCGCGCGCTTGTTGCGCGTTCTCCGCGGTTGCTACGACATGTCCCTCATCGCCCAAAATTTCCGAGAGCAACTCGCGGATACCCATTTCGTCATCGACGACCAGGATGTTAGCCATGTGCCTGCTTTCCTCACTAGATATTTTTGAGATTTTCCATGCAACCGAAGAACTCTTTACAGCATCGCTGCAAAAATCAATCTGGCTGGGCGTATGACTGGACGGTACATGAAGTACGGCACGCAGACACACAATAACGCCGGGCTAATTCCGCAACCTTACTTGGTAAAGACCCATGTATCAACGGCAGCAATGAGAAAAATCTTAATCCTTATGCATCGGACGCTAACTTTAACAGCAAAATCAGTATTTTTGCGCCTCTTGTATCGCTACGATTTTGGATATCGATGCGACCACCATGTTCGTCGACGATTTTCTTGACCATTGCCAAGCCCAAACCCGTCCCTTTCGGTTTGGATGTTACATAAGGTTCGAAGGCGCTGGCTAAAATTTTCTGACTGAAGCCCGGCCCGTTATCGGTGATGGACAGCCGCACGGCGCTGCGGGCGACGCCATTGGAACCCTGATACTTGACCAGTTCGGTGACGACCTCGATATGCGGCGTGATGTCGCCATTCTCGGCGACCGCGTCCTGCGCATTCTGCAGCAGGTTGTGGATGACCTGGCGCAGTTGGGTGGCGTCGCCCATGACCTTCGGCAGATCCGGCGCCAGCCGCGCATGGATGGTGTCGCGGCCGTCGCCGGCCAGGTAGAGGTGCAGGATTTCCTCGGTCAGCGCATTGAGGTCGAGCGCCGACGGCTTGGCCGGCGGCGTCTTGGCGTATTCGCGGAAATCGTCGACCATGCGTTTCATGGCGCTGACCTGGTTGACGATGGTGGTGGTGCTCTTGTCGAGGATGGCGGCGTCCTGCGGCAGCAGCTTGTCGGCCAGGCGCATCTGCAGGCGTTCGGCCGACAACTGGATGGGTGTGAGCGGGTTCTTGATTTCATGCGCCAGGCGTCGTGCCACTTCGCCCCAGGCGATCGACCGCTGCGCCGAGATGACCTTGCTGATGTCATCGAACACGACCACGTAGCCCACTCCGCTTTGCACCGGCAGGTGCGAACCGCGCGCCAGCAGGATGGTCTTGCTGCCGTCCTTGCTGCTTTCGGCGCCGTCGCCGTTGCTGCTGCCGCTGTTACTGTTGCTGCGGTGGGGGAGTTCAATCTGCTGTTGCCAGTGCAGGCCGTCTTCGGCGCTGTCGGCGAGGTGGGCGCGCTGTTCCGAGAAGGCCTTGATGATGGCTTCGGCAAACAGCGCCTGGCCGTCGATGGTGTGCAGCGGCGTGCCGGTGCTGCCGTTGAAGTCGTAGCCGAGGATGCGGCGCACCGAGTCGTTGACGCTGACGATGCAGAATGCGCTGTCGAGCACCATCACGCCGGCCGACATGTTGGCCAGCACGGATTCCAGGTAGGCCTTGGCGTTTTCCAGCTCGGCGCGATTCTTCTCGACCGAGGTGCGCGCTTCCAGCAATTGCCGGGTCATGGTGTTGAACGATTGCGTCAGCGTGCCGAGTTCGTCCGACGTACTGACGATGGGGCGCGGCGAGAGGTTGCCTTCGGCCACCGCTTTGGTGCCTTCGGCCAGCAGCAGCAGCGGTTTGGCGAGGTCGCTGGCGATCAGGAAGGCGCTGGCGATGGCGCCGAAGATGGCCAGCAGCAGCGTCAGCGTGAGCGTGACGATGTAGATCTTGCGCAGCCCCGAGCGCGCCACCGAGCGTTGCTGGTATTCGCTGTAGGCCAGGCGCAAGGTTTCGGCGTTGGTGGCGAGGTAGTCCGGCACCGGCTGCAGGATCTGCAGGAAGCGGCTGTCGTTTTGCAGGCCCATGGCTTTGGACGAGGCCGGCACCGCGATCACCACGTGCAGGCGCAGGTTGCCGTCGGCGTCGGACTCGCCGTTGAGCGGGCGCGAGTCATCGCTTTCCACCACCGAGAAGCCGCGCGAGAGACGGGCCTGGCGCATCATCGCCGTGGTCGGCAGAGTGGGCGTGAGCACGCCGATGCGGCCGCCCACCGTCGCCAGCACCTGACCGCCGGCGTTGACCACGGTGATTTCCATGCTCTGGTCGCGTTGGCGCGACAGGTAGGTAACCTGTTCGGATTCCGACATGTCGGCCAGTTCCTGCGCCATCGCCCGCCCGCGCGATGCCAGATCGGTCAGGGACGAGTCGAGCGCGTTGCGGCCGAGATTGAGGCCGGACTCCAGCGCCGCTTCCATGCGCACGTCGAACCAGGATTCGATCGAGCGCGACACGAACTGCACCGACACCAGATAGATCACCGCGCCGGGCAAAATCCCGATCAGCGCGAATAGCATCACCAGCCGCGCCAGCAATTTGGAACCGAATTTGCCGCGCCGGTAGCGTTTGTAGAGCCGTGTCAGCAGCAGGATCACCAGCAGCAGCAGGGCGATCGCAGCCAGCGCGTTGAGGCCCAGCAGCCAGGGATAGTGCTGGTCGAACAGGGCGGAGTTTTCAGAGGCGGAGGCCAGCAGGAACAGCAGGATGCTGATGACGCCGCCGCCCACCACCAGCAAATAGCGCAGGGTGCGGGTCATTCGACTTTGAAGGTGAATTCTTTCCAGTCGGAGGAAAGCCGCCAGTCGCTGTTGTTGAGTGCGTTGATCTGGAATGGTTTTGGCAACTGCGCCACGTCCAGCCGCATGCGCAGGCCGACGTTGTAGATGTCGCCGGACTTGAGCGTGTTCTTGTCGGCGATGTTCCAGCGCGGCGGCCGGCGGATCAGCGACATAGCGTCTTCCAGCGAGGAAAAGCTCTGCTGCAGCTGGCCGCTGGTGGACGCATGGTATTGCCGCGTCAGCACGTTATAGGAAAGGCGCACCGTGCGCGACACCGAGATGGAGACCTCGTCGAACCAGTACCAGCGTCGCCGCGTGAGCTGGACGTCGGTGGTGAAATACAGCGGTACGCCGCGCACCAGGGCGTCTTCCAGGCTGCGGTTGAGCTCGAAAGCATACGAGGTGGATAAACGGTAGCCGTCGTCGGTTGCTTCCAGCGAAGCATGGGTGACATCGATTTCCGCCGCCTGGATGCAGGTCTGGCAGAACAGCAATGCCAGCGCCAGCAACACGCGTTGCAACCACCGGGACGGATGTCGTAATGCAGTCGGCGCCGCCGGGGAAAGTTGGCGGAATGACGGCAGATCCGAGGAAATAAGAGCCGATTGCGTCAATTCATGGTCCAGTTTTTTGAAACAGTGCATAAAACAGGCCGTCGTGGTCGGTTTCTGCGCTGGCGGTCGGCAGCATTTGGCCCGGCGCCGGCAGTCGGACGGCGCGATGGTCCGAATTGCCTTCACTGCCTTGATGGCGGTGCGCAAAAGCCGCTGCCTGTTCTTCCGATTCCTGCGGCCACAACGAGCATGTCACCAGCAGCAATTTACCACCCGGCTTTAGCATCTGCCAAAGATTGTCGAGTATTTGGGCGGAAAGTGTTGTGAGCTGCGCCGTGTCGCTTTTGCGACGCAGCCAGCGGATATCGGGATGGCGACGCACGATTCCCGAGGCTGTACACGGCACATCGGCGAGGATGCGATCGAATTGCTTGCCGTCCCACCAATCCTGACTATCGCGGGCGTCGCCGGCCAGCAGTTGCGCCTTGAGTTGCAGGCGTTGCAGGTTTTCCTCGATGCGGCGCAGGCGCTTGGGATCGTGGTCCAGCGCCACCAGATCGAGCTCGGCGCATTCCAGCAGATGACCGGTCTTGCCGCCCGGCGCCGCACAGGCGTCGAGTACGCGCATGCCATCTTGCACGTCCAACAGCGGCGCCGCCATTTGCGCCGCGGCATCCTGCACCGACGCCAGGCCGTCGGCGAAGCCGGGGATCTGGCTCACCGGCAGTGGTTTGTCCAGGCGCACCGCGTCGGCTCCGACCTGGCGCGCGCCGATGCCGTTGAGGGCCAGCAGGTGCAGGTAATCAGGCACGTTCGACTTGCGGCGGTTTACTCGCAGGGTCAGCGGCGGCGCAGCGTTGCCGGAGCGCAGGATGTCCTGCCATTGGGCCGGATAGGCGCCCTTGAGGCGGTCAATCCACCAGGTCGGATAATTCCAGGCGCCGGGCGGGGTCTTTTCCACTTGCGGCAGCAGCGTCGCGCGCTCGCGCAGGAAGCGCCGCAGGATGGCGTTGACCACGCCCTTGGCATGGCTCATCTCGGCGTCGGCGGCAGCCGCTTCGACGGCCTGGTTGACGACGGTGAAGGCGTCGTAGGCCGGATTCTCTTCATCCAGCAACAGGCTCAGCGCACAGGCCAGCAGTCCGTGCAGGATTTCCGGTTGCGGTGGTTTGTCGGCGAGCAGGGCCAGTACGCCGTCGGCCATGCCGAGCCGACGCATCGACAGATAAGACAGGTCCTGGATCGCGCCGCGCGCCTGCGGCGTCATGTCGGACCGGGCGAACTGGCGCGCCAGGGCTTGCGGCAGCGCGGTACCGGCGCGCACGTCGACGATGGCGCGCGCAGCGCCGTGCAGGCCATGAGCCAGGGAATCAGATTTCAGGGATAGATGGGTCACATTATTGCTTGCTAAGGGCCAGTTTGACGCCGAGGCCGATGAAGGCGCCGCCGATCACGCGTTCCAGCCATGTTTTGAGACGCGAACTTGACGATGCCCGGGCGCCCATGCGGAGCGCCAGTGTACCAGCCACGAAGGCGGTGGCGCTATTCCAGAACGTCGACATGACGATGAAAGTCAGTCCCAGCAGCTGCGCACCCGCCCGCAGTAATTCTCTTCGTTAATCCGTTTCAGCCCGCTGAAACGACTGCAGGAGCCCGGCGGCTCCTGCAGTGTGGTCCTGCGGTGTCCTGCAGCAATGGGCCTGCCGGACTCAGACGCCCCACAGCACGTCGTAATTTCCCTTCTTTGCTTCACGCAGCATGTCCAGCAGCGGATAGGCACGCGCCGAAAACGTCACCGGCTCGATCTTTTCATGGCCGTTGTCGTCGCCGTTGGCGTTGTGATGCGCGTGCACGTCGCGCTCCAGGGCTTCGGCAGCTTCATGCGACTTGCTGTTGTCGATCTGCTTCTCGATCAGCGCGACCGCGTCGGCGCTTTCGGCTGCGGTGATCACGCCGCGCTTGATGTCCTTGTGCAGCAGGTCGAGGATGGGCTTGGCATGGGATTCATACATGACAACATCTGCAGCCGCTTTTGATTTGAACGTTACCAGCATATTTCCTCAGGGTATTGGTGTTGATGAGAGCGTATCCGCCTGTTTCCTTCCGGATAACGCCTTGGTGCTTAATTTCTGCTTAATTATTGCCTAATGGGTTTACGGCAGGTTGACAGAATACCCCGGACGCGCCGCGCTTGTCATCTGCGCCGGCTCTTCAGGCCTGTCAGCTTGGCGCAAACGAGGTAAAAAAGGTTTCGGCGTGTTCGGCGTCGATGGACTTCTCCGGACCGACGATCAGCACCTGGTAGATGCGCTTGTCGCGCGCCAGCAGCCGCGCCATGAGCCGCATCGGCTGACCGTGCGCCATGCCGGCGACCACCACGTCGAGAGTGCGGTCGCCCGCGGTTTTACCGGGAATCGTCGCCGGCGTCGGCGTGCCGCCGATGTTGTTGATCAGCGCGGTACGCATCGCTTCCAGCGCCTTCCCGGTTTGCGCGGCATCGGCCAACTCGGCGGCGCCGACTGCGAAGGTGACGCCGTCGATCTCGGCCGCGGTCATGGTCATGGACACCGGCAGGCCGTCGAGGTCGATCTGGCGCGTGAAGGAGGCCGGTTTGGCGGGCAGCAGCACGGTGAACTGGATCTTTTCGCCGTGGGCTTCGCGCCAGTTGTATTTGGGCGAGCAGGCTGTCAGCAGCGTGGCAAAGAGCGCCAGCAGAGCGAAGGAAAAGGCGGGGGATGTGTGGCGCATGGTCATGAAAAAATCAGGTGAAATCAAGGTAAATGCGAAACCGCAGGCCGCCGCGAGAACGTCCGCACGCCGTAGACCACGCCGATGCACAGCAGCACTGCACCGGCCAATACGCGCAGGTCGGGCGCGACGCCGCGCAGCAGGAAAGCATACAGCAAGGCGGCCAGCGTTTCGAACACGATCAGCTGCGCCACCAGCGCAGTCGGCAGCAACTGGCTGGCCTTGTTCCACAGCAGCGTGCCCAGCCACGACGCCGACAATCCGATCACCAGCATCATGACGACGAAGGTTCCGGGACGTGGTCCCAGCGGGAACGCGTAATCGCTGCCGCTGGCGACGCCGTATATCCCGAACAGCGCGAAGCCGATCAGCGCCATCGGCAGCGTGGCCAAGCCCTGCGCGGTGGCCCAGGTGACCGAGTTGATGTGCGTGTGAGTGCGCAGGTAGCGCGAATTGACGATCGGATACCAGGTCCAGGCGGCGATGGCGCAGACCGCGATGAGGCAGCCCAGCGCATAGTCGGTGGTGGAGCGGGCGTTGCCGATGGTGTCGCGCAGACGCTCCAGCTCGCTGCTATTGACCAGCGTCAGGCCCAGGCCCAGGATCACCAGCGACGGCGCCAGCCGGCTCCATGCGACCGATTCCGAGACGTGACCGGGACGCCAGTTGGCGCACACCGAAATCACGATCGGCAAGGTGCCGATCAGCATCGTCGGCAAGGGTGCATCGGCCAGCTGGATGGCAGTGGCCAGCATGGCATAGTAGATCAGGTTGCCGACCAGGGCGAGCTTGAAGGCGACGGTCCAGTCCTGCCGGCTCAGCAGTCCGATGCGACGGCGATCGAACCAGGCCGGCGCCAGCGCGATCAGGCCGAAGGCGACATAGCGTCCCAGCGAGAGCACCACGCCGGGGTAATCGCCGAGTAGCAGCGGCGTGACAAAGACCAGGCCCCACATCAGGCCGGCGCACAGCGCGCAGAGTATTCCAATGAACATATAAGAGTCAGGACAGAGTCAGGGGGAGGCCACGCGCGGCCCGCAAAGGCAGCCGTAAAGTGTCGCCATTTATTCGCATTCGCGCTGGAATTGTTGTTCCGCTTTGGCGCGTCGGCTGTATTCGATGTCGCCGGAAGGACGACCTTGCAAGCTGTTGGACGATTGCACCTGCAGACCCGGCATCGGTGACGGCGGGGGCATCGGCGCTGCGCGCCTGCCGTCGCGGCGCGGCCCTTCCGGATAGACGTCGCGCGGTGGCTCAGGCGGCGCCTGGCGGGCGCGGTCAATATCGGCGCGCAGCTGCCGGCAGCGCGGGCTCAGCGTCTCTGGCCGATCCTTGCCGGCGGGGTTCCTGGCGGCGTCGCCGAGGTCAAGGTTGAGGCCTGTTTGCGCGCCGGGCGGCAAGGGACTCATGGCCTTGCCGATTGCGTTACTGTCCGCAGTAGTTGAATTCGCGGCACCGAATGCGCCGCCGCTGGTCAAAGCCAGCAACAGGGAGGCGACGGCAAGGCGGACGGGCTGATTCATGGCGGCGGGATTTTTTCTGCGAGAACGCCATGATAGCAAACGATGCCGCACCGGCAGATGGGCAGAAATGACGGCAGATCATTCCAACCGACCAACGGCAATTCAAGAAGGAGCCATCCCCCATGTCAGCTTCCCATCCTGCTTCCGCGCAATACAACATGGCTGAACTGACGCTGCGCGGCGTCATCCTCGGCGCACTCATCACCATCGTGTTTACGGCGTCCAACGTCTATCTCGGGTTGAAGGTCGGCCTGACGTTTTCCTCGGCCATCCCTGCGGCGGTGATTTCAATGGCGGTGCTGCGCCTGTTCGGCTCCGCCAGCATCCTCGAAAACAACATGGTGCAGACCCAGGCCTCGGCGGCCGGCACGTTGTCGGCGGTGATTTTCATCCTGCCCGGGCTGGTGATGATCGGCCACTGGCAGGGTTTCCCGTATTGGCAGACGTTCGGCATCTGCGCTGCGGGCGGCATGCTCGGCGTGCTGTTCACGATTCCGTTGCGGCGAGTGATGGTGGTGCAGAGCGAACTGCCTTATCCGGAAGGACTCGCGGCCGCGGAAATCCTACGGGTCGGCAATGCCGACACCGCCGACGGCGGTGACGACGTGCGCAAGGGGCTCAACGACATCTGGGCCGGCAGCATCGTGTCGGCGGCGGTGGCGCTGGTCACCGGCGGTTTTCGTTTGCTGTCGGAGGGACTGAATGTCTGGGCCGGTATCGGCGCCGCGATTTTCCGGCTGCCGCTGGGTTTTTCACTGGCCCTCCTTGGCGCCGGCTACCTGATCGGCATCGTCGCCGGCGTGGCGGTATTGATCGGCGTGATCATCAGCTGGGTGTTCGCCGTGCCGATCCTGAGCATGCTGACGCCCGCGTCGCCGGGCACGACGCTCGCCGCTTACGCCACCGGCTTGTGGGGCAGCCAGGTGCGCTTCATGGGCGCCGGCACCATCGGCGTGGCGGCGGTGTGGACGCTGATCACGTTGTTCCGGCCGATGGTGGCGGGCGTGCGCGAGTCGCTGCGCAGTCGCAGCACGTTCGACGACGGCAGCGAGCGCCCGCTGACCGACCGCGATTTGCCTGTGCGCGCGATTGCCCTGATCGGCGTGGCGGTGATGGCCTTGCTGACGCTGATCTTTTCCGTGTTCCTCATCGATGCCCGACTGTCGTTGCCCCTGCTGTGCGGACTGGTTGCCATGAGCCTGGCGTTCTCGTGCGTGTTCGGCTTCCTGGTGGCGGCCGCCTGCGGCTACATGGCCGGGCTGGTGGGATCATCGAGCAGTCCGATTTCCGGCATCGGCATCATCGCGATGATCCTGGTGTCGCTGTTGCTGCTGGCCTCGGGCAGCGTCGATCATCTGCTTGATGCGCCCGGCTCGAGCAAGCTGCCGATCGCCCTGGCGATCTTCGTGACCGCGGCCATCATCGCCATCGCGGCCATCGCCAACGACAACCTGCAAGACCTCAAGACCGGCTGGTTGGTAGGCGCCACGCCTTACCGCCAGCAGATCGCGCTGCTGATCGGCTGCGTCGTCGGCGCCGCGGTGATCTCGCCGATTCTTGAGCTGCTCTACAACGCCTACGGTTTCGTCGGTGCGCTGCCGCGACCCGGCATGGATGCTTCGCACGCGCTGGCGGCGCCGCAGGCGACACTGATGACGGCGATCGCCAACGGCATCTTCATGCATCAGCTGAACTGGACCATGATCCTGATCGGCGTGGCCATCGGCGCGCTGCTGATCGTCATCGACATCGTCCTGGAAAAACGCGGTAGCAAGGCGCGCGTGCCGGCGCTGGCGGTCGGCCTGGGGATCTACCTGCCGCCGTCGGTCGGCATGGCGCTGGTGGCGGGCGCGCTGATCGCATGGGGTTTGCAGCTGCACCTGGCCAAACGCAAGGCGTCCGGCGACAAGGCCGGGGCTGGGCGCATAGAACGGCGCGGCGTACTCGTGACGTCCGGTCTGATCGTCGGCGAAAGCCTCATGGGCGTGATCCTGGCAGCGGTGATCGGCGCCACCGGACGTGACGATCCGCTGGCGCTGGTCGGCGCCGGTTTTGCGCCGGCTGCGCAATGGCTGGGATTGGCGGTGTTCGCGCTGGTGATCGCGTGGTTCGTGCGGCGATTGCTCAAGGCCGCCTGAGGAGAGCGAACTGCGTTATTGCTCGCGTAGCGCGCGCCGATACTGGATTGCTTCGGCGATGTGGGCCTTGCCGATGATCGGGACTTGCGACAAGTCGGCAATGGTGCGCGCCACCTTGAGCACGCGGTGATAGGCGCGCGCCGACCAGTTCAGGCGCGTCATCGCGGTACGCAGCAAGTCTTCGCCGGCGGCATCGGGTTTGCAATGCAGATCGATTTCGGTGGTCGACAGCAGGTAGTTGCTTTTGCGCTGGCGCTGTTGCTGCACCTCGAAGCTGCTTGCCACGCGCGCGGCAATGTCCGCCGATGCTTCGCCTGCGGCTTGTTGCAGCAAATCGTCATGCGCGATGGCGCCGACCTGGATTTGCATGTCGATGCGATCCAGCAGCGGACCTGAAATTTTTCCCTGATAACGCGTCACCTGATCCGGCGTGCAGCGGCATTCGCGATGACGCGCGCCAAGGAAGCCGCACGGACAGGGATTCATCGCAGCGATGAGCTGGAAGCGCGCCGGGAAATCAGCCTGACGCGCGGCCCTGGAGATCGTGATCTGGCCTGATTCGAGCGGCTCGCGCAATACTTCCAGCACCTTTCGATCGAATTCCGGGAGCTCGTCGAGGAACAATACACCGCGATGCGCCAACGAGATTTCGCCGGGGCGTGGCGTGCTGCCGCCACCGACCAGTGCGACGCCGGATGCGGTGTGGTGCGGCGAACGGTAAGGGCGCACCTTCCAGCGCGCGGCGGAAAATCCGCTGGTCAGCGATTGCACGGCTGCCGATTCCAGCGCCTCCTCATCGGTCATGGGCGGCAAGATACCGGGGAAACGCGCCGCCAGCATCGACTTGCCGGTGCCGGGAGGCCCCACCAGCAGCACGCTGTGGCCGCCGGCTGCAGCGACTTCGAGCGCGCGCTTGGCCTGCAACTGGCCTTTGACGTCGGAAAAATCGAGATAGGCTGGTGCGGCAGGCTTGATGGCCGGCCGGTGCTGTGTCAGCCGTACGTCGGTGTCGGCGCCGCGAGCGGCGAAATGGGCGCACACCTGCAGCAGCGAATCAGCGGGGAAAATGGTGGCGTCGGCGACCAGCGCGGCTTCGTCGGCGCTGTCGCGCGGCAGGATGAAAATACGCCGGCGGCCGTCGCTGTGATGCGAGGTGCGCATGGCGTAGGTCATCGCCAAGGCGCCACGGATCGGTCGCAAGTCGCCCGACAGCGATAATTCGCCGGCGAATTCGTATTCGTCGAGATCGTCGCCGGGCATTTGTCCGGAGGCAGCCAGGATGCCCAGCGCGATCGGCAAATCAAAACGGCCCGACTCCTTGGGCAGGTCGGCGGGCGCAAGATTGACGGTGATTCTTTTGGCGGGAAATTCGAAGCGCGCGTTCTGCAGGGCGGCGCGCACGCGGTCCTTGGATTCCTTCACCTCGGTTTCCGGCAGGCCGACGATGGTGAAGGACGGCAGACCGTTGGCCAGGTGTACCTCCACCGTGACCTGGGGCGCTTGCATGCCCGCCAGCGCACGGCTTTTCAATACAGCAAGGCTCATGGGGATGGAATCACGAGGCTTTCTGGCGTGCTTCGAGTTCGGCTACGCGGGCTTCCAGTTCTTCCAGTTTGGCGCGGGTCTTGGCCAGCACCTGCGCCTGGATGTCGAATTCTTCGCGGGTCACCAGGTCCAGCTTGGAGAAACCCTGGCTGAGCATGGCCTTGACGTTTTTCTCGATGTCTTTGGCGGGAGAGTTTTCGATTGCCTTGTTGATTTTGGACTGAATATCTTCGAAGAATTGTGGTTTGTCCATGATGCTTCCTTTATTTTGAGTAATGACTATCCGACAAGTGTAGCGCTTTCGTTGTCGTGCGGGAAAACAAAGCAACGCAAAACACGCCGGTGCAATCGGTGTGATGGTGCTGCATGTCAGAATGGAATAGCGCCGAAACGTTCAGCGCCGGTTGCGGCGGGTGTCACGGTTTATCCAATCGTCGGGGACGGTTGCCGCAATCCGGCATGAAGCGGCTTTAGATTGATGTCATTTTTGCAACACTTTTATGCGTCCTCAACCGGGTGGCAAAACTGCGCCCGGCGATGCACCATAAAAAACAAAAATTTCCCAAGGGAAAATGTTGCGTTGAAATTGTTGCGCACTATTGTTGTGCGGCGACGTTTGTGTTTCACTCTAATGCACTGTTTTTGGGAAAAAAAGAAAAAATGCCTAATTGGAATGTTGATTTGCGCTAAAAAAAGTAACGCAAACTGCCAAAAAAGGGTTGGCATGGCTCCTGCTATACAAGTTGTGCAGAAATGAACAATTTGTTGTTTAACAGAAACCTAGAGGGACGCCATGAAAAAATTGATTCTTGCAGCCGCAGTCGCAGCATCGTTTGCATCCAGCTTCGCGCATGCCGAGGACGCACCTAAGCCAGATAATGAATTCACCTTCAATGCGGCAGTCGTCAGCGACTATCGCTACCGCGGTCTGACACAAACGCGCTTCGATCCGGCTTTGCAAGTGGGTGCCGACTACACTAACAATCCAACCGGTCTGTATCTGGGTACATGGGCGACCAACATCAAATGGATCAAGGACGCGGGTGCCAATACGACGCCCCCTACCAACACCAAGGGCAATATCGAGTGGGATATCTACGGTGGCAAGCGCGGCGATATCGGCGGCGGTTTCACTTATGACGTCGGCGGCCTGTACTACTACTATCCAGGCAACACATTGGCAAACAGCGGCGTCAAGAATGCCAACACATTCGAACTCTATGGCCAGGTCGGCTATGGCCCTGGCTACTTCAAATATTCGCAATCGCTGACCAATCTGTTCGGTGCTGTCAACAGCAAGTACAGCCAGTACTACGATCTGGGCGCCAACATCGACAGCTACTTTGGCACCGTGGTAGGTCTGCATCTCGGTCACCAAAGCGTCCACGGCTCGACCGCCCAGTTCAGCTACAACGACTGGAAAATCGGTGTGAGCAAAACATTTGAAGATCTGGCCGGCATCACTCTGGGTGTGGCATATGTCGGTACTGACCTGAAAGACGGCGTTAGCACAACGCCAGCGTCAAATGGTCTGAAAAATGTTGGTCGGAATGGCGTTGTTTTCTCCCTTAGCAAAACTTTCTAATTGAGGTCGGTATGAAACTGATTACAGCGATCATCAAACCATTCAAGCTCGACGAGGTCCGTGAAGCCTTATCGGCGATCGGCGTGCAAGGGATCACCGTGACGGAAGTCAAAGGTTTCGGCCGCCAAAAGGGCCACACTGAGCTGTATCGCGGTGCGGAATATGTCGTGGACTTCCTGCCGAAGACCAAGATCGAAGCCGCCGTTGACGATTCCATCGTTGAGCGCGCGCTGGAAGCCATCGAGGCTGCAGCACGTACAGGCAAAATCGGCGACGGCAAGATCTTCGTACAAGATCTGCTGGACGTTATCCGCATCCGTACCGGCGAAACCGGCAAAGACGCTCTTTAAGGGGGACAGTAATGAGTATCAAGAAAATGTTTTCAAGTGCGCTTGCAATCGGCACGTTGTTGTTGGCGGTGAGTTTCGCCGCACCGGTCCAGGCGCAAGACGCGCCGAAGCCGGAAGCCGCCGCTGCTGCTGCTCCTGCGGCGGAAGCGCCGAAGGCTGACGCACCGAAAGCCGAAGCGCCTGCAGCGGCTCCTGCTGCTGCCGCTGCTGCAGCCCCGGTTGCCGCCGCAGCTGCACCTGTGCTGGTTCCGAACAAGGGCGACACGGCCTGGATGCTGGTGTGTACTGCATTCGTGATCCTGATGACATTGCCGGGCCTGGGCCTGTTCTACGGCGGTCTGGTCCGCAGCAAGAACATGCTGTCGGTGCTGATGCAATGTTTCGTGATCTTCTCGCTGATCTACATCCTGTGGTTCGTCTACGGCTACAGCATCGCATTCACTGAAGGCAACGCGTTCTTCGGCGGCTTCGATCGTCTGTTCCTGCACGGCCTCAACGGCGACTCGACCACTGCAACCTTCAGCAAGGGCGTCGTGATTCCTGAACTGTCGTTCGTGGCCTTCCAGGGCGCGTTCGCAGCGATCACCGTGGCGCTGATCATCGGTTCCTTCGCTGAGCGCGTGAAGTTCTCCGCCGTGATCGCATTCTCGATCCTGTGGTTCACTTTCTCGTACCTGCCGATGGCCCATATGGTCTGGTTCTGGCCTGGTCCGGATGCATTCACCGACGCTGCTGCTGCAGAAAAGGCGACTGCGATCTCCGGCTGGTTGTTCCAGAAGGGCGCGCTGGATTATGCCGGCGGCACCGTGGTGCACATCAACGCTGCGATCGCCGGCCTGGTCGGTTCGTATGTGATCGGCAAGCGCGTCGGTTACGGCAAGGAAGCCTTCAAGCCGCATAGCCTGACGTTGACCATGGTCGGCGCCTCGCTGCTGTGGTTCGGCTGGTTCGGCTTCAACGCCGGTTCCGGTCTGGAAGCCAACGGCGGTGCAGCGTTGTCCTTCGTCAACACCATCCTGGCAACTGCTGCTGCAGTGCTGTCGTGGAGCTTCGGTGAATGGATCGGCAAGGGCAAGCCTTCGATGCTGGGTGCAGCGTCGGGTGCAGTCGCCGGCCTGGTGGCGATTACTCCTGCAGCCGGTTTCGTCGGTGTCTGCGGTGCGGTCGTGATGGGCCTGCTGGCCGGTCTGCTGTGCCTGTGGGGCGTCACCGGTCTGAAGAAACTGCTGGGTTCGGACGATGCGCTGGACGTGTTCGGCGTGCACGGCGTGGGCGGTATTCTGGGTGCGATCCTGACTGGCGTGTTTGCTGCGCCTAGCCTGGGCGGCACAGGTATCTACGATTACGTCGCCAACGCAGTCGCTCCCGACTACTCGATCGGCGGTCAGGTCTGGATTCAGTTCCAGGGCGTGCTGACTACCGTGATCCTGTCGGGCGTGGTCTCCTTCATCGCCTACAAGCTGGTCGACATCGTGATCGGTCTGCGTGTGACGGAAGAAGAAGAGCGCGAAGGCCTGGACATCTCCAGCCACGGCGAATCGGCTTACCACTCTTAATCAGTTTTCCGGGGCCCCGGCCCCGTTCAGAAGCGCCCGCGACTCCGGTCCGGGCGCTTTTTTTATGTCTCTTTAAAAAAACGACAACGCCGCCATGTAAAAGACCTCTCCACCAGATATTGCCGGGTGGCGAAGGACGCAATAGCCAGAATCCCGCTAAAATGGCCGGTTCCTGTCGGTTTTGTTATCGGTTCTTGCCATCGATCGCCGCCGCAGTTTGTCTGATTTCGTCCAATCGCTACCGAGCACGCGCAGAAGGTCTTTTATGGTTCCGCATCTTGTCACCGCCCTCAACGGTCCGCTTCTCGACCTGGAAAAGAAAATCCTGGGCGCAACTCCCGCGATCGAGCGCTGGTTCCGCATGGAATGGCAAGAGCACACGCCGCCGTTCTATTGTTCGGTCGATCTGCGCAACGCCGGCTTCAAGCTGGCGCCGGTGGACACCAACCTGTTCCCGGGCGGTTTCAACAATTTGTCGCCGGAAATGCTGCCGCTGGCCGTACAAGCCGCGATGGCTGCCATCGAAAAATATTGCCCCGATGCAAAGAACCTGCTGCTGATTCCGGAGAATCACATACGCAACAGCTTCTACCTGCAAAACGTCGCGCGGCTGATGCAGATCTTCCGCCAGACCGGCCTCAATGTGCGCCTCGGTACGCTGGAAGACATCAAGAAGCCCAAGCTGATCGACCTGCCCGACGGCAGCACCATCACGCTGGAGCCGCTCGAGCGCTCCAAGAACGGCCGTCGCCTGGGTTTGAAGAACTTCGATCCGTGCACCGTGCTGCTCAACAACGACCTGTCGATCGGCATCCCGTCGGTGCTGGAAAACCTCGACGAACAAAACGTCCTGCCGCCGCTGCATGCAGGCTGGGCAGTGCGGCGCAAGAGCAACCACTTCTCGGCCTACGACGACGTCGTGAAAAAATTCGCCAAGCTGGTCGATGTCGATCCGTGGATGCTCAATCCGCTGTATGCCAAATGCGGCGAGCTCAATCTGCAGGAAGACGCCGGCTCGGACTGTCTGGCCGACAACGTCAGCAGCCTGCTGTCGAAGATCCGCAAGAAGTACAAGGAATACGGCATCAAGGAACAGCCGTTCGTGATCGTCAAGGCCAACGCCGGCACCTACGGCATGGGCATCATGACCGTCAAGGACGCCAGCGAAGTCAAGGACCTGAACCGCCAGCAGCGCAGCAAGCTGGCGGTCGGCAAGGAAGGACTGGAAGTCAACGAACTGGTGATCCAGGAAGGCGTGCATTCGTTCGAGCGCATCAACGAAGCGGTGGCCGAACCGGTGGTCTACATGATCGATCGTTATGTCGTGGGCGGCTTCTATCGGGTCCACGCCGATCGCGACATCAACGAAAACCTGAACGCCCCCGGCGCCCATTTCGTGCCGCTGGCATTCCAACAGCAGCATGCCTTGCCGGACCTGCAAGCCAAGCCCGGCACTGCGGCGCCGAACCGTTTCTACATGTACGGCGTAGTGGCGCGCCTGGCGCTGCTGGCCGCGTCGCTGGAAATGGAAAAGACCGATCCGAATCCGGAAGTCTATTAACCTTATCTGGCTGACATTTTTGACGGACATTTCATGAAAATCGCTTTCCTCGCCGACCCGCTCGACACCTTCAAGACCTACAAGGACTCGACCTTCGCCATGATGCGCGAAGCCGCCCGGCGCGGCCACGCCATCTACGCGTTCGAGCAGACCGACGTCGTGCTGGAAAGCGGCCTGGTCACCGCCAATGTCGCGAAGATCACGCTCACCGGCGAGGCCGACGACTGGTACCGCGCCGATGCCCCGGCCTCGACCTTCCTGTCGGAGTTCGACGCCATCGTGATCCGCAAGGATCCGCCGTTCGACATGGAATACATCTACACGACGTATCTGCTGGAACTGGCCGAGAAACAGGGCGCACGTGTCTTCAACAAGCCCGAAGCCATCCGCAGCCACAACGAAAAGCTGGCGATCGCGCAATTCCCGCAATACACCGCGCCGACCCTGGTCACGCGCGACGCCAAGCGCCTGCGTGCGTTCCACGCAGAACACAAGGACGTGATCCTGAAGCCGCTCGACGGCATGGGCGGCATGGGCATCTTCCGCATCGGCCAGGACGGCATGAACCTCGGTTCGGTCATCGAAACCCTGACCGACAACGGCAACCGGACCATCATGGCGCAGCGTTTCATCCCGGAAATTTCCAAGGGCGACAAGCGCATCCTGCTGATTGGCAGTAAAGTGGTGCCGCACGTTTTGGCGCGCATTCCGCAAGGCGGGGAAGTGCGCGGCAATCTGGCGGCCGGCGGTCTCGGCGTGGCGCAACCGATTTCGCCGCGCGAGCTGGAGATCGCCGAAGCACTGGCGCCGGTATTGGCGCAGCGGGGGTTGTTGCTGGTAGGATTGGACGCTATTGGCAATTATTTAACAGAAATCAACGTCACCAGTCCGACTTGTTTCCAGGAAATCACGCAGCAAAGCGGCTTCGATGTTGCCGCCATGTTCGTCGATGCGCTGGAAACCGCAGTCGCCGGCAGCTGAATCAATCATCCGGCGCCCGGTCTGGCAACGTACACAACGTACATATAGCAAGCAGAAATTCATGGTCGGTATCCTTCTCCTTACGCATGCTCCGCTGGGTCAGGCTTTCATTGCAGCGGCCACGCATGTCTTTCGCGGCTTGCCGGAACGCATCGAAGCAATCGACGTCATCGCCGACCAGAACCCGGCGGAAGTGCAGCGCATGGCGGCTGACGCCGTGCATCGCCTCGACGACGGCAGCGGCGTGCTGGTCATCACCGACGTCATGGGCGGCACGCCGTCCAACTGCACCGGTTACCTGTGCGCCATCGACAACGTCGAAATCATCGCCGGCATCAGCCTGCCGATGCTGCTGTGCGCGCTGACCTACCGCAACGACACGCTCGATGTCGTCATGGAAATGGCATTGGCCGGCGGCCAGAGCGGCGCCGTCCGCATCGACAACCGCATTCGCGTTTCATCCCAATAAAAGCACAAAGAAAGAACTGCCATGATTCAAAAAGAACTTGAGATCATCAACAAGCTCGGTCTGCATGCGCGCGCGTCGGCCAAATTCACGCAACTGGCGTCGAAGTACAAGTGCGAAGTGTGGATGACCTTCAACAAGCGCCGCGTCAACGCCAAGTCCATCATGGGCGTGATGATGCTGGCCGCCGGCAAGGGCACCAAAGTGCTGCTGGAAACCGAAGGCGACGACGAGCAGGATTGCTTCAATGCATTGGAAGCGCTGATCCTGGACCGTTTTGGCGAAGGCCAGTAATCCTGGTGAAGTCGTAAGTCTTCGAATTTTTCCCGTTTGTTTTCCTCTTGTTTTGCCGCACGATTGCTAAATCACGCGTTGTCCGGTAAGGTTTTGAGAGCTACCGCGCATGAACACAGATGACGGCATAACAAAATAACGCAGGAGACAGAGGGGGGATGTTTAGATTGAGTTAAGGGAAAAAGACCAGAAAAACCCGGAAAACCCGATTTAACGGGCGTTTCAGGGCAATTTGAAGAATTATCAACAGACGTTTGAATTGATCTAAATTCTGACAGGAAATAGGCTGCAATTTAAGAATAAATACCCAACAGCCGATTCATTTGTGTTCAGAAACCATCAGAACGGCCCGGAGTAAATCCGGCAGGCTTCCAGAATTCCAAAAAATAGACCTATAATCGAAGCACGGTAAGTCAGTGGACTGGAAATGGCCCAGCTATCGCGCCGGTAACGGCCCGCATTATGAGACGCCCCGCACCTCCTGACTTACCTTCCTTCTATTCCAGCTTCCCCGCTATCAACGTATATTGCGCCTGCTTGAGATTCCGCAGGTTCGCAGTCCCCAGCGAGACCACGCTGACCACGTCTTCCCCTTTATATTTTTGATTCGGGCGCAAGGCGATCTTTGGAACGGCATCGTTAAACGACCCTTTGGGAACGATGATCAAGGTCTTGCCCTTGGTATCCCACAGCACGGCCCTGTAATCACCCAGCAGTTCCGGCAGCTTGGCAATCCACTCGGACGGCCAGACCTGCGCGGCGTTCGTTGCGGCCTTGTGTGCGCCTTCAAGGTGGATCGTGCGCCGGTCGAAGACGCCCACGGCAATGGAATTCAATTCGACCTCAGGAACGGCGGCTGCAAGGCCCATCGTGACACCGTCAGGAAGATAACCGACGATTTGAGCCACGCCACGCGGCTGACCGTCCTGCCGCACCTTCTTGTACCAAGCCTGCCAGCGGTCGGACAGCACCTTGCGATAATCTTCCGTGACCGACTGGCGCACGGCGGTGGCTTGCAACTCCTGCGGCATAGTCGCCAGCTTCTTGCCAAGCGCCAGTTCGGGCGATATCCACGACTCGCCGACATTGTGATCCCAGCCAGCGTCGATGCCGAGAGGCACGCGGTCTGTAATCTCGCCATCCTTCGTGACGATATTGCGGTAACGAATGACCGGGTCTTTTGATACCGATTTTCCAGCGGCAACCATCTCCGCATACGAGTACGACCGAACAGTGCAGCGGCAATTCCAGCCGTTCGGCGGGTAGTACTGGCTCCAGAATGAATGCGTGACCGGCAGAATGGTGCCGTCCAGCTTCATGTGCGCCGGACGCGTCTTGTTGTCCTTCACGGCGCGGTATTCAATATATGGGCGGCGGTCGGCATTGGCGACGATTTGCTGCCAGCGCCCGGCCATGTACGCGCTCTGCATATTTGTGTTGTAGATCAACGCCGTGCGCCAGCCGCGCTTACCCTTATACGCCCAGCCGTTGCGCTGCACGGTCTCGTCGAAGTCCTTGCGGAACTGGCTCAGCGTCTGGCCTTGGTCAATGGCCTTTATGAGTGCCGTGTGAACGTCCTTGACCACATCCAGCGGCGCACCGGCGATGGTGAACTGCTTGGCATGGATCGGCCCCAGCAGGTCGTTCCACTTCTCCGTCGCCATCGGAATCTTGCCACGCAGGTTGTCGATGGCCTGCGTGGCCTTCACACCAAATGCCTGGACGTTAGCGGTCGTCATCGTTGTAACCTTGAGTGAACGACCAGACGAGCGCCTTGTCGGTCAACTCTCTCAATTCCGTGATATCCATTTCGCCGACGAGTGCAACCAGATCGGCACGAACATCGGCCAGCGACTTGCCGTCCTTCTCGGCCTGCGCCAGCATGCGGGCAATCGGCTCAATGACGTTCGCTTCGATGGCGTCATCTGCGGCCATCGTCGCCGCAATAATGGCCTCTTCTTCGTCGGGGGCGGTGAACTCATGGCCGGAGTTCTTGCCGGTGAAATCGGTCGACGTATCAGGCGGTGTACTGGCGGTGCTGACTGGCAGCAGCGCGTCGGCGTCATCGGCTGCAACCGGGATGTTCAACTCTTCCAGCATGGCCCTGCGCGACGGTCTTGCACCCATGTCTGCCGCTACTTTGTAGGTGTCGGCGCGTTCCTTGCCAGCCGTCTTGGTCTTGAAAAATTCAAGCTCCGGCGACGGTACATCCGGCCCGAAATTGAAGGTAGTGATGTGCCGGAAAATTTTTGAGAACGATGTCGCCGCGATAGATCGGTCAGAATTGTTGATCATGCTCTGACGACGCTCGGCGGTCTCACTCGCTGCGCGTGAGCCGGTATTCTGTAGCTCAGAAACCATCGCCTGTCCGGTCAATGCCTTGGACATCTCCCGATTCGACAGGTTGATAAGCGATTCCTGCGGCAAGTTGCTGCCGCTGCTGGTCGGCACCAGCAGTTCGACGCCGGTGCCGTCAGGCACCAGCGCATAGCCGCTGTCGATCATGGATTCAATCGCTTCACCCAGATCGGCCAAGTCTTTGTCGCTTGCGCCCTGACCATAGCGCGCCACCGGCCACGGCAAGCCATGGCGTTCGCAGTACTTCACGAAGTATTTCCAGCCGCCTGTCTTGAACGTCCACGGCCAGAAGCATGACGACAGCAACGCTTGCCCGTATGGATTGGTGGTGCTTGCCATATGGCGCGAAACGACAAACCGATAGGATTCCACTGGAACGCCTTCAGGACTACCCTTTGAGATCAGAAGCGGGTTCGCGTCATAGTCGAACGAAAAGCGCCGGTTCGGCCTGTCCAGCACCTCGACGGGAACGATGTTCCCTTCCCAGTAGCCCCACACCAACTCATGCGGCGCGTAGCCCTTGAAAATGGCCGACATCATCTGCCACATGATCTCTTCCCAGTCAGCCGCAGGATTTGGGCTGTGGTTCTGCATCCAGCGTTCGCATAGGTCACGCGCTGCCTTCGCCCGCGTGTCTTCTTCGGCCCATGTCACGATGCGATAGTCCATGTCGGCGAACTCGCCGCGAATAGATCGCACGTCACCCATCACATGAGGATCGGAAAGAATGGAGGCATACACGCGGTCGGCCATGCCCATGGCGCGCAGAATCGGGTCAGGGTTCGGCATAGTGTGCAGCTTGCCGAAGAAGTTGGGATCAGAGTCGAAGCCTGCGGCCTTCATGCCCAACACGCCCTTAACCGACGCCACCATCTGTTTGATATTGAGTGCCATATTATTTTCTCTTGCCTGAAATGATTCGTGGCACAGCGCCACCGATGAAACTGAAGGCCAGCATGAACAGCATGTGCAACGCATCCGGGCCGTCGTCGTGATCCGCTTCGGGATAGAACTGCAATTGCGTGTTCAGCACTGAGTGCTTGATATGCGAGCGGATGGTGCCGTTTGCCACGTGTGGTTGCATCGACAAAATGCGCAAGTCCTTGTCGGTGTTTGGTGTAATACCTCGCGCCGGAATCGGAATACCCATCTTGCGCGAAATCTTCACCATTTCGTCTTTCAAGAACTCCTGAAACTGGATGGTTTCAACACCCCATACCAGACAGCGATACTCTCGCTGCAATTCGACCACCGTCATGATTTGCAGATCAGGCACCATGCGTGCGATGCGGGCTTCAACTACATCAAGCAGGCCGTGTTCGCGATCCAGTCCGCCGACAAGAATCGCGCAAGGATCGCGGCTTTTGTTCTGCTTGCCCATGGAAGGATCGTGTGCGCCGAAGAACACCCAGTCGCGGCATGGTTGCACCCAGTAAGTTAGGTTGCGGAACGGTGCGCTGTCGTCGTTGCCGGGGTTGTTCTGATACTCCGCATCGAACGACATGTGATCCACGGCGCGGATTTTCATCAACGCCAACAACGGACGCATCGACGGCCAACTCACAACAGACCCCAGCTCCATGTCATAGCGGCGATGCTGGTAGTAGAGGTCGGCGGCTTCCTCGCCTTCGTTGAGATAGGTCTCTTCCCACTTTTCCCACAAGTCCATGCGGGACGGGTATTCGATGATTGCCGAGAACTTGAACGACTTCCACATCGGATTCTTATGCGTGCGGTTCGCAACAGAGTCGTAGTGCAAGATCGTGTTGAGATAGAGAACGTCCATGCTGCCGTCTGGCGGGCCGAGCGGCAAGACCGTGCGCTTCATCCAGCGCTCAGTTTTGTCGCGTTGCGCTTTTTGCTGCACGTTCTCATCGTTCTCGATATCGTCCAGCACGACCAAGTCGGGCCGGTACGGACCATGGCGAATACCCCGCATCCGCTTGCCGGAACCGAACGCCTGCACCTTGATATTGTTCCGCGTCAGCAGGACACCAACGTTCCAGACCCGGCCAGCGCCGCACACCTCCGGAAAGTCCATTGCGAGACGCGGGTTGCTTTCCAGTTCGCTTTTGATCGCTTCCAGCATGGCGTATGACTGGTCGATAGCGTCCATGATGATCGGGATAAAGCGCTTTCGCGCCGTCACGATGCACCACAGGACAAGCAACTGGGTGACCAACGTAGACTTGGCTTCGCCGCGTGGTGCGGAGATGTCCAGCAAGTGGCCTCGCGTGTCGTCCAGATAGGACGGCAGGTTTTCAAACACCCATTCATGAAACACGGAGCTATCGCCCTTGATGTAATGCGGGAAATAGGTCTGTACGAAAAAGCCGTACCCGTTCTGAGTCTTGGTGACGCGCAGATCGCGGGCCGCGTGGTCGACAGGAAAAGCAGCGCACGCCGTTTCAATGAGCGTGCGCTGTTCTTCCGCAAATGCCGTCAACTCGGCAAGAAAGTCTTTCGACGAGAGTTTCAGCTTAGCCATACTTCTTCGCGATCTCCGGGCCGAAGCCTTCGACGATTTCTAAGAACTGGTCGCGCAGTTTGGGAAAATGGGCATTGACGTAGGTCGACATATCGCGCAACAAGTCCATGGCGATAGACAATTCAGACAAACGCGGATTGCCGCGTGCGGCGGCGTTGATGGTCTTGACGTAGCTATCGGAAAGGCGCGCCAAAATTTCGGCTTTTTGGCCGGGCGGAATATCAGTCTTTTCCTTGATGTCATTGAGCGTCGCCATGAACAAGGTCGACATCTCTTCAAGAATTTGCCCGGTCAATTCTTCCATGCCGCCGCCTGACAGCCGGCGCGCAGCGCGTGCAACGTCCCAGTCATCGCCGCTTTGCTTCGCGATACGTTTCCAGTTGCGGGCAGTCTGATACGAAGCACCTGCAAGGTCAGCCGCAGTTGCCAGCGGCTGACCTTGCACGTACTTAGCACGCACTTCATTTTTGATTTTTGGGTCGATTGCCATTGATGCTCAACCAGTCTTGATGCGGATGATTTCGATCAGCAGAGTCGCAACCGTTCCCGCGATGCCGCCACCAGCCGCTGTACGTACCAGCAGCGTCTTGTGATCCGTTTCCAGTTTCTCGACCCGCTTTTCAACGTTTTGAAAGCGGGTTTCGTTCGAGGTATGGATGTCGTTGATGCGCTGATGCAACGACGCGTTGCTGGACGACATGAGGTCGCGCAAGCCCTTTAATTCCCCCTGAATCTGGCCGAGTGCGGCCAAGATTTGACCCTCTGCTTTAGCGTCCATGCTTGCGTGCCTTTTCGATGATGGTTTGACATTCGGCGCAACGCTGCGCGTGTGGCACCGCTGCGCGGCGCTTGGCCGAGATAGGTGCTTCACAATCGACGCAGTCTGGCGTTCCCTTGGTGGCGCTGGCACGGCGCGCCGCTTCGATGCCCGCAAGTCGTGCGGACTCTTCCAATCTCTGCGCCATCTCAAATTCGTGTTCAGTCATATGATTTTTTATCGCCGTAGTAGTCGACGCATTCCTCCCTTTCAATTCCCAAGTTGCGAAGTAGCTCGCACATCTGCGTCGCCAGCTTGTGGTACATCTTTGCGACCATCCTGTGATCGGCTTCCAGCGTCCGCATCTTGCCGTTCTCCGGCTGCGGCAACCGTGCGGGCGCCTGCGTCAGATTCGACGGCGGCAACACCTTCAACGGTTCCTGCGTTGGCGGCACGCCAGCGCTGCAAGCGATCAGCAGGCAACTCACAATCGTCAATAGAATTTGGCGCATCATGTGCGGCCTCCTTTTCAAGTTGGTCAAAAGCGCTGTCGAGGTTCCGGCGCGCTTTCTCAAACGAGTCACCGGCGTGCTGGTTCTTCTTCAGATTTTTATCAACACGCTTCACCTCGGCCTGACTGGACTTCGCGACGATCTTGTTCGCCACGACCGATTCGCCGGTGAAGTAGCAGACCGCATAGCCTGCACAGAACAGGCAGATAGCGGCGATGATTTGCTTCATCATTGGCAACTCCCTTGGCCCCAGCCATTCGCGACGTACAAGGGTTCGTAGCGCTGCAAAATGCGTTTGGGATAGTCGGCGTTCTCGCGCTGATTGGGCGGCGATATACCGGGATTGATCGCACACGTCGCGTCCAGGCACTTACGGGGTGTCGGCGACAGTGCTTTGCGCTTGTTCACCCAGCCCAGCCCGCCGTTGTAAGCCGACAGCGCGAAAGCAACTTGCTCGCACAGGCTTTCACCAGCGACGCGGTCGAAGAGGAACAGGTCATAGCGAAGCAGCGCACGCATCGCCCACACCGGATTGGTTGGCGAGTTGTCCGCCAGATCGGGATAGACGCCGCTGATCCACGTAGCGGTCGACGGCATGAACTGAGAGAGGCCGACAGCACCGACACGACTGCGCGCTGCGGCGTTCCATTGGCTTTCTTGATGAATCTGCGCGGCGAACGTAGCGACTGGCGCATCTAAGCCCCAGATCATGTGCGCCTGTTGACGTAGCTGACGCTTGTACTGCGACGCGCCCTGTGGCACTTGCGCCTGCGACGATTGAACGAAGCCAGACAGAAGCGCCAATGCCAGCCACCAGACCAACCACAGGGAGGTCGGTGACGACGTAAGGCGGGAAAATGTTCTGCGTACCGATGTCATGCCGCCAGCCCGACGCAGATCAGGCTTGCGGCGATGATGATGGCGCGGCGCAGACTCGCGAAGTTCAACGCGGCGGCGTCAAGATCGGTTTGGATTTCGCAGACGCCGTCCTTGCAGTAGACGTGCGGTCGACCATACGGGAACGCAACACGGTCGAGCCAGTAGCCACCCCAGCCACCAAGCGACATGAGATGTGCTTTGTACAGCGAGACAGCGATCAAGGGATCGGACTGGCGGAAGATATACGCCAGCGCCATCAGTGCAAGACTGACGACGAGACAGACGGTGAGGCGGGGAAATTTGTTAAACATGCAGCGCTCCAAAACAATCGGATGCGCTTATGTGGTGGCACCCCGAAACCTATTGACCGCAGGTTACGGGGATAGAGGTGCTCCGTATTTGTGAAATGTTTCACAGCGGTGCGATGTTCACGTGGGCCGGGTTGCAGCGGGTGCTATAAATGCGCGGCCTTCTTCGATAGTCGTTTCGGACGGATGCTTTGCATGGTTGATAGCGTCGGAAACCTTGTACCAGTCGAAGTCACTTGCGGGACGCAGCCCATGCCTCGCCAGCGTGAAAATTTCTTGTGTCGTGGCACTGATGTCCAGCCACTTCAACGCGGCGTCAGGAGCAAGAATAACGGGCCTGCGGGGATGTATGTCGGACAGTCCGGCATCCGCGTCAGTTGTCAATATGCCGACGCCGACTTCAACTTGTTGTTGCTGATTCGGTTTGAAGTTGGTGAGCGCAGCGGCAAACATCGGTTTGTCCGTCTTCAGCCGGATGTACCAAGGCTGTCGACGCGTCTTCTCGTCGCTCCATTCGTACCAACCGTCCATGGGAACGAGAACGCGGCCAGACTCAAACATATGGCGCACGAAACGTCCAGTCGCCGCCATTTCTAGCGGGATGGTCGGGCTGCGGGATTCACCTCTTGCCATGCCGTCAGGCGAGCGATATCCGAACGGAAGTGTGTCAGACCCCAACTTCCCGTTCAGGACATGGAGGGTCAACAGAAACATGCCCGTTGCGACGCTGTATTGGGGGATTAGATCGCCGCCGACCCACTTAGCGTGTTCGTATGCGGCACCTAGTTCCTGAATGGCATCTAGCCGGGTGCTTACCCGAACGAACCGGCCCGCCATGCGATACCCATGGTGATCACTTCTTGCTGATTTCTGACAGCAGTCGACGCGCCTGCTGCTTTGCTGCCCCCAGTGATGGTGCGTCGAGCTTATTGCAGTACACCTCAACGTTTCCTGCATCGCCCTGATTCACCTTTGGCGATCCCGAATTGAGGATGGTCAAATACCATGCGCAGCCCATCACTGGGTTGAGCATTTCGCCGTTGCGTGGACTCACGTAGGAATACGCGAGATTCCGCTGTGCTTGATAGTCACCCGCCAACGCCTTCTTGCCTAGCGCGTCTTGTGCTTCCAACGCGTGCGCGATTCCCATGGCCGCAAACGGCAGGATCAACGCTGCGACGATTTTTCTTGATGTGGTCATACTGTTTTTCCCTTCCAATGTTCGCCCCACAAGTGCATTGCAAATGATAAAACACAACGCATTTGCCAGTAGTTCAAGTCATTCATTTTCGACGTGCCGAAATGATCGCGAGTGAACTTTGAAATCGCTGGCTGTTCCTTCGGGCAGATTGTCCAAATGCGCAGCACTTGGGACACCATCGCGGACTCGCCTTGATGTTCACCCAACGCACAGGTCTTCCAACCCGTCAGGTACATTGTCGCTTTGCGGTACATCTCGTCGCTTACTTCTTCAATCGACGCGACGTTCAATTCCTGATTCATCGAATGCCGAATCAGCCGGGCGCTTACGATGCGCTGCTCTGCGTTTTCGACCTCGGCCACCAGCGTGCTGATGTAGCGCCGCTGCTCGCGAGACAGCATTTTGGTCTCTGGCACCAACAAGGGAAGCGGCACCCCATTGTGTACTGTGATGTGAAGATCGCCACCGACCTGAATGTTGCTACTGCCCGTTACGTACTGCTCATTCTTTGACACGATTACAACCCCTTTATTCTTTTGCACTGCTTACTGGATGCTGACTAACAGCATGCAGTTTAAATGCAGTGCAATTTATTGTGTTTTTTTTGGGGTTTTTTGTTGTCGCATACCGGTCTGAATGTTTCCGTTGCCGGTGATGACCTGCGCGTGCTTGCCTACCTGACCGTGGATCGTGGTCGCCGAGCCAGCAGGCGCTGCGTTGGCTGCGGCCTGTGGTGCGTTCAATAGCGCCACCATCATTTGGGCGAACTGCTGCCCAGACACTGCCAGACCACCGGCCTGCACCATCTGGTAGGCCGTTTCCGCTGTTCGTCTCACATCTTCTATTTCTATTCCCATGGGGCGCAGCCGCACGCCCGTCAAGACGTATTGCGTATCGAATCCCGCCGCATGCACTTTTGCCAAGAATTCAGCGTCAGGCGAGCGCTCGCCTGATTCGTAGTTGAACAGCGTCTTTCTGGTCACCCCTGTCACTTCCATCACTTCCGCCTGCGACAAGCCTGCTCCCTCACGCTCTTCCTTTAAACGCGCCCCGATTGTGTGCATAAATTTTTACTCATGAAGTGGTTGACAATGGGTAAATATGTACCCATAATGAAGTTCAAATGTACTCACATTGAACTGCAATATCACGAGAGGCTAACTATGACAGGCGAACAAGCAAAGCGCAAGCTGAGAGAGCAAGGCATCACTTTGAAGCAGTGGGCAGAAGAGAACGGACACCCGTATTACATGGTTTCGCGAGTGATAAGCGGTGTCATGAAAGCAAATTACGGCAAGGCCCACGACATCGCGGTGGCCTTGGGCATGAAGCAGCAGACCACTAACGGCAGCAAGCAATCAGCTTAAAAACAGGAGAAATCGTAATGAGTAAAGAAATACACATTGACCCGATGGAAGGCGTCGCCAAGCCGAAAGCAAAAACCCGCGCTGCGAGCGCCCCTGTGACCGATGTCGTGGTCAAGGAAGCCGGAAATGTGAAAGTCGACAACGTTGTCAAATACGACGCCGAGCAAGTGCGCTCGTTGGCGGTACGGTTCGGCCTCGATATGGACATGCCGCTGGAACAGCGCATGGATCGCGCTGTGCGGCACCTCAGCACCTCGGCGCAATACATGCTTGCGGCGGGTATTGACCTGTTGAGCCTGCGTGAAGAATGCGCGCACGGCGAATTCCTCAAGATGCTGGAAGAGCAAGGCGTCGAAGAGCGCGCCGCGTACCGCGCCATTCAATACACGCAATTCTTGCTATCCCGTTCCGAGTCGGAGCGCGACAAGCTGCTTGGCCTGCCGAAAAGCCATGTTCTGGCCATCGCCAGCGCTGACCCGGAAGTCATCGACGACCTTCTGCAAAGCGATGACAAGGAACTCGCCGGGCTGTCTGTGCGGGAACTTCGCACCACCATCAAAGACCTGTCTGCGCGCAAGACAGACATCGCCGTGCAGTTGGAAAAATCCGAATTGGAAGTCGAACGCCTGAACGGCATCGTCAAGCAACTGCGCGAAGCCCGCGTCAAGACTGGCGGCGACGTGCCGGTGCCGGTGCAAGACATGCGGCTGGAATGCGCGGCGCTCTACAAGAAAGCCGAGCTTTCGGTCGATGACATGGAGTCACTGATCAAACGATTCCTCGCTGAAGAGATGGAATTCATTGACTGGAAGGACGCTGTCGCCCGGCACCTCGTCGCTGCGCTGAGCGCGTTGCATGCGCGCACCGGTGGCCTCTTGTCTCAACTCGGTAGCTCCTTCGGCCCGGCTGCTGGCGTGCTGGAAATCACCGATGTGTTCAGCCCTGAAGAAGTGCTGCGCTGCGGTCAGGAATACAAAACGCTGACCGAAGAGCATAAGCACGAACAGACCGTGCGCGAGTGGGAACGGGAAATGGAGCGCCCAGCTAAAGCCGGTCGCCCGAAGAATAAACCGCAGGCTGGCAAGTAAGGGGCAGGCCCATGGTCGCACTCGTAAAAGCATCCACCGGACTTCCAGCCGTACAGGAAGCCGACCCATGGATGGCGGCGTCAACGCAGCAGCGTCAGACCGCGCAATGGCGTCACCAGCTGATCGCTCCGGCGCTGGCTTTGATGGAGCATGGCGCGTCCGCCAACCATGCTGCGCAACTGCTGGCAAAGAAGATCGAAGTCGGCGCGCTCAGCACCACCGAGAGCCTGCTGGTGGCGAAGCTGAAGGAAACCATTTCCGTGCCTACGCTAAAGCGTTGGATGGCCGACTACAAGCGCGACGGTAAGGCCGGGCTGCTGCCAAAACATACCGGGCGCGTCCGCAAGGACTACGGCTGGGAAGCGCGGGCAACCGAACTGTTCAACATCCCCAGTAACCCCGGCTATTCGGGGGTGGCGCTGAAGCTGCGCAAGGAAGGCTACGACTCGGCGACCGAGTCGCGGGTAAAGCGGTATCTGAAGTCGTTGCCTGCAACGCTGGGCAAGCACTCGCCCCAGCGTGTCGGCAAGAACCTGCACAAGCTGCAACGGCAGATTTGGCAACCGCGTGATCGCACCACGCTGCTGGTCGGTGAGGTCTACGCAGGCGACGGCCACACCTGCGACTGCTACGTGGCGCATCCGAACACCGGACGCCTCTATCGCCCGGAACTGACGGCCTTCATCGACATTCGGTCGGCCTACGTCACCGGCTGGTACATCAGCGAATCCGAGTCCGCGCTATCGACTCTGTTCGCGCTGTCTTCGGCGATGGTGCGCTTTGACCACGTACCTGCGGCGCTGTATCTCGACCGGGGCGCAGGTTATCGCGCCAAGCTGCTGAACGACGACAGCACCGGCTTCTATGAGCGTTTCTCCATGTCGGTCATCGGCGCGTTGCCGGGCAACCCGCACGGAAAAGGCTGGATCGAACGCTGGTTCCGCACGGTGCGCGACCACCACGACAAGTTCTTCTATGACGGCATGGTGTATTGCGGCGGCGACATGGCAGCAGAGGTGAATCGACGCCTGTCATCCGAAATCGAAAACGGACGCCGCAAGATTCCTTCGCTGGCCGCTTACGTCGAGAGCCTTGCCAACTTCATCGACGAGTACAACAACACGCCGATGCAGGCGCTTGATGGCATGACCCCGGCGCAGGTCTGGCAAGGGCTTGAACGCGTATCCGTTGAACTGCCTGCCGAGGCGATCATCAGGCCGCGTGAAATCCGTACGGTGCAGAAGCGCCACCTGATCGAACTGCACAAGCGAATTTACTGGCATGAGGCGCTGACGCTGTTTGAGCAAGGCACAAAGCTGGCCGTCGAATACGACCTGCACGACGACAAGCATGTCCGGCTGTTTGAAGAATCTGGCCGCTTCGTCTGTGTTGCCAATCTGGTCGAGACGATTGGCGTGGTCGAACCTTCCCGCATCGACGAACAACGTCAGAAGCGACTCAAGGGCCAGCAACGCCGCCTGGAACAAAAGCTGGACGAAGCACAGGCGCGAGCGCAGGACAGCATCACCGCTGGCTCCCAACTGCAACAACTTGAAACGGTAGAAGTGCCGCGACTCTCACGTAAGCGGAATTCGGAAATTGTGATTGACCTCTTGGAGAAAAAATAATGGCAACAGCACCAAAGCAAGCAGCACCCTTGACCGTTCCGACCACATGGGCGGAAAGCTACGACGCCGCCGATGTGGATGCCGCGAAGCGCATTGTCGTGTGGCTCAACGACAAGGAAATGACCCGCAGTTGGCTCGCACGTTTGGCCCGTATCTCGCCGTCGACCATGTCGCAGATTTTGAGCGGCAAGTATCCGACCTCGCCGAGTCGCCAGCTTAGCGAAATGGAAGCCGCCATCGAAGCGCACGAAACGCGTTCCTCCGTGGCGACCATCCCGTTCGTTACTACGTCCATCTACCAGATGACAGCGCTGGTCTGCGACCGCGCTCGCAAGTATGCGAACTTCGGCATTCTCACGGGCGCCGTCGGTGTCGGCAAGACCGCTGGCCTGAAGCAATACCAAGGCCAGAACGAACACACCATCATCGTAGAGGCCAACCCGAATATGACAGCCGGTGTGCTGCTGACCGAGTTGCTGACAGCGCTGGGTGCGCCTTGCCCGAACTCCATGGACAAGAAGTTCAGCGCGGTGGTGGAAGCCCTGAAGGATACGACCCGCCTGCTGATCATCGACGAAGCCGAGACCATGATGCCGCAGTGCCTGCATTACCTGCGCCGCATCCGCGACAAGGCCAATGTCGGCATCGTGCTGGCTGGCACCGACCGCCTGATGCAACTGATCAAGCCGCTGCGCGGACAGTTCGATCAGATTCGCAGCCGCGTGGGATTTTGGCCGGCTGCGATCCAGCGCGCAGAACGCGCCGATATCGACGCGATTGCACAGGCTGCACTGGCAGATCAAGGTGAGCTTGCGCCGGACGTTCTGGAGGCTATCTGGCACTACTGCCAAGGCTCCGTTCGGATGCTGGTCGAAAACCTGATCCCGGCATTGCGCGACTACGCCTTGCACAAGTACGACATCTCGCCGGAAGTCATCGACCAGACCGCAGAAAAAGTTCTGTTCATGCCACCACGCCGCACCGTTTGAACTCAGGAGAAACGCCATGAAGAAACTGATTATTGACCTCGCGACCGGCCTGTACCGCTGGTGGCTGCAACAGCGCCTGCTGGGTCTGCTGGAACGCCAAAGCACGATTGACCGCCTGCTGTGGGAAGCCAAGATCGACGCCAAGCAGGCCGAGCAGCGTCACGAAGCGCAGACCGAAGAGTTGGGCCACAAGCGTACCGCCATCCGAACTGCCTTACTGCGCCTCTGACTATGCCGCTGCCTACCGTTACCTGCCCGAACTGCCGCGTCGTCATGAGCATGGATTTGATGCTGACTGAAGACGCGCCACGCGATGCGCTGCACGCCATCATCGACGCGCACCCAGCGGGCAATACCTTCATCAAGCCGCTGCTGCGCTATGTCGGTCTGTTTGCCCCGGAAAAGAGTCAGCTAAACCACCGGCGCATGGCGGCGCTGATCAACGAACTGGTGCCGTCTATCCGGGCGGCGCAAGTGGAACGCAATGGGCGCACGTGGGCCTGCCCGATTGCGTACTGGCAAATGGGCTTTGAACAGGTGTTGGCGCAACGCGACGCCGGGCAACTGCGGCTACCGCTCAAGAGCCACGGCTATCTGTTTGAGGTGCTGGCCGGAATGGCGAACCGCGCCGAGGGAGCCGCCGAGAAGAAGACCGAGAGCCAGCGAGCCGGACACGCCGGACAGGGCAGCACTGCCGAGCGGCGTGAGACAGGCACCGTGACAACCGGGCCGGTTGTGCTGAATGCGGCGCTGCCTAAGCAAAAAATGCCTGACCACGTCTTGGCGGCATTGAAAGAATTGACCACAAACAAGAAGTCCTGATTGAAGCACCACCAAACCGAAAGGAAACACAATGAACATGGACATTTCCAAAGCATCCGTCGACTACATGAAAGACGCCAAGGGTCGTTTCGTGCCGAAGACACTGATCAAGCCGATTGACAAGACCCGCGACGAGCTGGTGCGCGAGATCGTCAAGGCGGCACAAGACGTCGCCACTCTGATGTCGGATTTCAAGCGCAAGACATTCGCGGACGTTGCTGCATTCGTCGAGATGTCGTCCGAGGAATACGGCGCAAAGGTCGGCGGCGACAAGGGCAACATCACGCTGCCGACCTTCGACGGCGAATTCAAAGTGCAGATCGCCAAGGGCGATTACATCACCTTCGACGAACGCCTCCAAGCCGCAAAAGAGTTGGTTGACGACTGCATCAACGAATGGGCGCAAGGCTCGCGCCCGGAAATCAAGGCGCTGGTGCAGCAGGCGTTCGACACCGACAAGGAAGGCTCAATCAACACGGGCCGTGTTCTCGCGCTGCGCCGCCTGAATATCGAAGACGAGAAATGGAAGTCGGCTATGCAGGCCATCGGTGATTCGGTACAGGTCACCGGCACCAAGACCTACATCCGCTTGTATCGCCGCGTGGCAAGCGGCAAGTATGAAGCGATGCCGATGGACTTGGCTGGCATCTGATCCATGGAGCCGCCTGTCATCAACGAAGAAGACGAGAAGCGCGCCATGTTGCAGGGAGCCATCGTCACCTTGGGGAGACTGCTTCCCCTTGGCATGACGGTCAGCTTCTATCGGAACCCGGACGACCCGCGCACCATCGTCGAAAGCAAGTATCCAAACGGCGAAGTGACACACGGCTACTTCACCAACGCGATGCACTGAGCAACAACAACCAAGGAGAACCACATGAAGCAATTTTTGAACTGGCTTACCAATTTCCTGCCATGCCGCGTCATCAGCGATGGCGACACGCCGTATCTTGAGCGCTACTACCTGTTCACGATTTTCGGCACCCACTTCTACCTGCACCAGTTCGTCGGCTCCGACCCTGATCGCGGCTTACATGACCATCCGTGGCGCTGGGCCGTGTCGTTCATCCTCGCGGGCTGGTACATCGAAGACACCCGCTACGGCCTGCGCGACATTCGCTGGTTCAACAAACTGACCGGCGACAGCTTTCATCGCGTCATCTTGCCCGCTGGTGGCACGCCGGTCTGGACGCTGTTCTTTCACCGGGCCAAGCGCGAGAAGGCTTGGGGCTTCCTGCGTCCAAGCGGCGAAATCGGGCTGCTGTTTCAGAAGCACCAATACCGCCTTGACGAACTTGGCCGCGACGAGAAGTGGTGGAAGACGGCACCGACCGGACGCCAAGTTCGCGCGGCACGGAAAAACTAACCCGATGGCGTTGCTTTGCGACGCCATCATCCCAACATCAAGAGGAACACCATGGTAAAGACGAAACAGGAATCACCGCTGGAACGGCTGGTCAACGCGGCAGTAATAGCAGGGTCGGTCATCTACTGCGGCGGCATGTTTGAGTTGTCGGAAAAGATCGCCTTTGAAGACATCAGCGAAGCCTTGAAGCCATTCGGCGGCATGCCTACGACCGATGCAATGAAGGCCGCAGACACCCGCTGGAAGAAGGTCGAACCGCACGCCAAGTCCGCCAAGAAGTCGTCGGCGAAAAAGGAGCGCTAACGTGGCCCTGTCATCCGACCCAGTCAAGCGCGACAGCCAGGCCATCCGTTTCAAGGCCATCAAGTCGGGCATGACCGAAGAGCAGTACAAGGATTGGCTATTCGACCTGTTCAAGGTGACTTCGGCCTCGGCGCTGGACACCCGGCAGCGTGCGGAAGCACATCGCACACTGGCTGCACTGCTGGTTGCAACCGGGAACGATACCAAGCCAACGGACGGATGGCGGGAGCCGCAGATTAACAAACTGCTGGCGCTGTGGGGCGTACTTGCTGATGCTGGCACAGTGCGTGTCCGTGGGCGTGAAGCGCTGGAGCGATGGAGCAAGCGCCAGCAGCCGCGACTCAGCGCACTGCGCTTCGCCTCGGTGCAGCAACTGGCAGAACTGATTGAAGCCCTGAAGCAATGGGCCAAACGAGTAGACGTGAAAGTCGACTGATGGAAAACCCGCAACACATCAACAACCCGCTGGCGCTGCCGGACTCTCTTCGCGATCTTATCGAATGCGTCGGCGAGTCGGCAGCGCTGCGCATTGTTGGGTGGCGCGGCGGCGCGTATCTCTGCGTGCCGAAGAAGGTCGACCCGGCGCACCCACTGCTTGAACAGATCGGCGCACCTGCGTTCTCCAAGCTGGTCGACTGGTATGGCGGCGAGACGTTGATGCTGCCGAAGAACGACGCTGTGATGCGGCAGATCAAACATGCCTTGATTCGCCAACTGCGGTACGAAAAGAACATGCAGGTCGACCAGATCGCTATCGAAGTCCACTATTCGATGCGCCGGGTCTTCCAAGTGCTTGCCGAAGACGATCCTATGCCAACTACCGGCGATTTGTTCTAATCGCCGTCCCCCCCTTAAGCCGTACCCGGTTTAAAAACGCTCAGACCCGCTTTAAAAACGCCGTTCGACACCGTTGAGCTATCAGCGGAGGTCGAAGGGATGAAAAACGCTTGTAGGGCCGCTAAACGATTCCGGCCCCTTGTGAAATCGTTCACCAATTTTTCCTAGTCCGACACGCGCAAACTGCGCTACATGGACAAAACAAAACACCCCACACCGAAACGTACCTTGACAGGTCGCTGGATCGACGTATTCCGGGCAGGCACGAATACCGACTCCAAAGGACAGGTCTCTACGTTCACCCAAGCCGACCTTGATCAGATCGTCGCCAATCACTCCCTTGGTGCCGCGCCTGCCGTTCTCGGTCATCCCAAAGACAACGACCCGGCCTTCGCGTGGACAGAAGAGATCAAGCGTGACGGCGACCTGCTGTACGTCAAATTCAAAGACATCAATCCAGCCTTTGAAGCAGGCGTCGAAACCGGCGCGTACCGCAACCGCTCGGTTTCGATCTATCGCGACCCAGCCCATGGGCTGCGCCTGCGGCATGTCGGCTGGCTCGGTGCGGCACCGCCAGCTATCGACGGTCTGTCGGTGAACTTCAGCGACAACGGCGAGTACATGGAATTCTCGGCAGCGTCGCTCAATAGCGCAGCGTGGGCCTTGAACAATGCTGCATCCCTGTTCCGCAACCTGCGCGAGCAAGTCATCGCGGACAAAGGCGTCGAAGAGGCAGACCGGGTCATCCCGAACTATCAGATTGACGCGCTTGAGTCGGCAGCGGGCGACCTGCTGGACGAAGTTACCGAAGCCGACAACCCCACTTTCACAACCGGAGAGACTGCAATGACCATCACGAAAGAAGACCTCGAAGCCGCTCGCCTCGAAGGCCGCACCCAAGCTACCACCGAGTTCACCAAGCAACTGGAAGACGCCAATACCCGCGCCGCCCGCGTCGAAGCTGATCGTCGCAGCGAGCGCATCACCACCCAGATCGAAGGCTGGAAGAAAGAAGGCAAGGTGCTGCCTGCGGAAGCTGCTGGTCTGGCCGAATTCATGGGCGTGCTGGAAACCGGCACCACCCAGTCGTTCGAATTTTCGGCCAGCGGCCAGACCGCCAAGAAGACGCCCGGCGAATGGTTCGCCGAGTTCATGGCCGGTCAATCCCCGAAGGTGGCATTGAACGAAAAGACCGGCAACGAAAACGCTGGTGACCCGAACGAAAGCGCGCAGGCGATTGCAGGCCGCATTCAGGAATACATCAACGACAAGGCCAAGGCCGGTGTCACGGTCTCCTACGCCGAAGCAATGGCGCAATTGGCGAAGTAAGCCGGGGCATCTCGGTACACCGCACCACCACCACATTCACTCAAACACAGGAGCGATCACATGTACAACAAACCGGGCTTGATTGCCAATTACCGCGCTGTCGGTGCCGTGCTGGCGCGCACCTTCGTCATGTTCGGCGCAGCCGATGACCTCGTCACCGTTGCCACCGCTGGTGCAAGCGTGCTGGGTGTTTCCAGCGATGCCGATTCGGCAGATGGCGAGCGTGTCGACGTAGTGCTGACACAGATTGCGCCGGTCATCTATGGCGCGGCGGTGACTCGCGGCCAGCGTGTCAAGAGCGACGCCGCAGGCCATGCCATCCCGGCTGCTGCGGCTGACGATGCAGTGGGCCGTGCGCTGGTCAGCGGTAACGCTGGCGACATCGGTTCCGTGCTGCTGCGCGGCTAGAACATTCACGTGAGGGAACTGCCGGGCGACGCCTAAAGCCCGGAGGAAGACGCTGCCGAACCCATGGCCTAGTCGGGTTCGGCTGTACGACCACTTTCATACGATTTCACAGGAGAGCAAATGCCTACCCCATTTCCACAAGACACCCAGTTGACCGCGATTGCTATCGCTGTCCGCAACCCCAACCTGATCGCTGACGAAGTCCTGCCGCGTTCGACACCGCTGAGCAAAACCGGCTTCAAGTATCAGGAATACCCAGTCGAGCAATTCATGACCGTGCCGGACACGAAAGTCGGTCGTCGTTCGCGTGTGAATCAAGTCGACTTCAAGGGCAAGCTGGTCAGCAATTCCACCGAAGACTACGGTCTGGAACACCCGCTGCCGAACAGCGATATCACCGACGCACCCGACAACACCAATCTGGAAGCTATGACGTCCGAATGGTTGGCTGGTCTGGTTCTGTTGGATCGCGAATACCGCGTGGCGCAACTGGTGTTCAACCCGGCTTCCTACGGTGCTAACAATGCGACCATCGCCGCCGCTGACCGCTTTGACAACGCGAACAGCGACCCGTTGGAAATGTTGCTGGACTATCTGGATCGTCCGATCCTGCGCCCGAACACCATGACAATCGGTCAGCGCGAATGGCGTCTGCTGCGTACTCATCCGGTCATCGCGAAGGCAGCAAACGGCACCTCCGGTGACAAGGGCGCGGTGACAAAAGAGCGTGTCGCCGAACTGCTGGAAATCGAAAAGATCGTCGTCGGCCAAGCGCGCCTCAACTCCGCCAAGCCGGGTCAAAACGCAAACCTGCAACCGTGCTGGGCTGGTGGTCTGTCCCTGACGTATCAAGACGCGGCTGCGGCCAAGATGTCCGGCGTGGTCGACGGTGCAAATGTGACCTTCGGTTTCACCGCGCAGACCGGCCAGCGTGTCGCCGGTGCAAAGGACGACAGCAACATCGGCCTGCGTGGTGGCCGCATGGTGCGCGTCGGCGAGACAGTCAAGGAAGTCATCTGCGCGCCGTCGCTGGGCTTCTTCCTGAAGGACGTCATCACTCCGGCGTAATTGTCGCTGTGACTGCCATGGACAGCGCTGCGGCGCTGTCCATTTCTCCACCCAACCGGGAATAGCGGAAATGGAAAAACAGTACAAGGTGGCGCAGAACGTGCGCCTTCATCGTAAGCACCACGATATCGGCGCAACCGTCACCGTGGACGAAAGCGAAGTCCAGGACTTGGTAGACAGCGGCGCACTGGTAGAGATCGACGAAGCCGCGCCAGCACCAGCGCCAGCCAAGAAGACGATCACACCACCGGCGCCCGCAATTGAAACACCAGACCAGACCGTGACTGAAAAGCCGGTCACGACACCACCGAAGGCACCAGCCAAGGGCGTGCCGAAGGCGCGTGCCGCAAAGCCGAAGGCTGCGAAAGGTAGCAAGGCGAAATGACCTACGCCACCGGCCAACAGTTTGTCGATGCATTCGGCATCGGAGAGACCACAGACCTCTTGCGCGACGAGCTGGAATTGCTGACGACGGAGTTGCTGGCGATGGTGATGGCCGATGCGATCACCGGCGACCCGACCGACGAAGAAATCGCGCAAGCCCGGACAGCCGTCGCCCGTTTGGATAACGCGATGGTAGAGGCCGGGAAGTGGATGGACGGCTACTTTCTGAGTGTCGTAGCGCTGCCGTTGACAGCGGAACAGATCGCCGCAGCCCCGGTTAAAAGCTGCTGCCTTGAACTGGCGCGCTGCTACCTGAAGGATGACGACGACAACATGACCGAAGGCGCAGAGAAACGCTGCAAGCGTTGGGTTGACTGGCTGCGTGACGTCTCCGCAGGCAAGGTCAAGCTGGTGCAGGAGCAGGTGCACAGCAAAGGCGTCCGCTCTGGCCGTATGCCAAGCCGCTACAACTGGGGCGCGTTCGGGAAATGAGCGATCAAGGCGTTTCGCTTCAGTGGAATTTCGCCAACGATGCATTGACGGAACACCTGCACCGGCTGGCGACCGCTGACCTGACAGGGCTGAAGCAAGACATCGGCGAGTACGCCATCGGTCAGATTCAAGACCGATTCGATCATCAGAAGCTATTCGACGGCACTGCGATGCCGCCATCTAAAGCAGCAGGCAGTCGCGGTGGTCAGACCCTGATTCGCAGCCGCTTGCTCTACAAGAGCTACGTCTATCAGGTCACGGATGACGGTGTTGAATGGGGTTCCGATTCGCCATATGCGCGCATCCACCATTTCGGCGGTGAAACCGGGCGTACCGGGCATCGCTTCAACATGACGGCCCGCCCGGTTATGGGTGAGAACGAGAAGGACGAGAACGCCATCGGCGACATGATTGTGAACGAACTGCGAGGCATTTGATGAACAGCGGGAAGCTACTGGACGAGATCAAGACACACATCAAAGCCAACACTGTAAAGCTGTTCGCGACGATTGAAGACTACGGTGGCGAGTTCAGTTCTGACGAGATCGACGTGAAGTCGTTTAATGCGCCGGCTGTCTTTGTCGCCGCGCTGGGCTGGCGAAAGATTGAACGAGGCAAGACGTTGGGCGGCAAGGAAATTTGGCGAGCGCGCATCGCCCTGTTTGTGGCGACCAAGCATAGCGACCGAAACAAACGCATGCGCGAAGCCATGGAGCGCACCGAGGTGCTGACAGCGTTGTTTCAAGGCTGGCGCGCAGAAATCTGCTCCGGCCCGCCCGAAGAGATCATGGCCGAAAACCTCTATAACCGCGCCGTCGACAAGAAAGGCATGGCGCTGTGGATGGTCGGCTGGTGGCAGGAAGTCGAATTCAAGAAGCAGCAGCAGCCGAATGCCCCTGTGCTGCCGGACATGAAGCAGGTCGAAATCTCGACCACTGGAAAAACCCACGTCCCGGCGCAGCCGGAGACCCCGAACGATTCAAACGTTACTCACACTTTGGAGATGAAAGATGGCTAAAACCGACAAGCAAGACGATTCCACCGAAACCACACCGAAGTTCAAACGCCCGCGCATCGGCGAAACAATCGGCGTGAAAGCAGGCGTCGACCGCAAGGTGCCGAACAACGAACACGGCGACTACTTCAGCGAGAAAGAGACGGCGTCGATTACCACCAACGTGCGCGTGCTGCGCCTGCTGGACGACGGTGACCTGATCCGCACCAAGTAAGGCCGCAGCGCCGCTTAGAAGCTGCACCAAACCATTTTTAACCATGCTTTAAGGGTGAATCAATGATCTCCAACCTCCTGTCTCTGAACTTCCTGATGCCTGCCGTCGTGCACAAGTTCGACGCCAGCAATGCGTTCCGCACGCTGCGCGGCATGCCGCGTGCCGTACTGCTGATCGGTCAGGCCAAGCCACCACTGGTGGTGAACATCAACAAGCGTATGCGCATCAGCACCGAGTCGGAAGCGCTCGGCACCTTCGGCGAAGGTACGATGCTGATGGCGATGTGGCGTGGCGCTCGCGCCAACCTCGGCTTGGGTATGCCCATCGACGCCGTCATCCTGGTCGATGACGACACTGCCGAAGCGGCCAAGGGCAAGGTAACGCTGCTGCTGGATGCGCAGCACGCGTCCGGCGAACTGCCGCTCTACATCGGCGGCGAGCGTGTGCGCGTCGGCGTGTCGGTCAACGACACGCTGGCGACCCTCCGCACGAAGCTGATCAACGCCATCAACGCGACCGCCTCGCTGCCACTCAAAGCGGCGGCGGGACAAGCCGTTGGCGATATCGACCTGACCTGCAACTGGGGCGGCGCTACCGGCAATGACATCGACCTGCGCACACTCTTCTTTCAAGATGATGTCATTCCGCAGGGCTTGTCCGTGACCATCTCGCCCATGGCGGGTGGTGCTGTCAATCCCGACTGCTCGCCAGTGATTACCGCTATGAGCGGCTATCGTGCGACCGAAATCGCGTTTCCTTACAACGACTCGACCAACATCGGCATGTTGGAAGAAGAGATGGAGCGACGCTGGGACTTCGCCGATATGCAGGACGGCCAAGTCGTCACCGTCATGCGCGGCACCGAAGGCCAGATCACTACATGGCTGACGCCGCGCAATAGCCCTATGTTCCATACCATCTGCGTCACCCGCGACCGTACTAATCCATGGGAGACCGCCGCGATGGCCGCAGCCGCGATTGAAAGCCACGCGGACATCGACCCGGCGGTTCCCTTCACCGGCGTGCCGCTGGTTGGCTACAAGGCCGCGAGCAAGCTGGATGACTTCGAGGCATCGACGCAGAAAAACAACCTGCTCAACGCCGGTGGTTGCGTGTTGGAAGTGGCCGAAGACGGCACCGCTAATCTGTTGCGACTGGTGACGAACTACATCACCCATCCGACCGGCGCTGTCGACCCAAGCTGGCGCGACCTGTGCTGGGTGAAGACGTTGAGCTACTACCGCTGGTTCGTGGTGTCTGAGTTTCAGATCAAGTATCGCGGCTATAAGCTGGCCGAATATTTGGTCGAGCCGATTCCGGGTCAGAAGATCATGACCGCCGCGCTGGGCGAGGAAGTCATGCTGAACTGCTACCAACAGTTCATCAACGCCGGTCTGTTCCAGAACATGGACTACTACAAGAAGACGATTGCGGCCGAGGTCGACGGCCCGGCCGGAAAGCTGAAGATCATCGACAACCCTGTCCTGATCACTCAGCACTATCAGACCGAAATCACAAGCCAGTTCGCAGCCGGTCACGTTTAACACCTGCCAGTAGACGGCGCTTAGCAACACGAATTTTTAGACTTTAAAGGAGTAACCATGGCTGGATGCGATAGCGAACTTTTCCGAGTGGACTCGCTCACCGTTGACGGTGACGTGCTTCCCATCGAAGACGGCAGCGCCACGCTGCAAGGCGTAGCAGACTTTGAAACCGAGGCGGTGCTGGCCGGAACGGGCGACGATGCAACTACGCGCAAGCGTGTTGCCCGTGTCATCAAGGCCAAGATTCTGTTTGGCGTGAGCGTGACGCCAGATCAGTACACCAAGGTCTGCAACGCGCAAATGGTCTGCACCAACCTGCATACCGGCCAGCGTGTCCGCGCTGGCAAGTGCCGGTTCAAGAGCATGGGTGAAGTCGGCAACGGTGCCGTCGACATCGAATTCAACGTGCTGCAGCCGTATCAGTGGCTCTAAGGTAAGTCCCGCGCAGTAGCGCCTTTGCGCCGGAATCGTCTCATGCGATCCGGCGCTTTTTTTTAGTCAGGTACACATCATGAAAAAAGAAGACCTCTACGAACTGCATCTTGTCGACGGCCTGAAGTCCCGCATAGGGAGTCAGGAAGTCCGATACAAAGTCGTGCGCTTGCGCGAGACCGCCGTGGAAGACGAAATGATTGCGGTTGAAATGGCGGAACGTCTCATGCACATCGGAGGCAAGCCGACGCTGGTGCTGTCCGACGATATCTATCGTATGGCCCTGACCATGCGTCACGTCGAGAAATTCACCATGCCGGGTCTGGAAGACATTGGCCTTGACCTGCTGGACTTGAAGCTGTTCGGGAAGCTGTCGCCGTTTGACCTTCACCGCATTGAAGAGCGCTGCGTCTTGATCGGTCTTGCCGCACAGGTGCGCTACGGCCTGCTATCCGCTGCTGACTTTGACAAGCTGCTCAGTGGCGAGCCTGCGCAGGAGGTGACCCCATCCCCGCGATCCGAGGGCCAGACTGCGGAACTGGATGGCGATGGTGCACCACATCAGTCTGGCCCACAACTGCTCGCCGACCACTCTGTACAGCGTCCGTAAAAGCCTGCTGCTGCTGTGGGCGAAACAGATTAACGAAGCGAGAAAGAAGGCCACGCCATGACCACGAAGAACCTGTCGATCAAGTACTACATCAGTCTGGTCTCGGACATTGCCAAGAAGTCCGATGCCAACGCGAAGGCATTTGAAAATGCGACCAAGCGCCAGAACAAGGCACTGGAACAAACCGAGAAAGCAGCGACCAAGACCGACAAGGCGGTTACCGCTGTTGGACAGGCCACGTCAGTCGGCAAGGTCGAAGGCGACGCCAAGCGTGCGACCGCCGCGCTTGATCAGACCACCGCAGCCGCACGCCGGGCGAACGATGCACTGAACCGGGTCGGCACCGGGCGGTCATCGTTTGAGCGGACGAACGGCTTCCTGTCCGGTGTCGCCCGCCGCCTTGACGATGTGCGCCGCAAGGCAGCACAGGCCGGTGAAGGCGTGCGCAAGATCGACGGCGTCGCTTCAGGTGCGGTCGCTGGAGGCGTGGTCGCTGCTGCCATGGTCAGACGGCCTATGTCGTTCGATGCGCGGCTGGCCGATATGGCGAACGTCGCCTACGCGGACGAGGATTTGAAGGGGCGCATCGCAGGCATGAACGTGCTGGAAGCAAAGATCAATGAATCCGTGCGCACCAGCGGCGGCTCTCGCGATACCGCAGCCGAAGCACTGAATGAAATGATTGCATCGGGCGTGGTCAAGACCAATGAGGCACTGCAAATGCTGCCTGATTTGCAGCGTGCCGCTACAGCGTCCGGCGCGGATGTCACCCAGTTGACCCAGATCGCCATCCGCGCCATGCAGAACTTCGGCCTCAAGGCTGATCAAATTCCCGAAGCGCTGTCGAAGGCGATCAAGGCCGGTCAGGAAGGCGGCTTTGAGCTGAAGGACATGGCGAAATGGTTGCCGCAGATGATGGCAGTGTCCAAGGGCATGCTGGGTATGCGCGGCATGTCCGGGTTTGAAAAGCTGATTTCTGCGTCGCAGGCGTCGGTCATCACTGCCGGTACAAAGGACGAGGCCGGTAACAACATGGTCAACCTGCTGGCGAAGATCAACAGCCAGGACACCAAAAAGGATTTCGAGAAGGTCGGCATCGACCTGACGGCGTCGCTTGTGAAAGCGCAAAAGCAAGGGTTCACGCCACTGGAAGCGTTCGTGAGCTTTGTCGAGCAGGTGGCCGCGAAGGACAAGGACTACGTCAAGCTGAAGAAGCAGGCAGACGCAGCCGGTAGCGAAGACGAGAGGAAACCCATCTTGGACGCCATGGCGGACACGCTACAAGGTAGCGCTATTGGTCAGGTGATTCAGGATCGGCAGGCACTCATGGCGCTGATCGCGCTGATGCAGAACAAGGACTACGTCAAGAAGGTGGAGGCGCAGGTCAAAGGCGACACCGGACAAGCACGCGAGAGCAACTTTGAACTGATCTCCAGCCGCGCCGGATTCAAGGCGCAACAAGCATCCAATGAGGCCGATATTGCCCGCAGCAACACGTTCAAGCAGGTCGACGGCCCGCTGCAATCCTTGCTGACCGGCGCGACTAACCTCGCTCGCGAATTCCCGGCGTTGACCACAGTCGTCAGCGGTGCTGTTGCCGCCATTGGCATCTGGAAGGCTGCGAGCATTGGCGCTGGCCTGTCGTCCTTGTTGCGTGGCAAGCCTGCCGCCGCTGCCGCTGCTGCTGCCGTCAGCGCTGCACCGGCATTCAATCCGTTCGGCTCGCTGGGCGGTACGCCGGTGCCGCAGCCAGCGGCCAAAGTGGGTTTTCTCGGACGAGCCGGTGGTTTGTTGCGCAAAGCGGGATGGCTGGGTGCCGCTGGGTATACCGCCTATGACGTCGGCTCGACCCTGATGGACAGCGACAAGACCGCAGCCGAAAAGACGAACGCTATCGGACGTACCGCAGCCGGTGTCGCTGGTGGTTGGGCTGGGGCGAAGGCTGGGGCGCTGGCCGGTGGCGCGCTGGGTTCCTTCGTTCCCATCATCGGCACCGGCATCGGAGCGGCAGTAGGCGGACTGGTTGGTGGCGGTCTTGGATGGTGGGGAGCGCAGAAGCTGGGCGACAGTCTCGCCAACAACTCCGCTATGCAGCCCACAGCCGCCGCAAACGCCTTGCGTGAGGTTCCGCCCCAGAAGGTCGACATCGACCTCAAGGAAGGCCGTTTAGCGGTCGCTGTGACGGTTTCTGATATGCGGACTCAGGTCAACACCTCGGTCGTGCAGCAACTCAACGGCGTCAGGATCGATGCCGGTTCCACCAATCCAGCAGGAAGGCAATAAATGGCAGACGAAACCGAAATCGCGTGGCTCAAACAACTGCGCATGGCAAGTTGGCGCGACGTGCCGTTTCAGGTCGACACCATCGACATCACAGCGGGCAGCAATACCATCCTGCGCGAATACCCGTTCCAAGACCTGCCGACCGTCTTCAAGATGAGCAACGCCACCGAGGAAATCAAATTCTCGGCTTACCTGATCGGTGATGACTATCTCGACCAGTTGGATGCGCTGCGGGCTGTGCTGGAAGGCGATGGCGTTCTGATCCATCCGACCCAAGGCAGCATCCGGTGCTACTACCACGGCAAGTACACGATCAAGGAATCCCCAGCGCACGAGGGCGGCATCGCTCGCCTTGACCTGACCTTCATCCGTGCCGAAGAGCGCCGCTATCCAGTCGCCAAGGCCAACAGCACCGACAAGGTGTCGCAGGCCGGAGCCGCTGCGCAAGCGTCTGCCGCCGACAAGTTCGGTAAGAAATTCGATGCAGACGGCGCGCCGGGCTGGTCGCTGGACAACATGCGGGAAAGCATGCGCAGCGCCATGGAGACCGCTTGGTCGACCGTGTCGAAAGTGCAGAAGGAAATGAACTACTACGATGGTCTGGTCAAGACGTACATCACCAATCCGACCAACGAACTCCTTGCCTTGAAGGATATCGCCAGCGGCATGTTCAGCAACATCATGCGCATCCCCGACAACATCGCGTCGTCGCAGGCGCTGACTCTTTTTGGCTCGCTCCGCAGCCTGTGGTCTAGCAGCCCGGCGACGAGCGTGGCATCGGCTTACCAGTCGAGCGGGATTACGACGGCGCCCGCAGCCAGTACGCAACTCGCCAGCGCCTTGACGCCAGTCGCCACGCCATATCAGACCGCCAGCCGCCAGAAGGAAGCGGCGTCGCTGACGGCACTGTCCGGGCTGATCGAGGCAACCGCCACCATCTCTGCGGCGCAGGCGGTCACGCAGGTCGACATCGTGAATTACGACCAAGCGCTCGCGCTGCGTCAAGACTTCAACCAGCAGTTCTCCAAGCTGCTGCGGATGGATGTTGTCGACCACGACACCCTGCTGACGCTGCACACCGCTGTTCTGGCCGACCTGCAAGAGCGGTCGCGGGATCTCGCCCGCGTCACCACGTACACGCCGGAGACATGGCAACCGGTGGTCTACATCAGCTACCGGCTGTTCGGCACCGTGCGCTGGGCCGATGAAATCATGGCGATGAACCCACACATTCTCAACCCGTTGCTTGTCCCGCCCGGCAAGCCGCTGCGCATCATCAAGAGGGACTGACATGGAACGCTTTACCAAAGAACAGGCCAAGGTCTACGTCACGGTCAATGGCTACGACTACCAAGGCTGGACTGAATCAACCATTGAGCGGTCGATTGAAAACATCTCGTCGCGCTTTACCATCCCGGTCACCTACGTGCCGGGCAAGCGCCCGAACATCAACCGGCAGGACGTTATCAAGGTGCGTATCAACGACACGGTGGTCACAACGGGTTACGTCCTGACCGCCGAACCGTTCTATCGCTACGACGACTGCGGCATCAAGATCGAAGGCCGGAGCCGGACAGGCGACCTCGTGGCCTGCTCGGCCATCCACAAGGGTGGGCAGTGGAAGAAAGCCAAACTTGACCAGATCGCCCGCGACCTGTGCAGCCCGTTTGGCATTGATGTCGTGGTCGAGACCGATATCGGCGACGCACTGGCGGACTTCGCCATCGAACACGGCGAAACGGTGCTGACCACGCTATCTCGCGCCAGCCGTCTGCGCGGAGTGCTGGTCACCACCAATATGCGCGGCCAGTTGCTGCTTACCAAGGCGGGCAAGACGGTCAGCCATGGCGCGATTGTGCGCGGAGGCAATGTCATCACCATGGAAGGCGTCGGCACGGATGCCGAACGATTCGCCACCTACATCGGCTACGGCCAGAAGAAGTCGGACAAGGAATTCAGCGAGTCCATGCAGCAGAAAGCCGTATTCAAAGACCCGGAAATCAAGCGCTATCTGCCCTTGATCGTCAACGCCGAGGGCAACGCCGAAGTCGGCGATATGCGCCGGCTGGTCGAGCACACCATGCGCGTGCGGCGCGGACAGGCATACGGCTTGCGCTACCGCGTAGAGGGCTGGACATGGAAGGGCTTGCCATGGGAAGTCAACACCCGCGTGCCTATCTACGACGATATCGCAGGTCTGAACGGTGACCAGTGGCTGATCGCTGATATCAGTTCGCACGTCGACCTGAAGGACGGCGACGTGACCGATATCCTTGTGCGCCCGGTCGACGCCTATGACACAGTGCCGCTCAAGCCCCGCAAGAAGAAAAAGCATTCCGAGGAAGCCGAAGAACTTGAAGTATTGAGTGTGAAATGAGCAAACAAACGATGATGCGCCGCGCTCGCATGCGTGGCTTGGTAGACAGCAAGGTGCAGAAGGTTCGCGTGGACGTTTTCGATAACCTGAGCCGTGAGACCGTCGAGCGCCTGCAAGACTACGGCTTCGCAGCGGCCCCGACCGAAGGCGAAGGACTGGTGATCTCTATCGGCGGTCACATGATGGTGCTGCGCATGGATCAGATCGGGAGCCGCCCGCCGCTGACGGCCAACGAGGTGGCGGTGTGGCACAAGGACGGCCACAACATCAAGCTGACCGATGGCAAAAAGATCGTAATCAAGTGTGACGAGTACATCATCGACACGAAAAAATATTCGGTGACAGCACCGGACGGCATCAGCATGGACTCGCCGACCTTGGAGGCAACAGGCAAGGTTAAGGGCGCTACGCTGGACATCGCGGGAACAGGCAAGATCGACGGCGTCGATGTGGGATCGCACGACCACGGCGGGGTCAAGGAAGGCGAAGACCGGACGGACGGCCCTAGCAAAAGCTAAGGCTTATGAAATAGTTCACCAATATTTAAATCTGCATTAAAGCGATCATGGTCACACCATGATCGACATCCTCACCGCCACCCCCGCAAGTAATCCTCTCTCGCTGCCGTTTGACTGGCAGCTTGTGCCGACCTCGGCGCAGAACGAATTCTCCGTACGGGATTTCAGCAACCCATGCATGGTCGCAGCGCCACGCGCGGTGTTGCTGGCCGAGTACGCACTGGCGCTGGACGACACCCTGCACACCGCCGTCATCATTTCCCTGTTCTCAGATAAACGCGCTGGCCGTGATGTGAAGCTGCCGCGCAATCAGACCGACCGACGTGGCTGGTGCGGCGACGAATTTGTCAGCCCCGGCGAGCAATGGGGGTCTGAGCTATGGCAATGCTATGTGTCCAAGTCGACGGTGGACATCGAAGAGCGCGCCCGATTCGCCGCGTGGGAGGCATTGCAGTGGATGGTGAACACGCAATTGGCCGAAAAGATCGTGGTTGACACCCAGTGGACGGGTGTCGCAGCTGACAGGCTCGCGCTGCGTCCACAAATTTGGCGTTCGGCGACGAACGAGCGCCCCGACTACGACGCCCTTTGGGGAACCACTTTGCGGAAATCGCTATGATCGACACACTGCCAGCCATCCCCTCCATCGACGATCTTACCGCCAGCGCGGCGACTCTCTTGCAGCAGGCGCTTGTGGAAGCACAGTCGGATGGCGTACAGCTATCAGCCACGGACATTGCCATCGCCCGGTCGAATCAAAAGGCGCAGGCATTCGTGCAAGGCGTCGGCATCCATGGTGCATATCGCTATGTCCGCGACTTCGTGTCGAAACAGGCCATCCCAACCAAGTCCAGCGGCCAGTACCTGCGCGAGTGGATGATCGCATACGGCATTCCGATGAAGGAATCGGAGCCAGCGACCGGCCCCATCGCGGGAACTGGCGTTGTGAACGCGATTCTGAGCGCCGGGGCCGTGATGCAGCGTGAAAACGGGCTGACCTATGTTGTGCAAGCTGACACAGTGGTCGCTGCCGACAACACGGTGACGCCGACACTGCTTTGCACGACTGCTGGTACTGCGGGCAATATTCCAGCCGGGGAAAAGCTGACGCTGGTCGCGACCGAGGTCGATATCGACGGCGACTTTATCGTCGGTGCCGCAGGGATAAACGGCGGCGTCGACGAAGAAACCGAGGCGCAGGCCATCTATCGTCTGAAGCAACGCCTTGGCAATCCTCCGCGTGGAAGCGCGCCAAGTGACTACGAGCGCTGGGCGCTTAAGGTGCCTGGAATCACGCGGGCGTGGGGCGTGCGCAATCCAAGCGGCCCGACTACAGCAGGCGTCATCATCATGGCGGACGGGAACCCTAACGGCTTGCCCACAGCCGCTCAGCGGGACGCGGTCTACAACTACATTCGCGACAACGACCGAGGGCCACCAGACGAACTCTTCGTGATTATCCCGGCTGCAAAGTACGTCGACGTGATGCTGGGCATATCACCGGATACCGGCACCAACCGGGCCAACATCAAATTGGAGCTTCAAGACCTGTTCTACCGTGAAGCATTGCCGGGCGGTCGAATTCCGCTGTCTCACCTGACTGAAGCGGTTTCCATCGCGCCGGGCGAGTACACGCACCAGATGTTTGAGCCGGAGCCGGTGCCGGGAGGCTTTCTTTTCTCAACGGCTTACGAGGTGCTGGTGTTGCGCAACGTCGAATTTCAGGCGATGACCAATGGATAAATTTTGGCAGGCATTGAGCTATCTGCTGCCTCCCGGCTGGGCTTTCCCGCGCCATCCCCTGTCAGTGGTCATGCGCTGGCTGAAGGCGTTCGGCGACCTGCTGCGGGAGCATGACGAGTTCGTTGACCGGATGATCCGGCAGTGGATTCCACACAGCACATGCTCGCGCTTGGAAGAGTGGGAAGACGCCTTGAATTTGCCGGACGCTTGCTTTGGCGACGATCAGACCGTCGAAGTGCGCCGCACGAACATGCTGGCCCGCTTTCAGGGCGACATTGACCTGCCATACGACGATAGCTCGGCGGACAGCATCGGAGCAATCAAGGGCTATCTGAAGCGCTATGGCTTCGAGGTGGAGGCTTGGTACAACGTGCCTTTCCGGGTCGGCAGGAACCGTGTCGGCGACAAGCTGGGCGCACTGACCGGAACCCTCCATGTCCGCATTCTTTACATCTGCCAACCGTTTCGGGTTGGCTCAAATCGTGTCGGGCAGAAGCTGGTGAACTGCACCAAAAACACGGCTGAAGTCGAATGTCTGCTGAAGCGCATTGTTCCTGCGCGCTTCGATATCAACGTCATCTATTTCTAGAGGAAGCCATGAACTACACAGAGAGCTTAGACAATGTCGTGCACGCTGCCACCGCACAGCGCATGCATACCGACACAGCGGCCATTCCTACGACCTTTTCGGCCAAAGACGCCAACATGCTTATTTGGAGCATGATGGAAGTCATCAAGCGGTCGGGATTGCCGGGCAAGACATTCAACCCGGACGACGCCACCAGTTACCGTGTGTTCTTGAACGCTTTGGAGCGTCTTTATCCGCAGAAGCAGCTACTGGTGACGTCAGGAACCGGTGCTGCTTACGTCATCACGCCCGATGTTACGCCTGACGCATACAGTGCGGGTCTGTTCTTCCGGGTTCGCTTTCACTCCAACTCGCTAGCTAATCCTACCCTGAAAGTAGGCGCAGGAGACTTGCCCTCGGTGGCGCTCAAGCAGTACGACTCAACCGGCGCGAAGATCAACGCGCTGATGGTGACCGACCTCATCTCGGACGTGATGTTCGACGGCACGAATTTTGTGTTGCTTGATCCTCTGCCGTCGCCAAGCGCGCTACCCTCCGGCACGCCGCTGCACTGGCCCACGCTTGATTGCCCGACATGGGCTGTGGTGCGCGATGGCTCGTCCATGACGCGCACGGTCTATCCGGCCTTGTTTTCGGTGCTGGCTCCGCTGCGCGCCTGCAACATCACCGCGAATGCCGCAGGCGCGATCATCACCGGGCTGGCACGGACATCCGATATGTGGGTTGGCATGCCCGCAGAACATGCCAACTTGCCAGCCGGGACAACGATTAAAAGCATCGACAGCGCCGTTCAAGTGACCTTGAGCGCCAATGCCACCGGCGCGCTGGCCGGAACGACAATACGATTCTTTCTACATGGCTATGGCAACGGCGGCAGCGTTCTCACGTTCGGATTACCTGATGATCGTGGTCTGTTTGAACGCGGCCTTGACAGCGGTGCGCGGGCATACGAGCAAACGACATTAACCGCCACCACCACAGCGGGATCTGACTCTATCACCGCATTCGCAACCACTCGCGGGATGTTTGTCGGCATGGCGCTTGCCCACGCCAACCTGCCTGCGGGTACAACCGTCAAGGCGATCTTGTCTGCGACGAGCGTGCAAGCGTCAGCGGCTGCCACAGTGACCGGCGCATCCGTAAAGATCATCACCACCGGTGGCCAGATCGGCGCTGAGCGGGGGCATACATCTCAGGGGCACCGCCACCAAACCACGACCAACCCCAACTTCCCGTATGCAACTGGCGGCACCATCGGCGACTTTCTGTACGTCAACGGTACGGTCGGCAACATTACAAGCGGTGTTGCCGATCCAACGACGGACGGTGCGAACGGGACGCCGCAAATCGGTCCGGAAACACGCGGACGATTCCGTAACTATCTTGCAATCATGGTCATTTAAGGGGCATCCATGGAAAACTATAACTATCACCGGCTGACCGGCGAATTCACCAACATGACCATCGCAGAAGAGCGTCCGCGTGAACCGGGCGTGTATCCATGCCCAGCCTACTCGACGCCGAACGCACCATTCCCGGCCAGCGCTGGACATGCAGTCGTGTTTCGGGAGGCAGATGGCGGCGTTCCCTCTGACTATCAGTTGGGCGAGTGGGTCGAGGTCATCGACCGCCGTGGCCTTTACTGGCAAACCACAGATGCAGTGCCTGTTCAGTTCGATGAACTCGGTGTCGAGCCTTCCGAACGCAGCCTGACCGATAAAGAGCCGGTCGGCGCTGTGAAATGGAGCGGCAGCGACTGGGTGGTCGACGCGGAGAAGCTGACTCTGCAAGCTCTTGCCCGGCGCAATGGCTATATGGCGCAAGCAAGCGGCCCTATTGCAACGCTGAGCGATGCTGTTGAACTGGACATGGCGACTGACGAAGAGATCGCATTACTCAAAGCATGGAAGCTGTACCGCATCGCACTGAGTCGAATTGAAAAGCAGTCCGGCTTTCCGGTCGACATCGAATGGCCGACATCTCCAATTGACGACACCTCGGCCCCGGCGAATTAAGGGGGAGCCATGCTTTATATCAATATCTTGTTCTATCCGCTGTTTGCGTTGCTGGACTTCGCCGTTGCGCACATTGTCGCCACGGTGTTTGTGAACTGGTGGGCACCAGTCTTCGCCGGAAACGTTCCCTATAGCGACCGAGGCGTCACCAAGCAGGGTTATAAGCTGCCGGGCTGGTTGGCGTGGTTTGACACATTTGACGCCGACCTTGATCAAGGCGTCCGTGACGGTTCAATCATTGGCGAGTCCACGTACTGGAACCGCGTGGACTGGCTGTATCGCAATCGGGCGTATGGCTTCAGCTATTGGGTCTTGGGAATCGAGTTTGTCCCCGCGAACTGGCGGGTCATCCGGGCTGACGACGATCTGTTTCTGGCCGTCGCCAACGGCTATTTCAGCGTGCACATCAAGAACTTCGTGGGAATTCAATGGAAGTTCGGCTGGAAGGCTTGGAATGACTACAACCGCACTACGCAGGAATGGCCGACCAAACCGTGGGGGCCAGTCTGGCGCGTGCCGTTTGTTTTCTCAGTATCGCGGTCTAAATAAAGACAGAGCGACCGGAAGGATGCGGGAACATCCGACCGGCCACTTAGCACGCAGCCGTAACTGCATGCCTCGCCAAGGCTCCGCCACCTGTCGACAGGCGGGCCGAATCTTAGCACGGAGAGGTCAACATGCAGGAAATGCAGGAAATCCGCTGTGGCGGCTGTAATAAGCTGCTGGGCAAGGGGGAATACAAGGTCATCAGCATCAAATGCCCCCGCTGTAAGACATTGAATGAATTGAGGGCCATGAGTCCCATACCCGAACGCCAGCGAGCGTCCAACACGGAAGGGGTACATGAGCAAACCAATCATCCCATGGGTAGGAGGCAAGCGCCGTCTGGCTAAGCGCCTCCTGCCGCTGTTCCCGGCACATCAGTGCTATGTCGAGCCATTCTGTGGTGCGGCGGCGCTGTTCTTCATGAAGGAACCGGCCACCGCCGAGGTCATCAACGACATCAACGGCGACTTGATCAATCTATATAGAGTGGCCCGGCACCATCCCGACGCGCTGATAAAGGAGTTTGAATGGGTCTTGGCCTCGCGGCAGGAATTTGACGGCTACAAGCGCATGTTCGACGAGCGCCTGACCGACATCCAGCGCGCCGCCCGGTTCTATTACCTGCAAAGAAGCTGCTTCGGCGGTCGGGTGGAAGCCAAGAACTTCGGCGTCAGCACCACCACACCGACCCGCCTGCAACCCCGCCAGATCGAACGAGACCTCCGTATGGCGCACTCCCGGCTGCTGAACACCACCATCGAGCATATGCCGTGGGAAGCCTGCATAGAGCGATACGACCGGCCTCATACGTTCTTCTACTGCGACCCTCCGTACTGGGGAACAGAGGGCTACGGGGTAGAGTTTGGGCTGGAACAGTACGACAGGCTGGCCGAGGTGGCCGGAAGTGCCAAGGGGAAGGTGCTGATCAGCGTGAACGATATCCCGGAGATGCGCCGGGCATTCGCAGGCTTGTCCATTGACACGGTCGATCTCAAGTACACCGTGGGCGGTCACAACACCGATGTCACCAGCCGAGAGTTGATCATCTCCAATTTCTGATTCGATGCTGCTACACTCAGGCCAACGTCTGAACGTTCTTTAAAAACCATTTGGGGGTGCTTCGAAGCACCCCCAAATAACGTCTGAAGCCACTAATTGATCGGCATAATTACTGGCTCAAATTAAATGTCCGCGTGTGTCAAAATATGCGGCGCGCTACTGAGACAAACGCGATGGCATCTTTCACCTTACACGGCATCCCGGTTTCCAAAGGGATCGCCATCGGTCGCGCGCATCTGCTCGCGCCGGCCGCGCTGGACGTCAAACATTATCTGATTCCCGAAGAGCAGGTCGAAGCCGAAGTCCTGCGCCTCAAGAACGCAATCGCCGCCGTCCATCAGGAACTGCAAATCATCCGCGACGATTTGCCGAAAGAGGCGCCGCCGGAACTGGGCGCTTTCATCGATGTGCATGCGCTGATCCTGTCGGACCCGATGCTGGCCGAAGTGCCGCTCAACATCATCCGGCATCGCTATTACAACGCCGAATGGGCGCTGGTGACGCAAATTGACGGCCTGTCGGCGCAGTTCGACGAGATCGAAGATCCCTATTTGCGCGAGCGCAAGGCCGATATCCAGCAGGTCGGCGACCGCGTGCTCAAAGTATTGACCGGGAGCGCCATCAGTTTGCCGCCGGTCGCAGGGGAGGGCGCCGCCGCCAGCATCATCGTCGTCGCGCATGATATTTCGCCGGCCGACATGCTGCAGTTCCGTGACGGCGCCTTCGCCGGTTTCGTCACCGACCTCGGCGGCCAGAATTCGCACACCGCCATCGTCGCGCGCAGCCTCGACATCCCGGCTGCAGTCGGGATGAACAACGCTTCGGTGCTGGTCAAGCAGGAAGACGTGCTGATCATCGACGGCGACGCCGGCGTGGCCATCGTCAATCCGTCGCCGCTGGTGCTGGCGCAATACCGCGCGCGCCAGGAGCGCATGCTGCGCGATCGCAAGAAGCTCGGCCGTCTCAAGAAGACCCCGGCGATCACCCAGGACGGCACCGAGATCACGCTGCTGGCCAACATCGAGTTGCCCAGCGACAGTGCTCCCGCGCTGGAGGCGGGGGCCAACGGCGTCGGCCTGTTCCGTTCCGAATTCCTGTTCATGGGCCGCGCCGGCCATCTGGAAAAATTCCCGTCCGAAGACGAACAGTTCGATTCCTATTGCCAGACCGTGGTGTCCATGAAGGGCCGTCCGGTCACCATCCGCACGCTCGACGTCGGCGCCGACAAGCCGCTCGACGAAGACGAACAGACCGCGTTGAACCCGGCCCTGGGTTTGCGCGCGATCCGCTATTGCCTGAGCGAGCCGCAGATGTTCCTGACGCAGCTGCGCGCGATTTTGCGCGCCTCGGCCTTCGGTCCGATCAAGCTGCTGATCCCGATGATGGCGCACGCGTTCGAAATCGACCAGACGCTGGCGCTGATCGAGCAGGCCAAAGGGCAATTGCGCCAGCGCAAGCAAAAGTTCGACGAAGACATCGAGATCGGCGCCATGATCGAAATTCCGGCGGCGGCGCTGGCCTTGCCGATGTTCATCAAGCGGCTCGACTTCTTGTCGATCGGCACCAACGATCTGATCCAGTACACGCTGGCGATCGACCGCGTCGACCACGAGGTGGCCCATCTGTACGATCCGCTGCATCCGGCCGTGCTGTTCCTGTTGTCGAGTGTGATTTCCATGGCGCGCAAGGCCGGCATTCCGGTGGCGGTGTGCGGCGAAATGGCGGGCGACGTGAAGTGGACGCGGCTGTTGCTGGGCATGGGCTTGCTGGAGTTTTCCATGCATCCTTCGCAACTGTTGTCCGTCAAGCAGGAAATCCTCAACAGCGACCTGACCCTGCTGGAGCCGCAGGTCAAGAAGGTGTTGAAGGCATCCGAGCCGTCCGCCATCGAGGCCGCCATGGCGCAATTGCGCGCCATCAACAGCGAACCGGAAATCAAGGCCGCCGCACGGCGCCGCTGATTGCACGACAGGCGTGCGTCACCGTGGTTTGACGGCATGCCCCGACTTGGTTATCCTTACACCACTGCGCCGATTTGAATGGTTTCTCCAAACCTCAGCTTGCGGGCGCCGGAACCCCGGGTTCCATCTAAATACGGCTAAAGCGAGCTTGGTGCAATATCAGACAAGCCCAGAATTTAGCCCGTGAGCGCAAGCTCCGGGCTTTTTTGTTTTCGGGCCCCTGAATCGGTAGACGGACATAACCGCAAGATAACGAAGAGAGCCCATGTCGATCGGAATCGTATCGCCGCAAATCATGCATTTCCCCGAGCCGCTGCCGCTCAAGAACGGCACGGCGCTGGCCGACTACGTGCTGATGTATGAGACCTACGGCACGCTCAATGCCGACAAGTCCAACGCCGTGCTGGTGTGCCACGCGCTGAACGCCTCACACCACGTGGCCGGCATCTACAAGGACGAGCCCGACAACGTCGGCTGGTGGGACAACATGGTCGGACCCGGTAAGTCGCTCGACACCGACAAGTTCTTCGTCATCGGCGTCAACAACCTCGGCTCCTGTTTCGGCTCGACCGGCCCGATGCATACCAATCCGGCCACCGGCAAGCCGTACGGTGCGAGCTTCCCGGTGGTGACGGTGGAGGACTGGGTCAACGCGCAGGCGCGCCTGGCGGACCAGCTCGGCATCGCCCAGTTTGCGGCGGTCATGGGCGGCTCACTGGGCGGCATGCAGGCGCTGGCGTGGAGCATCATGTATCCGGATCGCTTGCGCCACTGTGTGGTGATCGCGTCGACCCCGAAACTGTCGGCGCAGAACATCGCCTTCAACGACGTCGCGCGCCAGGCGATCCTGACCGATCCGGATTACCACGGCGGCGATTTCTATGCGCACGGCGTGGTGCCGAAAAACGGCTTGCGCGTGGCGCGCATGGTCGGCCACATCACTTACCTGTCGGACGACGACATGGCGGAAAAATTCGGCCGCGACCTGCGCTCGGGCGAATACCAGTTCGGCTACGGCGTGGATTTCGAGATCGAATCCTACCTGCGTTACCAGGGCGACAAATTCTCGACCTACTTCGATGCCAACACCTATCTGCTGATCACCAAGGCGCTCGACTATTTCGATCCGGCGCGCGACTTCGGCGGCGATCTGCGCAAGGCGCTGGCCGGCACCAAGGCGCAATTCCTGCTGGCTTCGTTCACCACCGACTGGCGCTTCTCGCCGGAGCGCACGCGAGAAATCGTGCAGGCGCTGGTCAGCAACAAGCGCCGCGTCAGCTATGCCGAAATCGACGCGCCGCACGGGCATGATGCCTTCCTGCTGGACGATGCGCGCTACATGACCTTGCTGCGCGAATACTATCAACGCGTCTGGGCGGAAATCGCCATGGAGGAGAGCGCATGAATTTCCCTGAACTGAGCGTACTGCGCCCCGACCTGGCCTTCATCGCGCACTGGATTCCGGCCGGCTCGCAGGTGCTTGACGTCGGCTGCGGCGACGGCGTGATGCTCGATTACCTGCAGACCGACAAGGCCTGCAGCGGCTACGGCATTGAAATCGACGACGCCCGCATTCCGGAATGCGTGGCGCGCAACGTGTCGGTAATCCAGCAGGATCTGGAAGGCGGCCTGGCCATGTTCGAAGACAACGCCTTCGACAACGTCCTGTGCCTGTCGGCGCTGCAGATGGTCAAGGACGTCGAAGGCATCCTGCGCGAAATCGCCCGGGTCGGCCGCGAAGCCACCGTATCCTTCCCCAACTTCGCCTACTGGTCGCACCGGGTCGCGTTGCTGCGCGGTCGCATGCCGGTGTCGAAATCGCTGCCCTACGAGTGGTACGACACGCCCAACCTGCGTTGCGCCACGATCAAGGACTTCGAAGCGCTGGCCAACGAGGTGGGGCTCAACGTGCTGGAATGCGTGGCGCTGCACGACGGCAAGCCGGTGACCTTCCTGCCGAACTGGCGCGGCAGCCTGGCGGTATTCCGCCTCAAGAAGAAGTAAGGCGCCATCTTCATTGCCGCAGCAGCAGGAAAAATCGTACCGGCGCCGGCAAATTCCTTATACTCCGCAGACGTCTTCGCCCGAGCTTTCCCGCGGGCGGAGTTCTTCTCGCATGCACAGACGCATGTACTGATGATCCCCGATCCTTTTCTATGACCGATAACCGCATTTCATGGCACAGCTATCTCAACCGTCGCATGCTGATTTGCGTGTTTCTGGGCTTCACCTCGGGGTTGCCGCTGTTCATCCTGCTGAGCCTGTTGCAGGCCTGGCTGGCCAAGTCCGGGCTCAACGTCAAGGCGCTCGGCTTGTTTGCGCTGGTGATGTTTCCCTACACCTGGAAATTCCTGTGGTCGCCGCTGATGGACCGTTTCCATTTCGGCCGCATGGGGCGCCGGCGCGGCTGGATGTTGTTTACCCAGATCGGCCTGTTCTTCGGCATCGGCGGCATGGGGATGCTGGATCCGCAGACCCAGATCGGCACGATCGCGTTCATGGCGTCGGTGGTGGCCTTCCTGTCGGCCAGCCAGGACATCGTCGTCGACGCCTACCGCCGTGAAATCCTGCCGGAAGAAGAGCTCGGCCTGGGCAGCGCCATCCACGTCAACGCGTACAAGTTGTCGGGCATGGTGCCCGGCGCCTTGTCGCTGGTGCTGGCCGATCTGATGCCGTGGCAGTCCGTGTTCTGGATCACGGCCGGCTTCATGCTGCCGGGTTTGCTGTGCACGCTGGCGGTCAAAGAGCCCGTGGTCTACGGCGTGCCGCCCAAGAATCTGCGCGAAGCCGTGGTGCTGCCGTTCCGCGAATTCGTCACGCGCGGCGGCTGGAGCAAGGCGCTGTGGGTGCTGGCCTTCATCTTCCTCTACAAGCTCGGCGACAGCATGGCGACCGCGCTGGCGACCAAGTTTTACATCGATCTCGGCTTTTCCATGACGCAGATCGGCGTGGTGTCGAAAACCACCAGCCTGTGGGCCAGCGTGGTGGGCGGCATCATCGGCGGGGTCTGGATGATCCGGCTCGGCATCAACAAGGCGCTGTGGGTATTCGGCGTGGTCCAGGCGGTGGCGATCCTCGGTTTCGCCTGGCTGGCCCAGGTCGGCGCCAGCACGGTAGCGCTGGCGGTGGTGATCGGCATTGAAGCCTTCGGCGTCGGCCTTGGCACCGCGGCCTTCGTCGCCTACATCATGCGCGAAACCGATCCGCGCTATACGGCCACGCAATTTGCCCTGTTCACCAGCCTGGCGGCGGTGCCGCGCACCTTCGTCAATTCATCGGTGGGGTACATCGTCGCCTATATGGGCTGGTTCAACTTCTTCATCCTGTGCTTCATCCTGGCGCTTCCCGGGATGGTCATGCTGCTGAAAATTGCTCCGTGGAATCATGTCGAGCATCGTCCCAAGACAACAGTCGGGATCCGGGAATAGCCGGAAGCTAAAAATAATGCGTCCGCTCTCGTATTTTAGTTGACAAGGGAAAAGTGTTCGCCTATAGTTTTGAGTTCCCTGCGCGGAGAGGTGGCCGAGTGGTTAATGGCAGCAGACTGTAAATCTGCCCTCTTACGAGTACGCTGGTTCGAATCCAGCCCTCTCCACCATTTTGGGAACAGTCTTGAAGTTGTTGCGGCTGTGAAGTGATAAGTGTTCGATGGCAGTTCCTCGCGGGTGTAGCTCAATGGTAGAGCTGAAGCCTTCCAAGCTTATGACGAGGGTTCGATTCCCTTCACCCGCTCCAAAGTTTTTGTCCGGTTGCATTGTTTGGTAGTTGGTGCGATCGGCAGGTATGCCCTTGTAGCTCAGTGGTAGAGCACTCCCTTGGTAAGGGAGAGGCCACGTGTTCAATCCACGTCAAGGGCACCAGTTCTATAGCAGGTGTTTCATAGTAAGCGCTGCAGCAAGTCAGCAAGTCGATCGGGCGCGTTGCCTGAACATTCTCATAATCGTTAGGAGTCTAAGATGGCAAAAGGCAAATTCGAGCGGACCAAGCCGCACGTGAACGTTGGCACGATTGGTCACGTTGACCACGGCAAGACCACACTGACAGCCGCAATCGCGACCGTGTTGTCGAAGAAATTCGGCGGCGAAGCGAAGGCCTACGATCAAATTGACGCAGCGCCGGAAGAAAAGGCACGCGGCATCACGATCAACACCGCGCACGTCGAATACGAAACCGCAAACCGTCACTACGCCCACGTTGACTGCCCAGGCCACGCCGATTATGTGAAGAACATGATCACCGGCGCCGCGCAGATGGACGGCGCGATCCTGGTTTGCTCGGCAGCAGACGGCCCGATGCCGCAAACCCGCGAACACATCCTGCTGTCGCGTCAAGTTGGCGTTCCTTACATCATCGTGTTCCTGAACAAGGCCGACATGGTCGATGATGAAGAGCTGCTGGAGCTGGTCGAAATGGAAGTGCGCGAGCTGTTGACCAAGTACGAATTCCCAGGCGACGACCTGCCAATCATCAAGGGTTCGGCGAAGCTGGCCCTCGAAGGCGACACTGGCCCATTGGGCGAGCAAGCGATCATGGCACTGGCAGAAGCGCTGGACACCTACATCCCGACACCGGAACGTGCTGTTGACGGCGCCTTCCTGCTGCCAGTGGAAGACGTGTTCTCGATCTCCGGCCGCGGTACGGTTGTGACCGGTCGCGTCGAGCGCGGCATCGTCAAGGTTGGCGAAGCCCTGCAAATCGTCGGTATCCGCGACACGCAAGACACGGTTTGCACCGGCGTCGAAATGTTCCGCAAGCTGCTGGACCAAGGTCAGGCGGGCGACAACGTTGGCGTGCTGCTGCGCGGCACCAAGCGTGAAGACGTGGAGCGCGGCCAGGTGTTGGCCAAGCCAGGTTCGATCAAGCCGCACAAGCACTTCACCGGCGAGATCTATGTGTTGTCGAAAGACGAAGGCGGCCGTCATACTCCGTTCTTCAACAACTATCGTCCACAGTTCTACTTCCGTACCACGGACGTGACTGGCTCGATCGAGTTGCCGAAGGACAAGGAAATGGTCATGCCAGGCGACAACGTGTCGATCACCGTGATGCTGATCAACCCGATCGCGATGGAAGAAGGTCTGCGCTTCGCGATCCGCGAAGGCGGTCGTACCGTCGGCGCCGGCGTGGTTGCCAAGATCCTGCCTGACGCGTAATAAGAAGAGTAGCAATCGCCGCGATTCGGGAAATTCCCGCCTCGCGGCGTTGATGTCTGAGCGGCAAGCGTAAGTTGGCTGGCCAAGCCGTTCAGATCAGTGTTTTGATCGTAGGGGTGTAGCTCAATTGGCAGAGCGCCGGTCTCCAAAACCGGAGGTTGGGGGTTCGATGCCCTCCGCCCCTGCCACCGATTCAGGTGAGTAGGGTACTGAAAGTAAATAAATGTCTAACCAGCCTGTACAAACCGTCAATACATCAAGCGACAAGCTCAAGGTTGCCCTGGCAATCGTAGCGGTCATCGCGGGTGTGGTCGGTTTTTTTGTGTTGTCGGGTCAATCGACTCCGGTGCGCGCACTGGCCCTGGTGGCCGGCTTGCTGGTGGCGGTAGGTTTCGCCTGGACATCTTCGCAAGGTCGCGGTTTCGTCGGCTTTGCCAAAGAATCGGTACGTGAAACCAAAAAAGTTGTCTGGCCTACCCGCAAGGAAGCGACGCAGATCACGGCGATCGTATTCGCCTTCGTGCTGATCATGGCGATCTTCCTCTGGGGTACGGACAAATTGCTCGAATTCCTGTTGTACGACGTAATTTTGGGCTGGAAATAAAACATGAGCGATAGCACACAAGACAGCGCACCGATTGGTGCGCAAAGCGTTTCAAGCGCAAGTAAAAAGCGCTGGTACGTTGTGCATGCCTATTCCGGCATGGAAAAGAGTGTGCAGCGTGCACTGACCGAGCGCATCGTCCGCGCCGGCATGGAAGAACAGTTCGGCCAGATCCTGGTGCCGACTGAAGAAGTCGTAGACATGAAAAACGGTCACAAGTCGGTAACCGAGCGTCGTTTCTTCCCGGGCTACGTCCTGGTTGAGATGGAAATGACGGATGAAACCTGGCATCTGGTGAAAAACACCAGCAAGGTGACCGGTTTCATCGGCGGCAAGTCCAACCGCCCGACGCCGATTCCGCCGCATGAAGTCGACAAGATCATGCAGCAGATGCAGGACGGCATCGAAAAGCCGCGTCCGAAGGTCTTGTACGAAGTGGGCGAGCTGGTTCGCATCAAGGATGGTCCTTTTACCGATTTCAACGGCAACGTGGAAGAAGTGAATTACGAAAAATCCCGCGTGCGCGTCTCCGTGACCATTTTCGGTCGTGCAACACCGGTCGAGCTCGAGTTCGGCCAGGTCGAAAAAGTCTAGGCAATACTCTATCAAGCGCCCCGCAGGAGCGCGGCGAAATGCAAGTTTCCCGAATCCTGCAGCAGCAGAGGAGCCTCAGTAAAACGCCGCAAGGCAAATGAACAGGCGCTAACACTCAATCAACGTAGGAGCCATCATGGCAAAGAAAATCATCGGTTTTATCAAGCTGCAAGTGCCAGCTGGTAAAGCAAATCCATCCCCACCGATCGGCCCGGCGCTGGGTCAGCGCGGTCTGAACATCATGGAATTCTGTAAGGCATTCAATGCCCAGACTCAAGGCCTTGAGCCAGGTCTGCCGATTCCGGTCGTGATCACTGCATTTGCGGACAAGTCCTTCACCTTCGTGATGAAGACTCCTCCAGCAACCATCCTGATCAAGAAGGCTGCCGGTATCCAAAAGGGTTCTGCCAAGCCGCATACAGACAAGGTTGGCAAGATCACTCGTAAACAAGCGGAAGAAATCGCTACCCAGAAGAAGCCGGATCTTACCGCTGCTGATCTGGAAGCGGCTGTGCGTACCATCGCTGGTTCGGCACGTTCCATGGGCATCACGGTGGAGGGTCTGTAATGGCTAAGTTGACAAAACGCGCTAAGGCGCAAGAAGGCAAGATCGATAGCACCAAGGCTTATCCTTTCGATAACGCGCTGGCGCTGGTCAAGGAATTCGCAACAGCGAAGTTCAACGAATCGATCGACGTGTCCGTCCAACTGGGCGTTGATGCGAAGAAGTCGGACCAAGTGGTTCGCGGTTCCGTGGTTCTGCCGGCTGGTACAGGCAAGACCGTTCGCGTCGCCGTGTTCGCTTCGGGCGAAAAGGCTGAGCAAGCTAAAGCAGCCGGCGCAGACGTGGTCGGTATGGAAGACCTGGCCGAAATGGTCAAGGCCGGCAACATGCCTTTCGACATCGTGATCGCTTCGCCGGACACCATGCGTATCGTCGGTACTCTGGGCCAGATCCTGGGTCCACGCGGCCTGATGCCTAACCCGAAGGTCGGCACCGTGACTCCTGACGTGGCTACCGCCGTCAAGAACGCCAAGGCTGGTCAAGTGCAATACCGTACCGACAAGGGCGGCATCATTCACGCCACCATCGGTCGCAAGTCGTTCAGCGATGCAGATCTGAAGTCGAATCTGGTTGCACTGATCGATGCACTGAACAAGGCCAAGCCGGCTACCAGCAAGGGTGTTTACCTGCGCAAGGTGTCGCTGTCGTCCACCATGGGCGCTGGCGTCCGCGTGGATCAATCGACTCTGTCGGCTTAAGTAAAGAATCAAGTCCTCGTTTCCTCAAGGAGGCGAGGCGCATCTTTGGGCTGGAGCATTTTGCAATTGTGAAGTGCTTCAGGCAATCAAAGACCGTTGGGCGGCATGCAGCAGGCAGGCATAAAGTTAAAACGTCGGAAGCTCACGTTTCCGATTACCCAGCGCAGATGGTGACCCCGAACAAGTTTTGCAGTCTCACACAGCGCTTCGTGCATCTTGAAACGCTGCAATGAACTCCTAACGTCGGACGCCGTGTTCGAACCGATGCAAGGCAAGCAGGTTTTTCGCCTGTGTCGTCGCCAAGCATCATTTTTGGAGGTTGATCTTGAGTCTCAATCTGAATGACAAAAAGGCCGTTGTCGCCGAAGTCGCCGCAAAAGTAGCAACTGCGCAGACTATCGTCGTGGCCGAATACCGTGGCATCCAGGTTGGTCACTTGACGCAACTGCGCGCCAAAGCGCGTGACCAAGGCGTGTACCTGCGCGTGTTGAAAAACACACTCGCGCGTCGTGCCGTTGAAGGTTCCGCGTTTGCTGACCTCGCTTCTGAAATGACCGGCCCGCTGATCTATTCGATCTCGGAAGATGCCGTTGCTGCAGCCAAAGTCATCTCCGACTTTGCTAAGACCAACGACAAGCTGGTTGTCAAGGCAGGTAACTATGCAGGTAAATCGCTGGATAAAGCAGCGGTTGTCGCATTGGCAAATATCCCAAGCCGCGAAGTATTGCTGGCCCAGTTGTTGGGCATGATGCAAGTTCCGGTTGCTGGATTTACGCGTGGTCTGGCTGCTCTGGCAGCCAAAAAAGAAGCCGAATCCGGCACAGTGGCAGCGCCAGCTGCAGAAGCAGCTCCGGCTGCCGAAGCCGAAGCTTAAGTCGTTTGACCGCTCAGGCGGTCACGATTTTGGCAAGGCCCTGTGTCTTTCGCTTTTTTAGCGTCAGTACCGACTAGATGTTTTATCGAAAAAATTAGGAGTTTCAAATGGCAATTAGCAAAGACGATATCCTGGAAGCCGTAGGCAACCTGACAGTATTGGAATTGAATGACCTGGTGAAGGCATTCGAAGAAAAGTTCGGCGTTTCCGCAGCAGCTATGGCTGTCGCTGGTCCTGCTGGTGGTGGCGCTGGCGCCGCTGCTGCTGAAGAGCAAACTGAGTTCACCGTTGTTCTGGCCGAAATCGGCGCGAACAAGGTTGGCGTCATTAAGGCAGTTCGCGAAATCACCGGTCTGGGCTTGAAAGAAGCTAAAGATCTGGTTGATGGCGCACCGAAGCCAGTCAAGGAAGCAATTCCTAAGGCTGATGCTGAAGCAGCCAAGAAGAAGCTGGAAGAAGCTGGCGCGAAAGCTGAAATCAAGTAATTTTTACTTGAGCTGGAATATCGCCGGTTCGCCGGCGCATCGTTCCACCGGAGTCAAAGTGCAGAATCCTTTGAAAGAAGGATTCGGCTTTGGCTCCTTTGTCGTTTCGTAATTTTGTATGTGAATTTGAGTCCGATTCGAATTTGCGTCGAATTCAAGTTCGTTAATGGTCAGCAGTTTCTTGCCCGCTTTGCCGGTGAAGCAAGAGAAGGCGCCAACCAAGACTGAAGGGCTGAGACTTGAGGTTTCGCTGTTAACGGATTGCAGCAACAAGGCAACAAGCAATCCGGGCGAGTCCTGAACTCTCTATCCTTCCTGTCACTCACGGAGTGTCCATGCACTACTCATTTACTGAGAAGAAGCGTATTCGTAAATCCTTTGCGAAACGCGCTAACGTCCACAACGTTCCGTTCCTGCTAGCGACTCAGATCGAGTCATACCAGACATTCTTGCAGACGGACAAAACAACGTCCCAACGCAAGAACGAAGGTCTGCAATCGGCCTTTACATCGATTTTTCCTATCGTTTCGCACAATGGTTTTGCGCGTCTCGAGTTTCTGTCCTATGTGTTGGGCGCGCCGCCGTTCGACGTCAAGGAATGCCAACAACGTGGCCTGACCTTTGCGTCGCCGCTGCGTGCCAAGGTGCGTCTGGTGATCCTGGACAAGGAATCGCCGACCAAGCCGGTCATCAAGGAAATGAAGGAACAGGAAGTCTACATGGGCGAATTGCCGCTCATGACGACCACCGGTTCGTTCGTCATCAACGGTACCGAGCGCGTCATCGTGTCGCAGCTGCACCGTTCGCCTGGCGTGTTCTTCGAACATGACCGCGGCAAGACCCACTCGTCCGGCAAGCTGCTGTTCTCCGCCCGCATCATTCCTTACCGCGGTTCGTGGCTGGACTTCGAATTCGATCCGAAGGACATCCTGTTCTTCCGCGTCGACCGTCGTCGCAAGATGCCGGTAACGATCCTGCTCAAGGCCATCGGCATGACGTCCGAGCAGATCCTGGCGAACTTCTTCGTGTTCGACAACTTCACGTTGCACGCTGAAGGCGCCGAGATGGAATTCGTCGCCGAGCGTCTGCGCGGCGAAGTTGCGCGCTTCGACATTCTCGACAAGTCCGGCAAGCCGCTGGTCGCGAAAGACAAGCGTATCAACGCCAAGCATGTGCGCGACATCGAAGCTGCCGGCATCAAGCAGATTTCCGTGCCGGAAGACTACCTGCTGGGTCGCGTCCTGGCGAAGAACATCGTTGACGGCGACACCGGTGAAGTCATCGCGTCGGCCAACGACGAGCTGACCGAAGAACTGCTGGCCCGCCTGCGCGAAGCCGACATTGACGCAGTCCAGACCTTGTACACCAACGACCTGGACCAGGGCGGCTATATTTCGCAAACATTGCGTACCGACGACACGGCGGATCAGACCGCTGCGCGCGTGGCAATCTATCGCATGATGCGTCCTGGCGAACCGCCGACCGAAGACTCGGTGGAAGCCCTGTTCAACGGCCTGTTCTACAGCGAAGACCGTTACGACCTGTCGGCTGTCGGCCGCATGAAGTTCAACCGCCGTATCGGCCGCGATGAACTGACCGGCGCCATGACGTTGTCGAACGAAGACATCCTGGCCGTGATCAAGATTCTGGTGGAACTGCGCAATGGTCGCGGTGAAGTCGATGACATCGATCACTTGGGCAACCGTCGCGTCCGTTGCGTCGGCGAACTGGCGGAAAATCAATTCCGCGCCGGTCTGGTCCGCGTTGAGCGCGCCGTCAAGGAACGTCTCGGCCAGGCCGAAGCGGATAACCTGATGCCGCACGACCTGATCAACTCCAAGCCGATCTCGGCAGCGATCCGTGAATTCTTCGGATCCTCGCAGTTGTCGCAGTTTATGGACCAAACCAACCCGCTGTCGGAAATCACGCACAAACGCCGTGTTTCCGCTCTGGGACCTGGTGGTCTGACGCGCGAACGCGCCGGCTTTGAAGTCCGCGACGTGCACCCGACCCACTACGGCCGCGTGTGCCCGATCGAAACGCCTGAAGGCCCGAACATCGGTCTGATCAACTCGCTGGCGCTGTATGCCCGCCTGAACGAATACGGTTTCCTGGAAACCCCATACCGCAAGGTCGAGGGCAGCAAGGTCACCAACCAGATCGACTATCTGTCGGCAATCGAAGAAGGCCGCTACATCATCGCTCAGGCGAATGCGACCATCGACGCTTCGCTGAAGCTGTCGGATGAACTGGTCTCGGCGCGTGAAGCCGGCGAAACCATTCTGGTCTCGCCGGAGCGCGTCCAGTACATGGACGTGGCCCCAGGCCAGGTCGTGTCCGTGGCGGCGTCGCTGATTCCGTTCCTCGAACACGATGACGCGAACCGCGCATTGATGGGCGCCAACATGCAACGTCAGGCCGTGCCTTGCCTGCGTCCGGAAAAGCCGCTGGTCGGCACCGGCATCGAGCGTACCGTTGCAGTTGACTCCGGTACCACCGTGCAAGCGTTGCGTGGCGGTATCGTCGACTACGTCGATGCAGGCCGCGTGGTGATTCGTGTGAACGATGAAGAAGCGCAGGCTGGTGAAGTCGGCGTCGACATCTACAACCTGATCAAGTACACGCGTTCGAACCAGAACACCAACATCAACCAGCGTCCTATCGTCAAGGTCGGCGACCGTGTCGCCAAGCATGACGTGATCGCCGACGGCGCATCGACCGACCTGGGCGAACTGGCTCTGGGTCAGAACATGCTGGTGGCGTTCATGCCATGGAACGGCTACAACTTCGAAGATTCGATCCTGATCTCCGAAAAAGTCGTTGCCGATGACCGCTACACCTCGATCCACATCGAAGAGTTGTCGGTTGTTGCACGTGACACCAAGCTCGGCGCGGAAGAAATCACCCGCGATATTTCGAACCTGGCGGAAAACCAGCTGGCGCGTCTGGACGAGTCCGGCATCACCTACATCGGTGCTGAAGTCGAAGCCGGCGATACGCTGGTCGGTAAGGTAACGCCAAAGGGCGAAACCCAGCTGACGCCGGAAGAAAAGCTGCTGCGCGCGATCTTCGGCGAAAAAGCATCCGATGTTAAGGACACCTCGCTGCGCGTGCCTTCGGGCATGGTCGGCACCGTCATCGACGTGCAAGTGTTCACCCGCGAAGGCATCCAGCGCGACAAGCGCGCACAACAGATCATCGACGATGAACTGAAGCGCTATCGCCTGGACCTGAACGACCAGTTGCGTATCGTTGAAGGCGATGCCTTCCAGCGTCTGGAAAAGATGCTGATCGGCAAGGTCGCCAACGGCGGTCCTAAGAAGCTGTCGAAGGGCACCAAGCTGGACAAGGCGTACCTGGACGATCTGGACAAGTACCATTGGTTCGACATCCGTCCGGCTGACGACGACATGGCGACTGCACTGGAAGCGATCAAGGAATCGATCGCCGAAAAGCGTCACCAGTTCGATCTGGCGTTCGAAGAAAAGCGCAAGAAGCTGACCCAAGGCGACGAACTGCCGCCAGGCGTGCAAAAGATGGTCAAGGTTTACCTGGCCGTGAAGCGTCGCCTGCAACCAGGCGACAAGATGGCGGGTCGTCACGGTAACAAGGGTGTGGTTTCGCGCATCCTGCCGATCGAAGACATGCCGCACATGGCCGACGGTACGCCAGCCGACATCGTGCTGAATCCGCTGGGCGTGCCATCGCGCATGAACGTCGGTCAGGTGTTGGAAGTCCATCTGGGCTGGGCAGCCAAGGGTCTGGGCCTGCGCATCGGCGAAATGCTGACTGCACAAGTGAAGATCGCCGAACTGCGCAAGTTCCTGACCACGATCTACAACGAATCGGGCAAGAAGGAAGCGCTCGACGAGTTCAGCGATCAGGAGATCCTGGAACTGGCAGCCAACCTGAAGAAGGGTGTTCCGTTCGCCACGCCGGTGTTTGACGGTGCGCACGAAGATGAAACCCGTCGCATGCTGGATCTGGCGTATCCGGATCACATCGCCAAGCAACTGGGCATGACGCCGTCGAAGAACCAGGTCACCATGTATGACGGCCGTACCGGCGAAGCTTTCGAGCGTTCCGTGACTGTCGGCTACATGCACTACCTGAAGCTGCATCACTTGGTCGATGACAAGATGCATGCGCGTTCGACCGGTCCTTACTCGCTGGTTACTCAGCAGCCTCTGGGCGGTAAGGCGCAGTTCGGCGGTCAACGCTTCGGTGAAATGGAAGTCTGGGCACTGGAAGCCTACGGCGCATCGTATGTGCTGCAGGAAATGCTGACCGTGAAGTCCGATGACGTGAACGGCCGTACCAAGGTTTATGAAAACCTGGTCAAGGGCGACCACGTGATCGACGCCGGCATGCCGGAGTCCTTCAACGTGCTGGTCAAGGAAATCCGTTCGCTCGGTATCGACATCGATCTCGAACGCGACTGATGTTCCCAAGGGCAAGGCGGCGCGGCCGTCTTGCCCTGTTTCATCGTCTGATCCTGCCGCCTGAAACAAAGGCGGCAACGTAGTAAAGTAAGCAGTTCAGCAAGCAGCTACAAGCAATTGTAAGCAGTCAAGGACGACCAAGTCTGTCCCGGTACATGCGGAACCCGGCGCAAGCCACGGCTCTCCCGCAGGTGCGAACAGGGTGTGCGCAGATTGTGGTGCGGCCGTCTCGATATACACAGCATTACCTAGCGTTCTCACGCCAACTGGAGTGATACATGAAAGCACTGCTCGATCTATTCAAGCAAGTTCAGCAAAACGAACAATTCGACGCGATCAAAATTGGTCTGGCGTCCCCGGAAAAAATCCGTTCGTGGTCCTACGGCGAAGTCAAAAAGCCGGAAACCATCAACTACCGTACCTTCAAGCCTGAGCGCGACGGTCTGTTCTGCGCCAAGATCTTTGGCCCGATCAAAGACTACGAATGCCTCTGCGGCAAGTACAAGCGCCTCAAGCATCGCGGCGTCATCTGCGAAAAATGCGGCGTCGAAGTCACGCTGGCCAAGGTGCGCCGCGAGCGCATGGGCCACATCGAACTGGCTTCGCCGACTGCGCACATCTGGTTCCTGAAATCGTTGCCGTCGCGTCTGGGCATGGTCCTCGACATGACCCTGCGCGATATCGAACGCGTGCTGTATTTCGAAGCCTACGTCGTGACCGATCCAGGCATGACTCCGCTGAAGAAGTGCCAGATCATGTCGGAAGACGACTACGCCGCCAAGTACGAAGAGTACGGCGACGACTTCACCGCATTCATGGGCGCCGAAGGCATCCGTGAACTGCTGCGCTCGATCGACATCGACCGCGATGCAGAAACCCTGCGCGTGGAACTGAAAGAATCGAAGTCCGAAGCCAAGATCAAGAAATACGCCAAGCGCCTGAAGGTGCTGGAAGCGTTCCAGCGTTCGGGCATCAAGCCTGACTGGATGATCATGGAAGTGCTGCCGGTGCTGCCGCCGGAACTGCGTCCGCTGGTCCCGCTGGACGGCGGCCGCTTTGCGACTTCCGATCTGAACGATCTGTATCGCCGCGTCATCAACCGCAATAATCGTCTCAAGCGCCTGATGGAATTGCGCGCGCCGGAAATCATCACGCGCAACGAAAAGCGCATGCTGCAGGAAGCGGTTGACTCGCTGCTGGACAACGGCCGTCGCGGCAAGGCAATGACCGGCGCCAACAAGCGTCCGCTGAAGTCGCTGGCCGAAATGATCAAGGGCAAGGGCGGTCGTTTCCGTCAAAACTTGCTGGGCAAGCGCGTCGATTACTCCGGCCGTTCCGTCATCGTGGTGGGCCCGCAGCTCAAGCTGCATCAGTGCGGTCTGCCGAAGCTGATGGCGCTCGAGCTGTTCAAGCCATTCATCTTCAACAAGCTGGAACTGATGGGTCTGGCAACGACCATCAAGGCAGCCAAGAAGCTGGTCGAAATCCAGGAGCCTGTGGTCTGGGACATCCTGGAAGACGTGATCCGCGAACATCCGGTCATGCTGAACCGCGCGCCGACACTTCACCGTCTGGGTATCCAGGCGTTCGAGCCGGTCCTGATCGAAGGCAAGGCGATCCAGCTGCATCCGCTGGTCTGCGCCGCGTTCAACGCCGACTTTGACGGCGACCAGATGGCGGTCCACGTTCCACTGTCGATCGAAGCGCAGATGGAAGCGCGTACGCTGATGCTGGCGTCGAACAACATCCTGTTCCCATCGAACGGCGAACCGTCGATCGTGCCGTCCCAGGATATCGTGCTGGGTCTGTACTACGCGACCCGTGAAGCGATCAACGCCAAGAACGAAGGCATGTTGTTCCAGGACGTTTCGGAAGTCATCCGTGCGTACGACAACAAGGAAGTCGAACTGGCTACCCGCGTCACCGTGCGTATCGTCGAAAATCCAAAGGATCCGGTCACCGGCGAATTCGTGCGCACCGTCAAGCGTTACGAAACGACCGTCGGTCGCGCCATCCTCTCGGAAATTCTGCCGAAGGGCCTGCCATTCTCCGTGCTGAACCGCGCGTTGAAGAAGAAGGAAATTTCGAAGCTGATCAACACGTCGTTCCGCAAGTGCGGTCTGCGCGCAACCGTTGTGTTCGCCGACCAGCTGATGCAATCGGGCTTCCGCCTGGCGACACGCGCCGGTATCTCGATCTGCGTGGACGACATGCTGGTGCCGCCACAAAAGGCGACCATCATCGCGACGGCAGAGCAAGAAGTGAAGCAGATCGAACAACAATACTCGTCCGGTCTGGTTACCGCCGGCGAACGCTACAACAAGGTTGTGGACATCTGGGGCAAGGCCGGCGACGACGTCGGCAAGGCCATGATGGACCAGCTGAAGGTCGAAGACGTGGTCCGCCGCGACGGCACCAAGGGTACCCAAGAGTCGTTCAACGCGATTTACATGATGGCCGACTCGGGCGCCCGCGGTTCCGCAGCGCAGATTCGTCAGCTGGCAGGTATGCGCGGTCTGATGGCGAAACCGGACGGTTCGATTATCGAAACGCCGATCACCGCGAACTTCCGCGAAGGCCTGAACGTGTTGCAGTACTTCATCTCGACGCACGGCGCCCGTAAGGGTCTGGCCGATACCGCGCTGAAGACCGCGAACTCCGGTTACCTGACACGCCGTCTGGTTGACGTGACCCAGGATCTGGTCGTGATCGAAGATGATTGCGGCACCTCCAACGGCGCATCCATGAAGGCAATGGTTGAAGGCGGTGAAGTCATTGAAGCGCTGCGCGACCGTATCCTCGGCCGCGTTGCCGCCACCGACATCATCAATCCGGAAACCCAGGCTACGCTGTACGAAGCCGGCACCCTGATGGATGAAGACACCGTTGAAGAAGTCGAACGCCTCGGCATCGACGAAGTCAAGGTTCGCACTCCGCTGACTTGCGACACGCGCTACGGCCTGTGCGCCAAGTGCTACGGTCGCGATCTGGGCCGCGGCGTGCTGGTCAACAGCGGCGAAGCAGTCGGCGTTATCGCTGCGCAGTCGATCGGCGAACCAGGTACTCAGCTGACCATGCGTACGTTCCACATCGGTGGTGCGGCTTCGCGTGCAGCAGTGGCCTCGTCGGTGGAAGCCAAGTCGAACGGCACCATCCGCTTCACGGCGACCATGCGTTACGTCACCAACGGCAAGGGCGAGCTGATCGTCATTTCCCGTTCGGGCGAAGTGCTGATCACCGACGACCTCGGTCGCGAGCGTGAACGTCATAAAGTACCGTACGGTGCAACCCTGATCGTCAAGGACGGCATGGTCATCAAGGCCGGTACTGCGCTGGCGACATGGGATCCGCTGACACGTCCGATCATCACCGAGTACACCGGTACCGTGAAGTTCGAAAACGTCGAAGAAGGTTCGACCGTCGCCAAGCAGATCGATGAAGTGACCGGTCTGTCGACCCTGGTGGTTATCGATGCCAAGCGCCGCGGTTCGTCCGCTGCCAAGGTGTTGCGTCCACAGGTCAAGCTGCTGAACGAGCAAGGCGAAGAAGTCAAGATCGCCGGCACCGAACACGCAGTGACGATCGGCTTCCAGGTCGGCGCGCTGATTACGGTCAAGGACGGTCAGCAAGTCCACGTTGGTGAAGTGCTGGCGCGTATCCCGACCGAATCGCAAAAGACACGCGATATTACCGGTGGTCTGCCGCGCGTCGCCGAACTGTTCGAAGCACGCTCGCCGAAGGATGCGGGCATGCTGGCTGAGGTCACAGGTACTGTGGCGTTCGGTAAGGAAACCAAGGGCAAGCAACGTCTGGAAATCACCGACATGGACGGCGCCAAGCATGAGTTCCTTATCACCAAGGACAAGCAAGTGCTGGTGCATGACGGCCAGGTGGTGAACAAGGGCGAAATGATTGTCGACGGTCCTGCCGATCCGCAAGACATCCTGCGCCTGTTGGGTATCGAAGCGCTGGCGCGTTACATCGTCGACGAAGTTCAGGACGTGTATCGTTTGCAAGGCGTGAAGATCAACGACAAGCACATCGAAGTCATCGTGCGTCAGATGCTGCGTCGCGTGCAGGTTGTGGATCCGGGCGATACCAACTACATCACCGGCGAACAGGTCGAGCGTTCCGAACTGCTGGACGAAAACGATCGCGTCAATGCCGCGACCAAGATTCCTGCAACGTACGAAAACGTGTTGCTGGGTATCACCAAGGCATCGCTGTCGACCGACTCGTTCATCTCGGCTGCATCGTTCCAGGAGACTACACGTGTCCTGACCGAAGCGGCGATCATGGGCAAGAAGGACGGCTTGCGCGGTCTGAAGGAAAACGTCATCGTTGGTCGTCTGATCCCGGCTGGTACCGGTCTGGCGTTCCACCGTGCACGCAAGGAAAAAGACGCATGGGAAGCCGACGAGCGCGCAGCGCTGTTGGAATCCGAGCGCGTGGCGCGTGTGACCGAAACCGAAGCGCACTCTGCCGAGACTTTCGGCGGTACGGACGGCGAAGCGTGATGATGCAATAGCCGCATATCTGTCCTGACGGGCGGATATACGGTAAAGAAGAGCGGCGCCGGAAGAAATTCCGGCGCCGTTTTTTATGCGCGGAAACATTGCCGCCGACTTCGCATGGGAGCGCATATCGGACTATCAATGTTGACGAATCATGTTGAGCTGATTTAGTTTTTGTCCTACAATATGCGAATAAGAATTATTCTTATTTAAAATAATCCGCCTCAGGAATGCTGGCAACAACGTCCACCAGTTTCATCGGACCGGACGGCGCGCGCGACCACAACAAAACGACTCTGCGCGATCAACATGCAGCGGTACGGTCGTCGCGAGGCAGGTAAAAAATCTCGTATTAATATCCAGGTAGCCAGCTAGCAACATGCCAGTAACCGAACTCACTCAGGGGAATGGTTACCATGAAGCTATGCAAGAAAAAACTCGTCCTGGCGACGGCCGTCGTGCTGCAACAATGGGCGATGGCGCCCGCTATTGCACAACAAGCCGCACCACAAACCACGCAACAACTGGCGGCGCTGAATCGCCCGCTGGATGAAATCACCGTCACCGCCACGCGCGGCGTCGACAGTGACCTGAACCGTGTCGCGGCGACCGTCTCGGTAATCACCGCCGAAGAACTTGAACAACAAAACGCCAAGGACATCAAGGATGCCCTGCGCTATGAACCGGGCGTGGAAGTGCGCCGCTCGGTATATCGCGTCGGCGGCGTGACCGGTGCGTCGGCCACCATGGGGCGCGGCGGCAACGAAGGCATCAATATCCGCGGCCTGGAAGGCAATCGCGTCATGCTGCTGGAAGATGGCGTGGCCTTGCCGCGCGCATTCAGCCAGGGCACATTGAGCGCCGGTCGCGGCGCCTATACCGACACCGATCTGTATCAACGCATCGAAATCCTGCGCGGTCCGGCGTCGTCCATGTACGGCAGCGACGGCCTGACCGGCGTGGTCAACTTCGTCACCAAGGATCCGCAAGACCTGCTTAACGTCTTCGGCAAGAGCAGCTACTTTGCGTTGCGTCCTTCCTACGATTCCAGCGACAGCAGTTACGGCGCGACCGGCACCATGGCGTTCGGCAACGATCGCATGCAAGGCATGCTGGTGCTGAACGCGCGTCACGGTAACGAGACCGAAACCAACGGCAGCGTCGGCGGTACCGGCGCCGCGCGCACGAAGGCCGATCCGCTGACCTACAACAATCGCTCGGCGCTGGGCAAGCTGGTGTTCAAGATTGATCCGCGCAACGTCTTCAAGCTGAGTTTCGAAACGGTGGAAAACAAGTTGCGCGGCGACAGCCTGTCCGCAGTCGCGGCGCCGACCATCACCGGCTATCAAAGCACCAGCGACGTCAAGAGCAACAAGCTGCAGCTGCAATATGAACACGACGATGCGAACAACCCGGTCTTCCAGAAACTGCGCGCCAATATCTACTACCGCGATTCGAAGACGAAGCAGTACTCCTTTGAAAACGGCGCCGCGCCGACGCGTCCGCGTTTTCGTGACATCAGCTACCAGGACGACATCTTCGGCGGCGGCGTGCTGGCCGAGAGCGGCTTCAATACCGGAGTCGTCAAGCACAAGCTGACTTACGGCGTCGACCTCAGCGTGGCCAAGTTGCAAATGGCGGCATCCGGCACCGGCTGGACTACCTGCACCGGCACGCAGTATTGCGAGTACTTTCCGAAAACTGAATACAGCGTGTTTGGTTCCTACGTGCAGGACGACATGCGCATCGGTGCATTGAGCATCGTCCCGGGCCTGCGTTACGACGCCTACAAGATCAAACCGGAAGCAAGCGCCAAATATGACGCGCAGGCCATCGCCAACAAGCAGCCGGCGTCAACCAGCAAGGACAGTGCGTTCTCGCCGCGCCTGGCCTTCATCTACGAAGTCGCACCGGCGTTCGCACCGTACGTGCAATATGCGCGCGGCTTCCGTTCGCCGTCGCCGCATGAGGTCAACTCCTATTTCAACAATGCCTCGCAGGGCTATTCGCAGATTGCCAATCCTGCCCTCAAGCCTGAGACCAGCAACTCCTACGAAATCGGTTTCCGCGGCAAGTTGCCGACGTCGGCCGGGCTGTTCAGCTACAGCACGGCGGCTTATGCCGGCGAGTATCGCAATTTCATCGACTCAGTGTCCGTGGCGGGTGCCGGTACGGTGCTCAACCCGACCATCTTCCAATACGTGAATGCAGCCAAAGCATCCATCCACGGCTTTGAAGGACGTCTCGACTGGCGCATGGAAAACGGCATCTCGCTGAAGACCGGCTTCGCCTACACCAAGGGAACCACAACCGACCGGACCGGGAAGAAGACCGGGCTGGAATCGGTGGCGCCGTTGTCGGTGGTTGCCGGCGTGCGCTACGAACCGAGCCAGGTGTGGTTCGTGCAAAGCGATATCGTCTATAACGCCGTCAAGAAAAAAGAAGACATCGCGACGCCGACCAACTTCGTCTCGCCGTCGTTCTTCGTCATGGATCTGAGCTCGGGCTATCGTTTCAGCAAGAACGCCGTGCTGTACGCCGGCATTCGCAACCTGTTCGATCGCAAGTACTGGAACTGGACCGACATACGCGGCTTGTCGCTGCTTGACAGTGCAACCAACAAGGACGCCTACACCGAACCTGGCCGCAGCTTCAACGTCAGCATGAAGTTCGAATACTGATCACTCGTCAACCGCTGAAAACCACTTAACCGAAAAGAGGTAAGAAATGAAATACACCAAATTGGGCGTAATGCTGCTGGCTGCAGGCGCCATCAGCATCGCGGCGTGCTCGACCACGCCGAACAGCACCCTGGCCGAACGCTGGTCGGCATTGCGTGTGGAGCAGCCCAAACTGCAACCGCGCGACGCCGCGCAGAAACTGAACGTCTCGGAAGCCGAACTGGTGACGACCAATGTCGGCAAGGGCGTGACCCGTTTGCGCGATGGCGGCCCGGCCTACAAGGCGGTGTACGATCGGTTGCATGAGCTCGGTCAGATCAAGGCGATTACACGCAATGACAATGCCGTGCTGGAGCGCGTCGGTACGGTCACTCAGGCCAAGCTCAATGCAGACGGCCGCGTGATTCCGGGCACCGGATTTGCCGGTGGTCCGATCGACCTGCGTTTCGGCGCCGACCAATGGCGTTCGGCGTTCGCCGTGGTGCAGCCCGGCCGCGAAGGCAAGACAAGTCGCAGTCTGCAATTCTTCGACGTGCACGGCAACGCGGTGAACAAGGTGTATCTCGACAACGAAGCCGGCGTGGCGGCATTCGACAAACTGGTCGCCGACTTCAAGGCGCCGGAGCAATTGGCGTATCTGAGCGTCGACAAGGCGCCGGCCAAGGTCGTCAGGAAACCTAATGGCGAAGTCGACGTCAAGGAGCTGCGCGACACCTGGAACGAGCTCAGCGACGTGCATGAATTCCCGCGCCTGCTCAAGGATCTGGGCATTACGCGCGAGCAGGCGCTGGACCTGATCGGCAAGGACGCCGCCTATCGCATCAGTGCACAGTCGGTGCAGACCCTGCTCGACAGCGCAGCCAGGCAAGGGCAGCCGATCATGGTGTTCGTGAGCAATCTTGGCATGACGCAGATCTTCAGCGGCAAGATCACGAAAGTGAAGGCGACTGAAGAGTGGTACAACGTGCTGGATCCGGATTTCAACCTGCATTTGCGCCAGGCCGGCATTGACCGCGGCTGGGTGGTCAAGCGTCCGGCCAAGGATGGCGTGATCACTTCGGTGGAGTTCTACGACGCCAAGGGTGAGCAGGTTGTCAACTTTTTCTCACGCCGGGATCGCAACAAGGAAGAGACGACAACCTGGCGCAATATTGTTACCAATCTGGCAAAGACTTCGTAATTTTGGTCCGGGTTGATTAAGAAAGCGGCAAAAACGTCGTAAAACGGTCACGGGGGTCAGGGCGCAGGGAGCTGCCCTTGACCCTTTTGCGTTTCAGGCATATACTCGCGAGTTCTCGAATTTGGGCTCTCCTGAGCTTAAGCGTTCTTTGGTCTGCTTCCGGCTTTCTTCGGCGCTTCTCTCGTTTTCTCTAAAATCGGTATGCACAGGTTTCTTTCGTGCAAGTTTCTTGTTTAATTCCAAGCAACCGTTCCTGGAATTAATGTTATTAACGTCGTAAATTTTGTTGGATATAAAACGATGCCAACCATCAATCAATTGATTCGCAATCCACGCGTCTCCGCGATCGTGAAAAGCAAATCGCCGGCGCTGGAAAACAGCCCGCAAAAACGCGGCGTATGTACCCGCGTTTACACAACGACTCCTAAAAAGCCAAACTCCGCTTTGCGTAAAGTTGCAAAAGTGCGTTTGACCAACGGCTTCGAAGTGATTTCGTACATCGGTGGTGAAGGCCACAACCTGCAAGAACATAGTGTCGTGCTGCTGCGCGGCGGCCGTGTGAAGGATTTGCCGGGTGTGCGTTACCACATGGTTCGCGGTGCTCTGGATACCCAAGGCGTCAAGGATCGTAAGCAGGCTCGCTCGAAGTACGGTGCCAAGCGCGCCAAGGCAGCTAAGAAGTAATTGTTTTTTGTCGGGTGCAAGCCTGGTGAAATGTGTCGGTCCGTAACGGACCGAGTAAGTGGTTGGCTATGATGGCCGTCCGCGAGTGCGGCAAGAATTTATCTGCGCGCTCAACTGAAGACTGAAAGGAATTGAAATGCCACGTCGTCGTGAAGTACCCAAGCGGGATATCCTGCCTGATCCAAAGTTCGGCAATGTTGAAGTTGCTAAGTTCGTCAACGTGTTGATGTTGTCCGGCAAGAAGTCGGTCGCTGAAAACATCATCTACGGTGCGTTCGACCATATCCAAACCAAAACCGGTAAAGACCCGCTGGAAGTGTTCTCCGCTGCACTGAACAACTGCAAGCCGCTGGTCGAAGTGAAGTCCCGCCGCGTCGGCGGCGCCAACTACCAGGTTCCGGTGGAAGTGCGTCCTGTCCGCCGTATGGCGTTGTCGATGCGTTGGTTGCGCGAAGCCGCAAACAAGCGTAGCGAAAAGTCCATGCCGCAACGTCTGGGTGGCGAGTTGATCGAAGCGGCTGAAGGCCGTGGCGGTGCGATGAAGAAGCGTGATGAAGTTCACCGTATGGCCGAAGCGAACAAGGCGTTCTCGCACTTCCGCTTCTAACAAGACTGTGCGGGGCTTTCCGGGTTTTTTGGAAAGGCTTCGCTTGTATCTAAAATTTGTTCGAGCCGAGCGACTATTTTACAAAAATGGCGCTCGGTTTCGCGCATTAAAGACTTAGGAATAAATCATGGCTCGCAAGACCCCCATTGAGCGCTACCGCAACATCGGTATTTCCGCTCACATTGACGCCGGTAAGACAACGACGACTGAGCGCGTTCTGTTCTACACGGGCGTGAACCACAAGATCGGTGAAGTGCATGATGGCGCCGCCACCATGGACTGGATGGAACAAGAGCAAGAGCGCGGTATCACCATTACCTCGGCTGCGACGACCTGTTTCTGGAAGGGCATGGCGAACAACTTCCCGGCCCACCACATCAACATCATCGACACCCCGGGCCACGTTGACTTCACGATTGAAGTTGAGCGTTCGATGCGCGTGCTCGACGGCGCCTGCATGGTCTACTGTGCGGTCGGCGGCGTTCAGCCGCAGTCGGAAACAGTCTGGCGTCAAGCGAACAAGTACAAGGTTCCACGTCTGGCATTCGTCAACAAGATGGACCGTACCGGCGCGAATTTCTTCAAGGTGTACGATCAGATGCGTGCCCGCCTGAAGGCCAACCCGATCCCGATGCAAGTGCCTATCGGCGCCGAAGACAACTTCGAAGGCGTGATCGATCTGGTCAAGATGCGCGCGATTTACTGGGATGACGCCAGCCAGGGCATGAAGTTCGACTACCGTGACATTCCTGAGCATTTGAAGGCAGAAGCTCAAAAATGGCGCGAGAACATGGTCGAAGCGGCTGCTGAAGCATCCGAAGAACTGATGAACAAGTACCTGGAAGACGGCGATCTGAGCGAAGAAGAGATCAAGGCTGCGATCCGTCAGCGCACCATCGCCAGCGAAATCGTTCCGATGATGTGCGGCACCGCGTTCAAGAACAAGGGCGTGCAAGCCATGTTGGACGGCGTGATTGAATACCTGCCGTCGCCGGTCGATATTCCGCCTGTTCCGGGTCTGGATGAAGACGACGAGCCGGTTGTGCGTAAAGCGGAAGACACCGAGAAGTTCTCGGCGCTGGCATTCAAGATTGCAACCGACCCGTTCGTCGGTCAGCTGTGCTTCATCCGTTGCTACTCGGGCACCCTGAATTCGGGCGACACCGTGTTCAACTCGGTGAAGTCGAAGAAAGAGCGTATTGGCCGTATCGTTCAGATGCACGCCAACCAACGTGAAGAAATCAAGGAAATGCTGGCAGGCGACATCGCTGCCGTGGTCGGTCTGAAAGACACCACAACCGGCGACACCCTGTGCGACGACAAGGCTGTGGTCGTGCTGGAACGCATGGTCTTCCCTGAGCCTGTGATTTCGCAAGCTGTCGAGCCAAAGACCAAGGCCGACCAGGAAAAGATGGGCCTGGCGCTGAACCGTCTGGCTGCTGAAGATCCATCGTTCCGCGTGCGTACCGACGAAGAATCGGGTCAAACGATTATCGCCGGTATGGGCGAGTTGCATCTGGACATTATCGTCGACCGCATGAAGCGTGAATTCAACGTTGAAGCGACCGTCGGCAAGCCACAAGTTGCTTACCGCGAAACCATCCGCAAGACTTGCGAAGAAATCGAAGGCAAGTTCGTCAAGCAATCCGGTGGTCGTGGTCAGTACGGTCACGTGGTCTTGAAGATCGAGCCGCAAGAACCGGGCAAGGGCTTCGAATTCGTTGACGCGATCAAGGGCGGTACCGTTCCTCGCGAATTCATCCCTGCAGTTGAAAAGGGTGTGCGTGAAACACTGAACTCCGGCGTGTTGGCCGGTTATCCAGTGGTTGACGTCAAGGTTACCCTGTTCTTCGGTTCCTACCATGATGTCGACTCGAACGAAAATGCGTTCCGCATGGCCGGTTCGATGGCGTTCAAGGATGGTTGCCGTAAAGCCAGCCCGGTCATTCTGGAGCCAATGATGGCCGTTGAAGTTGAAACACCGGAAGACTACGCCGGTACCGTGATGGGCGATCTGTCGTCCCGCCGCGGTATGGTGCAAGGCATGGATGAAATCGCCGGCGGTGGCGGCAAGATCATCAAGGCCGAAGTGCCGCTGTCGGAAATGTTCGGTTACTCGACTTCGTTGCGTTCGGCAACACAAGGTCGTGCGACATATTCGATGGAATTCAAGCACTACTCCGAAGCGCCGAAGAACGTCATCGACGCGATCGTTACTTCCAAGGCCAAGTAATTTAGTTTTGCGCATTCCCTGCGTTGGCAGGGGATGCGCTTTTAATTGTTGAGAAAATCGTTCTTTCTGAAGGAAATGCAAAATGGCAAAAGGTAAATTCGAGCGGACCAAGCCGCACGTGAACGTTGGCACGATTGGTCACGTTGACCACGGCAAGACCACACTGACAGCCGCAATCGCGACCGTGTTGTCGAAGAAATTCGGCGGCGAAGCGAAGGCCTACGATCAAATTGACGCAGCGCCGGAAGAAAAGGCACGCGGCATCACGATCAACACCGCGCACGTCGAATACGAAACCGCAAACCGTCACTACGCCCACGTTGACTGCCCAGGCCACGCCGATTATGTGAAGAACATGATCACCGGCGCCGCGCAGATGGACGGCGCGATCCTGGTTTGCTCGGCAGCAGACGGCCCGATGCCGCAAACCCGCGAACACATCCTGCTGTCGCGTCAAGTTGGCGTTCCTTACATCATCGTGTTCCTGAACAAGGCCGACATGGTCGATGATGAAGAGCTGCTGGAGCTGGTCGAAATGGAAGTGCGCGAGCTGTTGACCAAGTACGAATTCCCAGGCGACGACCTGCCAATCATCAAGGGTTCGGCGAAGCTGGCCCTCGAAGGCGACACTGGCCCATTGGGCGAGCAAGCGATCATGGCACTGGCAGAAGCGCTGGACACCTACATCCCGACACCGGAACGTGCTGTTGACGGCGCCTTCCTGCTGCCAGTGGAAGACGTGTTCTCGATCTCCGGCCGCGGTACGGTTGTGACCGGTCGCGTCGAGCGCGGCATCGTCAAGGTTGGCGAAGCCCTGCAAATCGTCGGTATCCGCGACACGCAAGACACGGTTTGCACCGGCGTCGAAATGTTCCGCAAGCTGCTGGACCAAGGTCAGGCGGGCGACAACGTTGGCGTGCTGCTGCGCGGCACCAAGCGTGAAGACGTGGAGCGCGGCCAGGTGTTGGCCAAGCCAGGTTCGATCAAGCCGCACAAGCACTTCACCGGCGAGATCTATGTGTTGTCGAAAGACGAAGGCGGCCGTCATACTCCGTTCTTCAACAACTATCGTCCACAGTTCTACTTCCGTACCACGGACGTGACTGGCTCGATCGAGTTGCCGAAGGACAAGGAAATGGTCATGCCAGGCGACAACGTGTCGATCACCGTGATGCTGATCAACCCGATCGCGATGGAAGAAGGTCTGCGCTTCGCGATCCGCGAAGGCGGTCGTACCGTCGGCGCCGGCGTGGTTGCCAAGATCCTGCCTGACGCGTAATAGCTTCACTAGCAGTTATTTATCATTGCCGCGGATGGCTGTCATCCGCGGTTCGTTCTTTAAAGGAAAACCATGTCAGTTCCTAGCCAAAAAATCCGTATCCGCCTGAAGGCATTCGACTACCGTCTGATCGACCAATCCGCACAGGAAATCGTCGACACCGCAAAGCGCACCGGCGCCGTCGTCAAGGGTCCGGTTCCGCTGCCGACACGCATCCAGCGTTTCGACGTTCTGCGTTCGCCGCACGTCAACAAGACTTCGCGCGATCAATTCGAAATCCGCACGCACCAACGCCTGATGGACATCGTTGATCCGACCGACAAGACAGTCGATGCATTGATGAAGCTGGATCTGCCGGCTGGCGTTGATGTAGAAATCAAGCTGCAATAAGCTTTTGCGGCAAGTGTTGTAAAAAGTATGACCGGGTAGGGCTTTGACATACCACGACACTGTCGGGTATTGCAAATAAAAATTTACCCGGTTATACTGATCGGCTTCGGTGGAGTCGCGCTGGCTTTTTGTCTCGGCGATTTCACATATTTTAGTAGTACAAACATCAGCCCCGCCCAATCGCAGGCGGGAATGGAGAAAAACAATGAGCCTAGGCCTTGTTGGTCGCAAGGTTGGTATGATGCGTATCTTCACGGAAGACGGGGATTCTATTCCTGTGACCGTGTTGGATGTGTCGAACAACCGCGTGACCCAAATCAAAACGCCTGAAGTGGATGGTTATTCCGCTGTTCAGGTCGCATACGGTCAGCGTCGCGCCTCGCGTGTGACTAAAGCTGCTGCCGGTCACTACGCCAAAGCTGGCGTTGAAGCTGGTACCGTCCTGAAAGAATTCCGCATTGACGCAGCCAAGGCTGCCGAGTTGAAAGCTGGCGACGTCGTCGCTGCAAGCTTGTTCGAAGCTGGCCAGAAAGTGGACGTGCAAGGCGTGTCCATCGGTAAGGGCTACGCTGGTACGATCAAGCGCCACAACTTCGCATCCGGTCGCGCATCCCACGGTAACTCCCGTTCGCACAATGTTCCAGGCTCCATCGGTATGGCGCAGGATCCAGGTCGTGTTTTCCCTGGTAAGCGCATGACCGGTCACCTGGGTGACGTTACCTGCACAGTGCAAAACCTCGAGATCGCACGCATCGACGCTGAGCGTCAATTGCTGCTGGTCAAGGGTGCCGTGCCAGGCGCGAAGAACGGCCAAGTGGTCGTGTCGCCGGCAGTCAAAGTTAAAGCCAAGAAGGGAGCCTAATTCATGGAACTCAAGCTCCTGAATGATCAAGGTCAAGCCGCATCGAACGTCGCTGCTCCTGACACGATCTTTGGTCGTGACTACAACGAAGCGCTGATTCACCAGGTCGTCGTGGCTTATCAAGCCAATGCTCGCAGCGGTAACCGCAAGCAAAAAGACCGTGAAGAAGTGCACCATACAACCAAGAAGCCATGGCGCCAAAAGGGTACTGGCCGCGCTCGTGCTGGTATGTCGTCGTCGCCACTGTGGCGCGGCGGTGGTCGTATTTTCCCGAACTCGCCTGACGAAAACTTCTCGCACAAGGTCAACAAGAAGATGTATCGCGCAGGTGTCTGCTCGATTCTGTCCCAGTTGGCTCGCGAAGGTCGTCTGTCGATCGTCGAGAATTTCTCGGTCGAAGCACCGAAGACCAAGCTGCTGTCGGAAAAGCTGAAGGTCATGGGTCTGGATTCCGTGTTGGTCATCACTGACAACCTGGAGGAAAACCTGTTGCTGGCATCGCGCAATCTGCCGAACGTGCTGATTGTCGAGCCACGTCAAGCTGATCCGGTCTCCCTGGTGTTCTACAAGAAAGTGCTGATCACCAAGCAGGCACTGGCCAAGATTGAGGAGTTGCTGGCATGAACGCAATTAAACATAGCGAAGAGCGCTTGCTGAAAGTGCTGCTGGCGCCGGTGATCTCTGAAAAGGCAACCTTCGTCGCCGAGAAAAACGAGCAAGTCGTTTTTCTGGTGACGCAAGATGCGACCAAGCTGGAAGTCAAGGCTGCGGTCGAACTGCTGTTCAAGGTCCAAGTGGAGTCCGTTCAGGTCGCGAATCGTCAAGGTAAGCAAAAACGTTCCGGCCGTTCGGTTGGTCGTCGCAACCACACACGTCGCGCATTTGTCAGCCTGAAGCCTGGTCAAGAGATCAACTTCACCGAGGAGGCTAAATAATGGCACTCGTAAAAGTTAAGCCAACCTCGCCTGGTCGGCGTGGCATGGTCAAGGTCGTCAGCGACCTGTACAAGGGCCGTCCGTTTGCCGGCCTGATCGAAAAGAAGTCCAAGACCGCTGGTCGTAACAACAACGGTCACATCACCACCCGTCATATCGGTGGCGGCCACAAGCAACACTACCGTGTTATCGACTTCCGTCGCAACAAGGACGGTATCGTTGCCAAGGTCGAGCGTATTGAATACGACCCGAACCGTACTGCGCACATTGCTCTGCTGTGCTACGCAGACGGCGAACGCAAGTACATCATCGCTCCCAAGGGCATCGCAGTCGGCGACCAGCTGATCAGCGGCTCGGAAGCGCCGATCAAGGCTGGCAATTCGCTGCCGATCCGCAACATTCCTGTCGGTACAACAATCCACTGCGTGGAAATGTTGCCAGGCAAGGGTGCTCAGATCGCTCGTACCGCCGGCGCCGGCGTTGTGCTGATGGCACGCGAAGGTACTTACGCTCAGGTGCGTCTGCGCTCCGGTGAAGTGCGCCGCATTCACATCGAATGCCGTGCAACCATCGGTGAAGTCGGTAACGGCGAACACAATCTGCGCAAGATCGGTAAAGCGGGTGCCATGCGTTGGCGCGGCGTTCGTCCGACAGTGCGTGGTGTGGTCATGAACCCGGTCGATCACCCGCACGGTGGTGGTGAAGGTAAGACTGCAGCAGGTCGTCATCCAGTTTCGCCGTGGGGTCAGCAGACCAAGGGCAAGAAGACACGCAGCAACAAGCGTACGACTTCAATGATTGTCTCGCGCCGCGGCAAGAAATAAGGATAAAACATGACACGTTCATTGAAAAAAGGTCCATTCTGCGACGCTCACCTGGTCAAAAAGGTTGAGGCCGCTCAAGCGACTAAAGACAAGAAGCCAATCAAGACATGGTCCCGTCGTTCGACAATCATGCCGGATTTCATCGGCCTGACGATCGCGGTGCACAACGGCAAGCAGCACGTGCCGGTTTATGTGTCCGAAAACATGGTTGGTCATAAGCTCGGCGAATTCGCGCTGACCCGTACGTTCAAGGGTCACGCCGCCGATAAGAAGGCTAAGAAATAAGGTCCTATGATGGAAACTAAAGCTACCCTGCGTGGTGTGCATCTGTCGGCCCAGAAGGGCCGTCTGGTTGCAGACCTGATCCGCGGCAAAAAAGTTGATCAAGCACTGAATATCTTGGCCTTCAGCCCTAAAAAGGGTGCGGTCATCATCAAGAAGGTTCTGGAGTCCGCAATCGCGAACGCCGAACACAATGATGGCGCCGACATTGACGAGCTCAAAGTCACGACTATTTATGTGGAAAAAGGTACGGTCCTCAAGCGCTTCACAGCGCGTGCAAAAGGCCGTGGTGATCGTATTTCCAAGCAATCCTGTCACATTTACGTGACTGTCGGAAACTAAGGAGTCACGATGGGACAGAAGATTCATCCAACCGGTTTCCGTCTGGCGGTTACACGTAACTGGGGATCGCGCTGGTATGCAGGCAATAACAATTTTGCCAGCATGCTCAACGAAGATCTGAAGGTTCGTGCTTACCTGAAGACAAAACTGAAGAACGCTTCGGTTGGTCGCGTCGTTATCGAGCGTCCGGCGAAGAATGCCCGCATCACCATTTACAGCTCCCGTCCAGGCGTTGTGATCGGTAAGAAGGGTGAAGACATCGAAGTGCTGAAGGCAGCGCTGGCTAAATTGATGGGCGTGCCCGTGCACGTCAACATCGAAGAAATCCGCAAGCCGGAAGCCGATGCGCAACTGATCGCCGATTCGATCGCTCAACAGCTCGAAAAGCGCATCATGTTCCGTCGCGCCATGAAGCGTGCGATGCAAAACGCAATGCGTCTGGGTGCTCAGGGCATCAAGATCATGTCGTCCGGTCGTCTGAACGGCATCGAAATCGCCCGCAAGGAATGGTATCGCGAAGGCCGCGTGCCTCTGCACACCCTGCGCGCTGATATCGACTACGGCTTCGGCGAAGCACAAACCACCTACGGCATCATCGGTATCAAGGTTTGGGTTTACAAGGGCGATCGTCTGGCTAACGGCGATGCACCAGTGTTGGTCGGTGAGCCAGAAGACGACAAGAAGCGTCGCGGTCCACGTCGTGATGATGGCAAGCCAGGTGCTCGTCCTCGTCCGAAGACCGCCGGTGCTCCAGCAGGTGCGGGTGCCAAGCGTGCTCCACGTCAAACTGCCGATGCCGGTGTGTCGGCTGAGAAAGCAGGAGAATAATCATGCTGCAACCAGCACGTAGAAAATATCGTAAAGAACAAAAAGGTCGCAATACGGGTATCTCGCACTCGCGTGGTACTGCCGTATCGTTTGGCGAATTTGGTCTGAAGGCAGTTGGCCGTGGTCGTATCACGGCGCGTCAGATCGAAGCCGCTCGTCGTGCTATGACCCGTCACATCAAGCGTGGCGGTCGTATCTGGATCCGTGTTTTCCCGGACAAGCCGATTTCCCAAAAGCCTGCTGAAGTGCGTATGGGTAACGGTAAGGGTAATCCAGAATACTACGTGGCTGAAATTCAGCCAGGTAAGATGCTGTACGAGATGGATGGTGTTGACGAAGCTCTGGCGCGTGAAGCGTTCCGCTTGGCAGCAGCCAAATTGCCACTGTCGACGACTTTTGTTGTTCGTCAAGTCGGTCAATAATAGGAGCGGAATATGAAAGCATCTGAACTCCGTGGTAAAGACGAAGCGGCTCTGGCCAAAGAACTGAACGAGCTGTTGAAGGCTCATTTCAGCTTGCGCATGCAAGTGGCTACGCAGCAACTGAACAATACTGCGCAACTGAAGAAAGTACGTCGCGATATCGCACGTGTGAAAACAGTCATCAATTCGAAGGGTCAACAATGAACGATCAAGTGAAACAAGCGCTCAAGCGCACGCTGATTGGCAAGGTTGTGTCCGACAAGATGGATAAGACTGTTACCGTTCTGATCGAGCGTCACGTCAAGCATCCTCTGTACGGCAAAATCATCGTGCGTACCAACAAGTACCACGCTCATGATGAGGCCAACCAGGCGAAGACTGGCGACACCGTCGAGATCCAGGAAGGTCGTCCAATCTCCAAGACCAAAGCTTGGAGCGTGACACGCGTTGTACAAGTGGCACAAATAGTTTAAGTAGTGCTTGCTTACTCAGCATTATGGCGTCATAATGCTGAGCTCTCCTTTGCTTCTTGGTGTTTGGCGAAGCTGAGAGGCAAGATGCAGTTACGTAGCTTAATCGTCCCCTAACTAGCAGGTTCGCTTGCTAACAGGACCAAGACTGACCGCGATTCACATTGTGTGATTTAAGCGGATTAAGTTGGGAAAGAAAATATCATGATTCAAACTGAAAGCCGGCTCGAAGTGGCCGACAACACCGGTGCGCGCGAAGTTTTGTGCATCAAAGTCTTGGGTGGTTCCAAGCGCCGTTACGCAGGCATCGGTGACGTGATTAAGGTTACCGTGAAGAGCGCAGCTCCACGCGGTCGCGTCAAAAAAGGTGAAATTTACAACGCTGTCGTCGTTCGTACCGCCAAGGGCGTACGTCGTCAGGATGGTTCCTTGGTCAAGTTCGACAGCAATGCTGCTGTTCTGCTGAACGCCAAGCTTGAGCCTATCGGTACCCGTATTTTCGGGCCAGTTACTCGTGAGCTGCGTACAGAGCGCTTCATGAAGATCGTCTCTCTGGCGCCTGAAGTTCTGTAAGGAGTGGTCATGGGAAAGATTCGTAAGAACGATGAAGTCATCGTGCTGACCGGCAAAGACAAAGGTAAGCGCGGTGTGGTAACTCAGCGTGTCAGCGCTGATTACGTTGTTGTTGACGGCATTAACGTCGCTAAAAAAGCGACCAAGCCTAATCCAATGACTGGTGCAACTGGCGGCATCGTCGATAAGCTGATGCCAATTCATGTGTCGAACCTCGCATTGTTCAATGCGACGGCCGGCAAGGCAGATCGCGTGGGTTACAAGAGCGTGGACGGTAAGAAAGTCCGTGCTTATAAATCCAGCGGCGAAGTTGTTAAGGTTTAATAGATCATGGCACGTCTCCAAGAGTTCTATAAAGAAAAAGTCGTTGCCGACTTGACTGCTAAGTACGCTTATAAGTCGGTAATGGAAGTTCCGCGCATTCTGAAGATCACATTGAACATGGGTCTGTCGGAAGCTGTTGCGGATAAGAAAATCATCGAGCACGCTGTCGGCGATTTGACCAAGATTGCTGGTCAAAAGCCGGTCGTGACCAAGGCACGCAAGGCGATCGCGGGTTTCAAGATCCGTGAAGGCTATCCGATTGGTTGCATGGTGACCCTGCGTGGCGCCCAGATGTACGAGTTCCTGGATCGTTTCATCACCGTGGCTCTGCCGCGTGTGCGTGACTTCCGTGGTGTCTCCGGTCGTGCTTTCGATGGTCGTGGTAACTACAATATCGGTGTGAAAGAGCAGATCATTTTCCCCGAAATTGAATACGACAAAATCGATGCGCTGCGTGGCTTGAATATCAGCATCACGACAACCGCGAAGACCGACGACGAAGCGAAATCGCTCCTCGCCGCATTTAAATTCCCGTTCAGAAACTGAGGCTGCCATGGCAAAACTGGCACTGATTAACCGTGAACAAAAGCGTGCAGATCTGGTGAAGAAATACGCCGGCAAGCGCGCTGAGTTGAAGGCAATCATCGACGACCAATCCAAGTCGGAAGAAGAACGTTACGAAGCGCGCCTGAAGTTGCAAGCGCTGCCACGTAACTCTGCTCCGACCCGCCAACGTAATCGTTGCGCACTGACAGGTCGTCCACGTGGCACATTCCGTAAATTCGGTTTGGGCCGTATTAAGGTCCGTGAGATCGCCATGCGTGGTGAAATCCCGGGTTTGACTAAAGCCAGCTGGTAATAGGAGAACAAGCAATGAGTATGAGCGATCCTATCGCCGATATGCTGACCCGTATCCGCAATGCGCAAGTTGTGCAGAAAACGACAGTAGCAATGCCGTCGTCGAAAGTCAAAATCGCAATTGCTAACGTCCTCAAGGACGAGGGCTATATCGAAGACTTCGCCGTGGCAGAAGCCGGCGGCAAAGCAGAACTGAAAATCGGCCTGAAATACTACGCCGGTCGTCCAGTTATCGAGCGCCTCGAGCGCGTGTCGCGTCCTGGCCTGCGTATCTACAAAGGCAAAGACGAGATTCCTAACGTGATGAACGGCCTGGGTGTGGCAATCGTTTCCACTCCACGTGGCGTCATGACAGATCGCAAAGCGCGCGCTACCGGTGTCGGTGGCGAGGTGATTTGCTACGTGGCCTAAGGAGTGCAATATGTCTCGTGTTGGTAAAATGCCGATTGCACTGCCGGGTGGCGCGGAAGCGACCATTACTGCAGCGCAGATCACAGTAAAAGGCCCGTTGGGCTCGCTTTCCCAGCCATTGACTGGCCTGGTGAAAGTTGCAAACAACAATGGCACGCTGAACTTCGAAGTGGCAGATGACAGCCGCGAAGCGAATGCAATGTCCGGTACCCTGCGTGCGTTGGTCAATAACATGGTCAACGGTGTCACTAAGGGTTTCGAAAAGAAGCTGAACTTGGTTGGTGTGGGTTTCCGCGCTCAAGCACAAGGCGACAAGCTGAATCTGTCGCTGGGCTTTTCGCACCCGATCGTTCACCAGATGCCACAAGGCATCAAGTGTGAAACCCCGACTCAAACCGAGATCTTAATCAAGGGTATCGACCGCCAGGTAGTTGGCCAGGTCGCCGCTGAAATCCGTGCATATCGTCAGCCAGAGCCTTACAAGGGCAAGGGCGTTCGTTATTCGGATGAAGTGGTTGTACTCAAAGAAACCAAGAAGAAGTAATAGGGGTTGACGATGGACAAGAAACAATCACGTCTGCGCCGCGCGACTCAAACCCGTGCCAAGATCGCAGAATTAAAGGTCAATCGCCTGGCCGTGCATCGTACCAACACGCACATCTACGCGAGCATCATCGGCCCCGACGCAAACGTCCTGGCTTCGGCATCGACGTTGGAAGCGGAAGTTCGCCAACAACTGGCTGGCCAATCGGGCAAGGGCGGCAACGCTGCTGCCGCGACACTGGTAGGCAAGCGCGTCGCCGAGAAGGCACTGAAAGCCGGAGTCACCGAAGTAGCGTTTGACCGCTCCGGTTTCCGTTATCACGGCCGCGTCAAGGCGTTGGCTGAAGCTGCGCGTGAAGCCGGCCTGAAGTTCTAAGGAAAATCATCATGGCAAAAATGCAATCTAAAATGCAAAGCGACAAGCCGGATGACGGCATGCGCGAAAAAATGATCGCGGTCAACCGTGTCACCAAAGTGGTGAAGGGTGGTCGTATCATGGGTTTCGCAGCGCTGGCAGTTGTTGGTGACGGCGATGGCCGTATCGGCATGGGCAAGGGCAAGTCGAAGGAAGTGCCAGTTGCGGTGCAGAAGGCAATGGAAGAAGCCCGTCGCAAGATGATCAAGGTCACCTTGAAGAACGGCACCCTGCAACACACAGTGACCGGCAAGCACGGCGCGTCGTCGGTTCTGATGTCGCCAGCCAAAGACGGTACCGGTGTGATCGCCGGCGGCCCGATGCGCGCAATTTTCGAAGTGATGGGCGTGACCAACGTTGTTGCAAAGTCGAATGGTTCCACCAATCCTTACAACATGGTCCGTGCAACACTCGACGGTTTGGCCAAAATGAACACTCCAGCAGAGATTGCAGCCAAGCGCGGCAAGTCTGTTGAAGACATCCTGGGCTAAGGTGAAACAGATGGCAAACACAATCAAAGTACAACTGGTCAAAGGTCTGATCGGTACTCGCCAAGACCACCGTGCAACAGTGCGCGGTCTGGGACTGCGTCGCGTTAATTCGGTCTCCGAATTGCAAGACACTCCATCGGTTCGCGGCATGATCAACAAAGTGTCCTATCTTGTGAAAGTGGTTTCGTAAGCCCTGGGCTTGCGAACGGAGCAAATCATGGAATTAAACACAATCCAACCCGCAGATGGCGCCAAGCACTACAAGCGTCGCGTCGGTCGTGGTATCGGTTCTGGCTTGGGCAAGACTGCCGGTCGTGGTCACAAGGGTCAAAAATCGCGTTCGGGCGGCTTCCATAAAGTCGGTTTCGAAGGCGGTCAGATGCCTCTGCAACGTCGTCTGCCAAAGCGCGGTTTCAAGTCGCTGGCAGCGCCGTACAAGGCTGAAGTCCGTTTGTCCGATCTGGAAAGCCTGCCGGTCACTGAAATCGATATCCTGGCGCTGAAGCAAGCCGGTGTCATCGGCGAACTGGCCAAGGTCGTCCGCATCATCCTGTCGGGTGAGCTGACCAAGAAAGTAACAGTCAAAGGTCTGATTGCTACCAAGGGCGCAAAAGCAGCTATCGAAGCTGCCGGCGGTTCGGTAGCTTAATCTGACGTTTGACGCGGAGCATTAATTGGCGACTACACCTCAACTTGCTAAAGGCGCTGCAAAAGGATTCCCCTGGAACCGTTTGTGGTTTTTGCTGGCGGCATTAGTTGTATATCGCATCGGTGCTCACATTCCTGTTCCAGGAATTGACCCGACGCAGTTGGCGCAATTGTTCAAACAAAACCAGGGCGGCATCTTGGGCATGTTCAACATGTTCTCCGGCGGCGCCCTGTCGCGTTTCACAATTTTCGCTCTTGGGATCATGCCGTACATTTCGGCGTCGATCATCATGCAGTTGCTGTCGGTGGTATCGCCGCAGCTCGAAGCGTTGAAAAAAGAAGGTGAAGCAGGGCGTCGCAAGATTACCCAGTACACCCGCTACGGCACCCTGGTGCTGGCAACGTTTCAGGCGCTGGGTATTGCCGTTGCACTGGAATCGCAAGCTGGTCTTGTGTTGGATCCGGGTCTGGCGTTCCGCCTGACGACGGTCGTGACGCTGGTGACCGGTACGATGTTCCTGATGTGGCTGGGCGAGCAGATTACAGAGCGCGGTTTGGGTAATGGCATTTCGATCATTATCTTCGCCGGTATCGCAGCTGGTTTGCCGAATGCATTGGGCGGCTTGTTTGAACTGGTTCGTACAGGTTCGATGAGCGCATTGTCGGCGATCCTGATTTGCGTGATTGTGGCGCTGGTGACGTTCCTGGTGGTGTTCATTGAGCGCGGCCAACGCAAGATCCTGGTGAACTATGCGAAGCGTCAGGTCGGCAACAAGATCTACGGCGGGCAAAGCAGTCATTTGCCGCTGAAGCTGAACATGGCTGGCGTGATTCCTCCCATTTTCGCTTCGTCGATCATCTTGTTCCCGGCAACGATCACGAGCTGGTTCACTTCCGGCGATACATCGAATCCTTTCATTCGTTTCCTGAAGGATTTGGCTGCATCGATGGCGCCGGGCGAACCGATTCATGCGCTGCTGTATGCGATTGCAATTGTTTTCTTCTGTTTTTTCTACACTGCGTTGGTTTTCAACAGCAAAGAAACTGCAGATAACCTGAAAAAGAGCGGTGCGTTTGTTCCTGGTATTCGTCCTGGCGACCAGACAGCCCGTTACATCGACAAGATCTTGATGCGCTTGACGTTGGCCGGTGCGGTGTACATCACATTGGTTTGCTTGTTGCCTGAATTTTTGATCGCACGTTGGAAGGTGCCTTTCTACTTCGGTGGAACCTCTCTTCTGATTATTGTGGTCGTCACCATGGATTTCATGGCGCAGGTCCAGAATTATGTAATGTCTCAGCAGTATGAATCGTTGCTTCGCAAGGCAAATTTCAAGGGCGGTATGACTTCACGATAGGTGAAGGGTAGCGCCCAAAGGAACAGACGATCGAATGGCAAAAGACGACGTTATTCAGATGCAAGGCGAGATTCTGGAGAATCTGCCTAATGCGACATTCAGAGTTAAGTTGGAAAACGGACATGTTGTACTCGGCCATATTTCCGGGAAAATGCGGATGAACTATATTCGCATCCTTCCGGGAGATAAGGTCACGGTGGAACTGACTCCTTATGATTTGAGCCGGGCACGTATCGTGTTCCGTACCAAGTAGTGTGAAACGAACCTAGTATCGAAAGAAAGAGGGCCACAATGAAAGTGCTCGCATCAGTCAAGCGGATCTGCCGCAACTGCAAAATCATCAAGCGCAAAGGCGTAGTTCGTGTTATCTGCACAGAACCGCGTCATAAACAGCGCCAAGGTTAATTTAACGTTATTGATCGAGGAATAACGCATGGCACGTATTGCAGGGGTCAACATCCCCAACCATCAGCACACTGTAATCGGCTTGACAGCCATCTACGGTATTGGCCGTCCACGCGCGCAAGATATTTGCGTCGCCACCGGTGTCCCGACCAATAAAAAGGTCAAGGATCTGGACGATAACGAACTGGAAAAGCTCCGTGACGAAATTGCAAAATTCGTCGTCGAGGGTGACCTGCGTCGCGAACTGTCGATGAACATCAAGCGTTTGATGGACCTGGGCTGCTACCGTGGTATGCGTCACCGCAAGGGCTTGCCTTGCCGTGGCCAACGTACCCGCACTAATGCGCGTACTCGCAAGGGTCCACGTAAAGCCGCACAATCGTTGAAGAAATAATCCCGGCACCCGCTAGTCGATTACCGGATTCAAGGAAATAATTATGGCAAAGAGCCCAAATAACGCCGCAGCAGCACGCGTGCGCAAGAAAGTTAAGAAGAACGTTGCAGAAGGTATCGCTCACGTTCACGCTTCGTTCAACAATACCATCATCACGATCACGGATCGCCAAGGTAATGCTTTGTCTTGGGCGACTTCGGGTGGTGCCGGTTTCAAGGGTTCGCGTAAATCGACTCCGTTTGCTGCCCAGGTTGCTGCTGAAGCTGCCGGCAAGGTTGCAATCGAATGCGGCATCAAGAATCTGGAAGTGCGTATCAAGGGCCCGGGCCCAGGCCGTGAATCGGCTGTGCGCGCACTGAACAACCTGGGCATCAAGATTACCCAGATCCAGGACGTGACTCCGGTCCCGCACAACGGCTGCCGCCCACCAAAGCGTCGTCGTATCTAATCTGTAGTATAATCTTGCGCTTTCGCAGAACATGCGAAAGCGTTGGAAATCACCCGCCAATGACCTTGGCGGGTTTTGTTCTTAAGCCCACTGTTTGATAGCAGGCAGATCAAACTAGCGTTCAGGCCGGCGACGGCCTTGGGACGTCATTCAATTAAAGGAAATACCGTGGCACGTTATATCGGACCTAAAGCAAAACTTTCCCGCCGTGAAGGCACCGACCTGTTCCTGAAGAGCGCACGCCGCTCGCTGGATTCCAAGTGCAAACTGGATTCCAAGCCAGGTCAACACGGTCGCACTTCCGGTGCTCGCACTTCGGACTACGGCAACCAATTGCGCGAAAAGCAAAAGGTCAAGCGTATCTACGGCGTGCTTGAGCGTCAATTCCGCCGCTACTTCGCAGAAGCCGACCGCCGCAAGGGCAACACCGGCGAAACGCTGCTGAAGCTGCTGGAAGCCCGTCTGGACAACGTCGTTTATCGTATGGGTTTCGGTTCGACCCGTGCTGAAGCGCGTCAACTGGTTTCGCACAAGGCGCTGACCGTCAACGGTATCGTCGTGAACATCGCGTCGTATCAGGTCAAGGCCGGCGACGTCGTCGCCGTCCGTGAAAAGGCCAAGAAGCAAGTGCGTATCGCCGAAGCCCTGTCGCTGGCTGAGCAATCCGGTTTCCCATCGTGGGTTTCCGTCGATGCCAAGAAGCTGGAAGGCACTTACAAGACTTCCCCGGACCGTAACGAAATCGCCAACGACGTCAACGAATCGCTGATCGTCGAACTGTATTCGCGTTAATCCGTATCCTGAGTTTTTCCTGTGCCCACCTTCTTGGTGGGCATTTTTCCGACATGCCATCAGCCTTATCGGTGTAACGAACCGAGGGTATTGAAGAGGACATTTCATGCAAAATAGTTTGTTGAAGCCACGTATCATCGAAGTTGAAGCACTGGGCGCCGGTCACGCGAAGGTCGTGATGGAGCCGTTCGAGCGTGGCTATGGCCACACCCTGGGCAACGCGCTGCGCCGCGTTCTGCTGTCGTCGATGATCGGTTACGCCCCGACCGAAGTCACCATCGCCGGCGTCGTACATGAGTATTCTTCCCTCGACGGCGTGCAGGAAGACGTCGTTGACATCCTGTTGAACCTGAAGGGCGTCGTGTTCAAGTTGCATAACCGCGACGAAGTCACACTGACCCTGAAGAAAGAAGGCGAAGGCGTTGTTCTGGCATCGGATATCGATCTGCCGCACGATGTCGAGCTGATCAATCCGGATCACGTGATCGCCAACCTGACCGCAGGCGGCAAGCTGGACATGCAGATCAAGGTCGAAAAGGGTCGCGGCTATGTGCCGGGCAACGTTCGCCGTCTGTCCGAAGATGCCAACAAGACCATCGGCCGCATCATCCTGGACGCTTCGTTCTCGCCAGTGCGCCGTGTTTCCTACGCTGTCGAATCGGCTCGCGTGGAACAACGTACCGATCTGGACAAGCTGGTCATCAACATCGAAACCAACGGTGTGATCACACCGGAAGAAGCGATCCGCCAGTCGGCCCGCGTCCTGGTCGATCAACTGAATGTGTTCGCCGCCCTGGAAGGCACCGAAGCGACTGCCGAAGCTCCATCGCGCGCACCGCAAGTCGATCCTATCCTGCTGCGTCCGGTCGACGACCTGGAACTGACTGTCCGTTCGGCAAACTGCCTGAAGGCCGAAAACATCTACTACATTGGCGATCTGATCCAACGTAGCGAGAATGAACTGCTGAAGACGCCGAACCTGGGCCGCAAGTCCCTGAACGAAATCAAGGAAGTTCTGGCATCCCGCGGTCTGACCCTGGGCATGAAGCTGGAAAACTGGCCGCCAGCCGGCCTGGAAAAGTAATTTTGCAATGATGGTGAGCGTTTGAAAAATCGCTCACCATGCAAAGCAAAGCAAGGCAACAGAAGCACCAAGTCCTGGCGACAGGCACTAACCCAATCGATACCGGTCCGCGGCAGCCAGACACTGCCGATAGAAGAACTGGATTAAAACTGTAATCTGAAAGGAAATATCATGCGTCACCGTCACGGTCTCCGTAAACTGAATCGTACTTCCTCGCACCGCCTGGCAATGCTGCGCAACATGACAGTATCCCTGCTGCGCCACGAAGCCATCAAGACAACTCTGCCAAAAGCCAAGGAACTGCGCCGCGTCGTCGAGCCTATCCTGACTCTGGGCAAGACCGATACACTGGCCAACAAGCGCCTGGCATTCTCCCGTCTGCGCGACCGCGAAATCGTCGGCAAGCTGTTCTCCGAACTGGGCCCACGTTACGCAGCACGTAACGGCGGCTACCTGCGCATCCTGAAAATGGGCTTCCGCGTCGGCGACAATGCTCCTATGGCTTTCGTTGAACTGGTTGATCGTCCGGACGTCTCGGAAGAAGCGCCAAGCGTCGAGTAATCACGCTGCTGCATGCTGACATCGCGTCAAGCACGATGGAAGAAAAAAGCCAGGCCATGCCTGGCTTTTTGCATTTCGGACATTGCAATACTGAGCGGTCTGATCTGTCAAACTTGACCGGCCGGATTGCAACAAGCATGCGCAAATACGGTCGAACCGCTTGCCGCCGGTTGCAAGTTTCAATTCGCGCGGATCGATCAGCTGTCGCAGGCGCATCGGCGACATGCCCGGCGTTACAAAACCGGCAAACAAGCCAACAACAACGGAGCGCCCGCGCGGCGCCAGGGATGATATGACGGAGCCATCGATACTGTCGGTCAGCAAGCTGCACAAGGCATTCGGCGCCGGCGCGCAACGCGTCGCCATCATCAACGACCTGAGCTTCGCTCTGCGTCCCGGCGAGTGCTACGGCCTGCTCGGCCCCAACGGCGCCGGCAAGACCACCACGCTGCGTCTGTGCCTCGGGCTGGCCACCCCCGACAGCGGCGAGATCCGGCTCGGCGGCCAGGCCATCCCGGACCAGGCGCGCGCCGCACGCATGCGCGTCGGCGTGGTGCCACAGGCCGACAACCTCGATCCCGACTTCACCGTGCAGGAGAATTTGCTGGTGTTCGCGCGCTACTTCGGCATCGCTGACGCGACGATGGCGCAGCGCATTCCCGAGTTGCTCGAGTTCGCCAACCTGACGGCAAAGAAGGATGCGCGTATCGCCGAATTGTCCGGCGGCATGAAGCGGCGCCTGACGCTGGCGCGCGCCCTGGTCAACGATCCCGACCTGATCTTCATGGACGAGCCGACCACCGGTCTCGATCCGCAGGCACGCCACATGATCTGGGAGCGCCTCAAGAACTTGCTGGCGCGCGGCAAGACGATCTTGCTGACCACCCACTTCATGGATGAGGCGGAACGCCTGTGCGATCGCCTGGCGGTGATCGATCACGGCAAGATGATCGCCGAAGGCTCGCCGCCGGATCTGATCGCGCAGCACATCGAAGCGGAGGTGCTCGAGATCTACGGCGAAAATGCCAGATCCTGGGCCGAGCAGCACGGCCGCAGCCATGCCTCGCGCGTTGAATACAGCGGCGAGACGGTGTTCTGCTACACCAATGACGCACAGGCGCTGCTGGCCACCTTGAAGCACGTCCCAGGCGTGCGTTACATGCACCGCCCGGCCAACCTCGAAGATCTCTTCCTCAAACTCACAGGCCGCGAAATGCGCGATTAAAATCACATGACGACAATCTACGCACCGCCGGTATTTTCGCTGCGCTTCTATCCGATCTGGCGCCGCAATTTCCTGGTCTGGAAAAAGCTCATGGCGGCCAGCATCATCGGCAACATCGCCGAGCCGCTGATCACCCTGATCGCCTTCGGCTACGGCCTCGGCAGCATCCTCAAGGAAATCGACGGCATTCCCTACATTCACTATCTCGCTTCGGGTTCGATCTGCATGTCGGTGATGATGGCCTCGTCGTTCGAGGCGCTGTATTCTGCCTACTCGCGCATGAGTGTGCAACGCACCTGGGACGCGCTGATGAATGCGCCGCTGGCGCTCGACGACATCGTCCTCGCCGAGCTGCTGTGGGCCGCCACCAAGTCCTTGTTCAGCGGCGTCGCCATCCTGTGCGTGATGTTCGCGCTCGGCATCGGCCTGCACCCGCAAGTGTTGCTGGTGCTGCCGGTGCTGTTCCTGGCCGGCATGACTTTCAGCGCACTCGGGCTGATCATGAATGCGCTCGCCAAGGGCTATGATTTCTTCACCTACTATTTCACGCTGATCCTCACGCCGATGACCTTCCTGTCGGGCGTGTATTATCCGGTTGCGCAGTTGCCGTCATGGCTGCAAACGGTGTCGCAATTCCTGCCGCTGAGCGCCGCCGTGAACCTGGTGCGTCCGCTCGTGCTGGGCGGCTGGCCGCAGGCGCCGCTGCTGGATCTGGCGGTGCTGGCTTTTTATTGCTGCGCGGGATTCTATGTCGCGGTGATCTTCACGCGGCGACGCTTCTGAATGTCTGACGCAAACGGGAGAGATGTCATGGAACAAGTGCTGGTCGTATTGACCAACGTGCCCGACGCCGAACTGGCGAAATCGCTGGCGCACACGCTGGTGGAACGCCGCCTGGCGGCCTGCGTGAATATCATGCCTGCGGTACAGTCGATATATCGGTGGCAGGGCGCCGTCGAGCACGCCAGCGAAGTAAGCTTGGTGATCAAGAGCACACAGGCGCGCTATGCCGAACTCGAAGCGGCGATCGTCGCCGCGCATCCTTACGACGTGCCGGAAATCATCGCCTTGCCGATTGCCGCCGGCTTGCCCGCCTACCTGAATTGGATCGTTGCAGAAACCGGGAAAGAATTGCATGTTTAAGCGCTTGCTGGCCGCCGGACGTGGCGGCTTTTTGATCAAATTATTGCTGGCCGCCGTGTTGGCGATCTCGCTGACGCCTGCAAGCGCATCAGCGGAAGAGTATCTCGCGCCGGAAGCGGCCTTCCGTTTTTCCGCCGTGATGGTTGACGCGCGCACGCTGCAGATCACCTACGCAATCGCCGACGGCTATTACATGTACCGCGACCGTTTCCATTTCAAGGCCGACGGCGCCACCCTGGGTCAACCTGATTTTCCGCATGGCAAGGTCAAGTACGACGAGAATTTCCAGAAGGAAGTCGAAACCTATCGCAACAGCGTCAGCATCCGCATCCCGGTTGAGGCGGGCGCCTCCGGCGACACATTCAAACTGATCGCGACCGCGCAAGGTTGCGCCGACAAGGGCCTGTGCTATCCGCCGATGGATACCGCTGCGGAGATGTCGACGAGCGCCGTGGGCAAGGTGGTCGGACCGGCGGATGCATCCGGCAACGCCGCCTCCATCGGCATGGCGGGAAGCGGCTCCGACATGGACAGGATCAGCGCGGTGCTCAAGAGCGGCAAGCTGCTGACCGTGCTGTCGCTGTTCTTCCTGCTCGGCGTCGGCCTTTCGTTCACGCCCTGCGTGCTGCCGATGGTGCCGATCCTGTCGTCCATCATCGTCGGCGAAGGCGCGCAGGCCAAGCGCGGCCGCGGCTTGCTGCTCTCGGCCGTCTATGTGCTCGGCATGGCGCTGGTGTATACCGCGCTGGGCATCGCCGCCGGCCTGATCGGCGAAGGCCTGTCGGCGGCGCTGCAGAATCCCTGGGTGCTGTCGGCGTTCGCGCTGCTGATGGTCGGCCTGTCGCTGTCGATGTTCGACTACTATCAACTGCAGGTGCCGGCGGCATGGCAATCGAAACTGACCGAGGTCTCCGGGCAGGGCGGCGGCAAGTTGGCAGGGGTATTCGCCATGGGCGCGATCTCGGCGCTGATCGTCGGTCCCTGCGTCGCCGCGCCGCTGGCCGGCGCGCTGCTCTACATCAGCCAGACGCGCGACGTCGTGCTGGGCGGCAGCGCCCTGTTCGCGATGGCGCTCGGCATGGGCGTGCCGCTGCTGGTCATCGGCGCGTCCGCAGGCGCTCTGCTGCCGCGCGCCGGCGGCTGGATGGAATCGGTCAAGCGTTTCTTCGGCGTACTGATGCTGGCCACCGCCTTGTGGATGGTGTCGCCCGTGATTCCGGCCTGGGCCTTCGTCGCCGGCTGGGCGGCGCTGGGCATCGCCTACGGCGCCTACTTATTGTGGAGCAAGCCGGGCCATTGGGCCGCGCGCGCCTGCGGCCTGGCGTTCGCCGCGCTGGGCGTATTGCAACTGGTCAGCGTCGCCACCGGCGGCCGCGATCCCTTGGCGCCGTTGTCGCATCTGGGCGGCGGCAAACCGGCGGCGCACACCGATTTCGTGCGCGTGCGTTCGGTTGCCGAACTCGACGCCGCACTCGCGCAGACCGGCGGCAAGCCGGCCCTGCTCGACTTCTACGCCGACTGGTGCGTGTCCTGCAAGGAGATGGAAAAATTCACCTTCACCGACCCGCGCGTGCGTGAAAAATTCGCCCGCATGGTCCTGCTGCAGATCGACGTCACCGCCAACAACGCCGACGACAAGGCCATGCTCAAGCGCTTCCAGCTGTTCGGGCCGCCCGGCATCATCCTGTTCGACGGCCAGGGCCGCGAGCTGGCGGGCAAACGCGTGATCGGCTACCAGAACGCGGAGCAGTTCTTGCAAAGTCTGCAAGTGTTGACGCCCTGAAACCTGTCGCCGCCGGCAAGTTTTCATAGCCCGGCGTTATTTGAATACTCGTTAATAGTTGTTGGATTGCGATGACCCGGACGTTATAGTAGACGTCCTGAATTTCGTTACCAAGGAGACTGACATGACACTGCGTTTGGGCGACACCGCGCCGGATTTCGAGCAAGATTCCTCCATCGGCAAAATCAAGTTCCACGAATGGGCAGGCGACTCCTGGGTGGTCCTGTTTTCGCATCCGGCCGACTTCACGCCGGTCTGCACCACCGAGCTGGGCCTGACCGCCAAGCTGAAACCTGAGTTCGACAAGCGCAACGTCAAGGCCATCGCCCTGTCGGTCGACGGCGCCGAAGCGCACACCAAATGGATCAAGGACATCGAAGACACGCAGAAGACCGTGGTCGGTTTCCCTATCGTCGCAGACGTCGACAAGAAAGTCGCCGGCCTGTACGACATGATCCATCCGAACCAGTCCGAAACCGCGACCGTGCGTTCGCTGTTCATCATCGATCCGAAGAAGAAAGTACGCCTGATCATCACTTACCCGATGAGCACCGGCCGCAACTTCGACGAAGTGCTGCGCGTGCTGGATGCGCTGCAACTGACCGACGGCTACACCGTGGCCACGCCAGGCAACTGGAAAGACGGCGACGACGTCATCATCCCGTTGTCGGTCAAGGATGAAGAAGTGATCAAGCAAAAGTATCCGAAGGGTTACACCTCGCCGCGTCCTTACCTGCGCATCACGCCGCAGCCGAACAAGTAAGCCGGTTCGGAATATCAAAAAGCGCTCCCGCAACGGAGCGCTTTTTTTACGCCTCTTCCTTCGGCGTCTCGGTGAATTCGTCGATGAACAACTGCGCCACCGACGAGCGCATGCTGCCGTGGCGCGTGACCAATTGATACGGCTCGCTGCGCGAATGCAGCGGCAGCGGCAGGATCGTGGTCATGCCGAAGCGCGTGCAGAACTGCGCCACGTCGACCGACATCAGCGCCACGAAGGATGGATTTCTTTGCAATAAAGACAAGGTGGTGAAGGCTGAGGTGGTTTCCAGCAAGTGCAGCGGGAAGCGCAGGTTGGCTTCATGGAATTCGCGCTCCAGCAACAGCCGCATCGGCATGTTGGCCGAATACACCACCCAGCGTGAATCGGCCAGATCGGTCAGCTGCAGTGTTTCGCGTCCCGCCAGCGGATGGTTGATGTTGGCCACCACCGCCAATTTCTCGTTGTGGATGTCGATGCTGTCGTACAGGTGCGGCTGCTGGCTGATGCTGGTGCGGCAGATCGCCATGTCCAGCCGGCCCTGGTCGAGCAGGCGCAGCAGCCGCGCGCTGGTATCCTCGACGATTTCCACCGACAGCGCCGGGCGCTTTTCCAGCAGTCGCGTCAGCGCATCGGTCAGCAGCGGCACCGCCCCCATGATCACCCCCAGCGCCAGCCGGCCGCCGTGGCCCTGCAGGATGCCGATCATGTCTTCGCGCAAATGCGCCAGGTCGGTCTGGATCAGGCGCGCATAGCGAATTACGCAATGGCCGAGGTCGGTCGCCTCGAGGCCGCGGTTGGTGCGCACGAACAGTTGCGCGCCCAAGGTGGTTTCGATCTCCTGCAAGGCCTTGCTGGCGCCCGGCTGCGTCAGCGCGACCTGCTCCGCCGCCTTCAGCAGCGAGCCGTGGTCGGCCAGTGCAATCAGCAGGCGCAACTGCTTCAGATGCAAACGGGAAGTGATGGAGCTCAGCGAGGGGATTTCTTGCATCATGGGAATGATTTGTGTATGAGTATAGGTTATAGCTGTATCAGCAGTTCTCATTAGGCAAAGCCTGCCGATTGGCATACAGTTTTGCCTCTAAAGCTTGATTCGCACAGGGAAATCGCCTGATGCGCCGTGGTTCGGAAGCCGCCGGCTTCGCAACACGCTGCAAGTATATCTATAACTTTAAGGCTATGTACGATGGCATTGATTAACTACATTACCCAAGTCCAGTTCGATTTCGGCGCACTCGCGCTGCTGCAGCAGGAATGCGACCGCATCGGCATCCGCAAGCCGCTGATCGTCACCGACATGGGCATCCGCAATGCCGGCATCCTCGACAAAGTCGTGGCCCAGCTGAAAGACGGCGCCCAAGTCGCCGTGTTTGACCAGACGCCGCCGAATCCAAATGAAGCCGCCGTACGCGCTGCGGTCAAGCTGTTCCGCGACAGCGCCTGTGACGGCATCATCGCCGTCGGCGGCGGTTCCTCGATCGACCTGGCCAAGGGCGTGGCCGTCTGCGGTACGCACGAAGGCACGCTCAAATCGTTTGCGCTGATCGAAGGCGGCCTCGCCAACATCACCGCCAAGACCGCGCCCGTGATCGCCATCCCGACTACCGCCGGCACCGGCAGCGAAGTCGGTCGCGGCGCCATCCTGATCCTCGACGACGGCCGCAAGGTCGGCGTGTTGTCGCCGTATCTGGTGCCGCGCCTGGCGATCTGCGACCCCGAGCTGACACTGAATCTGCCGGCGATGATGACCGCCGCCACCGGCATGGACGCCATCGCCCACTGCCTGGAAACCTTCATGGCGCCGTCCTTCAACCCGCCGGCCGACGGCATTGCGCTGGACGGCTTGTGGCGTGCCTGGGCGCATATCGAACGCGCCACCAAAGAACCGCACGACCGCGAAGCGCGCCTGAACATGATGAGCGCCTCGATGCAAGGCGCCATGGCGTTCCAGAAGGGCCTCGGCTGCGTGCACAGCCTGAGCCATTCGCTGGGCGGCATCAATCCGCGCCTGCACCACGGCACCCTGAACGCCATCTTCCTGCCGGCCATCATCGAGTTCAACAAGGATTCGGAATCGGTCATCAAGGAAAAGAAACTGGCGCGCATCGCGCACGCCATGGGGCTGGCGAACGAAGCCGACATCGGCCCTGCGATCAAGGATATGAGCCGACGCCTCGGCTTGCCGACCGGCCTGGCCGAACTCGGCGTGACCGAAGACATGTATCCGAAGATCATCAAGGGCGCGCTGGCTGACCACAGCCACAAAACCAATCCGCGCGTGGCGTCGGAAGACGACTACGCTCGTATGCTCACCCAATCGATGTAACTGGAGAACGATAAAAATGACACTGCTCGGACATAACTATATTGGCGGCGGACGCAGCGGCGAAGGCGACGTCAAGTTGCTCAGCATCGCAGCGGCGACCGGCGAAGCGCATGCCGTCCCATTCCTGACCGCAACGGAAGCTGAAGTCAGCGCTGCGGTCGACGCCGCCAGCGCGGCTTATCCGGCTTACCGCGCTTTGCCGGCCGAAGCGCGCGCCAAATTCCTCGACGCCATCGCGGAAGAAATCGACGCCCTCGGCGATGACTTCATCGCGGAAGTCTCGCGTGAAACCGCCTTGCCTGCAGGTCGCCTGCAAGGCGAGCGCAGCCGCACCAGCAATCAGATGCGCCTGTTCGCCAAGGTCCTGCGCCGGGGCGATTTCTACGGCGCCCGCATTGATACCGCTTTGCCGCAACGCCAGCCGCTGCCACGTCCCGATCTGCGCCAATACCGCATCGGCGTCGGTCCGGTGGCCGTGTTCGGCGCCAGCAATTTCCCGTTGGCGTTCTCGGTGGCCGGTGGCGATACCGCTGCGGCGCTGGCAGCCGGTTGCCCGGTCGTGTTCAAGGCCCACAGCGGGCATCTGATCACCTCCGAACTGGTGGCCGACGCGATTGAGCGCGCAGTCAAGCGCAGCGGTGTGCCGGCCGGCACTTTCAACATGATCTACGGCGATCGCGTCGGCGCGCAACTGGTCAAGAGCGCCGGCATTCAGGCGGTCGGTTTCACCGGTTCGCTGCGCGGCGGTCGTGCACTGTGCGACATGGCGGCGGCGCGTCCGCAACCGATCCCGGTGTTCGCCGAAATGTCGAGCATCAATCCGATCATCGTGCTGCCGCAAGCTTTGGCGACACGCGGTGAAGCAATCGCCCGCGACCTGATCGGTTCGGTCGTGGTCGGCGTCGGCCAGTTATGCACCAGCCCGGGCCTGGTGCTCGGCGTGCGTTCGCCGGAACTGACCAGGTTCATCGAGCAGCTGCGCGAAGCGACGCTTGCACAATCGCCTCAGACCATGCTCAACAGCGCCGGTCTCAAGACCTACGGCGGCGGTGTGGAACGCTTGAGCAAAGTCCCCGGCGTGGTGGTTCTTGCCGCCGGCGGCAGCAGCGCAACCCAGGCTGTGCCGCATCTGTTCAAGGCGGAAGCTTCGGTGCTGTTCACCAAGGAAGCGCCGCTGGAAGAAGAAGTCTTCGGCCCTGCGACCGTGATCGTCGAGCTGGAAAGCCGCGAACAACTGATCGATTTCGCCCGCAACATGCAAGGTCAATTGACCGCGACCTTGCAGGCGCAGCCGGAAGACCTGCGCGCTCACCAGGACCTGATCGCGCTGCTGGAACAAAAGGCCGGCCGCCTGCTGGTCAACGGCTTCCCGACCGGCGTCGAAGTCAGCGATGCGATGGTCCACGGCGGCCCGTATCCGGCCACGTCCGACGCGCGCGGCACCTCGGTGGGCACGCTGGCGATTGATCGCTTCCTGCGTCCGATCTGCTATCAGAACTATCCGGACGAGTTGTTGCCGGCTGCACTGCAAAACAGCAATCCGCTCGGCCTGCTGCGTCTGGTCGATGGGGAGCCGACCAAGGCCGTGGTGAACGATCCGCGTACTGCATGACAATTTGATTTGAACAGGGAGGCGGCGCGCAATTCCAGGTTGCGCGTCGCGGCAGGACCATAACAACAGAGGAGACGGGTTTGAAAAAATTTCTGAAAATGGCGGCATTGTCCGCCGCGATGTGCGCAGCATTCAGCGGCAATGCCAACGCAGCCGGCGACACCATCAAGATCGGCTTCATCACCGATCTGTCCGGCACCTATGCCGACATGGACGGCCAGGGCGGCATCGAAGCGATCAAGATGGCGATCGCCGATGCAGGCGGCACCATCAACGGCAAGAAGGTCGAGTTCGTTTTTGCCGATCACCAGAACAAGGCCGACATCGCCGCCAACAAGGCGCGCGAATGGTTTGACCGCGACGGCGTCGACATGCTGGTCGGCGGCGTGAACTCGGCAGCCAGCCTGGCCATGGGCAAAGTGGCCGGCGAAAAGAAAAAGGTCTTCATCTCGGTCGGCGCCGGCACCACGCGCCAAACCAATGAAGAATGCAATGCCTACACCGTCCAGTACGCCTACGACACAACGGCATTGGCGCGCGGCACCGGCGCAGCGATCACCAAGCAAGGCGGCAAGTCGTGGTACTTCGTCACCGCCGATTACGCATTCGGCACCTCGCTTGAAAAAGACACCAGCGACGTCGTGAAGGCCGGTGGCGGCACCGTCGTCGGCCAGGTCCGCGCACCGCTGGCGACATCGGACTTCTCGTCCTTCCTGCTACAGGCGCAATCCTCCAAGGCGCAGATCCTGGGTCTGGCGGTAGCGGGCGGCGACGTCATCAACGCCATCAAGGCGGCCAATGAATTCGGCGTGAACAAGACGATGAAGCTGGCCGGTCTGCTGATCTTCATCACCGACACGCATTCGCTGGGCCTGCAAGTCACGCAAGGCATGTACCTGACCGACGGCTGGTACTGGGACATGAACGACCAGGCGCGCGCATGGGGCAATCGCTACTTCGGCAAGATGAAGAAGATGCCGACCATGTTCCAGGCCGGCGATGCATCGGCGGTGGGCCAGTATCTGAAGGCAGTCAAGGCCGTTGGCAGCACCGACGCCGACAAGGTCATGGATTACCTGCGCAAGAACAAGATCAACGACTTCTTCACCTCCAACGGCGTGGTCCGTCCGGATGGCCGCATGGTGCATGACATGTACCTGATGGAAGTGAAAAAACCGTCCGAATCCAAGCGTCCATGGGACTACTACAAGCTGGTGCAGACCATCCCCGGCGACCAGGCGTACATGACCAAGGCCGAGTCGAAGTGCTCGCTGTGGAAGTGATTGCAGGGATAGAAAAGACAGAGCAAAGACAGTAAGAACAGATTTGAAGTAGTAACTTTTCTGAGCAGAAGTCGGCGCAAGCCGATGCATTTCAGCGCATCTCGACTCACGTCGGGGTGCGCTTTTTTTATGCGTCGTTCAGGTTGTTTGCGCTGCCGCCGCGCCGGTGCCGGCCATGCTCTTGCGCGCTTCCTCACGCACGATGTGCAGGATCTTTTGCTTGAGCGCGCCGTAGCCGGTGTCGGCCACCAGCAATTCGACATCGCGCGGGCGCGGGAAGGGCAGTTTGAATTCCGCGCAGATGCGGCCCGGGCGCGCCGACATCACCAGCACGCGATCGGCCAGGAACAGAGCTTCGTCGACGTCGTGCGTGATGAACAGGATGGTGGTGCCGGTAGTCTGCCAGACGCTGGTCAGCAGCTCTTGCATCATGAGTCGCGTCTGTGCGTCGAGCGCGCCGAACGGTTCATCCATCAGCAGGATTTCCGGATTGGGCAGCCAGGCGCGCGCCAGTGCAGCGCGTTGACGCATGCCGCCCGACAATTGCCACGGCATGTGATGCTGGAAATCCTGCAGGCCCACCAGGCGCAGATAGCGCTCGGCCTCGGGCAGATAGACGGACTTCTTGATGCCGGCCATGCGCGGACCGAAGGTGACGTTGTCGAGCACCGACAGCCACGGGAATAGTGTCGGCTGCTGGAATACCACGCCGCGTTCCGGACCGGGTTTGTTGACCGCGACGCCGTCGAGCAGGATGGCGCCTTGATCGGCTTGTTCGAAGCCGGCGATCAGGTTGAGAATGGTCGATTTGCCGCAACCGGACGGACCGAGCAGGCAGACCAGTTCACCTTGTTCCAGCTCCAGCGAAATGTCCGACAACACCGGCGTGGCCGCCTGCTTGCCGGAGGTGAAACTCTTGCTGATGCCGGCCAGCCGCACACGGGCGGGCAGTTGTGCAATCTGGTTCATAGTTTGCTCATGAATCGCGTCCCGCCCAAGGCACAAAGGCGCGCTGCAACAGCACCAGCGCGAGGTCGAACAGATAGCCGATGATGCCCAGCAACAGGATGCCGAGCATCACCACGTCGGTGCGCAGGTAGGTGCCGGCGTTGATTACCATCCAGCCGAGACCGGAGTTGGCGGCCACCATTTCGGCGGCGATCAGCGAAGTCCAGCCGATACCGATCGACAGGCGCACGCCGGTGAAAATTTCCGGCAGGGCATTCGGCAACACCACGCGCGTGAACAGCTGGTAGCGGTTGGCGCCCAGCGTCTGCGCTGCGCGCAGGCGGTTCTTGTTGACGCCGACTGCCGCTGCAGCGGCGCTGACCACCACGCTGAGGAAGCAGGAGATGAAGATCAGGAAAAACTTGGAGCCTTCGCCGATGCCGAACCACACCACCGTCAAGGGGATCAGCGCGATCTTCGGCAACGGCCGCAGGAATTGCACGAACGGTTCCAGCACCGCGCTGACCGGTTGCGACAAGCCCATCGCCAGCCCCAGCGGAATGCCGGCGGCGATGGCGGCGACGAACGCCACCGTCGCGCGCAGCACGCTCACGAGGATGTGCTGCCACAGCGATACCTGGCGATAACCGTCGGCCAGGATGTCACCCGTGGTCTGGAAGATTTCGCTTGGCGGCGGCAGCAGCAGCGGATCGATCCAGTGCAGGCTGCCGGACAGTTGCCACACGCCCAGCACCAGCGCCACTGCGGCGGTGCTGACGGCGGCGCGTTTGGCCGGACCCATGCCGAGGCCGGTATTGCGGCTTGCCTGCGCCGTCATGTGCGTGCTCCGGCTGATTGATGTGGTGCGTGGTGCATGGGCATTACTTGGCGACGGCCTGTTTCAGGTAGCTGATGTTGATGGCCGGTGCAAACGATTCCGGTACGTCGCTCTTGCGCAGGTCGCCGATTTCCACGAGGAAGTTGGCGGTGTCCTTGGCGGCCTTGGCGATGCCCGAGGTCGGCGTGGCGGCGCCGTTGCCGAGGTAGGCCGGGGTCAGCTGCTCGGTGCTGGAAGGATATTCCAGGCCGGTCAGCACACTGCGTGCGGTTTCAAACGGAATGTCGAGATGCTTGGCGATCAGTTGCGCGGAACCGTCGGGATCCTTCTTGTATTGGTCGACTTTTTCCTGGTAGGTGCGCAGGAATTTCACGACCAACTGCGGGTACTTCTCGGCAAATTCCTTGCGCACGACGAAGTTGTTGTAGACCAGATAACCGTCTTTTTGCAGCTGCTTGGTAACGAAGATTTCATGACCGCCGTCAGCTTCGAACTGTTGCGTGAACGGACCCCAGACATAGGCCGCGTCGATGTCGCCGCGCTTCCATGCGGCGACCTGGTCGGCCGGCTTCAGCGGCACCAGGCGGATTTTGGATTTGTCGAGACGGTTGACCTTGATGGCCAGCTCGAGCGCATATTGCGCGGTCGAGTTCGGCGGATAGGCGACGGTCTTGCCTTCGATGTCCTTGATCGAATTGATGTTCTTGCTCTTGCGGCCGATCAGGCGTTCGCTGGTGGCGATGACTTCGGGCACGCTGATGATTTCAATCGGCAGCTTGCGCGCGATGCCGGCGACGGCCGGGCTGGAGCCGAAGCGGGCAATGTCGATTTCCTTGGCGGCGAACAGCGACAGCACGTCGGCGCCGGTGGCGAATGGAATCCATTTCACCGGTGCGCCGAAGGATTTGTCGAAGGACTTGTCGATCTTGCCGAGGATCCAGACACGCGGTCCGCCGGCCCAGGCGAAGCGGACTTCCTGCGGGACGTCTTCGGCATGCGCGAGGTTTGCACCGAGTGTGGTGACGATGAGTGCCGCGGCGGCGGCGAGCTTCTTGAAGAGAGTATGCGATGTCATTTCCCGACCCCGTTTTATTGTTGAGCGACGGCGCACCGGCTAACTGAAAACGCGCGCGCCAAAAGAATCGGAGCCCGAACGGATTCCGTGTTTCGCAGACTATAAAGAGTCCGGCGGTTTTGTAAAAATACCAATTCAGAGCTTGCATATCCGGATTTCAACTAAGCGCGTCGGCGCGTCGAAAATCCAGAGGAAGGATGGCGCGGCGTCGCGCTGAAGGCGACGCCGGCGAGATGATTATTTCAGATTTATTTCTTCAGATAGCGCGCGATGTCGCGTGCGAAATACGTCAGCACGCCGTCGGCGCCGGCGCGCTTGAAGGCCATCATCGCTTCCATCATGGCCTTGTCGTGATCGAGCCAGCCGTTTTGCGCTGCTGCCTTGATCATCGCGTATTCGCCGCTGACCTGATAGGCGAAAGTCGGCACCTTGAATTCGTCTTTCACGCGACGCACGATGTCCAGATACGGCATGCCGGGTTTGACCATGACCATGTCGGCGCCTTCCTGCAGGTCCAGCGCCACTTCGCGCAAGGCTTCGTCGCTGTTGGCCGGATCCATCTGGTAGGTGCTCTTGCTGCCCTTGCCGAGGTTGGCGGCGGAGCCGACCGCGTCGCGGAACGGGCCGTAGAAGGCCGAGGCGTATTTGGCCGAGTAGGCCATGATGCGGGTATAGATGAATTTCTCCGCTTCCAGCGCCTCGCGCACCGCGCCGATACGGCCGTCCATCATGTCCGACGGCGCCACAATATCGACGCCGGCCTGCGCTTGCGCCAAGGCCTGGCGCACCAGCAGTGCGGTGGTTTCGTCGTTGAGCACGTAGCCGTTGTCGTCCATCACGCCGTCCTGGCCGTGGCTGGTGTACGGATCGAGCGCGACATCGGTGAGGATGCCGAGTTCGGGAAAACGTTGCTTGAGCGCCGCCACCGCGCGCGGCACCAGGCCGTCGGGATTGATGGCTTCGATGCCGTCGGGCGTCTTCAGCGCAACGTCGATGACCGGGAACAGCGCCAGCACCGGAATGCCGAGCGCGACCGTGTCCTCAGCCACATGCAGCAACTGGTCGATCGACAGGCGCTCGACACCCGGCAGGGAGCCGACCGGTGTACGCAGGTTCTGGCCTTCCTGGATGAAGACCGGATAGATCAGGTCGGCGGGCGTGATGACGTTTTCCTGCATCATGGCGCGCGAAAATGCGTCCTTGCGCATGCGGCGCATGCGGATGGCGGGGAATTGGGCGGAGGTGGAGGTCAATGACATGGTGGTAGGTGCTCGCTAAACCGCAGGAAGGCTGCAATTCACCGTGACGAACAGGTTGGCGGCATCGGCCAAGCTTTTCGCCGCGATGTTGCCGGCCTTTTAACTGCGGACAAATTTCAACAATTTCAATTAAAAAATAGTCAAAAGACGATAATTAAAAAATCGATTCGTCCTCTGAAACTTTTCTCCCGGGAGGGGTTCTGACGCATAGGCAATGTATGTTGCCTCCCGCTTCCCCTTCCCTCCCTGAGCGGGGCTCATCGTGCAAACGATAGGCGTTTGCCCTGGAACGGTTTCCCCCTTCCAGGGCATTTTTATTTGCGGCATTATTGCGGTATTAATTTACTGTCAATTCTCTTCATTGCCGATGTCGTCGGGCGCATTTGATGCATCCCATTCGGTATCTTCGTCATTCGACAATCCCGCCAGTTCCAGAATCTTGTCGTTGGCCTCCTCGAGGCCGGTACGCTTGAGCGCGGAAAACAATTGCGCCGTGAACGGAAACGGCTCGCCCTTCGCATCGACGTAGCTGGACAGGAAGGTATGCGCCTGGCGCAATGCATTGGTCGCATCGTTGCGGTTGAGCTTGTCGGCTTTGCTGAGGATGCAATGCAGCGGCTTGCCGGTGGGCGCAAACCATTCCACCATCTGGATATCGAGGTCGGTAAAAGGCCGGCGCGAGTCGACGATCATCACCAACGCAGCGAGCTGGTCGCGGCGGCGCACGTAGTCGCCCAGCAGTTCCTGCCAGTGCAGCTTGGCCGAGCCGGACACCTGGGCATAACCGTAACCGGGCAAATCGACCAGCAGGGCGCGGATTTCATCCACTTTTGTCTCATCTTTGCGATGCTGCGCCACATGCGCGCCGCCGATCGAGAAATAGTTGATATGCTGTGTGCGTCCTGGCGTTTTTGATGCAAATGCCAACTTTTTTTGATTGCACAGTACGTTGATGGCCGTGGATTTGCCGGCATTGGAGCGACCGGCAAAGGCGATCTCCGGTACCTTGGTATTTGGCAAATCACGGAGATGATTCACCGTGGTGAAGAAGCGGGCTTGCCAAAGTTGGGACATAGTAGGAGGAAAATGCATTGAAAGTGGGCAAAAATGCCGAAAAGCTATTGTACAATAAGGGGTTGTCTCTTGTTGTGTTGCACCAGGGGAAACACTTTTCGGATGTGCATTTTCAAGCGTGCTGAAAAGTAGGGAAAGAGGAATCGCGTCGCCAACCTGGCAATTTATTATCACAATCAAGTCTCAGGGTGTTTGAATGAATCGTGCCTTTTCGCCGTTGTTGAAATCCTTGTTCATTGCAATGCTGGCGGTTTCTTCCGCAGCATTTGCAGCCGAAGAAAAAAAAACCGAGCCCGTCGCCAAGGTTGATCCGGCCAAAGGCGAAGCGCTCTATACCAACGGCGACGCGGCGCGCAACATCACCGCCTGCGTTTCCTGTCATGGCGCCGCGGGTAATTCGACCATTACCGCCAATCCGCGCCTGGCCGGCCAGCATACCGCCTACATCGTCAAGCAATTGACCGATTTCCGCACCGCCGGCCGCAGCAATCCCATCATGTCGCCGCTGGCCAAGGCCTTGTCGGATGAAGACGTGAAGAACATCGCTGCCTACCTCAACGCCCAGGCCCCGAAGCCGGGTGCCGCCAAGAGCAAGGACACCCTTGAACTCGGCAAGCAGATCTGGCGCGGCGGCATCGCCTCCAAGAACGTTCCGGCCTGCGCCGGTTGCCACAGCCCGAACGGCGCCGGCATCCCTGCACAGTATCCGCGTCTGGCAGGCCAGCATCAGGATTACACGGTGACCGAACTGACGGCTTTCCGCGGCGGCACGCGCAGCAACAGCCCGCAAATGACCACTATCGCGGACCGCTTGTCGGACAAGGAAATCAAGGCTGTGGCAGACTACATCGCCGGCCTGAAGTAAAGAATCAGATGTAAAAAATACAGGTAGCAACAAACTGGAGGGGGTGGCTGCGAAGCCGCCCCTTTTTGCATTTTCGCCCTGCCAGGCCAACTCAACGCGGCAGGCGAGGCAGCCGCTGAGAACTGCACCGCAAGCAGCAAAACAAGCAGCATCGGGCATCGATAAAGGTAGCACTTATGACAGGCAGTACCGCAGGCATCCAATTGAAGACCCGCCAACGCTGGGTCGCCGAAGTCGTCGAGCTGTTTTCCTCCATGCGCTTTGCCATCAGCCTGCTGACGCTGATCGCCGTCGCCTCCATCATCGGCACCGTGCTGCAGCAGAACCAGCCGATGCCGAACTACGTCAACCAGTTCGGGCCGTTCTGGTTCGAGGTGTTCGGCAAGCTCGGCCTGTACGCCGTGTATTCGGCCTGGTGGTTCCTGCTGATCATGGGTTTCCTGGTGCTGTCGACCTCGCTGTGCATCGCGCGCAACGGTCCCAAGATGCTCAGGGACATCAGCAGCTGGCGTGAAAACGTGCGCGAGCAATCACTGCGCAATTTCCACCACAAGGCCGAATGGACTGCCGCCACGCCGGTGGCCGGGATGGCGCAGCAACTGGTGCAGCGCATCGGCGCCAACGGCTACAAGGTCAAGCTGCTGGAAAAGGACGGCGCCACATTGATCGCCGCCAAGAAGGGCGCGGCCAACAAACTGGGTTACATCTTCGCCCACTCCGCCATCGTCATCATCTGCCTGGGCGGGCTGCTCGACTCCGACCTGCCGATCCGCTTCCAGCAATGGTTCTACGGCAAGACGCCATTTGCCGGCAACGGCGTGATTTCGCAGATCCCGGCCGAGCATCGGCTGGGCCTGGGCAATCCGACCTTTCGCGGCAACACGCTGATCCCCGAAGGCGCCAGCAGCAGCACCGCCATCATCCCGCAGCAGAACGGCGTGATGATCCAGGACCTGCCGTTCACGATCCAATTGAAGCGCTTCGTCATTGACTACTACTCGACCGGCATGCCAAAGCTGTTCGCGAGCGACGTGATCGTGCGCGACAACGCCACCGGCAAGGATTTTGCCGCCACCATCAAGGTCAATGAGCCGCTGATCTACAACGGCATCGCGGTCTACCAGTCGAGCTTCGAGGACGGCGGCAGCAAGCTGCGCCTGACCGGCCACGCCATGACCGGCGCCGACGACAAGCGCTTCGAGATCGCCGGTGAAGTCAACGGCAGCACGCCGTTGTCGGCGGCCAAGGACAATGAATACACGGTGGAGTGGAGCGGCTTCCGTCCCTTCAACGTGGAAAACATGAACAACAACGGCAATGGCGGCAACAGCGCTAACAGTGGCGATGTCCGCAGCGTCAACAAGAGTGTGAACAAGTCGTTCGCCGACGGCCTCGACAAGCACCTCGGTTCGGGCGCCAAGAACGCCAACAGCAAGGACCTCAAGAACGTCGGCCCGAGCGTGCAATACAAATTGCGCGACAAGACCGGCCAGGCGCGCGAGTTCCTGAACTACATGCAGCCGGTGCAGGTCGACGGCGCTTATGTCTTCCTGGCGGGCGTACGCGACATGCCGGACGAGCCATTCCGCTACCTGCGCATTCCGGCCGATGATGAAGACAGCGTCGACGAGTGGATGCGCCTGCGCGCCGCGCTGGCCAATCCGGCCTTGCGCGCCGAAGCCGCCGCACGCTACGCGCGCCAGGCCATGAAAGGCGACGACGCCAATGCCCGGCAACTGCGTGACCAGGTGCAGCAATCGGCCTTGCGCGGCCTGAGCATTTTCGCCGGCGACGGCAAGGAGTCGGGCTATATCGCGGTCTCGCGCTTCATCGAGAAGATCCCCGCCGCCGAGCAGGAAAAGGCCGCCGACATCTTCATGAAGATCCTCAACGGCAGCATGTGGGAGTTGTGGCAGGTTGCGCGCGAGAAGGCCGGCCTGAAAGCCATGGGCACCGACGAGACGCATGCGCGCTTCCTGCAACTGGCGATCAACGCGATGGCCGACGCCGGCTTCTACCATGCGCCGGTGTACCTCAAGCTGAGCGGTTTCGACGAGATCAAGGCCTCGGTGTTCCAGGTCACGCGTTCGCCGGGCAAGAAAGTGGTCTACCTGGGCTGCCTGTTCCTGGTGCTGGGTGTGTTCTCGATGCTGTACATCCGCGAGCGCCGCCTGTGGGTCTGGATCCGTCCGCAAGCCGGCGGATCGCATTCATTGATGGCCATGAGCACCCAGCGCAAGACGATGGATTTCGAGAAGGAATTCGAATTACTCAAGGCGAAGCTGACGCAAACGGCGTAAGCTAGCGTCGGACATAATATGGGCATGGGCGTTTATCGCTTATGCCCGCAACGACATATCTCCCGCACGCTAGACGGGTAGGATGTCGCAGGGCCTGATGCCGCGACGATGCGCGGCGGCCCCAGGATTGAACTGGAGATCGTAATGGAATTGAGCCAAACCCACGCCCGCGCCGAGTTGCAGGATATCGGCTTTTTCAAGCGCCTCAGCGTGCTTGACTGGATTTACGCGGCCGCGTTGGTGGCGGCGTCGCTGTTTGCGCTGAGCCGCTACGGCGGCCACATGGATTACTACGAAAAGGCCGTCCTGCTGCTGGCGGCGCCGACCTTCGCCTGGCTCGGCTGGCACTGGAAATCGGTGCGCTGGCTGATGGCCTTGCTGGCGGTGCTGGCGCTGTCTGCAATCGCCATGTACGGCGGCGCGCTGGACATGGCCGACAAGAAATTCTTCCTCAAATACCTGCTTTCGAGCCAGTCGGCCATCCTGTGGATGAGCGCACTGTTCGTGTTGTCCACGCTGTTCTACTGGGTCGGCCTGGTGGCGCGCTCCGGCACCGGCGCCGCGCTCGGCTCCAAACTGTGCTGGGCGGCGGTGGTGCTGGGCTTTACCGGCATGCTGGTGCGCTGGTACGAGTCCTATCTGATCGGCCCGGATATCGGCCACATTCCGATTTCCAATCTGTATGAAGTGTTCATCCTGTTCTGCATGATCACCGCGCTGTTCTACCTGTATTACGAAGAGCGCTATGCCACCCGTCAGCTCGGCGCCTTCGTGCTGCTGGTGATTTCGGCGGCGGTCGGTTTCCTGCTGTGGTACACGGTCTCGCGCGACGCCGCCGAGATCCAGCCGCTGGTGCCGGCGCTGCAAAGCTGGTGGATGAAGATCCACGTGCCGGCCAACTTCATCGGCTACGGCACCTTCGCGCTGGCGGCGATGGTGGCGGTGGCCTACCTGCTCAAGTCCAAGGGCTACCTGGAAGACCGCCTGCCGTCGCTGGAAGTGCTCGACGACGTCATGTACAAGGCCATCGCGGTCGGTTTCGCCTTCTTCACCATCGCCACCATCCTCGGCGCGCTGTGGGCGGCCGAAGCCTGGGGCGGCTATTGGTCCTGGGATCCGAAGGAAACCTGGGCGCTGATCGTCTGGCTCAACTACGCGGCGTGGCTGCACATGCGTCTGATGAAGGGCCTGCGCGGCCAGGTTGCGGCCTGGTGGGCGCTGGTGGGACTGCTGGTCACGACCTTTGCTTTCCTCGGCGTGAACATGTTCCTGTCCGGCCTGCATTCCTACGGCGAACTGTAAGCGAACCGCACCATGACAACAGCGCTGCCCGGCATTGACCTGATCCTGTTCGACTGCGACGGCACTCTGGTCGACAGTGAAATCGTCGCTGCCGACGCCTGGGTCGAGCACAGCGCGCGCTTCGGCGTCAGCATTACCGCGGTCGAGGCGCTGGAGAAATTCAAGGGCGTCAACATGGCCGACTGCGTGGCCGAGATCGAACGCCTCGCCGGCAGTCCCTTGCCGGCCAGCTTCGTGACCGAGTTGCGCGATCTCATGGCGATCATGTTCCGCGCCCGCCTGCAGCCGATCGCCGGCGCGCTCGAGCTGGTGCAGTCGCTGGCCGTGCCGTTTTGCCTGGCGTCCAATGCGCCGCGTGACAAGATCGAGCTGTGCCTGCGCGTGACCGGCATGCTGCCGTATTTCGAGGGCCGCATCTACAGCGCTTACGACGTCCGGAAATGGAAGCCGGATCCGGCTTTGTTCCTGCATGCCGCAGCCGCAATGGGCGTCGCGCCGGCGCGCTGCGCCGTGGTCGAAGACAGTCTGCCCGGCGTCAAGGCCGGCCTGGCGGCGGGCATGACGGTGTTTGCGCTACAGTCGGAAGACCATGTGCTGACGCTGCCCGACGGCGTACACGTGATCCGCGAACTGGCGGAATTGCCGGGCCGCCTGGCGCCGGCCGCCAATCTCTCCTGACCTGCTCCTCTTCGGCACAATCAAATCGGCGAACTTCTGTAAGATGATGCGGATCAACGCGACCAATGGTCGTCAGTGACCGCCATTGTCCGCCACAGGAGATTCCATGTTCATCAAGCGCCAGCTCCGCAATATCGACGTTCCGCTGCCTTCCGAGATCACGCCGCGCGCGTTGTTCGAATCGCGTCGCGATTTCATGCGCCACGTCGCGGTCGGCTCGATCGCCGGCGGCGCCTTGCTGGAAACCATGACGCAACCCGCCCTGGCGCAGACGCCCGGGGCGCAGAAGCTGACCGCCAAGGCCAACTCCGCCTATGTCGTGATGGACAAGCAGACCAGCTTCAAGGACGCCAGCACTTACAACAATTTCTATGAATTCGGCACCGACAAGGGTGATCCGGCGCAAAACGCCGGCACGCTGAAGACGCGGCCGTGGACCATCGCCATCGAAGGCGAGGTGAAAAAGCCGCTGACGCTCGACATCGATGCGCTGCTCAAGCTGGCGCCGCTGGAAGAGCGTATCTACCGCCTGCGCTGCGTCGAGGGCTGGTCGATGGTGATTCCGTGGATCGGCTATTCGTTGTCCGAACTGATCAAAAAGGCCGAACCCACCGGCAACGCCAAGTACATCGAATTCGTCACCCTCGACGACAAGAAGCAGATGCCCGGCGTCTACGAGCGCGTGCTGCAATGGCCTTACACCGAAGGCCTGCGCCTGGACGAAGCCAGTCATCCGCTGACGCTGCTGACGGTGGGCATGTACGGCGAAGTGCTGCCGAATCAGAACGGCGCGCCGGTGCGCGTGGTGGTGCCGTGGAAATACGGTTTCAAGTCGGCCAAGTCCATCGTCAAGATCCGTTTCCTCAAGGAACAGCCCAAGACCGCATGGAACGTATCGGCGCCGCACGAATACGGCTTCTATTCCAACGTCAATCCCAATGTCGACCATCCGCGCTGGTCGCAGGCCTCGGAGCGCCGCATCGGCGAAGACGGTTTCCTGGCCCGCAAGCGCAAGACGCTGATGTTCAACGGCTATAACGAAGTCGCGCCGCTGTATGCGGGCATGGATCTGAAGAAATTCTTTTGAGCGCGCCCATGAATGCACTGCGCAACCTCAAGCCGCGCCAGGTCGGCATCCTCAAGGGCGTGCTGTTCGTGCTGGCGCTGTTGCCGTTCGTGCGGCTGATCGCCTTCGGCTTCCTCGACCGCCTCGGCGCCAACCCGATCGAATTCATCACGCGCAACACCGGCGACTGGACACTGTATTTCCTGTGCATCACGCTGGCGGTCACGCCGCTGCGGCGCCTGACCGGCTGGAACTGGCTGATCCGGCTGCGCCGCATGCTGGGATTGTTTTCATTCTTTTACGTGGTGCTGCACTTCATGACGTTTTTCTGGTTCGACCATTTCTTCGACGTGGAAGAAATGTGGCGCGACGTCATCAAGCGGCCGTTCATCACGGTCGGCTTCATTGCCTTCGTGCTGCTGATCCCGCTGGCGGCCACCAGCACCAATGCCATGGTGCGCCGGCTCGGCGCCAAACGCTGGCTGTGGCTGCACCGGCTGATGTACCTGATCTTGCCGCTGGGCATTTTGCACTTCTGGTGGATGAAGGCGGGCAAGAACCTGCTGGCCCAGCCGATACTTTTTGCAACAATTGTTACGGGTCTGCTGCTACTGCGTATGTTCTTCAAATTTCGGTCGAGAAAAATGCTGTAAAGCCTTGTAAAGACTGGAGTTTGCATTTTGCTGCGGTGCCGCAAACATGGCGGCGTTTTGTTTTTTCTTGCTACTCCCTGACAAAAATTCGGATTTTGCGTATTCCAAATCGAATTTGGTGCGTTAGTTGACTTACAGCGCGCCAAAAACGCGCAACTGCGATGGCGCCGAAAGGTGTTTGTCGTCGCAGAACGCCACGAACGGGAACGTCAGAAGACGTGTAAGGACAGGGTCATGCAAGCAATTGAACGCAATATCGCAGTCAAGAATGCCAAGAGCGGCGTCGCTCATCAATATGTACTGTCGGCCAAGGAAGGTCGTTTCAGCAAGGCAGGAAAATCGTTCCGCGCGAAAGAGCGTGAAGACGATTGCTCGGTCTACGACAAGCTGCCGAAGCAGATCGACGACATCGTCGAGGGTGAGTCGCCCAAGCGTTTCAAGCGCCCCAAAATGGAAAGCGACATCGTCGCTCGCTAAGTTTTCAGGGTTGCAGCAGCGGGACTGAGCGCCAGGCGCCAGTCCCGTTTTTTATCGGCCGGCGGTTTTGCCCGGCGTCAATTTTCTTGTTCAATTCTCTTCGCGCGGATCGCGCGACAGCAGCTGCGCCACCATTTCCTGTACTGAAACGCCATCGAACAAGGCCCCGGCCACCGCATTGGTGATCGGCATGTCGATGTCCAGCTCCTGCGCCAGCGAGCGTACCGCCTGCGCGCAGCGCACGCCTTCGGCGACGTGGCCGAGTTCGGTGACGATGGCGTCGAGTTTCTTGCCTTGGGCCAGGCCGAGGCCGACACGGCGGTTGCGCGACAGGTCGCCCGTGCAGGTCAGGATCAAATCACCGACGCCGGACAAGCCCATGAAGGTCTCGGCGCGGCCGCCCAGCGCAATGCCGAGCCGGCTGATTTCCGCCAGGCCGCGCGTGATCAGCGCTGCGCGCGCGTTCAATCCCAGTTGCAGGCCGTCGGCCGCACCGGTGGCGATGGCCAGGATGTTCTTCACGGCGCCGCCGATTTCCACGCCGATCAGATCGTCGCTCGAATAGACGCGCAGGTTGCCGCCGTGCACCGCGCTGACCACGCGCTCGCACAGGGCCTTGTCATGGCTGGCGATGGTCAGGGCGCAGGGCAGGCCGCGCGCTACTTCCTGGGCGAAGGACGGGCCCGACAGCGCGCCGGCCGGAATCTTGTCGCCCAGCACTTCGCGCACGATCTGATGCGGCAGCAGCCGGGTTTGTTCTTCCAGTCCCTTGCACAGCCAGACGATGTTGGCGATCGGATGATCGCGCAGCGTTTCCGCCAAAGCGCGCAGGCCGGATACCGACGAGGCCACGATCAGCAGATTGTCGGGGTTGGCGGTGACGTGTTCAACCGTCCTCGCAAAATCGCCGGTGACGATGAGCGACTCCGGCAGATGGAAGCCGCGCAGGTAAGCCATGTTTTCGCGTTGCAGGGACGCTTCCTGCATGGCCGGGCCATTGCGGCCCCACAGCACGACCTGATGCCGCTGCGCCAGCACGATGGCCAGCGCAGTGCCCCAGGCGCCGGCGCCGAGTATGGAAATATTCATGAAGATTCGCTTGTAGAGGCCGGAATGGGGAGAGTATGCGCCCGTTGCCCGGGCTTAATCGCCCCAGACCTCGGATGCCTTGACGAAGCCGCTCTGGCCGTCGCGGTGCTTGACCTTGATCCAGCCGCCGGACACCGGCGTGGCGTCGGTCAGCTCCAGCAAGACGTTCTTGTCGGCGCTGAATACGGTGGCGCTGTTGTCGTCGGCTGCCGCATGGACCTTGGCGTTGGCGACGCTGACCACGACGTTGCGCTTGGTCGTCAGCGATTTGGACATGACCCAGGACAGCGTGCCGGCCGCATCGCGCACCTTGCTCCACTCGCCGTAGGTCAGCACGACTTCTACCGGCATGCCGCGCGGCGCCACGAAGACGCGGCGACCTTTTTCGGATGGGGCGTCATACAGCACGGCCGGCGCGGCGCCGACCGACTTGAAGTCGAGCGCAAAGGCGGGCGCTACCGCGGCCGAGCCGAGGATCAGGGTGGAAAGGATGAGAGAGGCGCGAGGGGAAAATTTCATGGACTTGCTCCGCTGGAGAGGTTGAGGCCGTGCATGGCGCGGATGGTCGCCGCGCACGGCATCGGAATAGCAGGGTACAACGGTAAAACGCTGGTAAAACGCCGGCCGCAGCGCGCTCCGCGTGGAACGGAACGGCGAGCGGCGGATGAAGCGAGATCAGTTGACGGTGGTGGTGCCGTTGACCAGCGTGCCGTCGGTCTGTTGTTCGGCCAGCGCCTGCAGGCGTTGCTGGTAGAACACTTCGAAATTGATTTCTGCCAGGTGGATCGGCGGGAAACCGGCGCGGGTGATCACATCGGCGATGTTGGCGCGCAGGTAAGGATAGATGATGTTCGGGCAACCGATGCCCAGCAGCGGATCCAGTTGCTCGGCAGGAATGTTGCGCACTTCGAAGATGCCGGCTTGCTTGCCTTCGACCAGGAACGCGACCTTGTCCTTGACCTTGGCGGTCACGGTGATGGTGACGGTGGATTCGAAGATGCCGTCGGCCAGCGCTTCGGCGCCGACGTCGACCGCCACTTCGATCGCAGGCGCATCCTGTTCCAGGAAGATCGCCGGGGAGTTCGGTTGCTCCAGCGACAGGTCTTTCAGGTAGACGCGCTGGATCTGGAATACGGGTTGCTGTTCAGCTTGTTGGTTCTCTTCCGCCATGGAATGCTCTCGTTTCAGGTTGGATTAATGCGAATGGTAAAAATGCGAATGGATCAGTTCGAACGGATCAGCCCTGCAGCAGCGGGTCGAGACCGCCGGCGCGGTCCAGTGCGCTGAGGTCGTCGAAGCCGCCGACGTGGGTGTCGCCGATGTAGATCTGCGGCACCGTGCGGCGACCGGTCTTCTCCATCATGATGTCCTTCTGCTGCGGATCGAGGTCGATGCGGATCTTTTCGATGTCCTCGACGCCCTTGCTCTTGAGCAGGCGCTCGGCCATCATGCAATAGGGGCACACGCCGGTGCTGTACATGAGGACGCGCGCTGTCATTTTGCCGCCTTCTGGCTGGCGGTCGGCAAGCCTTGCGCCTGCCAGGCCGCGATGCCGCCGGTCAAGCCGTGCACTTCGGTGAAGCCGGCCTTCTTGAGGATGCCCTCGGCCTTGGCGGTCTGCGTGCCGGACTGGCACACCACGATGACGTTCTTGCCCTTGAACTTGTCGAGTTCGGCGACGCGTTGCGACAAGTCCTTGAGCGGGATGTTGCGGGCGTCGCGGAGGTGGGCGGCGTTGAATTGCTCCACGTCGCGCACGTCCAGGACCAGGGTCTTGCCGGTATTGATCAGTTGAGTGGCTTGCAGCAACGTCAGCTTGCTGCCGCGCTGTTGCAGGAAGGGAATCAGCAGCGCGCCACCAGAAATGATGACCAGGCCGATCAGGAAAATATTGTCTACGATGAATTTCACGGGATCTCAATGGGTTTACTGAATCCCGGCATTATAAAATAGAAGCTGACACGCTATTTGATTCTTCCTTTGCTATTTTCTCATCCCTCCCATTTCTCACGAATCCACACTATGTACAAAATCGTTTTCATGCGCCACGGCGAGTCGACCTGGAACCTCGCCAACCGTTTCACCGGCTGGGTTGACGTCGACCTGACCGAAAAAGGCGTGGCCGAAGCCAGGCAGGCCGGCAAGCTGTTGAAGGAAGCCGGTTTCACCTTCGACCTGGCCTATACCTCGGTGTTGAAGCGCGCCATTCGCACGCTGTGGACCACGCTCGACGAAATGGACCTGATGTATCTGCCGGTGCAGCACGACTGGCGTCTCAACGAACGCCACTACGGCGCGCTGCAAGGGCTGAACAAGGCGGAAACCGCCGCCCAGTACGGCGATGAGCAGGTGCTGGTCTGGCGCCGCAGCTACGACACGCCGCCGCTGCCGCTGGAGCCGACTGACCCGCGCGCGTCCTACAACGACCCGCGTTATGCCAGCCTCAAGCGCGAAGACATCCCGCTGACCGAATGCCTCAAGGACACCGTCGCGCGCGTGCTGCCGGCCTGGAACGACACCATTGCACCGGCCATCCGTGCCGGCAAGAAGATCATCATCTCGGCCCACGGCAACAGCCTGCGCGCATTGATCAAGTACCTTGACGGCATCAGCGACAACGACATCGTCGGCCTCAACATCCCCAACGGCCAGCCGCTGGTGTATGAACTGGATGCCGACCTCAAGCCGATCAAGAGTTACTATCTGGGCGACCAGTCGGCCATCGACGCGGCGCTCAAGGCCGTGGCAAATCAAGGGAAAACGAAATAACTAAGCTTTTTTGCATGACGAATGTGCTGAGGACGGCATTGCGGCACTGGCGCGCCGGCAGACCGGCGGCTCTCGGCGCTGCGGCATTGGCCGCAGCGTTGTGTTTGCCGTCGCCGGTCGGCGCCCAAGTCACCGAACGCGCCAAACAAAAGCAGGCGGCTGAGAAAGAGCGCGCCGACCTGCAGCAAAAACTGGCCAATCTCAAGCGCGACATCGACAAGACCGAGACCGCCAAGGGCAACGCCGCCGATGCGCTGGCCGAGTCGGAGCAGGCGATCTCCAAGGCCAACCGCTCGCTGCGCGAACTGAGCCAGGAGCAGGCCGGCACCGAAGCCAAGCTCAACGTGCTGGTGAAGCAGCAGGCCGAGCTGTCCGGCGTGGTCAACAGCCAGCAGGCGCAATTGTCGAAACTGCTGCGCGACCAGTACGTGGCCGGCAACGAGGATCGCATCAAGCTGCTGCTGTCCGGCGACAATCCCAATCGCATCAACCGCGAGCTGCAATACATGGGCTACGTATCGCAGGCGCAGGCGAAACTGATCGAAACGTTGCGCGTGAACCTGCAGGCCATCAAGGACAACAAGGCTGCGACCCAGAACGCCAAGTTCGAACTGGAAGAAATCGCCCAGGAAGAGAACGAGCAAAAGAAGCTGCTGGAGAAGGAAAAGGCCAAGCGCGGCACATTGCTGGCGCAACTGTCGACCAAGCTGAACACGCAGCGCAAGGAAGTCGGCAACCTGCAGCGCGACGAGCAGCGCCTGTCCGGCCTGGTCGACAAGCTGGCGCAGCTGATCGAAGACCAGAAGAAGGCCGAAGCCGCGGCGCGTGAAAAGCGGCGGCAGGAACAATTGGCCAAAGCTAAAGCCGAACACGAACGGCGCGCAGCTGCGGCCGCCCAGCAAGCCAGGGCCGCGCCGGGAACCAAGGTCAAGCCGGCGCCGTCGGACACCATCGACGACGATGAAGCGCCGCAATCGCTGGGCCGCAACGAAGCCACGCCGTCGCCGGAAGAAAATTTCGGTAAACCTTTCGCCAGCCTGCGCGGCCAGCTGCGCCTGCCAGTGCGCGGCGACCTGATCGCCAAATTCGGCGGCAAGCGCGGCGACGGACCGAGCTGGAAGGGCCTGTTCATCCGCGCGCCGGAAGGCTCGGAAGTCAAGGCAGTGGCGGCTGGGCGGGTGGTGTACGCAGACTGGCTGCGCGGTTTTGGCAATCTTCTGATCGTCGACCACGGCAACCAGTACATGACGATTTATGGCAATAATCAGTCCGTTCTGAAGCGGGCAGGGGATCTCGTCAAAACCGGGGATGTCATCGCCAGCGCAGGCAATAGCGGCGGCAATGAGCAATCGGGTTTATACTTTGAAATGCGGCATCAGGGCCGCGCTTTCGACCCACTGGGCTGGGTAACTACTAGGTGAAAAATGGGCAGCAAACTCAAGAACGTTGGACTTATCAGTTTGGGCATGATTGCGGGCGTGGCGGCTTCGATGCAATTCGACGCCATCGCGCAAAAGAATGCGACGGCGCCGTTGCCGTTGGAGGAGTTGCGGCAACTGACCGACGTGTTCGGTCTGATCAAGTCCGATTACGTTGAGCCGGTAGAAGACAAGAAGCTGCTCACCGAAGCAATTTCCGGCATGGTTGCCTCGCTCGACCCGCATTCCGCCTATCTCGACAAGAAGGCCTACAAGGAGCTGCGCGAAGGCACCATGGGCAAGTTCGTCGGCCTCGGCATCGAAGTCGGCATGGAAGACGGCTACGTCAAGGTGATCTCGCCGATCGAAGATTCGCCGGCCTACCGCGCCGGCATCAAGGCGGGCGACCTGATTACCCGTCTCGACGCGACGCCTGTCAAGGGCCTGACGCTCGATGAAGCCGTCAAGAAGATGCGCGGCGAACCGAACACCAAGATCACGCTGACGATCGCCCGTAAGGACGAGGACAAGCCGATCATCCTGAGCATCACCCGCCAGGAAATCCGTGTGCAAAGCGTCAAGTCGAAAGTGGTCGAACCCGGCTACGCCTGGCTGCGCGTGACGCAATTCCAGGAACCGACGGTCGACGACATGACCAAGAAGATCCTGGCGATCTACGCCCAGGAGCCGAACCTCAAGGGCCTGGTGCTCGACCTGCGCAACGATCCGGGCGGCGTGTTGCCGGGTGCGATCGGCGTGTCGGCGACGTTCCTGCCCAAGGATGCCGTGGTGGTGACCACCAATGGTCAACTGCCGACTTCCAAATCGAGCTTCCTGGCCAAGCGCGAATTCTACGCCGCCAACCCGCTCAACGATCCGCTGTCCAAGTTGCCTGACGCGATCAAGAAGGTGCCGCTGGTGGTGCTGATCAACTCCGGTTCGGCTTCGGCTTCCGAAATCGTCGCCGGCGCGCTGCAGGATTACAAGCGCGCCACCATCATGGGTACGCAGTCGTTCGGCAAGGGCTCGGTGCAGTCGGTGATCTCGCTGCCGCCGGACAAGCTGACGGCAGTCAAGCTGACCACGGCGCGCTACTACACGCCGAACGGCCGCTCGATCCAGGCGCGCGGCATCGTGCCGGACATCATGGTGGATGAATACGCCGACGGCGACGGCCTCAACGGCCTGCGCTTGCGTGAAGCAGACCTGACCAAGCACCTGACCAACGACAAGGACAAGGACGCCAAGGAAGTGAAGGCATCCACGGTCGACGAGAAGGAAGAAGAGCGCCTGATCGCGCTGGAAAAGAAACGCAAGCCGCTCGAGTTCGGCAGCAAGGAAGACTTCCAGCTGGCGCAGGCGCTCAATCACCTGAAGGGCCAGCCGGTCCAGGTGTCCAAGGTCAAGCCTGAAATCCGCGACGAGTCCAGCAAGGACGACAAGCCGGTCAAGGACATCCGCAAGGACAACAAGGCGCCACCGGAAAAGATCGAGAAAAAATAAGATCGTAAATTGCGTTACATTAAGAGGGCTGCGTGTTTGCAGCCCTCTTTTCATTTGCTGCCACTCACCGCATATCCACCGCTCCGCCACGCCATGAACGACCAGCAACTGCTGCGCTACTCGCGCCACATTCTCCTCGACGAGATCGACATTGCCGGACAGGAAAAGCTGCTGGCCGGCCATGCGCTGATCATCGGCGCCGGCGGGCTGGGGTCGCCGGCAGCCATGTATCTGGCCTCGGCCGGCATGGGCAGGATCACGCTGGTGGACGACGACACCGTCGACCTGACCAATCTGCAGCGCCAGATCATGCACACCACCGGTCGCGTGGGGCAGCTCAAGGTGCAGTCGGGGCAGCAGGCGTTGGAAGAGATCAATCCCGACATCGACATCGTCGCGCTGGCCGAGCGCGTCAGCGACGCGCGTCTTGGCGAACTGGTGCGCAGCGCCACGGTGGTGCTCGACTGCAGCGACAATTTCGACACCCGTCACGCCGTCAACCGCGCCTGCGTGACCCACAAGGTGCCGCTGGTGTCGGGTGCGGCGATACGTTTCGACGGCCAGGTCAGCGTTTTCGATCCGCGTTCGGGGACGGCGCCATGCTACGCCTGCCTGTTTCCACCCGACCAGAAATTCGACGAGGTGCAATGCTCGACCATGGGCGTGTTTTCGCCGCTGGTGGGCATTATCGGCACGATGCAGGCGGCTGAAGCGCTCAAGTTGACGGCCGGGATCGGCGAATCGCTGGCCGGCCGGCTGCAGATTCTCGACGCCCGCAACATGGAGTGGACCACCATCCGGCTGGCGCGCAACCCGGCTTGCCCGGTATGCGGCGCCGCACATCCGGCCTGACCGCGCCGGGCAGGCCCCGGGCGGATGCAGGCAGGCGCGGACGGGCGCACGGCAGTGCGCGAAGTGCTATTTATGCGCCAAGTTCTGGTATACACTGTATTGGATTTGCGTGCCGGATGACACGCTTCCCCATCTGCGTGTCATGGCGTGAGCCAGGCACGATCGTCGATTGACCAGATAACCGGAAGTCTCGGGGGAAGGAATCATGGGCGCCATCGCAAAGAAAGACAGTTCCAAAGTCGTCGCGGCCAAAAGTGCAGTCAAGAAGGCTGGCGCGACTGCCGCAGCGGTCAAAACGCCAACGGCGGCATCTGAAAAACTGAAGCCGAAACCGGCCAGCCGGGCGGCGACGCCAGCCCGCAAAACTGCTGCAGTGAAGACTGCACCGGCCGCGCAGCCCAAGGCCGGCAAGGCGGCGCCGAAGAAGGCAACAACTTCATCGGCAGCCAATGTTGTTGTAGTAAAATCCCTGACCGTTAAAAAAACGGTAGCAGCGACCGCCGGGCCGGGCACAGGGAAGGGCGTCGGCAAGGCAGTCGGAGCGGCGTCTCAAAAAGCGCCTGCAACAGCGGCAACACCGGCAGCAAGGGAAGTGGATTCAAAAGCGACCAAATCCGGTCAGGCTGGCGGCAGCAAAGCCAGCAGCGGCAAGGCAGCAAAGCAGGTTGCAAGCGCCGGATTAAAGGATAAAATTGAAAAACCCGTAGTATTGAAAGTAAGCGAAGTGGCAACTAAAACTCCCAAAACTACCCCTGATACGCAAACCTTGCTCACCGAGGAACAAATCCTCAAGATGGGTGAGAAGGACTACATGAACGAAGCGCAACTTGCTTTCTTCAAGGCCCGTTTGCAACAGCTGGAACGAGATCTGCTCAAGAATGCCGGCGAGACCACCGAGCATCTGCGCGAAACCGTGCTGGTGCCTGATCCTGCCGACCGCGCCACGATCGAAGAAGAACACGCGCTGGAATTGCGCACCCGCGACCGCGAGCGCAAGCTGCTCAAGAAGGTGCAGCAATCCATCGTTTCCATCGACAGCGGCGAATACGGCTGGTGCGAAGAAACCGGCGAACCGATCGGCATTCCGCGTCTGTTGGCGCGTCCTACCGCGACCCTGTCGCTGGAAGCGCAACAACGCCGCGAACTCAAGCAAAAGCTCTACGGCGACTGAGTTCTTGCTGTGATCACAAGCAATGGCGTCGCGAGTCGGCGCCATTGCTTTTGTTTGTACGCCTTCCTTCCTTTCTTCCTCCTTTCGTCCTTCCAGTCCCGACGGCGCGGTAGCCCGTCATCACGTTCTCGCCGTATTTGCGTGCGATATTCTTCCGCAGCATTTCCCGACTTCCGGCGTTTCCCCGGTCGCACCGCTGCGTGATCGTGTGACGGGTGGCGCATTCGTTAATGCAACAGTGTTGCAATTGAGTGCTATAATTCGCGCTCTCCGGCATGCCGGTCGCCGGTTCTTGTCGAACCACCGCTGAATCACCTGCACACCATGGCCGTCGCCATCACCACATTGCTGCGTATTGCCCGTTCTGCCGACGCCGGCACGCTTGTCCGGCGCAGGCGCAGCGGCCGCATGGGTTTGGCGCTGGCATTGGCGTCGATGCTGCTGTTCTCGCAGTGGCTCGGCCTGCTGCACGGCATCGCTCACGCGGGCTGGCCTGAGCAAACGCAGGTGTCGCCGGCTGCGTCCACGGCTGCTTCCTCGGTTGCTTCCTTCCATGCCGCGTTGTTCAACTACCTCGACGCCGACGCCGTCCATCCTGCCGACGGCAAGCATCACGCCGCCCATGAAAAGCAGCACCATTCCTGCGCCGAATACGATGCCGCCGCCGGTGCGGCCGGCATCCACGTCGGCTTCTTTTCTCCTCCGCTGATTCCCGGCGCGCAAGTGCTGGCGCTGTGGCAAGCCTTCGCCTCCTGGGATGCGCCGGCCGTCTGTCACTTTTCCTCGCGCGCGCCGCCACGCTGACATCTGAACGTCTCGATTCTCCGACCGGACCGCCTCGCGCGAATCCGGGTCCGGACGCACGCCATTCATTCATTTGTCAGTCAAGGAACACCATGCAAGTCCAGCCCACTCTGCTGGCCAGCGCCGTCCTGTCCGCGCTCGCCGTCATGTCTGCCGCCGCCTTCGCACAGACCGTGCAAACCGCGCCGCCACCGCAACAATCGCAACAACTGCAGGAAGTCGTCGTCACCGCCAGTCCCTTCGCCGCCGAAGAAAACGCCCAAATCCTCACCCCCGCCAAAGTGCTGGCCGGCGACGAACTGCGCAACAAGCTCGGCAATTCGCTCGGCGACACGCTATCGCAAGAACTCGGGGTCTCGGCCTCCGCCTTCGGCGCCGGCGCGTCGCGTCCCATCATCCGCGGCATGGAAGGTCCGCGCGTACTGATGCTGCAAAACGGCATGTCGACCGCCGACGTGTCGACGGTTTCCAACGACCACGCGGTCGCCACCGAAGCCGCCACTGCCCGCCAGATCGAAATCCTGCGCGGTCCGGCGGCGCTGCTGTACGGCTCGGGCGCCATCGGCGGCCTGGTCAACGTGGTCAACGACCGCATCCCGACCGAGCTGGTGGGCAAGCCGACCGGCCAGGTCGAGGCGCGTTACGGCACCGTCGACGGCCAGAAGAACACGTCATTCTCGGTCGACGGTTCAGCCGGCCAGATCGGCCTGCACGTTGACGGCAACTATCGCGACACCGACAACTACAAGATTCCCGGCAACACCAAGCAAGGCGACGCTACCAGTGCTTCCGGTCGCCTGCCGAACTCCTTCACGCATGAGAGCAGCGTCGGCGTCGGCGGTTCCTATATCGCCGACTGGGGCCACATCGGCGCGTCGGTGTCGTCGCTGGACGACCACTACGGCATCCCGACCGCGGAAAAGTCCTTCATCGACCTGCACCAGACCCGTTACGACATCGACAGCCTGGTCAGGGAGCCGTTTGCCGGCATCGAGTCCTTCAAGTTCAAGCTCGGCTACACCGACTACACCCACACCGAGAAGAAGGAAGACGGCACCGCCAACACGGTGTTCTCCAACCGCGCGCTGCAGACGCGCTGGGAACTGGCGCACAAGCCGCTGGCCGGCTGGCGCGGCAATTTCGGCATCCAGACGGAGCAAAACAATTACTCGGCCTTGTCGGCCGTCGACGGTTCGCCGCAGCTGACGCCGAAGACCAAGTCCGGCACCTTCGCCGGCTTCCTGGTCGAGGAACGCAAGTTCGGCTCGGTGCTGGCCAGCGCCGGCCTGCGCCTGGAGTCGGTCAAGCGCCGTCCGGAAGGCCTGCAGGACCGCGACTTCAACCTGTTCTCCTGGTCCACCGGCGCGCTGTGGAGCTTCGTGCCCGGCTACGGCCTGGGCGCGACCTATTCGGTGGCGCAGCGCGCGCCGACCGTGGAAGAGCTGTATTCCAACGGTCCGCATGAGTCGACCTCGACCTTCGACATCGGCAACGGCAGCCTGCAAAAGGAAACCTCGCACAACATCGAACTGAGCCTGCAAAAGACCGAAGGCCTGGTGCGCTGGAAGGGGAATTTGTTCCAGAACAAGGTGAAGAATTACGTCTACGGTCGCACCAACGGCCAGGTCGACGAGACCGGCAATGCGGATCCGGCCGGCGAATTCCTGCAGCGCTTCTGGTCGCAGGGCGACGCCACCATCCACGGTGCCGAAGTCGAAGTCAGCTACAACCTGAACAACGAAGGCTTCTCGGTGCGCGGCTTTGCCGACACCTCGCGCGGCAAGCTGGATAACCAGGGCAGCCTGCCGCTGCAGCCGGCCACGCGCTACGGCGTCGACCTCGGCTGGAAACAAGGTCCGTGGGCCAGCGGCGCGCGCGTGCTGCGGGCGCTCAAGCAGGACCGCCTGGCGGCCTTCGAATCCAGCCAGACGCCGTCCTATACCCAGCTCGACGCCAACCTGTCGTACACGCAGAAGCTGCAGGCGATGCGCGTGACCTGGTTTGCGCTGGTGAAGAACCTGCTCAATCAGGACATCCGCTATTCCACCGCCGTGCTCAAGGACACCGTGCCGCAATCGGGCCGCAACCTGATCGTCGGGGTGCGCACGCAGTTCTGACCGGAGCCCGCCCGTTTAATGTAATGGCGCGAGGCGCCCGAACCAGTCAAAACCGGCAAAAGACATGTTCTTTTGCCGGTTTTTTGCCAATGAATGGCGGCGTATTGGGCTATTCTGGACCAAGTCACCGGCAATGTCGCCGGACAGCCGGTCCCGGCCCGAGGAGCGCATGCCACCCGTTCGCGTCATTGCAATAGCCCTGTCCTTGCTGTCCGCCTGCGCTTTTGCGCAAGAGCGACAGGTCGTCAGGTTCGGTTTCAGCAGCCCACTGTCGGGGCCGCAGGCCGCCGCCGGCAAGGATGCGCTGAACGGCGTGCAAATGGCGATCGAGCGCCTGAATCAGCAAAACCTGCAGCTGGACGGCAAGGCCATTCGTTTTGAACTGCTGGCGCGCGACGACAAGGCCAGCCCGCAGGAAGGCGCCGCAGTCGCACGCGAACTGGTGGCCGCCGGCGTCAGGGCCGTGCTGGGGCCGTTCAATTCCGGCGTGGCGCTGAGCGTCACCAAGATTTACAACGACGCCGGCGTGGTGTCGCTCACCGTCGCTTCCAATCCCAAAGTCACCCAGACCGCGCTGACGCAAGTGTTTCGCATCGCCGCCAGCGATGCCGACATGGGCGGCAAGATGGGCCTGTATGCAGCGCGCCATCTCAAACTGAAAAAAATGGCGGTCATCGACGACGGTTCGCTCTACGCGCGCGGGCTGATCGACGAGTTCGAGCGGGTCGCCAAGATGAACGGCGTCCAGTTGGTGTACAAGGAAGCGGTCGGCGACAAGGCGGAGGAATTCGGCGCCGCGCTCAACGCCATCGCTGCCGCCAAGGCTGATGCAATCTTTTTCGGCGGTTATGTGTCGCAGGCCGGCGCGCTGCTGCGGCAGATGCAGCAGCGCGGCATGGCGATTCCCCTGCTGGGCGGCGACGCCTTGTGTTCGTCAACCATGCTGGTGCAAGCCGGCAGCGCGCTCGGCGATCGTACTTACTGCGTGCAGGGAGGGGTGTGGCTGACCAGGGTGTCGGACGGCGCCGTCTTCGCCTCCGCCTACCAGGGAAAATACGGCAGCATGCCGGATGTCTACGCGCCGACCTTCTATGACGGCGTACTGTTGCTGTGGCAGGCGATGAAGTCGGCCAATTCGCCCGACCCGCGCGTCTTTGCACCGGTACTGGCACGCATGCGCTACAAGGGCGTGACCGCGACCTACGAGTTCAATTCACGCCACGACATGACCGAAGCGACCGTAACCATCCTGCGGTTCAAGGATGGCAAGCTGGTGCCGCTATCCAGCTTTTGAAGCGGAGTGTTACTTGATCGGCAGCCGGATCGTATTCTTGACCTCTTCCATCACCGCATAGGTGTGCGTCTCGCGCACGCCCTTGAGCTGCAGCAGCGACTTGCCGAGGAATTCCCGGTAGGCGTTCATGTCCTTCACGCGCGACTTGACCAGGTAATCGAAACCGCCCGCGACCATGTGGCATTCCATGATTTCCGGAATGCTCTGCACGCTTTTCTTGAAGGCTTCGAAGACGTCGGCCGTGGTGCGGTCCAGCACCACCTCGATGAACACCAGCAGTGACACGTCCAGCAATTCCGGATTGAGCTGGGCCGCGTAGCCGAGGATGTAGCCGGCGTCCTGCAGCTTGCGCACCCGTTCCAGGCAGGCCGCCGGCGACAGGTTCACGCGCGCGGCCAGGTCGACGTTGCTGATGCGGCCGTCGTTTTGCAGTTCGGACAGAATTTTTTTGCTGATTTTATCAAGCGTAGCCATAGAATCTGAATTTTCTTCTGTGAAATGAAGAATAGCTGAATTAAATTCTGATTATAAGGGCAATTATCGGGACTAATATCATCAAAGAGTAAATAGAATCGAGCACCATAAAAAGTAGTTGCGCCGGACCGCCGGACGCAACGAGCCGACCAAAGCCAGAAGAGAGACTCACCCGCCATGCCTATCTGCAGTTGCGCTTGCGACCGTCTTGCCTTTTTGCCGCCGCGGCTTGAATTCAGTGTTTTATCGCAAGCCTGACCTTCAACCAAGAGAGGAAACAACATGTATAACCGCATGCATATCATCGCCGCTTCACTTGCCATCATCCCGGCATTCGCATCTGCTCAGGAAGTGCAAACAGTGAAGATCGGTTTCAGCAGTCCGCTGACCGGGCCGCAAGCTTCGGCCGGCAAGGATAACCAGGGCGGTTTGCAAATGGCGGTCGAGCGTCTGAATACGCAAGGTCTCGTCATCGGCGGCAAGAAGATCAAGTTCGAAATCGTGGCGGAAGACGACCAGGCCGATCCGAAGTCGGGCGTGGGCGTGGCGCAAAAGCTGGTTGATCAGGGCGTCAAGGCCATCGTCGGTCCTTACAACTCGGGCGTCACCATTCCTGCTTCGCGCGTCTACAACGACGCCGGCATCGTGACCGCGACCGTGGCTTCCAATCCGAAGATCACCCAGCAAGGTTTCGCCACCCTGTATCGCGTTGCAGCAAGCGACAGCCAGCTGGGCGGCAAGATGGCGCTGTACGCAGCCAAGGAACTGAAGATCAAGACCGTGTCCGTGATCGATGACCGCACCGCGTACGGCCAAGGCCTGGCGGAAGAATTCATCAAGCTCGCGCAAGCCAACGGCATCAAGGTCGTCAGCAAGGACTTCACCAACGACAAGGCCACCGACTTCACCGCCATCCTGACCTCGATCAAGGGCAAGAAGCCGCAAGCCGTGTTCATCGGCGGTTACGCGCCACAAGGCGGTCCGATCAAGCGCCAGATGAAGCAACTGGGCATCGACGCGCTGCTGATGGGCGGCGACGGCATCTGCTCGCCTGAAATGGGTCGTCTGGGCGGCGACGCCATCGGCGAAAGCGTCTACTGTACGCAAGGCGGCACGATCCTCGAGAAGGCCAAGGAAGGCAAGGCATTCGCCGACGACTATCAAAAGAAATTCGGTCGTCCTGCGGAAGTCTACGCAGTCTCGTTCTATGACGGCATGATGGTCATCGCCCAGGCAATGAAGGCGGCCAACTCCGTCGAACCGAAGGTCTACGGCCCTGCGCTGGCTAAAATCAAATACAAAGGCGTGGCAGGTCAATACGAGTTCGACGACAAGCATGACCTGAAGCAATCGCCGGTGACGATCTTCCGCTTCAAGGACGGCGTGCCGGTTGCGCTGACCAGCTACTGATCGTCTGTTCGTCTATTTGTTTATTCCCGCGTTTCATTTCTGCCAGGGAACAATCGCAGCTTGCGGTTGCTTCCCTGAAATGATCCCCAGGTAGTCCCCGCAGTTCATCCCCGGCCCTCTGCAATGCAGCAGGGCCGGCGATCGCGTAGCCTCATCTTTCCGATCAGGCCAGGCATTGATGCATCCGTATCACCAATACGGCGCACGTCACGGGAAATGAAATACACTCCCCCTTGCGCATCGTTTCAAGCTGTCGTTCCAGGTTTTTTGTAGAGGAAGTTTCATGCTCAGTTACACCCGCACCGTTCAGACCATTGACGCCCACACCGGCGGCGAACCCTTGCGCATCCTGGTATCCGGCTTGCCGCAAGTCCCCGGCGCCACGATCCTCGAAAAGCGCACCTGGCTGAAGGAAAACCGCGACGACCTGCGCCAGTTCCTCATGAACGAGCCGCGCGGTCACGCCGACATGTATGGCGCCTATCTGTTTCCGCCGCTGACGCCGAATGCCGATTTCGGCGTTATTTTCATCCACAACGAAGGCTACAGCGACATGTGCGGCCACGGCATCATCGCACTGGGCAAAGTGCTGGTCGAAATGGGCTACGTTGAGCGCACTTCACCGGTGACCCGCATCTGCTTCGACGCGCCGGCCGGCTTTATCGACGCCAGCGTGGAGTGGGACGGCCAGCGCGCCGGCAAGGTCACCTTCAAGAACGTGCCTTCCTTCATCTATCAGCGCGACGTCGAAGTCGACACGCCGGGCTTCGGCAAGATCACCGGCGACATCGTCTTCGGCGGCGCCTTCTACTATTACATCAACGCCGACCAGGCCAAGCTCACCGTCAAGCCGGAACAGGTGCGACAACTGATCCAGCTCGGCGCCGAGACCAAGGCCGCCGTCAAAGCCAAGGTCAAGATCCAGCATCCGCTCGAGCCGGGTTTGAACACGCTGTACGGCACCATCATCGACAGCGCCCCCAATTTCCCCGGCGCCGATCAGTCCAACGTCTGCATCTTCGCCGACCGCGAAGTCGACCGCTCGCCGACCGGCACCGGCACCTCCGGCCGCGCGGCGCAGTTGTTCCTGCGCGGCAAGCTGGACCTCAACCAGGACTACGTCAACGGCAGCATCGTCGGCAGCAATTTCAGCGTGCGCGTCACCGGCGCCACCAAGGTCGGCGAGCTCGACGCGGCCTTCACCGAAGTCACCGGTTCGGCGCACATCATGAGCACCAACCAGTGGGTGCTGGAAGAGTCCGACCCGTTCCCGACCGGCTTCTTCCTGAGGTAAATCGATGCACATTCTCGACGCCCGACAAACCGCCGACGCGCTGCCGTACGCGCGCCTGGTGCCGGCGCTGGCGCAAGCCGCGCAGGAATTCGCCGACGGCCGCATCGCCGCGCCCGAACGCCAGGTGGTGCCGATCGACGCCAACAGCGTGCTGCTCAGCATGCCGGCCGTCAGCGCCGACCTCAGCGTCACCAAACTGATTACCGTCCACGGCGACAATGCCAGGCATGGCCTGCCGGCGATCCAGGGCGAAGTCATCGTCTTTGAAACGCAGACCGGCCGCCGCATCGCCTTGCTGCACGGCCCCACCGTCACTGCCCGTCGCACTGCGGCGATGACCTTGCTCGGCATCCAGACGCTGGCGCCGGCCAAACCGAAATCGGCGCTGCTGATCGGCACCGGCGTACAGGCGGCGGCGCATGCCGACGCGCTGGTGGAGTTTTTCGGCGTCACGCAATTCTGGATCGTGGCGCGCGACGTTGCCCGTATGCAGGCCTTCTGCAGCGAGCTCAGCACGCGTCATGAGGGTATCGTCGCCAGTCCGCTGGCAGCCGACGCCATGCAAAAAGACGTGCCCGCGACCGACGTGCTGATCGCGCTGACCACGTCGCGTACTGCCGTGATCCCGGCCAGACTTGCGTCGCACACGCTGGCCATCGGCGTCGGCGCGTTCAAGCCCGACATGGTGGAATTTCCGGCCACGTTGCTGGCTGAACGCACCATCGTCGTCGACGATCTCGGCGGCGCCAAGCACGAAGCCGGCGACCTGATCCAGGCCGGCGTCGACTGGAGCCGCGTACGCGCCATCGGCGACATCCTGGCCGGTCGCGGCGAGCCCGTGCAAGGCGTGCCGGTCTTCAAGACCGTCGGCCAGGCCTCATGGGATCTGGCGGCGGCGCGCGTGGCGCGCGACACGCTTCAAGGCTGATTTTTAAAGCTGATTTGCAAAGATTCAATCCACAGATTTACACAGAACCGCCAGCCAACAAGCAAAGCGGAAAAAAAGGAGCTTAGGAGACATATGGACATATTCATCCAGCAAATCATCAACGGCCTGGTCCTGGGGAGCATGTACGCCCTGATCGCATTGGGCTACACGATGGTGTACGGCGTGCTGAACCTGATCAATTTTGCGCACGGCGACGTGCTCATGATCGGCGCGATGGCGGGCTTGAGCATCCTGAAGCTGATCCAGCACGTGGCGCCGGACCTGCCGGGCATCGTCAAGCTGATCATCGCCATCATCGGCGCGATTCCGGTGTGCGTGATCGTCAGCATGATCATCGAACGGGTGGCCTACCGTCCGCTGCGCAATGCGCCGCGCCTGGCGCCCCTGATCACCGCCATTGGCGTGTCGATCCTGCTGCAGACGCTGGCCATGATGATCTGGGGCCGCAGCCCGCTGCCGTTCCCGCAGATCATGCCGTCGGACCCGGTGCACATCGCCGGCGCGCTGATTTCGCCCACGCAGATCATGCTGTTGCTGCTGGCCCTGGCGGCGATGATCGGCCTGGTCCTGATCGTCGAGAAGACCAAGATGGGCCGCGCCATGCGCGCCACGGCCGAGAACCCGCGCATTGCGGGTTTGATGGGCGTGGATTCGAATCGCGTCATCGTCGTCACCTTCATTATCGGCGCCGCGCTGGCGGCGATTGCCGGCGTGATGTGGGCGGCGAACTACTCCACCGCCCAATTCGCCATGGGCTTCGTGCCGGGGTTGAAGGCCTTCTCGGCGGCGGTGCTGGGCGGCATCGGCAACATCTACGGCGCCATGCTGGGCGGCATCCTGCTGGGCCTGATCGAAAGCCTGGGCGCCGGTTACATCGGCGACCTGACGGGCGACTTCCTGGGCAGCAACTACCAGGACATCTTCGCCTTCATCGTGCTGATCATCGTGCTCACTCTGCGTCCCTCGGGGATCATGGGTGAACGCGTGGCCGACCGCGCCTAAGTTAAACAAAATATCAAAGAGAGACCGACATGGCCTTCCTCACCTTCGACAAGAAACGCAACCCGCAGCAGGCCAGGATCAGCCTGGCGGCGCTGTTGATCATCATGATCGCCTTCCCCTTCGTTGCCAGCATGTTCGGCAACTCGTGGGTGCGCATCATGGACATGGCGTTGCTGTACATCATGCTGGCCCTGGGCCTGAACGTGGTCGTGGGCTTCGCCGGCCTGCTGGACCTGGGCTACATCGCGTTCTACGCGATCGGCGCCTACACCGCCGGCTTGCTGGCCTCGCCGCAGTTCGCCGACGTGCTGCAATCCTTCGTCAACACCTATCCGGCGGTGGGCAACTTCCTCGTGATGGTGTGCGGCCCGCAGATCGTGCAGACCGGCATTCACTTGTCGCTGTGGATCATCGTGCCGCTGTCGGCCTTGATCGCGGCCCTGTTCGGCGCCTTGCTGGGCGCGCCGACATTGAAACTGCGCGGCGACTACCTGGCCATCGTGACCCTGGGCTTCGGTGAAATCATCCGCATCTTCATGAACAACCTGAACGCACCGGTGAACATCACCAACGGTCCGCAGGGCATCAACCTGATCGACCCGATCCGCGTCTTCGGCGTCTCGCTGGCCGGCGAGCCGGGTTCGGGCTCGATCGTCAAGTTCCTCGGTTTCAGCATGCCGTCGGTCAATGCTTATTACTTCCTGTTCCTGCTGCTGTGCATCGGCGTGATCTTCTTCTCGATCCGCCTGCAGGACTCGCGCCTGGGCCGGGCCTGGGTGGCGATCCGCGAAGACGAAATCGCGGCCAAGGCCATGGGCATCAACACGCGCAACGTCAAACTCCTCGCGTTTGCGATGGGCGCGTCGTTTGGCGGTGTGGCCGGCGCCATGTTCGCCTCCTTCCAGGGCTTCGTGTCGCCGGAATCCTTCTCGCTGACCGAATCGATTGCGGTGCTGGCCATGGTGGTGCTGGGCGGCATCGGCCACATCCCCGGCGTGGTGCTGGGCGGGGTGATCCTGGCCGCCTTGCCGGAAGTGCTGCGCCACGTGGTCGAGCCGGTGCAGATGAGCCTGTTCGGCAAGGTGTGGATCGACGCCGAAGTGCTGCGCCAGCTGCTCTACGGGCTGGCCATGGTGATCATCATGCTGAATCGTCCTGCCGGCCTGTGGCCGTCGCCGCGTCACGAAGACCGGCCCGAAGCCGACCACCCGCACGGCAGTGACGCCGTCGGCGTCGTCAAGGCGTAACCACATCGACGCGCATATAAAAGACAGCAGAGGACGAATCCCCCATGAGCACCAACACCCTGTTAAAAATCGCCGACGTCAGCAAACGCTTCGGCGGCCTGCAAGCCCTCTCGGGCGTGAGCCTCACCATTGAACAAGGTCAAATTTACGGCCTGATCGGCCCCAACGGCGCCGGCAAGACCACCTTCTTCAATGTCATCACGGGGCTGTACCAGCCCGACACCGGCAGCTTCGAGCTGGCCGGCAAGCCGTACAGCCCGAGCGCCCCGCACGAAGTGGCCAAGGCCGGCATTGCCCGCACCTTCCAGAACATCCGCCTGTTCGGCGACATGACCGTGCTGGAGAACGTCATGGTCGGCTGCCACGTGCGCACCAAACAGAACGTCTTCGGCGCGGTGTTCCGTCACAAGGCGGCCCGCGACGAAGAAGCGGCGATCAAGGACAAGTCGCAGAAGCTGCTCGACTTCGTGGGCATCGGCACATTCTCGTCCAGAACGGCGCGCCACCTGTCCTACGGCGACCAGAGAAGACTGGAGATTGCCCGCGCCTTGGCGACCGAACCGCAACTGCTGGCGCTGGACGAACCGGCGGCCGGCATGAACGCCACCGAGAAGATCGGTCTGCGCGAACTGCTGGTGAAGATCCAGGCCGAAGGCAAGACCATCCTGCTGATCGAACACGACGTCAAACTGATGATGGGCCTGTGCAACCGTCTCACCGTGCTGGACTACGGCAAGCCGATCGCCGAAGGCGTGCCGGCGGACGTGCAAAAAAATCCCGCCGTGATTGAAGCCTACTTAGGCGCTTCCCATTAAGCCCGCAGGACACACGACAATGACAACGAACATCTTGAAAATCGAAGACCTGAGCGTGGCCTACGGCGGCATCAAGGCCGTCAAGGGCGCGAGCCTGGAAGTCAACGAAGGCGAGCTGGTGACGCTGATCGGCGCCAACGGCGCGGGCAAGACCACCACCTTGAAGGCCGTCACCGGCACCTTGCCGGACTCGAAAGTGCAAGGCCACATCAGCTACCTGGGCCAGCCGCTGAAGGGGCAGAGTTCCTTCAGCCTGGTCCAGAAAAAGCTGGCGATGGTGCCGGAAGGGCGCGGCGTCTTTACCCGCATGAGCATCCACGAGAACCTCCTGATGGGCGCCTACACCAGCGACGACAAGCAGCAGATCGCGCAGGACATCGAGCACTGGTTCACCGTCTTCCCGCGCCTGAAGGAACGCGCCGGGCAGATGGCGGGCACCTTGTCGGGGGGCGAGCAGCAGATGCTGGCGATGGCGCGCGCGCTGATGAGCCATCCGAAGTTGCTGCTGCTGGATGAACCGTCGATGGGCCTGTCGCCGATCATGGTGGAGAAGATCTTCGAGGTGATCCGCAACGTGTCGGCGCAGGGCATCACGATCCTGCTGGTGGAGCAGAACGCCAAGCTGGCGCTGGAGGCGGCGCACCGGGGTTATGTGATGGAGTCGGGGCTGATCACCATGAGCGGCAATGCCAAGGACATGCTGAATGATCCGCGTGTGAAGGCGGCTTACCTGGGTGAAGCGTAGGACAAGAATCCTGCGCTTGTGGTGTAGCATGGCATGGTGTTTCCGCGTTTTCCGTCTTCCTCTCTTTGCATAAAAGGACACTGACATGAGCGATACGAACATCACCATTCTCGGCATTTCCGGCAGCCTGCGCGCGGGCTCTTACAACACGGCGGCGTTGCATGCCGCCGCCGAATTGCTACCGCCCGGCGTGCGCCTGATCCAGGCCGACATTTCAGACATTCCGCTGTACAACGACGACGTGCGCGCCAAAGGATGGCCGCCTTCGGTCGAGCGTTTGCGCCGGCAGATCGCCGAGGCCGATGCGATTCTGTTCTCCACGCCGGAATACAATTATTCGATTCCAGGGCTGCTGAAAAATGCCATCGACTGGGCCTCGCGCCCACCGGAACAACCGTTCGCCGGCAAGGCCGCCGCCATCATGGGCGCCAGTCCCGGCGCCATCGGCACCGCGCGTGCGCAATATCACCTGCGCCAGATCGGCGTGTTCCTCGACCTCAAATTCCTCAACAGGCCGGAGGTCATGATCGGCGGCGCCGGCGATCGGTTCGCCGATGGCAAGCTCACGCATGAGCCGACCCGGGAATTCATCAAGACCTTGCTGGCCGCGTTGCACGACCTCGCGCTGCAATTGAAGCAGAACAAGAAATAAGCGTTCGATTTACCCATGAAAAAAGCGGCTCGCAGGCCGCTTTTTTTAATGCGCGAGGAAAAGCTTAAGCGGCCTTCCTGGCGCGCACCTGATCGCGCAATGCCTTCACACGGTCATGGTTGGCCAGCACGCCCTGATACTGGCGTTCGATGATCAGGCGGACGTCGCTTGGCAGGTCCTCGGCCAATGCCTTGCGATAGGCATTGACGGCAGCGTCTTCGCCGCGCTCGCACTCGTTCAGGATGGCTTCATCATCCTTGCCCATGATGGCGCTCTTGATGTTGACCCATTGGCGGTGCAGGGTGCCGCTCACACTGCTGTGGGTGGCGGGATCGCCGCCCAGCGCGCGCACCAGGTTTTGCAATTCCAGCACGGTCTGGCCGCACGCCTGCGAGCGTTCCAGGAACTGGGTCTTGTAATAGGCCTGACGCTCGGAAGCATCTTCGGCGCAGGTACGGAAGCCCTCTTCGCCGTCCTTGGAGATTTGGATCAGGTCGTTCAGGGTATCAATCAATCGATCGTTTTTCATGATGTTCCTTTCAGTCGAAGAGTGGAAAAGAAGTTTTTATTTTTTGTTAATTCTGCTGCGCATCAGTGCACGAAAAAATAAATCAGCACCAGTACGAATGCGGGGACGCCGAGGATCCAGGCGAGAAAATATTTACCCATGGCTTGCTCCTTGTTGTTCAAGAGTGAGGTCAAGGCGACCGGGCAGATGCGCACGCCGGCATCGACATAAGCAACGTAAGCAACTTCAGCATCGCGCAAATCTGTCATCCATCAGCCAGCGGCGTGCGCCGCTATCCAATGCCTGCATCGTAGTCGCCGCCACGGACAGCCGCCATCAGACGCCTGCGCAATCGGTTGTAGGAGAGCAAGGGGAAATACAGGTAAATATTCCTCCTTTATCTCCTGAATCCCTTTGCCGGCGCGGCTTCTCATCTTGTCCTACAAGACAATGGGCGGGCGTCCTATACCTCTTGCCAAGGGGCATTGCTACGATCTGTTCCATTGCTTCACCCCATCCAACCGAGGAGCGCGCCATGAACAAGGATCAACTGCTGGGCAGCATGAAAATCGCCGTAGCTCGCATGGAACAAAACCTGGCCGGCCTGATGCGCGATCAGGCGCACCTTCGCCACGCCGCGCAGCTGCAGCAAGCCGGCAAGGTGCAGCGCACGATGGGTGACGCGCGCCAGCTTATCAAGCGTTCGCTCAAGCAGCACATGTCTGCCTGACCGCCGCGGCAGAATTACCAAAACACGGAGCCGACCATGCTGAACACGCGAAATTTTCTACTCACGGTGGGACTGACCGGTGCCGCTGTCGTGGCGGTACTGAATGTCTGCGCCAATCGTTTGTCGACCCGTGAAGCACGTTTGCAGCGCAAGGCGCTGCATCGCTGGGAAGGCGAAGGCGGCAACGTCATTACGCCGGCCATGCCAGTCAAGGATGAGTTGTCGCAGGACGCAACGCCTTGATGACAGCCGATTGCGGGCTTGTCCTACAAGGTAATGAGCCGCAGTCCTATCGCTGATAAACGGTACTGCCAGTATCGTTCAGTTATCGGCTTATCGGCGCAAACAGCAAGCAATGCAGCAGTAATCGAATGCAATCGAGGAATAGCACGGAAGAGACAAGCGGTTCGTTTCAACACAAGAACTATCGAAACGGGTGCAACCATGGAAAAAGAAAAACTGGTGATTTGCTGGTTACTGGGCATGCCTCTGCTGATGCTGCTCATCCTTCAGTACTTCATGTATTAGAGCGTCGGCATCGAGAAGATGTCGCCCCGCTACTGAAGCTGCCAACCAACACGAAAGAGAGGAAAAAATGCGCGAAGAAAAATTGCGAACCGTCCGTAGCGACGTCCAGGTCCTGCTGCAGGAAGCACAGGAACTGTTCACCGAAGCCGCAGCCACTACCGGCAAGAAAGCCGAAGATTTGCGCGCCAAGGGTGAAGAAATCCTGGATCGCGCCTTCGTCAAGGCGCAAGGCATCCAATCCTATGTGGTCCAGACCGGCAAGGAGATCGCCTCCACCACCGACGACTACGTGCAGTCGAATCCATGGCGCGCCATCGCGATTTCCACCGGCGTCGGCTTGCTGCTGGGCTTGTGCGTGGCGCGTACCGGCGAACGTTGAATTCGCCTGTTCATTGTCATCGCAGCCATTCGTAGCCATTCAGCCAATCGAATAAAGGAACATCATCATGTCAAGCAACCCATCGACGGTCAGTCATATTTCGGGTGAACGAGGTGCGCCATTTCATATCGACCGCGAGAAAGTGCGCGAAGCCGCTCAGAAGATCGGCGACGGCGCCGTGACCCAAGGTTACAAGGGCAATCGCGAAGAAGTCGTGGCGATGCTCAATGACGCGCTGGCGACCGAGTTGGTCTGCGTATTGCGCTACAAGCGTCATTATTTCACCGCTACCGGTCTGGAAAATGAGCCGATCAAGGCTGAATTCCTGGAGCATGCGGCGGAAGAGGAAGCGCATGCCAACCAGATCGCCGAACGCATCGTGCAACTGAACGGCGAGCCGGATTTCAATCCAGGCAAGCTGTCCGAGCGCAGCCACGCCGATTATGACGATTCCAGCGACATCAAGTCGATGATCCGCGCCAACCTGATCGCCGAGCGCATCGCCATCGAGACGTATCGCCAGATGATCGAACGCATCGGCGACGACGATCCGACCACCCGGCATTTGCTCATTTCCATCATGGCGAAGGAAGAAGAACACGCCGACGACATGAGCGATCTGCTCGATTGACTACGCCTGTCCGGCCTTTGAGCCGGGCATGCATCATCAACACGGCATCCGTGTCATCAACGCGAAGGAGAACACCATGAATTGGGACATCATCGAAGGCAACTGGAAACAGTTCAAAGGCAAGGCCAAGGAACAATGGGGCAAGCTGACCGACGACCAGCTCGATGCCATCAACGGCAAGCGTGAACAGCTGGCCGGTCGCATCCAGGAAGCCTATGGCATCAACAAGGACGAAACCGAGAAGCAGATCAAGGCATTCGAAGACAGCAACGAGGATTGGCGTCACTGATCTTTGCTGAAATCGGCAAGTTGCTTGTTTGTCGTACGCCGGCGCAAAAATCAATTTTTAATAAAACCAGAGGAGCTTACCCATGAAAAAACTCATCGCCGCTTGTATCCTGACTTCCGCCGCATTGGGCGCCCATGGCCTGGCCAGCGCAGCTGATGCCGTCAAATCCCAATACAAGGCCGACGTCGCGGCCGCCGATGCGGATTACAAGACCGCCAAGGCCAAGTGCAAACCGCTCAAGGGCAATGAACAGGACGTCTGTCAGAAGGAAGCCAAGGCTGCTCATGAAACCGCAGTAGCCGACGCCAAGGCAAAGCGCAAATCCACTGACGCCAAGAAAGATGCAAAGAAGACCAGCAATGACGCCGAATACAGCGCCGCCAAGGAAAAGTGCGACGCAATGAACGGTGCTGAAAGGGACAAGTGCCAGGCTGATGCCAAGGTGAAGTTCGCCAAGTAATCCGGGGACGCGCCAGGATGCAATTGAGTAGTTGAATTGAACTGCTGAAATTGAGTAATCGAGTATGCAGTAAGGTCATGGAGAGGTGCGATGCTTCTCCATAAAAAATCGCAGGCAACACGAATTGAATTTACCAACAAGGAGATCCATCATGACTTTATCTTTGACCAAACGTATCACAGGCTTTTTCCTCGCACTGATGATGGTGTCGCTGGTCGGTTGCGCTTCCGGTCCGAACAAGGAAGGCACCGGCGAGTACGTCGATGACGCAGTCATCACCACCAAGGTGAAGACTGCCATCCTCCAGGAACCGAACCTGAAGTCGGCCGAAATCAACGTCGAAACCTACAAGGGCGTGGTTCAGCTGAGCGGTTTTGTCAGTTCGGCAACGGCAGCCAGCCGCGCAACCGAGTTGGCTCGCGGTGTGAAGGGTGTGACTTCGGTCAAGAACGACCTGCGTCTGAAGTAAGTCGCCGGTCGGTCGGGGGTGGCCGCCGCGAATGCGGTCGCCGCCCCTGAGGTGCATTCAAATGGTACGAAATTTGCAATCGTTGAGGTATAGTTAGCCGCGGAAGATGTCCGGGTCCCGGATCACTCTGAACAAATGATGGGCAGGCTGCACCCCGGCAGTTTGACCGCATTTGCCTGATCAATGAGAGATATGCAGCATTGTCTTGATGCTGGTAAAAACTATGACAAAAATATTGGTAGTCGATGATCACGCAGTAGTGCGCGCCGGTGTTCAGCATTTCATTGCCGACATTCCGAACATGGAAGTCGGCGGTGAAGCCAGCACGGCGGAAGAAGCTATCCGCCTGGTGCGCACCCAGGAGTGGGACATTGTCCTGCTCGATATCGCGATGCCGGACAAGAGCGGCGTCGAAGTGTTGAAACAGATCAAGCGCGAAAAGCCCAACCTGCCGGTTCTGATGCTCAGCATGCATCCCGAAAGCCGCTACGCGGTGCAGGTATTGCGCAGCGGCGCCAGCGGCTACGTGCAGAAGGAAGCGCTCGCGACCGACCTGGTCAGCGCCATCAACACGATTTTGCGCGGCCACAAATACATCAGCTACGGCGTGGCCGAGTTGCTGACCACCGATCCGGTGGATTCGGAAAAACCGCTGCACGAGACCTTGTCTCAGCGCGAATACGAAATTTTCTACAAGCTCGGCCAAGGCCAGGGCGTGACGCAAATCGCCGATGAGCTGTGCCTGAGCGTCAAGACCGTGAGCACCTACCGCTCGCGCGTGCTGCAAAAGATGAACATGGCGAACAACGCCGACATCATTTATTACGCGATCAAGAACAACCTGATCGACTGACGGCAGCGTTGCCGGTCGGGAGGGAAATGACGAGGCGGGAAATGAGCGGCCGAGCGCCGTGTTGATTGTTGGGTTGTTAGTCGTTTTGGATAGTTATCATGGAAGATGTGCTGCAACAACTGGTGACGACGAAGGGGCATTCTGTCGATGCGCCGCTCAAGATCTTCCTGGTGGAAGACTCGGAGGACGTACGGGATCTCATCATCGAGAGTCTCACCGAAATTCCGGGTGTGGTGCTTGCAGGCTATTCCGAGACCGAGCAGGATGCCATGGCGCGTCTGGAAAACGAGAGCTATGACGTGCTCATCCTCGATATTCAGCTCAAGCAGGGCAATGGCATGCATTTGCTGCAATCGCTGGCGCTCGCCGGCAAACGTCGCCATGACGAACTGAAGATCGTCTTCAGCAATCATGTCAGTTCGACCTATCGCCGCGTCGGCGTTCAGTACGGCGTGCAGTTCTTCTTCGATAAATCATCGGAGTTCACCAAATTGCGCAGTCTGATCGAACGTATCAGCGGACGGGGCGCAGCGGGCAAGAACAATTCACCGCGCGGATTCGCTCCAGCCTGATTTCCAATGGTGCGGACCTCGTCCCGCCATTGACATCGCCATGATGCGGTGTTGCAACCCAATATAATGTCAATGCATGCCGCCGCGCCTCGCCGTGGGGTCAACGAAAAAATCAAGGGTTTTCAGCACATGCATACGACATCCACCAGAAACGATACCGGCGAAAGCTCTTCGCTCGAACATTACGTCGCCACCCAGGCAAATTTCGCCAGCATCATCAGTGCCGCCATGAGTCTGGCCATGATTATCGCGTTGTTCGGCGTGGTGGTGCTCATCAGCTGCTATGCCGACGACGGCTACCGCAAGATCCTGGCCGACCTCATCTCGGTACAGGGAAGTTCTGCGGCCGGCTTCATCCTGTCCGGGGCTGCCTTGTACCTGCAATGCCTCAATGTCGGCAAGATCAGTCGCAAGCTGGCCTTGGCATCGCGCGTGCTTATCGTGCTGCTGTTGCTGTTGAGCGCAGGATTCCTGCTGCAGAATCTGTTCGGCGTGAAATTGCTCCACGGTGCTTTCTCGGTGTTGTCGACGGCGGGCAGCGCATTCGGCGCCGAAATCCATCCGCTCGCCGCCGGCTGCTTCCTGCTCACCGCGCTGATCCTTATGTTGCAAGACCTGCGTATTCGCGGTGGACATTACCCGGCTGAATATCTGGCCTTCGTACTGCTCGGATTGAGCGCGATCCCGCTGGTCGGCTATCTGTACGGCATCAACAAACTGACCTTCCTGCGCTATTCGACCGGAATTCCCTTGCTGACGGCGCTGGGCTTTTTGCTGCTCGGCGCAGCATTGCTGATGGCGCGGCCGTCGCATCGTCTGATGTCCATCATCATCGGTCACGCACCGGGCGGCAACATGTTGCGGCGCCTGTTGCCTTCTATGCTGTTCCTGATCCTGCTGCTGAACTGGCTGGTGTCGAGGGGTGCTGAACGCGGCTTGTATTCCGATCAATTGATGCTGCCGTTCCTGACGCTGATCGACGGTGCGCTGGTGGTGTTCGTGTTCTGGCGTTTTGCCGGCAAGCTCGATCGCGAATACGGTGCGCGCATGCAAAGCGCAGCCAAGCTGGCCGAGGCCAATTCCCTGCTGACCGCCGTCAGCGACAGCACCCGCGAACCGATCTTCGTCAAGAATCGCCAAGGCTTGCTGGTGTTTGCCAATCCCGCGTTGTTGCAGCAGGTTGGCAAGACCTGGGAAGAAGCCATGTATCGCTCCAGCCGCGAGCTGTTCACCGAGCGGGAAGAAGCCGATCGCATCGACGAGGACGACAAGCGCGTCATGGCGCACGGCCTGCCGGAGACGATCGAGCAGACCTTGCATCTGCAGCATGGCATCTTCACCTATCAGTCCACGCGCGTGCCCTGGTTCGACAAGGCCGGCAACGTACTGGGCGTGATCGGCATCAGCACCGATATTTCCGAGCGCAAGCGCGCCGAAGATTCCCTGCGCGAACGCGAAGCGCAGCTTGAGAAAGCCGTGGTCGAGCGGACCGCCTTGCTGCGCGAGCTGACCAACCATCTGGAAACCGTGCGCGAAGAAGAGAAGCGCGCCATCGCTCGCGAGCTGCATGACAACATGGGCGCCTCGCTGACGGCGTTGAGCATGCATCTCGAGAGCGTCTACAAGATCCTGCCGGAAGACGAGAAGTGGCAAGAGCGCAAGCCGCGCATGCAGGGACTGATGAGTTCGCTGGTGAGCACCACGCGAAGGATCCAGACCGAGTTGCGTCCGAACATGCTGGACTTGTTCGGACTCAAGGCGGCAATCACGGAACAGCTCGACGAACTCGCTGAGCGTACCGGCATCACCTGCAAGTCCAGCTTGCCTGACGAGGATGTGACCATCGGTCACGAGATGGAAATCGCCATCTATCGCATGTTGCAGGAGATGCTCAACAATGTCACCAAGCATGCCAAAGCCACTCAGGTCGACGTCATCCTCGACGTCGATGAAGAACAGGTCTCGCTGACGGTGCGGGATAACGGCGTCGGCATTCCGCAGGAACGCCAGGATAACAACAAGACTTACGGCCTGCGCGGTTTACGCGAGCGCGCCACTTTCTTCGGCGGCAATGTCGTCATTCGTTCCACTCCGGGCAATGGCTCCATTATCTCGATACGCCTTCCCCTGGCGCCCGTCGCCGACGTCTGAACCCCCGGCCTGCACGCTCGCTGCAGGCCGATTCCCCTTTCTGAGACCGACTTTGCGTATTGTCCTACGCCGCAAAGCGAGGCTGTCTTATGGCCTCAAAAAGCGCTCCTGATTAAGATGAGTCATCGCGTTTCCATTCAAGGAGATGTGTGCAGTTGACTGTTTCAAAGACAGTAACTGGTCCCTTCATTTTCAGGAGCCATCATGAATAAAGATCAAGTTCAAGGCAAGGCAAAGGAAGTAGCAGGCAAGGTCCAGCAAAAGGCCGGCGAAATGGTCGATAGCAAGGAACAGCAAGTCAAGGGCGCTGCAAAGCAAATTGACGGCAATGTTCAGGAGAGCTACGGCGACGCCAAGGAAGCGCTGAAGGACCGTTAAGCCGGTTGCTGAAAATGGGGCGCGGCTTTCATTTTCAGGCCCCCGTCATGTCGGGCCTTGGCGAGATTTGTAGGAATCGTCTTACGGCAGAATCGGAGAAGCACGGCTGTCGGGTGCGATCCTCTTTTGTCATGATGCTCCGGTATCGCTGGTGCGCTCCGTTTAAACATTCCCGCGTCGTGATGCGCACGACTTGTCGAGGGAGGGATTATGAAAAAAATAACTACAGTGGCTTTGCTCGTATTGGCCGGCGCAATGGTGTGTCCCCCCACCTTCGCCGCCACCTCGCAGGCGTTGACGCTCATCAAGGCGAACACTGCAAAGTCCAAAGCCGTCGCCGCAGCCGGCGTGGGCAAGAAAAAATTCCTCTACCTCGACATGGTTCAACGCAAGCATCCTCCATCGATCCGCAATGCGGTCATCGTGTATGAGCATCCCGGTCTTAAAAAACAAGCCTGCGATGCCAACGACGCCAAAAGTGTAAGCGAATGTTTGCATAGTCCTTCGACATGAAACTCGCATGCTGAACATGGTCTAAAAAATACCGGCTCTTCATTGGGCCCAATGATCGGCTGCTGCGCTGCTGTATTTTTTCGCAGCAACAACCATTTTTAAAGAGGTGTCATCATGAAAATAAGTAAAATTTCAGTGACTGCGATCACTGTCTGTGCCCTGACAATCCTGAGCGGTTGCAGCGGCATGTCGCAGCGTGACAAGAATACGGCGGTCGGCGCTGGCGTCGGTGCAGTGGGCGGCGCCGTCCTGACCGGCGGCAGCGGCATCGGTACTGCCGGTGGCGCTGCAGTTGGCGGCGTGATTGGTAATCAGGTCGGAAAATAAGGCCGGCAAGTAAAGACCAAAGTACGGCCGGATCGATTCAGCCGCAATGAAAAAAGGGGACCCGCGGGTCCCTTTTTCGCTTCTGTGAAGACGCAGTCTACCGCGAGCGTGTCCGGTTCATTCCACGGCGCTGCGTGCCTTCAGAATGCGTTTGGCGCGTGCCAGATCGCTGTTCTGATTGTCGCGTGCTTCCTTGCGGCAGCCTTTGGCTTCTGCGCCTTTGAGGGATTTGCATTCCTGCAGCGCCTGGGCCCCGGCGGCGCGGGCTTCTTTGACCAGCGTTTTGTAGTGCAACCGGGCGGTGTCGTCGCCTTGATACCAGCGTGCGGGATCTTCCTGGGAAACGTCTTCTTCAGCGGCCAACGCCGGCGCATGCACGGCAGCGGCGGCAATGCCGGCCGCCAGCAGGAGCGGCATCAGAAGCAGGTGTGGTCGGCGATTTTTTCTCATCGTTGCAGACTCCTCGGGTAGAAATGATGAACGGCGTTGCACCCTCAAGGTGCAACGCCGCCATCATATCCTGTTTGCCCTGCACGGCATGAAATCCCCGGGACTATAGTCGTCCGAGCAATACCAGGATCAACAGGATGATGACGATCGTGCCGGCAATCCCGCTGGGGGCATAACCCCATGAGCGGCTATGCGGCCAGGTCGGCAGGGCGCCGATCAGGATCAGGATAAGAACGATCAGAAGTATGGTGCCGAGTGTCATGTTGTTCTCCTTGTTGTTACTGCAGGGTTGCAGCGTTCATCGTCGCCATGCGAAGCCGCATGGCGTCCATGTCAGAAACGTACCTTCACGTAAGCCGACGGACCTTTCAGGCGGATATCCAGATTGGCGTCGTCGATGGCGCCGCCGCCGTCGCGGTTGATCTTGATGCGCGTGATGCCGTAGTCGGCGCCGATACCCAGGTTGGCCAGCGGATACCACTCGGCGCCGACTGCTGCGCCATAGATGTGGCCGGTGACCCTGCCCCAGTTTTTCTTCACGCCGGAGGCTTCCGCATAGAGACGGAGGTCCTTGCTGAAGGCATGCTTCCAGCCGACTTCCAGCAGCGGCGCCCAGGTTTTTTCGGAGTAGCTGTCGCTGAACGTGCCGGCCGCGCCGTTGAGCGTGGCTGCCGCATTGACGTCAATCTTGGCGCGATAGTAGCCGGCGCCGAGGCCGATGCCGAAGACGTCGTTGCCTTGGCCGATCCACCACTTGTAGGCCAGCGACGCCATGTCCACCTGGATATTGGCGTCGCCATTGCCATTGAGGGTGGAGCCGGTGCCCACGGGAATGGTGCGGTTGATGGCGCCGCCGTAATTTTTCTTGTAAGTGAAATAGTCGAACGACAGTCCTTGGCTGTCGAACAGCAGCAGCTCGGCGCGGACGCGCGGCAAGGCGGTGCGGTCGCGGTCGATGTCGCCGGACTGGTACGAGCCGTACTGCGAGTTGGCGTTGACGCGGAAAGTCGGGTCAACGTAGTAGGCGCCTGCCGACAGGCTGAAGCGATCCAGCGCCGGCGACGGGTCGGCCAGCGCGCTGGCCGACGTCAATGCAAGGGCACTGCCTGCGGCAAAATAGGTAGCGAGTTGCACGGACTTGCCGACAACCGGCAGGCAACGAATGCGACGTGACATGGGTAATCTCCTCCGGGCTGATAGGGTGCAAGTGCGAAGCAATGTTGATGCGATGGATGTTAACAATCGCCTTGCCTGCGGTAGATAGGCGTCTGCCTCAATTTCCTGTAGGAAAAGGCGAGTGGCGGAGTAGGGGATTCGGAATGGCGATACCGTTGCACCGTGTTTTCTGGTTTGATTTTTGCTTGTTGCTGACAAGCGCGCAGCGGCGTCCCATTTAAAATGCCTCACAAGATGAGGGAAAGTGTGCAGCATTTCCAAATGGGTTACTATTCGCCCGCTGCATCCGGAGGATATTCGGGCGGGCATGCAGCGTGGAGGTGTGGCAACATGAAACCGGCGCAGTCCAGGTCCGGTACGGGATGCGCCACAACCATCCAGACCCGTAACGAGTTCAGAAGCGATTCACGATGTCCAGTCGAACATTGGAACCTCACATGCGCAATCTACGCATTGTCGTCGTCAACACCATCATCGACCACGCCGATGAGACCGACACCGACCTGCAGGAGCAGGCCGAGCGTAGCAAAGCCTTGCGCATCGGATTGCTGGAGGCGGGCTACAATATCGTCGCCTCGCTACCGGCCGACCTGTATCTGCCCGAGCGCATCGCCCAGCTCCAGCCCGACATGATCATCATCGACGCCGAATCCGACGCGCGCGACGTGCTCGAGCACATCGTCATCGCCACGCGCGACGAACGCCGCCCCATCGTCATGTTTACCGAAGACGACAACACCAGCAGCATGGAAGCCGCCATGGAAGCCGGCGTCACCGCCTACATCGTGGCCGGGCTGCAAGCCGAGCGCATCAAGCCGGTGCTCGACGTGGCGCTGGCGCGCTTTCGCCGGGAACAGAAGCTGCTGACCGAATTGTCGGACACCAAACACAAGTTGGCCGAGCGCAAGGTGATCGAGCGCGCCAAAGGTCTGCTGATGTCCCGGCACAAGCTCTCGGAAGACGAGGCCTATCAGAAGTTGCGCAGCATGGCCATGAACAAGAACCTCAAGCTTTCCGAAATCGCCCAGCGCCTGCTGGACGTCGAAGATTTGCTCGGCTGACACTTTTCTTCGCTGTGGCGGCGTGCATGCACCGCCAAATTGGTGCGCAGCACAAAGCCGGTGCGCCGCCGGCATCGTCAATTTCTCTCTTTTTGCTTTCCATCCGGCCACGGCGGATTGCCGCCATGCCCATGAACGGCGCGGCTTTCACGTGCTTTTCCATGTGCTTGGCACGCTCTTTGCTGAATCGTCTGCATTAGCGCAAGGTTTGCGCAATGAACGATCCGGCCAATGGCGGTCGGATCCATCCAAGACAAAGGCGTCTTTCGACATGACTCAGTGCATGCCGGAGGGACGCCTTTTTTTTTGCCGCCGAACAAATGGGGAATGCGATGGAATTCAAAGAGCAAGCGAGCAAGGCCGTGGAAGCTGTGAACGAAGTGGATTTCAAGCGTCGTCAATTGATTCAGACTGCAGGACTTGCAACGGGAGCGAGCATGTTGGGACTAGCCACGGGAGGAGCCTGGGCGGCCGGTTCCGACAAACCGGAGAAGGAAGAAGTGAAGATCGGTTTCATTCCGCTGACCGACTGCGCTTCCGTCGTGATGGCCTCGGTGCTCGGCTTCGACAAGAAATACGGCATCAAGATCGTGCTCAGCAAGGAAGCCTCCTGGGCCGGCGTGCGCGACAAGCTGACCAACGGCGAGCTGGACGCGGCACACGTGCTCTACGGCCTCATCTACGGCGTGCAGATGGGCATCGGCGGTCAGAAGAAAGACATGGCCGTGCTCATGAGCCTGAACAACAATGGCCAGGCCATCACGCTGTCGAAGAAGATTGCCGACAAGGGCGGCGTCGACGGCGCGTCGCTGGCCAAGCTGATGCAAACCGACAAGCGCGAATACATCTTTGCGCAGACCTTCCCGACCGGCACCCATGCCATGTGGCTGTACTACTGGCTGGCCGCCAACGGCATCAATCCGATGAAGGACGCCAAGGTGATTACCGTGCCGCCGCCGCAGATGGTGGCCAACATGCGGGTCGGCAACATGGACGGTTTCTGCGTCGGCGAGCCCTGGGGCCACCGCGCGATCGTCGACGGCGTCGGCATCACCGCCACCACCACGCAGGACATCTGGAAAGACCATCCGGAAAAAGTCCTCGGCACCACGCTCGACTTCGCCAGGAAATATCCGAATACCTGTCGCGCCATGATGGCGGCAATCCTCGAGGCCAGCAAATGGATCGACGCCTCGCTGGCCAACAAGAACAAGATGGCCGAAGTGATCGCCGACAAGTCCTACGTCAACACCAGCAAGGACGTCATCGATCAACGCATCATGGGCCGCTACCAGAACGGTCTCGGCAAGACCTGGGACGACCCCAACTACATGAAGTTCTACAACGACGGCGCGGTCAACTTCCCATACCTGTCGGACGGCATGTGGTTCATGACGCAGCATCGCCGCTGGGGTCTGCTCAAGGAAGATCCCGACTACCTGGCCGTAGCCAAGTCGGTCAACCAGATCGATTTGTTCAAGGACGCCGCGACCATGACCAAGACCAGCATTCCGAAGGACGTGATGCGCACCTCGAAGCTGATGGACGGCACCGTATGGGACGGCAAGAATCCGAAAGCCTACGCCGCTTCGTTCAAGGTCAAGGCTTGACCAGACAAGCCGCCGGATCGCAGGACATTTTGCAGCAGCACCAAGTGAAGGAATCGATATGAGCGCAGTCATGGACACGATGATGAACGACAAGCCGGCACCAGCTACCGCAGAAGTGGCGATACCCGCTGCCGTTGCTGTTCCGAAGGTAAAGAAGACGAAGGCCGCGAGAAGAAACCTGCCGTTTGCGGGTTGGCTGATGAAGATATTGCCTCCCGTGACCGGCCTCGCTTTCCTGGTGCTGGTGTGGCAGATCGTCGCCGCCAAGACCGGCAATTTCCCGACGCCGCTGGTGACCTTGCAGGAGGCGATCAAACTGTTTTCCGATCCGTTTTATCGTACCGGTCCGAACGACCAGGGTATTGGCTGGAACGTGCTGGCATCGCTGCAGCGCGTGGCGATCGGTTTCGGCATGGCGGCGCTGGTGGGGATTCCGCTGGGCTTCATGATCGGTCGCGTGCGCTTTTTGTCGGGTATGTTCGGTCCCATCATCAGCTTGTTGAAACCGGTGTCGCCGCTGGCCTGGTTACCGATCGGCCTGCTCGTGTTCAAGTCGGCCAATCCGGCAGCGATCTGGTCGATCTTCATCTGCTCGATCTGGCCGATGATCATCAACACCGCCGTCGGCGTGCAGCGCGTGCCGCAGGATTACATGAACGTGGCGCGCGTGTTGAATCTGTCGGAATGGAAGATCCTGACCAAGATCCTGTTCCCATCGGTCCTGCCGTACATGCTGACCGGCGTCCGTCTGGCCATCGGCACCGCCTGGCTGGTGATCGTGGCGGCGGAAATGCTGACCGGCGGCGTCGGCATCGGCTTCTGGGTCTGGGATGAATGGAACAACCTGAACGTGCCGCACATCATCATCGCGATCGTGGTGATCGGCGTGGTCGGCCTGATTCTCGAGCAATTGCTGGTGGCGCTGGCCAAGGCCTTCACCTACGAAGAAGTCAGCAGCTGATTCCGTTTCGGTGCAACGCAATGCAATGACTCAATGACTTAACGCTTAACAAAGCAACAGGGGATTCTGATGGACATGCACAACAAGTTTATCGACATCAATGACGTCGAGATGGTGTTTCACACCAAGAAGGGCAGCTTCCACGCGCTGCGCGACATCAACCTGACCGTGCAAAAGGGCGAGTTCATTACGCTGATCGGTCACTCCGGCTGCGGCAAGTCGACGCTGCTGAACCTGATCGCCGGCCTGCTCAAGCCGAGCGACGGCTTGCTCCTGTGCGCCAACCGTGAAATCGCCGGTCCGTCGCCGGAGCGTTCGGTGGTGTTCCAGAACCATTCGTTGCTGCCGTGGCTGACCTGCTACGAAAACATTTTTCTTGGCGTCGAGCGCGTCTTCGGCGCCACTGAAAATCGCACCCAATTGCGCGACCGTACACGCGCCGCACTGGCGCTGGTGGGATTGACGGCGGCCGAGAGCAAGCGTCCCAATGAAATCTCCGGCGGCATGAAGCAGCGTGTCGGCATCGCCCGCGCGCTGGCGATGGAACCCAAGGTCTTGCTGATGGACGAACCGTTCGGCGCACTCGATGCGCTGACCCGCGCGCATTTGCAGGACGAGTTGCTGAAGATCGTCGCCAAGACCGAGTCGACCGTCGTCATGGTCACGCACGACGTCGACGAAGCGGTGCTGCTGTCGGATCGCATCGTCATGATGACCAACGGCCCGGCCGCCACCATCGGCGAGATCCTCGAGGTCAAGCTGGCGCGTCCGCGCGAGCGCGTGGCGCTGGCGCAGGATGCACGGTATTCCGAATACCGTACGACGGTGCTGGAATTCCTGTATCGCAAGCAGGCGCATCCGGCCAAAGAAGCGGCATAAGAATCTCTTCGGGACTCACATGAAAGGAATGCCATGACGGCGTCCGCACAAATCAGGCTGGTGCAGAACAACGAGACCGGAGAGGACGACAGCGGCATCAAGCCGTTGTCGGGTGAAGTGTTCGGCGCATTGATCAACCTGTCGGGACGCCGGCGATTCACCTCGCAGCGCCTGGTGCTGTATGCGGTGCTGGCGTCGCAAGGCCACGACGGTGCAGTGAAGACGGCGCGCGAGGCGCTGGCCTTGTTCCGCGGTGCGCACACGGCGCTGGTCAGGGGCTCCGATACGGTGCCAGGAATTTTTTGCGAAGAAGTGCGCGAAGCTTATTTCGGCAAGCTCGCCGGCGATGCGCAGATCGTCTACTTCATGAACCTGGCCGAACGCACGCTCAACGCCATCGAGGATCGCCTGCGCGATGCGCCGGCGCTGCTGGAAGAACTGGTGCGCATCACCACGCCGCTGTTGGGCGTGCTGAACCAGATCACCACCGTCTACGAAGAGCAATCGAAACGCCACGCCGTGCTGATGAAGAAGCAGTTGCGCGGCATCATGACCGACATCGAAACCATCGCCAAGCAAGCCAAGATGGTGTCCTTCAATGCACGTATCGTGGCTGCACGCGCGGGACAGGCGGGCAAGGAATTTTCGGTGGTTGCGGGCGTGCTGTCGAACATCACCACCGAGATCGACGACCTCGTCAGGGCGGCGCTCAGCGGCGCGGCGGCTTAGGTTTTTCGTCGTGGATTGAGCTCATTTCCCTGATTCTGTTCTAATTGAGGCAACTCAAAACAAAACAGGCAGGGAAGGGCGATGAAAAAACTCAGCGAGCAGCGGCTCGTCTATTTCTTTGAAGCGGTCCAGTGCGGCAGCGTACGCGCGGCAGCCGACAAGCTCGACATTGCGCCCTCGGCGGTGAGCCGCCAGATCGCGCTGCTCGAACAGGAAATCGCCATTCCCGTGATGGAGCGCCATCGCCGCGGCGTGGTGCCGACCGAAGCGGGTCAGTTGCTGATTGATTACTACCGTGAGCAAGGGGCTCACCAGGCCGACCTGTTGTCCAAACTGCAAGGCCTGCGCGGGCTCAAGCGCGGGCATGTCAGCATCGTCATCGGCGAAGGTTTCGTGAGCGATTTCATGAGCCGGCCGATGACGTATTTCTGCGAACGCCATCCGCAGATTTCAGTTTCCCTTGACCTCGCCGGCACCAACGACGTGCTGCGGATGGTGGCCGAGGACATCGCCGAAATCGGCCTGGTCTACAATCCTCCCGCCGATCCCAAGATCGTCTCGCGCTCGGTGCAGCGGCAGCCGATGATGGCGGTGGTCAGCGCCAACTCGCCGCTGCGCAACAGCAAGTCCTGCACCTTGCAGGAGCTCAGCGAATATCCGGTCGGACTGATGCACACGTCCTATGGCACGCGGCAATTGCTGGCGCTGGCCGAATACGCCGCCAAGATCAAGCTCAATCCGACGCTCACCACCAACTCCATCAATGTGCTCAAGCATTTCGTCAAGTCCGAACTGGGCGTGACGCTGCTGCCGCGCTTTGCCGTCTCGACCGAACTGGCGGCGGGAGAATTGTTCGCGATCCCGCTGGAAGACGATGTGCTGGCGGTCGCCGAGGTGCATCTGGTCACGCGTGTCGGCCGCAAGCTGTCGGTGGCGGCCAATCGCTTCGTGTCGTACTCGAGTTCGCTGATGCAGGCGTTCCAGGTCACCAGCTGATCTTTTTCCTGTGTTCTCATAAATAGAACAATATTGGCTTTTCGATGTAATTGACGCTCATTCCCTCAGCTTGCACACTGGACCCGTCTGATTTGACGTACGACTTATCCAGTGAGGAGCGGCATGAAACATATCGGTGTGGCAGGGTTGGGCAACATGGGACGCGGCATGGCGCTGTCGTTGCAGCGCGGCGGCTTTACGGTGTCCGGTTATGATCCGGCGAGCGCAGCGGTGGAAAATATCGCCCGTGAAGGCGTCAATACATTTGCGTCCGTGGCGGCGCTGGCGGCGGAGGTCGACGTGCTGATCCTGTCGCTGCCGACGTCGGACGTGGTCGAGGCGGTGGTGTTCGGCGCCGACGGCGTGCTTGCCGGCGCCAAGGCCGGCCTGCTGGTGGTCGACACCACCACGGCCGACCCCAACAGCACGCGCAAGGTCGCTGCCGCGCTGGCGGAAAAGGGCGTGCGTTTCATCGACGCGCCGGTCAGCGGCGGTCCCAAGGGCGCGATCACGGGCACCATGACCATGGTGCTGGGCGGCGCGGCGGAAGACGTTGCGGCCGTCACGCCGGTGCTCGAAGCGATGAGCGCCAAGCGTGTGCATGTCGGCCCGGTCGGCGCCGGCCACGTCACCAAATTGCTCAACAACCTGATGTGCGGCGCGCACCTGATCGTCGCCGGCGAAGCGGCGCGCATCGCTGCCGCAGCCGGCCTCGACGCGCAACAAATCTTTGAAGGAATCAACGCCGGCTCGGGCCGCAGCGGCGTCACGCAAGTCAACTATCCCACCTGGATTTTCAACGACGCCTTCGACTCCGGATTCACGATGAAGCTCATGCGCAAGGACCTGCGCCTGGCCATGGGTTTGCTGGACGAGCTCGGCACCTCGGCGCCGCTGTCGGGCGAGGTCGGCCGCCTGTGGGCCGCGAGTGCGGACGCAGCGGGCACCGCCGACGGCGAGGATTTCAATCGCATCGTGCAGTTCATCGAAAAATAACTCACCTACGTCATCAGGAGTCTTGAATGCAATCGAATGAAGCAGAACAATTGTTGGCGGCGTTCGCGCCGTTCTTCCCCGGCGCCGGATTTGTCGGTTCATATGTCGGCGGCAAGCTGGTAGAAGGCGACGGCGCGGCCGTGGTGCTGCAAAATCCCGCTACCGGCGCCGACAGCCTGAGCTATCGCGACGCCGGTGCGGCAGTGGTGCAACTGGCGGCCGAGGCTGCAGTCACGGCGCAGGCCGAATGGTGGAAGCTGACGCACGCCGCGCGCGGCCGCATTGTCTTCGCCGTTGGCCAGAAAATCCGCGACAACACCGAAGCGCTGGCGCAGCTGGAGTCGCTCAGCGCCGGCAAGCCGATCCGCGATTGCCGCGGTGAAGTCGGCAAGGTCGCCGAGATGTTCGAGTACTACGCGGGCTGGACCGACAAGTTTTACGGCGACGTGATTCCGGTGCCGAGTTCGCATCTGAATTACACGCGCCGCGAGCCGGTCGGCGCGGTGCTGCAGATCACGCCATGGAATGCGCCGATCTTCACCTGCGGCTGGCAGGTCGCGCCGGCGATTGCGATGGGCAACGCGGTGTTGCTCAAGCCGTCCGAGCTGACGCCGTTTACCTCGCTGGCGGTGGCGGCGCTGGCCGAACAGGCCGGCGTGCCGAAGGGGCTGATCAACGTGCTGGCCGGGCAGGGCCACACGGTCGGCCAGGCGGCCATCGATCATCGCGTCGTCAAGAAAGTGGTGTTCGTCGGCTCGCCGCAAACCGGCAAGAAGATCGCCGAAGCCGCTGCACGCCGCTTGCTGCCGTGCGTGCTGGAGCTGGGCGGCAAATCGGCCAACATCGTGTTCGCGGACGCCGACCTCAAGCGCGCCTGCCTCGGCGCCCAAGCGGCGATCTTTTCATCAGCGGGGCAAAGCTGTGTGGCCGGATCGCGCCTGCTGGTGCAGCGTTCCGTCTATGAGGAGTTCGTCGCCATGCTGGCCAACGGTGCGAGCAAGATCAAGGTCGGACAACCGCTCGATGCACAGACCGAAGTCGGGCCGATTTCCAACCGCAAGCAATACGAACACGTGCGCGGCATGATCGCTGAAGGCGTGCGCAACGGCGCGCGGCTGGCGACGGTGGCGCAGGATTTTTCAACGCCGGGATTCTTTGTGCGGCCGACCGTGCTGGCTGACGTCAGCAACGACATGGCCGTGGCGCAGCAGGAAATCTTCGGGCCGGTGGTGGCGGCAATTCCGTTCGATACCGAAGAAGACGCGGTGCGCATCGCCAACGACAGCGACTTCGGCCTGGCCGGCGCGGTCTGGACCAACGACGTGGCGCGCGCGCATCGCGTGGCGGCCAGCATCAACGCCGGCACCTTCTGGATCAACGGCTACAAGACCATCAACGTGACCTCGCCGTTCGGCGGTTACGGCCAGAGCGGCTATGGCCGTTCCAGCGGCGTTGAAGCCCTGTACGAATACACGCAGACCAAGAGCGTGTGGGTCGAGACGGCGAAGGAGCCGGCTGCCGCCTTCGGCTACGTATGACATGAACCGGCGAGGCGAACCGGATGGCGGTTCTGTTCCCGTCCGATGAGAACGTTTTCATTTTCATTGCAGCGCGGAGCAGGGCAAGGCATGATTGACGCCGGACAACGAAGGCATCAGGAAACACGTCGAAAACACGTCATCCATCGTTGCAAAAAGAACAGCTGTACCAGGGAGGGCCGCGCACAATGCGGCTTTAAATAGTCCTCGCACACAGGACTCAAGATCCGGAGGGAAAATATGCAAGCATCCGCAACAACTACACCCGTCATCCAGCCAGGGCTGCAGACATGGAAACTCTATGTCTACGCGGTGCTGATCCTCGTCGTGGCCGAACTGATCGGGTCGGTGGCATTCAAGATGGGACCGGGCAAAGTCGTGCTCCTGCCGATGGTCTGGGCGCTCATCATGGGCGCCGTGATCGGCAGTCTGCAATCGAAAATGGGACCGCTGGCGCTGACCCAGCCGCTGCAGTTCCGCGCTGCGGCGATCCTGCAGCCGGCGCTGCTGCTGTTCGTCGCCAAGCTGGGCCTGATGGTCGGCAGTTCGCTGCCGAAGATCATCGGCGCAGGCTGGGCGCTGGTGTTCCAGGAGTTCGGCCACTTTGTCGGCACCATCTTGATCGGCTTGCCGCTGGCGCTGCTGCTGGGCATCAAGCGTGAAGCCATCGGTGCGACGTTCTCGGTCGGTCGTGAACCGAGCCTGGCGATCATCGGCGAACGCTACGGCATGAATTCGCCGGAAGGACGCGGCGTGCTGGCCGAGTACATCACCGGCACGCTGTTCGGTGCGGTCTTCATCGCGATCTTCGCCGGCTTCATCACCAGCCTCAACATCTTCCATCCGGTCGCACTGGCGATGGGCGCGGGCGTTGGTTCGGGCAGCATGATGGCGGCCGCAGCGGGCGCCATCGCGGCGCAGCAGACGCCGGAGATGGCCAAGGACGTGGCGACTTTCGCCGCGGCCAGCAACCTGATCACGACCACCATCGGCACCTACTTCACGCTGTTCATTTCGCTGCCGCTGGCGGTGTGGGGCTATCGCGTGCTGGAACCGATCATCGGCCGCACTACCTCGTCCTCGAGCACGACCGCCGACGACAAGCTGCATGAGCAGACCCATACCGAAGTGGCCGACCTGAACCTGGCCGGCCGCATCGGCGCCTGGGTGTTTGCCGGCGTGCTGACCATCATCGCCAACTGGATCGCCTACAAGGTCGCGCCGTTGGAATCGGTGGGCTGTATCGTGATCATGATCGGCGCGGTACTGGTTGGCGACCTGCTGTGCAACCTGACCGGCAGGAAGATCCCGGCGGTCTGCTGGGTGACGCTGGTGGCGATGTTCCTGACCTCGCCGGCCTGCCCATGGGCCGACGCCATCGTGGCCATTACCGGCAAGATCAACTTCCTTGCCGTGATCACGCCGATGCTGACCTTCGCGGGTCTGTCGATCGCCAAGGATATTCCGGCGTTCCGCAAGCTCGGCTGGCGCATCGTGCTGGTGTCGTTCGCCGCCAATGCGGGCACCTTCATCGGCGCCACGCTGATCGCGGAGTTCTTCCACTGATCTGCATGCAAGTTGTTCGTAAAAATGAAAAGGCCGGTAATGCGAATTACCGGCCTTTTTTGTCTTTGCACGTTTGCAGCGAGGATTATCGCGCCTTGTAAGCCGCCCACGCCACCAGCAGCCAGCCGGCCAGGAAAGCCAGGCCGCCGATCGGCGTGATTGCGCCGAGGAAGCGCACCCCGCTCAATGCCAGCACATACAGGCTGCCGCTGAAGATCACGATGCCGATGAACATGGCACTGCCGGCCCAGCCGAGGATGGCGGGACCGAACTTGGGCATCAGCAGCGCCACGGCGAACATGCTCAACGCATGCACCATCTGGTAGATCACGGCGGTTTGCCAGATCGCCAGCATGTCGGCGTCGAGGATCTGCTTGAGGCCGTGTGCGCCGAATGCGCCGGCGCCAACCGCGATGAACATGTTGAGACCTGCCAGGATGACGAGAAGACGTTCGCTCATGTGTGATTTTCCAAAATAGTAGATGCGTATTTTAATTCTTCTGCCGCAGCGTCATGGATGACGCTGCGCGGCTGCTTCAGACCCCGAAAATCGGCATCAGCCGCATGATGGCTTCGCGCCATTCGCGCGGCTCGGGCTGGCCGTTGGACTTCTTGCTCAGGAAGCTGGCGATGTGCGTGCCCTGGCGGTTGAACAATTCCAGCGAGGTGATGATGCCGTCGGTAGTCGGTTTCTTGGCGACCCAGATCGAATCGATATGGTCTTCGCGCAGCTGCATGCGGAAACCCGCGTTCATGATCTTCAGGCGTGAATCCTTGACGCGGATGTTCTTGATCTTGCCGTAGTAGGCCTGGACGATGCCGGCGTTGCCGACCTGCGCCATGATGGACGTGCCGAATTCGGTCATGCGCTGCAGGATCACGCGCGCAGAATCGTTGGCGACCTGATAGGCGAACGCTTTGCCGGCCAGCCGCAGCTTGCGCAGCCGTTGCTGGTCGAAGGCTTCCTGACGCTGGACGAAATCGTCGTGGTTGTGGGTGTGCGCCCACTCGGCGCGCAAGGCGTCGACGTCGATCTGGCTCAGGGTGTCGTCGTTGCCTTCCGTATCGCTCTCGCGCGGATGGATCAGGTGCGGCGCGAGCTGTTCTGCTGCGGCATGGTCTCTGACCAGTTGCCGGAACGAGGCGATGTCGCCGTTTTCGCCCAGCACGATCTTGTGCATCATGTTGCCGTAGCGGTCGAAGAATTGCAGGCTGTGTTGTTTGCCGCCATTGCAGGCGTCGTGCTCTTCGAGCGCGTAGCCGTGTTCCCATTGCGGGTAGAAAATGCGCAGGTGCATGGCTTCGGCCGGGGCCAGTTCGATTTCATTGTTGACGTAGAGCGCGCCGCTGACGTTGTCTTTCTCAAGCAGGGCAGAGGGATTGCGCGTCACTTCAGTGAGATTGCCGAGTGCGGCGAGACGCTGTATCAGAGGGGCGAAGTCGCCGTTCAGGCGCGTCGCGCGCGGCTGCAGCGCAATGCGTTGTACATCGGTCAGGTTGGGCAGTTGCTGATCGTCGAGGGGGCGCGGACGCATCATGATTTTTCCTTCTGGTGTTCTTCACGGCTTCATTTCCGGCGGCCGGGGCGAATGGTTGGCAGCTTCGCTGATGTGCTTTGCATGTTCCGGATTCCTGATTCCGACCCATGTGGGGGCGGGTTGCCAATATCCAAGAGATCAGGAGATATCGAGGCCGCCGATGGAGTCTCATCGGAAGAAAAAATCAAATGCACTCTGCGTGCTGGATCTCGAAATCCTTCAAATGAGAATAATTCTCATCAATTGTCATGCATGCCTCTCCAAATAGCAAGTCCGGTTAAACACTTTTACAGAAAGTTGATGGCGTCCAGCTGTCAGGAAAGTGTTGAGAGTGTGTCCATGTGTAAGTCCTGTGGCGACCGATGCTGCGCTGCGATAACCTGCATCTGTCTCCTCCGATTCCTCCCCTGAATTGGATTCAGCCCCCGGTCTGCGAAGCCCGGGGGCTTTTTTTCGCCGTGCTCCACCGCCTTCCGGCGCGTCTCGGCAACGGCGTATTCCGCTCCCACCCTGCTGCTGTGCGCCATCGAAGTTCGCCCGTTTATCCCGATTTCAGGTTGACAGCGAATTTTTGCAGACCTAATATGTTCGCGCGAACATCGATTTTTGCTTTCATCCGGATCGCGGCGAATTTCTCTGCCGCGGCCGTTCCAACATCAAGGAGAGCACCCATGCTGACCCCTGCGCAGATCGAACAGTATCGAACCGATGGCTTGCTGGTCGTCCCCGGTTTATTGGACGTTTTCACGCTGCAGCGGATGAAGGAGGCGCTCGCGCAATGGCTGGAGCAATCGCGTGCCGTCAACACCCACACTCAGGTCTTCGATCTGGAGAACGGCCATAGCGCCGACGATCCGCGCCTGCGCCGCATCAAGCAGCCGCACAAGCATCACCCCGTGTTCGAAGAGTTCATCCGCTCGCAACCGGTGGTGGCGGTGCTGCGCGATTTGCTGGGGGAGGGGCTGCGATTGCAGAGCTCCAAGCTCAACCTGAAATCGCCGCGCTTCGGTTCGCCGGTGGAATGGCACCAGGACTGGGCCTTTTATCCGCACACCAACGACGACATCCTGGCGGTCGGCGTGATGCTTGATGACACCTCGCTGGAAAACGGCGCGATGCTGGTGGTGCCGGGTTCGCATACCGGTCCTACTTATGATCACCACGCCGACGGCCGTTTCTGCGGCGCCATCGATCCGGCCACGCCGGGACTCAATCTGGACCGGGCGGTGCCGGTGACGGGCAAGGCGGGGTCGGTGTCGTTTCACCACGTGCGGGCGGTGCACGGTTCAGCGCAAAACCGCTCGACCATGTCGCGCAATTTCCTGCTGTATGAAGTGTGCGCGGCGGATGCTTTCCCGTTGTTGGGCGTGGCGGATTTCGATGAATTCAACTCGCGCCTGCTCAGTGGGACGCCGACCATCGTGCCGCGCTTCCGCGACGTGCCGGTGCGCATGCCGTTGCCGCCGGCCTTGAATCAAGGCTCGATCTACGAGAACCAGGCGTCCAGCGGAAAACGCTTTTTCGACATTGCCGACGATGCGGCAGTGCAAGCGGCCTCCACCTGAGTCGGATGCGCATCATGCAACAGCTACGCGTCTATCAATCCCTGTGGGCCATGGAACGCCGCCGTCCCGACGGCCATGAATGGACCCTGGAGCAGAAGCTCGCCATGATCCGCGACGCCGGTTTCGACGGCGCCGGCGTGCGTTTCTTCGATCGCGACTATGCGCGCGAAGTCACGGCCTTCCTGCGTGAACATGGCATGAGCTGGCAGGCGCAGTGTTATCCGCGCAGCGTCGACGAGCTCAAGCCCATCATCGAGCATGTGCAGGAGTTCGGCGCCGATCACATCAACCTGCAGGCTGACGTGCGTCCTTATACGCTGGACGAATGCATTCCTTACATCGAGGGATGGCGGCGGCTGGCCGATGATGCCGGCATCGCGCTGCACATCGAGACGCATCGCGACCGCATGACCACCGACCTGTTCTTCACGCTGCAGTTGCTGGACCGGTTTCCGGATCTGCGGCTTACCGCGGACTTGTCGCACTACGTGGTGGGCCGCGAATTCGCCTGGCCGATCTCGGACGAGAACCATGCACTGATGCACCGGATCATCGACAACGCCTGGGGCTTCCACGGCCGCGTCGCGAGCCGCGAGCAGATCCAGCTGCAACTGGCGTTTCCCCAGCATCAGCAATGGCTGCAACTGTTCATGCAGTGGTGGGAGTACGGATTCCGCAGCTGGCGTCGTCGCGCGCCGGCCGATGGCGTCCTGACTTTCCTGTGCGAACTCGGTCCGCCGGAATACGCCATGACCGGCGCCGACGGCTATGAATTGTCGGACCGCTGGCAGGAAGCCGGCGTCATGAAGGACAGCGTGCGTGCGCTGTGGCAGACCTGCGCAGACGATGCGGCAACGGCGGCGGGTGCGACGCAGGAACGGGCTGCCGCGTGATTTCAAGTTTTCACATTTTCATTTCAACCAGCAAGGCCAAGGAGAAGTATCGCTTCCATCAATGAGCACATGGCGCCCCCGCCGGTCGTAGATCGAGACAACACGACACGCCCCCATGCTTTACCATGGGACCGGCAAGGGCGCCGACATCCACCAGGAGACAGACAGCATGAATACAATCGCCAGCAGCCCGCGCGCGGACCACGCCCTCGGGTCCGTTTCAGAGCACCAGACTGAACGCGACGCCAGCAATGCTGCAGACCGCGCCAACGCCGGCGCCGGACTCGAACGCCAGCGCGTCATCGCGCTGCGCTCTTCGGTGGTCGGCACCGCGCTCGAATGGTATGACTTCTTCCTTTACGGCACCGCCGCGGCGATCGTCTTCAACGTCCTGTTCTTCACCAAGCTCGATCCGATGATCGGCACGCTGGCTGCCTTCGGTTCGTATGCGCTGGGGTTTGTGGTGCGCCCGCTGGGCGGTTTCGTGTTCGGCCATATCGGCGACCGCATCGGGCGCAAGAATGTGCTGGTGATCACTTTACTGATGATGGGACTGAGCACGACGCTGATCGGCTTCCTGCCGACCTATGCCAGCATCGGCATTGCCGCGCCCATCCTGTTGACGTTGTTGCGATTGATCCAGGGTTTTGCCGCCGGCGCGGAGTTCGGCGGCGCGGTCACCATGTCGGCCGAATATGCGCCGGTCAACAAGCGCGGCTATTACGCCAGCTGGCCGGGCGTCGGTGTGGCGCTGGGCGTGGTGCTGTCGGCCGGCGTCTTCACGCTGGTGCGGCAGATGCCGGAAGCCGATTTCATGAACTACGGCTGGCGCATTCCCTTCATCCTGAGCAGCATCGGCCTGGCGGTCGGGATGTACATCCGCCTGTACGTGCTGGAGTCGCCCGCGTTCGAAAAAATCAAGTCGAAGAAGGCCGTGCGGAAGTCGCCGGTTTCAGCGGTGTGGAAGCACCATCGCCGCCATCTGTTCATCGCCATCGGCGCGCGTTTTTCCGAAAACACGGCGGGCTATATCTTCCAGGTGTGGGCGCTGTCCTACCTGACCGCGCAACTGAAAATCGATGCCAGCATCGGCCTGGTGGCGGTGCTGATCGGCGCCGGCCTGGGCGCATTGCTCAATCCGTTCTGGGGCATGCTGTCGGACCGCATTGGCCGCAAGCCGGTGTACATCCTCGGCATCCTGGTCATGATCCTGGGTTCGTGGCCGTTCTTCATGATGCTGGAGACGCGGGAAACCCCGATGATCATCGCCGGCTTCGTGATGATGATCGTGTTTGGTCTGTATCCGATGTTCTCGGTGCAGGCGGCGTTCTTCGCCGAGTTGTTCCCGCCGAGCGTGCGCATGAGCGGTATTTGCATGGCGCGTGAATTGTCGTCGGTGATCACGGGCGGCATGGCGCCGGTCATTGCGACTGGGCTGCTGGCGTACTACGGCGGCAGCTATTATCCGATCATCGGTTATCTGGTGTTCATGGGCGGTGTCGCGCTGATTGCGCTGCTGATGGCGCCGGAGACTCGCGGCGTGATCTACGAAGAAGACGCCTGAAAGCAAAAGGTCGCGGGCAGCGTCTGCGTTCAGGCGCTGCCGCGGCGCACGATGGAGAAGCCGAGATCGCTGACCGTGTCGGCCTCGGCGTCTTTACCGCCCAGCCGGGCCAGCAGCATCCTCGCTGCGGTCTCGCCGATGCGATGGCTGCTGACGTGCACGGTGGTGAGCGGCGGATTGATTTCCGAAGCGATGTCGAGATTGGCGAAGCCGGCGATGGCGATGTCCTGCGGAATGCGCACCTTGCGCCGATCGCATTCCAGCACCGCACCGGCAGCGATGACGTCGTTGCTGAAGAAGGCGGCATCGACGTCGCGATGCTGCTCCAGCAGCGTCACCATGGCTTCGCGGCCGCCCTGCAGGAATGATCCCGGCGATGCCGTGATGCGCACCGGCGCGTGCAGGCGATGCCGCTTGAGCGCGGCGCTGAGACCGGCCAGGCGCGCCACGCCGCGCGGATCTTCACCGCCGACGAAGGCGATGCGCCGATAACCTTGTTCCACCAGGTAATCGCCCATGGCCGCGCCGGCGTCGTAGTTGGAGAAGCCGGCCAGCATGTCGATCGGCTCGGACGTCAGGTCCCAGGTTTCCACCACCGGAATGCCGGCAGTCTTGAGGCGTTGCAGCGTCGCAGGGGTATGCTGCACGCCGGTCAGCACCAGGCCGTCGACACGACGGCCGATGAAGGCTTCAACCAGCCTGGTTTCGATGTCTTCGGAGTAATCGCTCTGGCCCAGCAGCAGCTGGTAGCCGTGCGCCATCAGATATTCCGACATGCCGCGCACGGTTTCCGCAAAGATCGAGTGGCCGATGGTCGGCACCACGGCCGCGACAATGCGCGTGCGCCGCGACGCCAGTCCACCCGCCAGCAGGTTGGGGATGTAGCCCATCCGGGTAATCTCGGCCTGGACTTTTTCACGCGTGGCCGGCGCCACCTTGTCGGGTGAATTGATCACGCGCGACACGGTGATGTGCGACACGCCGGCGACGCGCGCTACATCTTCCTTGGTGACGGCCCGCGCAGGCCCGCCGTCTTCTTGCGATGTAATTCTTTTTGCCATGCAGGGACCAGAGTGACGGATTGTCGCCGGAGAAGCCTTCCCGGCGACGCCTATTCTGACATTAAAAATGCGGTTTGCGATGCTGACTTGTCGACGCGGCGAGCCTGGCAACGCCACATGTGGAAAAGGGCGCGTGTTTGTGGGCGAGGGTTTTGGGCAGAGGGCGTGGCGGTATGTATTTACCGCCGGAAATGGAAAAAGGGTTCCAATTGCTTGGAACCCTTTTTACTTGCTGCTTATCGTGCTTATCGCTGCGTATTATTTCTACTGCTGAATTTCTGGTAGGCCGTGCGGGATTCGAACCTGCGACCAACGGATTAAAAGTCCGCTGCTCTACCAGCTGAGCTAACGACCCGAAAGACCGCTATTATATGCAAAATCGATCAATCGTGTCAAACGCACAGGGAAACTATTTCAACGTCGCCAGTTTTTCCTTGCCGGTCTGCGCTGCCGGACTTTCCGGATACTTCGCAATCAGTGCATCCCAGGCCTTCTTCGCGGCCGCCTTGTCCTTGAGCTCCACGTAGGAACTGCCGATGTTGAGCATCGCGTCCGCTACCTTGGGGCTGTCCGGATAATTCTTCACCACGACTTGCTGGGCGGCGATCGCTCCCTTGTAGTCGCGTTGCGCATACAGAGAGTTGCCAACCCAGTATTGCGCCGACGGTGCGTAAGCGGATTGCGGATAACGTTTCAGGAAGTCGCTGAAGGCTGCGCCGGCGCCCTTGTAGTCGCCGCCCTTGAACAGGTTCAGTGCGGCGTCATAGGTCTTTTGCTCATTCAGGTCGACGCTGGATTCCTTGCCGTCGATCGTGACTTTTTGCGGTTCCAGCTTGCGCACGCGCGCGTCCAGGTCGACGTAGAAGTCTTTCTGGCGTTGCTGCGTGTTGGCGAGTTCATTGCTGAGGACTTCGACCTGGCCGCGCAAGCGGGCGATTTCCTGGCGCAATTGGTCGTTCTGGTCGGACAGGCTTAGCGCGCTGGTCTTGTCCGTCTTGTTGGCGACGTCTTTTTGCAGGGCATCGATCTTGTTGCGGATATCGAGGATGGCCTTGCGCGCTTCATCGTCGTCAAACAAGCCTGCGCGCGCCGTTGCCGGCAGCACGGACAGGCTTGCGACAGCGGCCATCAAGGCCGCTGCGGAAAACGACTTGAACGCAGTCTTCAGGGAAGTGCGCATAAGTCTTATTGGTACGCGATGTCGGCACGACGGTTTTCAGCCCATGCGGCTTCGTCGCTGCCCAGGGCCTTCGGCTTTTCCTTGCCGAACGAGACTGCTTCAACTTGCGCATCGGACACGCCCAGCAGGACCAGTGCCTTGCGAACTGCTTCGGCACGCTTCTGGCCCAGCGCCAGGTTGTACTCGGTGCCGCCGCGATCATCGGTGTTGCCCTGGATGATGACCTTGCGATCCTTGTGCGAATTCAGGTACTTGGCATGCGCTTCGACCACCGAACGGAACTCGTCCTTGACGGTGTAGCTGTCATAGTCGAAATAGATGCTGCGCTTGGAGAGGATGCCTTGCGGGTCGTTCAGCGGGTCGGAACCGGCGTTGACGGTGTTGACTGCGCGCGGATCTGCGCCGTTGGTGGTGCCTGTGCCGGCGCGGTTTTCAACCGGGGCGTTCTTGTCGTCCAGTTTGGTGGACGAGCATGCCGCCAGCAGCATGGCTGCCGAAAGAACGATTGCAAAAGAACTGAATGTACGCATGTGAAACTCCTTTGTCGTGAATGAATGTGAATAATTGTTTATTTCATGAACGGCCCCCAGGTTGGCTCCCTGATATCGCCGACCTGGGTTGTTAAGCGCTGTTTGATCCGGCCATCAGTGGAAACGATGGCCAGCGACCCGCGACGACCTGATTCTGTCGCGTACATGATGTATTTGCCGTTTGGCGAGAAGCTTGGCGACTCATCTTTGACGGTGTCGGACAGGCGTTGTTCCTGACCGTTGGTCAAATCCAGCGCGTAAAGCTGGAATTTGCCTTCGCGGCGCGAAATAAACGCCAAAGTCTTGCCGTCCGGGGAAATCCGCGGGCTGATGTTATAGCTGCCGCCGAAGGTCACGCGCTGGGCGTCGCCGCCGTTCGGGCTGACCTTGTAGATCTGCGGGCCGCCGCTGCGGTCGCTGGTGAAGTAGACGTAATTGCCGTCCGGCGAGAAGCGCGGCTCGGTGTCGATGCCGGCAGTGTTGGTCAGGCGGCGCAGGCCGCTGCCGTCGGCGTTGATCACGTAGACCTGGGTCAGGCCATCGCGGGTGAGCGCCACGGCGAGGCGCTGGCCGTCAGGAGCCCAGGCCGGGGCCGAATTGCTACCTTTGAAGTTGGCCACCAGCGTGCGCTGGCGCGTCACCAGGTTCTGGATGTAAATGACCGGTTTCTTGGCTTCGAAGGAAACGTAGGCGACCTTGCCGCCGTCCGGCGACCACGATGGAGAAATGATCGGCTCGTTGGAGCGCAACGCGACTTGCACGCCTTCGCCGTCGGCGTCGGCCACTTCCAGGCGATATTCCTTGCCCGAACGTGTCACATAGGCAATCCGGGTCGAGAAAATGCCGGGGATGCCGGTCAACTTTTCATAGATGTCGTCGGCGATCTTGTGCGCGGTGAGGCGCATCAGTTGCGGCTGGCTGCCGAACGACAGCGCCGACAGTTGCGCCGCCTTGATGGTGTCGAACAGGCGATAGCGCACGTCGAAGCGGCCGTCGGCCAGGCGCTGCACGCTGCCCACGGCAAGCGCATTGGCGCCGCGGTTCTTCCAGTCGCCATAGTTGATGGCGGAGGCGTCGGACAGCGAATCGCTGTTGTCGATCAGCTTGAAGACGCCGCTGCGCGCGAGGTCGGCCTTGACGATGGAAGTGATCTGTTGCGGAGCGCTTTCTTCGCCCGGGAAAGCGGCGATGGCGACCGGAATCTGGCTGGCGCCGACGCCGGAAATCTCAAAGCGCAATTCGGCATGCGCGGCGGATGCCGCGGCGATGCCCATGACGGTCAGTGCAACGCCGGTCAGGCGGCGAAACCCAAAAGGTTGATTAAAACCATGCGGTGATTTCGGTGCGGTGCGCGAGTTTTTGATCATCAGTTTTGATCCTTCGGGTAGTGTTTAAAGGTAAAGCTGTTCGGCACCTTGCCGTCCTTGTCGGGAGGGAAAGGTTGCGATTTGTTGATCGCTTGCTGGACTGCTTCGTCAAAGCCCGGAATGCCGGATGACTTGTTCTTGCGGATGCCGCGCACCGTGCCGTCGGGCAGCAGTTCGACAGTGTATTCTACCGCCGGGTTTGCACTCAACTCGCCTGGCATGTCGAAGATGGTGTTGGAGCGGATCTTCGCGCCCAGCTTGTTGCCGTAGTCGGCTGTGCCGCGCGGGCCCTGCGACTGCGCCGCCGTGCCGGTGCCGCCGCTTGCGCTGGTGGCCTGGCCCATCATGCGCTTCAAGTCATCCTGGCGGCGTTGTTCGGCGGCCTTGTTGTCGGCGGCTTGCTGCTTCTGTTTCTTCTCGGCGGCGAGCTTGTCGACTTCGGCTTTCTTCTTGGCCTCGGCGTCGTCCTTCTCTTTCGCCAGCTTCTTGTCGGCGTCGATCTTTTCCTGTTTCTCTTTCTTCAGGCGATCGGCTTTTTCACGCTCGAGCCTGGCTTCTTTTTCCTTCTCGTCGCGTTCTTTCTTTTCCGCTTCCTTGCGCTTCTTTTCTTTCTCTTTTTCGAGCGCGATATCAGGCTTCGCCACGGGCGGCTCTTCCACCTTCGGTGGCGGCGGCTTGACGGGTTCAGGCACAGGTTGCGGCGTTGGAGTTGGCTTTGGCGGTTCCGGCTCGGGCGCCGGTTGCGGCAGCGGCGCCGCCTCCTTGATGTTCGGATCCCAGATTTCCGCTTCGACGGTCAGCGGCGTTTCGCTTTGCCAGTTGACGCCGAACCAGAGGAAAGCCAGCAAGGCCATGTGGACCACCACCGCCAGTGCGATGGCGCGCCAGCGGCCCGGTTGTCTCGGTACTTGGTAAGGAGTGCTCATATTACTTCGTTGCCAGTCCCACGCGTGCTATGCCCAGTTTCTTTGCTGCTGCGATAACCTGCACGACTTCGTCGTACTTGATTTCCTTGTCGGCGGAAATCATCACCGGCATGTCCGGGCTGTCGGCGTGCAGCGCCTGCAGTTTTTGCGCCAGGTCGGGACGGCCGGAGGCAGTCTGCGTTTCACCGCGCTTGGGGCCGTTGACCTTGATGGTGGCCTTGGCGTCGGGTTTCAATGCGATCTCGATGTACTCGCTCGGCGGCACGGTCGACTTGCCGGCGGTCGGCAGGTTGATGACGCTCGGATCGTTCACCGGCGCCGCCACCATGAAGATGATCAGCAGCACCAGCATCACGTCGATGTACGGCACGACGTTGATTTCCGACTTGAACTTGCGGGGACGTCCCCCGCGCATGGATGAGCCTGCCATCAGCGTGCCTGACGTTGCAAGATGTTGGAGAATTCTTCGATGAAGCTTTCGAAGCGGATCGCCAGGCGATCAATGTCGTGCGAGAAGCGGTTGTAGGCGATCACCGCAGGGATCGCGGCGAACAGGCCGATGGCGGTGGCGATCAACGCTTCGGCGATGCCGGGAGCGACCGCCGCCAGCGTTGCCTGTTGCACGTTGGCAAGGCCGCGGAAGGCGTTCATGATGCCCCACACGGTGCCGAACAGACCGACGTAAGGCGATACCGAACCGACCGTCGCCAGGAAGGCCAGATGTGATTCCAGGGCATCCATTTCGCGTTGATAGGCAGCGCGCATGGCGCGACGGGCGCCATCGAGCAGGCCGCTGGAATCGATCGTCGCGCCTTTGCCGACTTGCGCCTTGGCCTTGTTGAATTCACCCATGCCGGCCTGGAAAATGCGTTCCAGCGCGCCGCCGTGGCCGCCGCCCTTGCGGCGGTTGGACAGCGTGTCCTGGTACAGCGCAATCAGATTGCCGCCGGACCAGAATGAACGCTCGAATTCCTCGGTCTGCGAGCGTGCGCTGCGGATCGTGAACATCTTGCGGAAGATGTAAGTCCAGCTGAAAACGGAGGCCAGCAACAGCAGCAGCATGACAAACTGCACGATGACGGAGGCGTTGGTGATCAGGGCAAAGAAGGATAGATCTTGAGTGACGTTCATGGAGGCGTGTGGGGTCGAGGTTCAGTACGGGATTCGGTTTGGTGCAGTCTGGCGTTCGGTCGAGAGGCTCAATTGTACGTGCAAAAAATTTTCTGTCCGGTTGCGGCAGGTGTAAAGATGCCGCTGCGGTCGTGCGTAGCGATGATGAATTATAAATTTCCCTTGAGGCGGGCCAGCATTTCTTCCGGAATGGCCTGGGGCCGGAAGTTGGCGGCGTTGACGCAGGCAATCTTGATTTGGCCGCGCGCCAGCAATGTTTGTTCTGTTCCCTGAAGGCGCCAGGCCTCTTGTACAAAAGACATGGACGCGTTGCGGAACTGTTCGACCACGACGGTCAGTTTCAGTTCATCGTCAAGCCGCGCGGGCGCAAAGTAGTCCACCGCGGTGTTCTTGACCACGAAGATCAGGCCGCTCGACTCAACCAGGGCTTGCTGGGAAAAACCCAGCGCGCGCAGCCATTCGGTGCGCGCGCGCTCAAAGAACTTGAGGTAGTTGGCATAAAACACGACGCCGCCGGTGTCGGTGTCTTCATAGTAGACCCGGACCGGCCACGAAAAGGCGTCGTTGCTTTTGCTGCTCTCGACGCTGTTGCTGCTATTGTTTTTATTGGTTGAATCGGACATTGAGGAGCGTTTTTATTGGGTGCGTTTGATGTTCAACGGACCGAAACCCTGGCAAGTCGGCATCAGTTCGATGTAGTTGATGTTGACGTGTGCCGGCAGCGTGGCGACCCAGAATGCGGCTTCGGCGATATCGACGGCGGTCAGCGGCGTGGTGCCTTCGTAGACCTTGGCGGCGGCGCCGTCGTTGCCTTTGAAGCGCACGTTGGAAAACTCGGTGCCGCCGCACAGGCCGGGCGCCAGGTTGGTGGCGCGCACGCCGGTGCCGACCAGGTCAGCGCGCAGGTTCAGCGTGAACTGGTCGACGAATGCCTTGGTGGCGCCGTAAACATTGCCGCCCGGATACGGATAGGCGCCGGCAATCGAACCGAGGTTGATGATGGTGCCGGTGCCGCGCTTGACCATGTTCGGCAGGATGTGATGGGTGACCGTGACCAGGCCCTTGACGTTGGTGTCGATCATGGTTTCCCAGTCTTCCAGCGCAACCTGGTGTGCAGGCTCCAGACCCAGCGCCAGACCGGCGTTGTTGATCAGGACGTCGATATCCTGCCAGCCTTGCGGCAGCGAGGCGAGGGCGCTCTTGATCGAATGCTTGTCGGTGACGTCAAGCACCAGCGGCAGCACCTTGTCGGCGCCGAATTCGTCAGCCAGCGCATCAAGGCGGTCCTTGCGGCGACCGGTGGCGATGATCTTGTGACCATTTTGGACGAACTTGCGCGCCATTTCGGCGCCGAAACCGGCTGTTGCACCTGTAATCAAAACGATCATCTGTAGTCTCCCTGTTGGCGTAGGACAATGCAAACAATGCAATGCATGTTTGCGTCAATAACCCGAAATTGTAGCCCAAAGCGCCGCTGCGCGAGATGCAACGCTTTCCTGACCCTGCACGGAGGCAAATCTTGCCGAATCCGAAGGCATCACTTACAATGCGCAGACCATTTCGTCTCACGTGACTGGCGAAAAACCGGGACCTTGTTCCGGCTCAAGATGGGTATCCATCGGGAAGCGTGAGATTTCATTAGCCGTGCGCCTGGGCAGCCCTGAATGGAAAGTACGATTGAGGCTGCCTGCAATTCCCTTATTCACCCTGGCCCTCATTCGATTTGGAAGTCTTCAAGTCGGCATCGCCTATTGTGTTTTCGGCGCTTCCAGGTGTTACCGGCTGATGTGCTTCAGGCGCACCCTTATCCATTGGAGAAATCATGTTTGCAAAGAATCACACCATCGCGAATGTCGACCCGGAACTGTGGTCCGTCATCCAGAAGGAAAACGTCCGTCAGCAAGAACATATCGAGCTGATCGCTTCCGAGAACTACACCTCGCCTGCAGTCATGGAAGCGCAAGGCACGCAACTGACCAACAAGTATGCCGAAGGCTATCCGGGCAAGCGTTACTACGGCGGCTGCGAGTTCGTCGACATGGCCGAGCAACTGGCCATCGATCGCCTCAAGAAACTGTTCGGCGCCGAAGCCGCCAACGTGCAACCGAACTCCGGTTCGCAAGCCAACCAGGGCGTGTTCTTCGCCATGCTCAAGCCGGGCGATACCATCATGGGTATGTCGCTGGCTGAAGGCGGCCACCTCACGCACGGTATGGCCTTGAACATGTCCGGCAAGTGGTTCAACGTGGTTTCCTACGGCCTGAACGACAAGGAAGAAATCGACTACGAAGCCATGGAAGCACTGGCGCGCGAAAAGAAGCCGAAGCTGATCATCGCCGGCGCCTCCGCTTACGCGCTGCGCATTGACTTCGAACGTTTCGCCAGGATCGCCAAGGAAGTCGGCGCTTACTTCATGGTCGACATGGCGCACTATGCCGGTCTGATCGCAGCAGGCGTCTATCCCAATCCAGTGCCGCACGCCGACTTCGTCACGTCGACCACGCACAAGTCATTGCGCGGTCCGCGCGGCGGCGTGATCCTGATGAAGGCCGAGCACGAGAAGGCCATCAACTCCGCGATCTTCCCGGGCATCCAGGGCGGTCCGCTGATGCACGTCATCGCCGGCAAGGCCGTGGCGTTCAAGGAGGCACTGTCGCCGGAATTCAAGGCGTATCAACAGCAAGTCGTGAAGAACGCCGATGTGTTGGCCAAGACGCTGATCAAGCGCGGCCTGCGCATCGTCTCCGGTCGTACAGAGTCGCACGTGATGCTGGTGGATCTGCGTCCGAAGAATCTGACCGGCAAGGAAGCCGAAGCGATTCTGGGAACGGCCCACATGACCTGCAACAAGAACGGCATTCCCAACGATCCTGAGAAGCCATTTGTGACTTCCGGTATTCGTCTGGGCAGCCCGGCGATGACCACGCGCGGTTTCAAGGAAGCGGAAGCGGAAAAGGTCGCCAACCTGATCGCCGACGTGCTGGACAATCCACATGACGCCGCCACCATCGAACGCGTGAAGGTCGAAGTCAAGAAATTGACGGATGCCTTCCCGGTCTATGCCGCGTAACCGGCAAGCACGGCAATAAAGTAGTTGTTTGATCTTGCGGCCTTCGCTGTTGCGAAGGCCGCAGGCGCAGTAAGATGGTCTCCGGTATCCAACCTGTAGTCTGCTTCGATTTGCCTCTATGAAATGTCCCTTCTGCAATCATGACGACACGCCGGTGTTGGACACGCGCATCTCGGAAGAGGGCGACGCGATCCGCCGCCGCCGCCGTTGCGCCAATTGCGACAAGCGTTTCACGACTTACGAGCGCATCGAGCTGACCATGCCGGTCATCGTCAAGAAGAACGGCAGCCGCAGCGAGTTCGATCCTTCCAAATTGCGGGCCAGCCTGATGCTGGCCTTGCGCAAGCGTCCGGTGTCGGCCGAAGCGGTCGATGCGGCGATCCAGAGTATCCAGGAAAAACTGTTGTCCAGCGGCGCCCGGGAAGTGGTGTCGGGGCAGGTCGGGGAACTGGTGATGCGCGAATTGAAGCGTCTGGACAAGATCGCGTACATCCGTTTCGCGTCGGTTTACAAGAGTTTTGAAGACGTCACCGAATTCCAGGACGCCATTGCCGAAGTCGGCCAGGAACGCAAGGCCGCAGCGAAGAAGCGCAACGACTGAGGTTGCCGATCGTTGTCGTTGCATGCACATTGCTGAGCATGTCATTCTTCTGTTTTACATTTCCCGTTCTGCTTATAAAACAGGCATAAAAAAAGCGACTGTATTTCTACAGTCGCTTTAGTAATTCAGTCCCGCCTGTGCCGCTATGCTGGCATCCTGAACCAAGCGGTTCAAGTTGGCTGCAGTTAGTTTAATTTCGGGTTCATCGGACTAGCGACGCTCACGCCCACCAAACAAAATCCCACAGCCTGTGCACATAAATGGTTCAAGGAATATAAGCATTCGCGAACACGGCAGGAGACTTAAGTCTACTCTATTCGGAATTCTTGTCAAAGCCTTTGCGTAAAAATTCCGAGGTATTTTCACTCTGTGGCAGGTATAAATTTTTCATGCGCGCGCGGCAACGTCCGTGCACATCAAAATGCCGCGCCAACACGTTTCTCGCAGACCAATGCTTGGACAGGACGACAGGAAAGCGGAAAGAAATTGCGGCGCGTGCATGAACGCACGCACGCGCAAAGAGAAAGAAAATCCGCAGGGAATTCAGAGGGAAATCAGCCGGCGCTCAGAACAATTTTTCCTGCGGCGCCAGCGCATCGTCAAGCACGCTATGCATGGAGGCGATGCTCTGCTTCCACTCCGCCACCGTCAGGCCGGCGAACGAACCGTCGCCGCCCGGTTGGATCGACAGCAGTTCGGCGGCGATGCCGAGTGCAGCCATCACGGCGATGCGATCGTTGCCCTTGATCTTGCCTGCATCGCGGATTGCGCACATTTTTTCATCGAGGTAGGCGACCGCCTGGCGCAGCGTCGCTTCTTCATCTTCCTTGCACACCAGCGTGTAGGCGTGACCCATGATCGAAACGTTGAGCTGCATCACGCGGTCTCCTCTTCATTGTCGGCTAACGTCGGCATCGGCGCTGCAACCGGAAGTTTGTCCAGCAATGCGGCGACGCGCTGGTGGGCTTCATCCATGCGCTGCGACAATTCGGCATTCTCGGTGGTCAGGGCCGCAACGTTAAGACGCAGGTCGGCGTTTTCACGGCGCAAAGATTGCGTCATTGCGGCGAGTTGCGCGACTTTCTCTGAGAGTTGGTGGAATTCGGAGCTCATGGCCTCAGCTGTAGTGCAAAAGATGTGCGCCATTATATTCTGTTGGCGGCGTCCGGCACGACAAATAGCGCGACGGTTGCAGACGGTTACAGAATTCCCGGCGTCATTTTGCAATGTTGCCAATCGTCCGTGTCAAAACCGGATGATTTGTTGTCAGAGGATTAATCGTTCACGGCCGGCGCCATGATGACGATCGGTTGCTCATCATGTTCGCGAAATTGCGCGGCGATGACTTCAGCCTCCGCGCGTTTGTCCCATGCGGTCGGCGATCTCATTCCAGAGATGCATCGCGACATAGGCGCGCCATGGTCGCCAGATCTCCGCACGGCTTTTCTGGTGCGCCAATTTGAGCAAGGAAGGATCACGGTCGTTGATTGCTTGCATCAACACCAGATCGGACGCCGGCCAGGCATCGGCGTCGCGCCAGGCGCGCATGGCGACGTATTCGACCGTCCACGGACCGATGCCGGGCAAGCCGAGCAAAGCCTTCCGCAGGTCGGCCGTGTCGGCCGCAGGGTCATCCACGGGCACGTCACCGTGTGCCACCGCATGAGCAAAACCCTGTAGCGCGGCGACGCGTTTTCCCGGCATGCCGATTGCTGCGAGGTCGACTGCCGCCAGCGCATGCGGCGTCGGGAAGCGCCATGCGGTTGCCGCGTGCGGATGGCCTTCGATACGCTCGCCGGCGCGTTCGACCAGCCGGCCGACGATGGTGGTCGCAGCTTTTACGCTGACTTGCTGGCCGACGATGGTGCGCACCACCAGTTCGAACGCCGACCACGCGCCCGGCACGCGCAGTCCGGGGGCCACCTTGAACAGCGGCGCCAACCACGGATCTTTCGCCAGATGTTTGCGGATGCGTCTGGTATCCGTCTGCAGGTCGAACATGCGGCTCAACGGTGCGACCAGCGCATCGGCGTGACGGCTGGCCTTGCCGTTGATCGCGACGACCAGGCAATCCTTGTCGGGATGACGCGACACGGCCAGCGTCCCGTGGTCGCCGTTCCGTTCGATGGCGCGCAGGTAAACGCCATTTTCAACTGCTTCCACACCGGCCGTGGCGCGCCCGCCGAAGAAACGCAGCAGGCGCTCCCAGTCGAGCGGCGGCTGGAACGCCAATTCACGAACGGCAGCGGATGGGGGCTTGTGGGCGGACATGTTTGCGCGGGAGAGAATTGTGCCGGAGGGTGGAAGCACGATCATATATTGCTTCGCCCGCACCAACACGAAGAGAGGGGATTTGCTGATCGCGCCGCACGTTCGTCAGCTTGATGATGGCGTGGCGCATATAAGCGCTTACTCGCAATTCATCCGTGATTGAAGTCTCCCCTCGTGGCGAATTTATGATGCGGCGGAAAAGAAAAAGACTAAAGAAGGTTCTCCTTCAATAGAAAATTTCAACGCGCAAAAAACATTCTTATGAGTATAATGTTTCAAAACAAGAACTTATTGTTGTGCCGTGAGAGCGGATTTATCCGGGGGGACAATCGATGATTTCATTTGCAACTGCGCCATTCCTGGGCGCAACCTTGGCGGCGCTGTGCTTGGTGCTGGCAGGCTTGGTGTTTATTTTTCAACAAGTCATTGCTGAGCGACGCTACGTGCGTTTGCGTGCCGAGTATGAAGCGCGCCGGACGGCTTATTTTGCAGCCGAATCCACAGTCGCATCTGAAGCGGGCGACGATCTGCGCGTCATCGACGAAAGCGTTGTGCGCTGCTGATTTCTGTTACGCAATTCTCCAATGTAGTTCACCTGCGGGGAATCTTCCGCAATTTGGCTTGCAAGCCAAACCGGCTTGTCCCGCGCGAAGCAGTGCTTCACGCAACACCGGACTCGCCCCGCGCCCGTGCCGGACGCGGATCCGATCTCGCTGACGCATTACCAATACAAAAGGCCACCCTTGCGGGTGACCTTTTGTATTGGTGGCGGAGCCGGCGGGAATCTCCCGCAGTTTGGCTTGCAAGCCAAACTGGCTCGTCCGGCATGAAGCGATGCTTCATGCAACCCCGGACTCGCCCCGCGTCCGTGCCGGACGCGGATTCGATTTCTCTGCGCATTACCAATAAAAAAGGCCACCCTTTCGGGTGACCTTTTGTATTGGTGGTGGAGCCGGCGGGAATCTCCCGCAGTTTGGCTTGCAAGCCAAACCGGCTCGTCCGGCATGAAGCGATGCTTCATGCAACCCCGGACTCGCCCCGCGTCCGTGCCGGACGCG
>NZ_QXFG01000017.1:0-17687 GCF_026127345.1 Herbaspirillum lusitanum | reverse complement strand
ACCACCGTAGCCGCCTTGCGCGCGCACCAGGTCGAGTTGGAGACGTGGTCTTCGCTGTTGCCCTTGGACGGGATGCTGTCGACGCTGCCCGGCATGGACAAGGTGCGGTTTTCCATCACCAGTGAACTCATCGAGCATTGCACCACCGGATAGCCGGTGTTGACGCCGCGCACGCCGCTCATCAGGTTGCGCGGCAAGCCCCACGACAGGGTCGGGTCGATCAGGCGCGCAATGCGGCGCTCGCAGATGCTGCCGAGATCGGTGATGGTCATCGCCAGCAAGTCCATCGCCTGCGCCAGGTACTGGCCGTGGAAATTGCCGCCGGAGATGATCTCGAAGCCGCCGCCTTCCGCTTCTTCTTTGCTGAAGATCAGCGGATTGTCGGTGGCGGAATTGATTTCCTTGTCGATGATGGTGTCGATGTAATCCAGCGCATCGAACACCGGGCCGTAGACCTGCGGCGCGCAGCGCAGCGAGTAGACGTCCTGGATCCGCGACGAGTACGGAATGTCGGTGCGGCGCGATTCGTCCGGCAGTTGCACCGAACGTGCTTCATGCGTGGTGCGGGTGGACCCCTTGAGCAAGGTGCGGATGACGGCGGCGGTCTTGATCTGGCCGGCGTGCGGACGCGCCTGCTGGATGCGTGGATCGAAGGCGGACATCTCGGCGCGCATGGCTTCCAGCGTCAGGCCCAGCGACAGGCAGGCGTCGGTCAGCAGGTTGCGCGAATCGTGCGCGGCCAGTACGGCAACAGCGAGAGAAACGGTGCAGCCGTTGATCAGGGCCGAGGCGTCCTTGGCCTTCAAATCGAACTTGACCGGACCGATGCCGGCCTTGGTGATGGCTTCGGGCGCGCTCATGCGCTTGCCCTGGTACATCACTTCGGCTTCGTCGAAACCGACAATCGCAGCCGCGAGGTAAGCCAGCGGCGCGAGGTCGCCGGAGGCCCCGACCGAACCCTTTTGCGGCATGATCGGATGGATGCCGGCATTGATGAAGTCCAGCAGGCGATCGACCACTTCCACGCGCGGCGCGGAGTAATTGCTGGCGAAGGCATTGGCCCGCAGCAGCATGGTGGCGCGGCTGACTTCTTCGGAGAACGGCTCGCCGATGCCGGCGCTGTGGGCCTTGATCAGCTGGGTCTGGAACAGCTCAATGTGTTCGACCTTGATGCGGGTGTCCTTCAGCAGGCCGACGCCGGTGTTGAAGCTGTACATCATGGGCGCTTCGTCGTGCATCCAGGTCGACTCGATGAAGTCGCGGCTCTGTTTCAGGGCGGTGCGCGAGGAGTCGGCGAGCGCGACCTTGGCGTAGGCGCCGTTGGTGCCGTTGGTGCCGGCGGCCACTCTGGAGACGCTGACGACTTGCGCAGCGGTGAGGTTGAAACCGTCGATGGTGATGGTGGTCATGAATATTCCTTGAATTTCTTTGTCGGTCGGATTACTTCGCGCCCGCTTCGAACCAGGCGCCGATCAGCGCGCGCTCTTCGTCGGTCATGTGCGTCATGTTGGCCAGCGGCATGTCCCTGGTCTGGACCGCGCGCTGGTACACCTTGGCGGCGTGCTGGCGGATCAGTTCCGGCGTTTGCAGCATCATGCCGGCCGGCGCCGTGGCGAAACCTGCCTGCGTCGGCTGTGCGGAGTGGCAGCTGGCGCAGCGCTGGGTGATGACTTCCTGCACGCGCGCAAAGTCTACGCCGCTTGCCGTGGCGGCGACAGGTACAGTTGCTCCGCTGTCCGCCGTTACACCCGCAGTCGCGGCTGGCGCAGTGACAATAGATGCTACCGGTACAGCGACAACCTTCGGCAACGGCTTCGGCGCAATCGCGATCGCCACGCCCAGCAACAACACGCAACCGGCAATCGGGAAACCGATCGAGACCTTGCCGGCATGGCGCAGGTTGAAGAAGTGACGGATCAGCACGCCGGCGGCCATGATCGCCGCCAGCACCAGCCAGCTGTACGCGTGGGTATAGGTCATCGCGTAGTGGTTGCTGATCATGATGAACAGGATAGGCAGCGTGAAGTAGTTGTTGTGCACGCTGCGCTGCTTGCCCTTCTTGCCGTAGATCGGGTCGGGCGACTTGCCTTCCTTCATGGCTTCCACCAGCTTGCGCTGGCCGGGGATGATCACCATCAGCACGTTGCCGACCATGATGGTGCCGATCATCGCGCCGACATGGATGTAGGCCGCGCGGCCGCTCAGCAGGTGCGTCAGCACATAGGCCACGGCGACGATGAAGACGAACATGACCGCGCCGAGCAGGCCTTCGCGTTTTCCCAGCGGCGATTTGCACAGCAGGTCGTAGACGATCCAGCCGAGCACCAGCGTGCCGAGGCCGACGCCGACCGATTGCAGGCCGGAGAGATCGGCAACCGACTTGTCGACCATCATGGCCGAGGCGTTGAAGTAATAGACGATGAACAGCATCGCGAAGCCGCTGATCCAGGTGGCGTAGGCTTCCCATTTGAACCAGTGCAGTTCTTCCGGCAATTCGGAAGGCGCGACCAGGTATTTTTGCGGGTTGTAGAAGCCGCCGCCGTGCACGGCCCACAATTCACCGGAGACACCCTTCTTGGCGAGGTCGCTGCCCGGCTTGGGAGGACGGATGGAATTGTCCAGCCAGACGAAATAGAACGAGGCGCCGATCCACGCAATCCCGGTGATCAGATGCAGCCAGCGCACCAGCAGATTGAGCCACTCGACGCCATACGATACGAACAATGCTTCCATGTCTTCCCCACGTTTGTTCCTCACCTGCCACTGCGGGCGCTCCAGGTGAGCGAGGCCGGGCCTCAGATCACAAAACGGTCGATCCGGCGCAATGCAAAACGCATGCTCCGGATAAATAAGAAGACTTGCGCAGAGCGTCTCCTGCCTCTGCGTAAATCCTCGTTACCTGCTGCCGCGACGACCTCGATGGCAATTGCCATCTGTTATTTTTTCTCAGTCGCAGCCTGCGCACGGAGGGTGCGACCGGGATGCTGGAACGATAAACGTGTTGGCGCTTTAAAACATTGCCAATCGCTTATATTTGACATACGCATATTCATATACAACAATGAGCAGGTTATGTGGGAAGCTCTATACGCCAAAAAATATAACCAGAGACCTTTCATAACATCAACAACGTGCGGCCACCCTCCACGGGTAAGAAGGCAGTCCAGCGCGCCCTGCGCAGACGCCCGCCTCGCTTTACCAGTTACCCGGAGACAATCATGTCCAGGCTGCCAGACCATCTCGATATCCACCTGATCCGCATTCTTTATCTGTTGCTGTGCGAAAAGAACGTCTCGCGCGTCGCCCTCAAGCTCAACCAGCCGCAGCCCTCGATCTCGGCCTCGCTGCGCAAGCTGCGCGAACTCACCGGCGATCCGCTGCTGGTGCGCGGCGCACGCGGCATGGTGCCGACCCAGCACGGCGAGAGCCTGCTCAAGCCGGCCAAGCGCATCCTCGATGAAACCGAGCGCTTGTTCGTGCCGAAAACCGCTTTCGTTCCGCAGGAAGAGGCGCGCACCTTCCACATCGCCGCACCCGATTACATGAACACGCCCTTCTTCACCGAGGTCATCGCCCGCCTGCGCCGCGAATCGCCCAAGAGCCATATCGTGATCCACGCGCTCGGACCGGAGACCGACTATGTGCGCCTGCTGTCGGATGGCGAACTCGACCTCGTCATCGCCAACTGGGACGAGCCGCCGCCGCACCTGCATTTGTCCAAACTGTTCGACGACCCCATCGTCTGCCTGATGCGCTCCGATTGCGCCTATGCCAAACGCACCGCCAAGGACGCCATGACCATCGAGGATTATCTGACCCTGCCGCACGCGGCGCCGTCGCAAATCTTGCCCGGCTATCACGGCACCATCGACACCTTCCTTGAGAAGCAGAACCTGCATCGCAACGTCGTGGTGGAGTCGGCGCACTTCCGCATGCTGCCCTACATGGTGGCGCAGACCGACCTGGTTCTGAGCGCCGGCCAGCAATTCGCCAGCTTCTATGAAAAGACCTTGTCGCTGAAGAGTTACAGCGTGCCGATCAAGTTTCCGCCGCTGCGTTTTTACCAGCTGTGGCATGAGCGCGTGCATCAGGCGACCGAGCATAAATGGCTGCGCGCGCAGGTCAGCGCCGCCGCCAAGATGCTTGTCAATTAAGGCTTCCAGGCAACATCGGCATCACGCTGCTTATATCCACATTCAGAAAACGAGTATTGGCTGACCTATATATCGGACTGAGCGATTTACTTTAGTATCGGCCCACAAGCCTGTACGGAGGATCCTGCTCAGAATCTGCATCCTTCTGCAAGGACTTGACGAGAGGCCGTCGCCGTCGCATCTGAAACCGGCAGCGGCCTCCATATAAAAACTTGGAGACAGCCATGACAACCCAAAGCCCTCAGGGTCACCCGGTAGACGAAAGACTGCCGATACTCAAACTCGCCGCGCTGGGCATGCAACACGTACTCGTGATGTATGCCGGCGCCATCGCAGTACCGCTCATCGTCGGCGGTGCCCTAAACCTGCCTAAATCCGAAATTGCCTACCTGATCAGCGCCGATCTGTTCTGCTGCGGCCTGGTCACCATCATTCAAAGCCTCGGCATCTGGAAGTTCGGCATCCGCATGCCGGTGATGATGGGAGTCACCTTCGCCGCCGTCGGGCCGATGGTCGCCATGGCCAACAATCCCTCCCTGAGCATCCTTCATATCTACGGGGCCGTCATCGCGTCAGGGATATTCTGCATCCTGGCGTCGCCCTACATGAGCAAGCTCATGCGCTACTTCCCGCCGGTGGTGACCGGCACCGTCATCACGGTGATCGGGGTATCGCTGATGGGCGTCGGCATCAACTGGGCGGCCGGCGGCCAACCCATCATCGGCAAGCTGGTCGACGGCGTCTTCGTCAAAATCCCGAATCCCGACTACGGCTCCCCGCTGAGCCTGGCGATTGCCGCCGTGGTCCTCGTCTCCATCCTGCTCATCACCAAATACGTCAAGGGCTTCATCGCCAATATCTCGGTGCTGATGGGCATGGTGGTCGGCTTCGTCATCGCCTTGTCGCTGGGCAAGATCAACTTTGACGGTCTCGGCGCAACGGAATGGTTCGCCGTGATCAAACCTTTCCACTACGGCTGGCCGCAATTCGACGTCGGCTCCATCATCAGCATGTGCCTGGTCATGATCGTCACCATGATCGAATCGACCGGCATGTTCATGGCGCTGGGCGACATCGTCGAGAAGAAGGTCGACGACAAGACACTGGCGCGCGGCCTGCGCGTGGACGGTCTCGGCACGGTGATCGGCGGCGTCTTCAATACCTTCCCGTACACCTCGTTCTCGCAGAACGTCGGTCTGGTCGGCGTCACCGGCATCCGCAGCCGCTATGTCTGCGTGGCTGCCGGCGTAATCCTGGCGGCGTTCGGCCTGTTCCCCAAAATGGCGCACGTGGCCGCATCGATCCCGCAATTCGTGCTGGGCGGGGCCGGCATCGTGATGTTCGGCATGGTGGCGGCGACCGGGATCAAGATCCTGGCCAAGGTCGACTTCAACACCAACCGCAACAACCTGTTCATCGTCGCCATCAGCATCGGCGTGGGCATGATCCCGATCGTGGCGCCGACCTTCTTTGACAAGATGCCGGGCTTCTTGTCCACTATCTTCCATAGTGGCATATTGCTTGCATCCACCATGGCGGTCGTGTTGAATGTATTCTTCAACGGCCGCGGCAACGACGAAGAAGTCGCCGGTTATGCACTGGCGGCGGCACAGAGTTCCGATCATTAACACTTGAAGTACGACAGGACGGGGCACCGTCCTGTCAAAGCAGTCAGCAACCATCCGTATTTATTGGCACCTATCGGCAACAGCTATCACGATGACCACACTAGAACAATTGAACGGCAGCGCCGCGCGCGACGTACCGGCTTTCGTCAACACCCTGCACGGGATCTATGAGCATTCGCCGTGGATTCCCGAACGCGCAGCGAAACTCGGCCCTTTCGCCAACATCACGGCCCTGAAACAGGCGCTGCAAAGCGTGGTCACCGGCGCCGACCGCGCAGAGCAACTGGGCCTGATCCGCGCCCACCCCGAGCTGGCAGGCAAAGCCGCCATCGCCGGCGAACTGACCGCCGAGTCGACCGGCGAGCAAGCCAAGGCCGGCCTCAACCTGTGCACGCCGGAAGAATTCGCCACGCTGCAAAAACTCAACGGCGACTACAACGCCAGGTTCGGCTTCCCCTTCATCCTCGCGGTGAAAGGTGCCACCGGCAAGGGCCTGACGCGCCAGCAAATCATCACCACCTTCACCCGCCGCCTGCGCAACCAGCCCGAAGACGAACTGCGCGAAGCGCTGCGTCAGATCGGCCGCATTGCCGAAATGCGCATCAACGACCTGCTCGGCCATACCCCGGCCATTGGCGCCGCCATCATGGAATGGGCCGAAGAAATCGGCGCCTGGAGCGAAGACGAAGGCGCCCTGACCTGCACCTACATGACCGACGCCCATCGCCGCACCGCCGACCAGATCGCCCACTGGATGCGCGAAGCCGGCATGCACGCGCACATCGACGCGGTCGGCAACGTGGTCGGCCGCTACCTCTCGACCGACCCGCAAGCCAAGACATTGATGACCGGCTCGCACTACGACACGGTGCGCAACGGCGGCAAGTACGACGGCCGCGAAGGCATCCTGCTGCCGATCGCCATCGTCAAGCACCTGCATGAAAAAGGCGAGACCCTGCCCTTCCATTTTGAAATCATCGGTTTCTCGGAAGAAGAAGGCGTGCGCTTCAAGAGCACCTTCCTGGGCAGCAACGCCATCATCGGCCAGTTCGACCTCAACCTGCTCAACCTCACCGACCGCGACGGCGTCAGCATGCGCGACGTGCTCACGCAGGCCGGCCACGACGTCACCGCAATTCCACGGATCGCACGCGACCCGTCCGACCTGCTCGGCTACGTCGAAGTCCACATCGAACAAGGCCCGGTCCTGCTCAACCGCGACCTTCCGGTCGGCATCGTCACCTCGATTGCCGGCAGCTCGCGCTACCTGGTCAACCTCAAAGGCGTCGCCAGCCACGCCGGCACCACGCCGATGAACATGCGCAAGGACGCCGCCGCTGCCGCCGCAGAAATCATCCTCTACGTCGAGCAGCGTTGCGGCGAAGACCAGCACGCCTCGCTGGTCGGCACGGTAGGCCAGCTGCAAGTCCCGAACGGTTCCACCAACGTCATCCCCGGCGCGTGCACGCTGTCGCTCGACATCCGCGCCGCCGCCGATGACGTACGCGATGCGGCAGTCGCCGACGTCTTGAAAAAGATCGAAGAAATCTGCCAACGCCGCAGCGTCGACGTCACCATCGAAAAGACCGTCTCCGCCCCGGCTGCCCCATGTGCACGCTGGCTGATGAACCAACTGGCCGCCGCCACCGAACGCGCCGGCGTCAAACCATTCGAACTCGCCTCCGGCGCAGGTCACGACGCCATGACAATCGCCAAGATGACCGACGTCGCCATGCTGTTCACACGCTGCGGCAACGGCGGCATCAGCCACAATCCGTTGGAGACGATGACGGCGGATGATGCAGAGGTGTCGGCGCAGATCCTGCTGGATTTCTTGCGGAATTTTAAGGCGAAGGTTTAGGCAGTAACGAGTTCACCCGAGCAGAAAAGCACGATGCCGAAGGCGAGCCAACCAAGGCAATGCGAAGCGAGCCGAAAAAAGAATTCCGCTTATGAGTCGCCGTTGGNNNCGTGCTCAAATCGGATAAAGAAGGGAAACTTGTCTGAGCGCAGCGAGTTTGTTTCCCTTCCCGATTTGAGTGCGGCGCCAACGGGAACCTCGCAAAGCGAGGCGGCGAATCGTTGCGTTGGAGCAGTGCTCCAACCCTTTCTTTGCTTACTTTCTTTGGCGGAGCAAAGAAAGTGAGTAGCCGCCGGGCTACCCCCGGCAGGGTTGATCGAAGAGCGAACAGCATCAACAACCAACACGCGCAACAAAAAAGAAACAATCAACAAAGCCAGGCAAAGCGTTAATAGGGTTTAAAAGGGACTCCACTATCACCGGCGCCGAATCAACACCCAACACCAAACACAACCCAGTGAGTCCCAAATGACCAAAACCCTATTGATCAAAAACGCCACCGTCGTAGTAACAATGAACGACACCAGAGAAGAAATCAAAAACGGCGCCCTCTTCATCCGCAACAACATCATCGAACAAGTAGGCCAAACCGCCGACCTCCCCCAAACCGCCGACGAAATCATTGACGCAAGCAACCACGTGGTGCTGCCCGGCCTGATCAACACCCACCACCACATGTACCAAAGCCTCACGCGCGTGATCCCCGCCGCGCAAGACGGCGAACTGTTCAACTGGCTCACCAACCTCTATCCGATCTGGGCCGGCCTGACGCCGGAAATGATCAAGGTCTCCACGCTCACCGCGATGGCCGAACTGATCCTCTCCGGCTGCACCACCAGCAGCGACCACCTCTACATCTACCCGAACAAGACCCGCCTCGACGACAGCCTCGAAGCCGCCCAGGAAATCGGCATGCGCTTCCACGGCGCGCGCGGCGCGATGAGCGTCGGCCAGTCGAAAGGCGGCCTGCCGCCGGACCGCGTGGTCGAAGACGAGAACGACATCCTGCGCGATACGCAACGCCTGATCGAGACCTACCACGACCACAGCCGCCACGCCATGCAACGCATCGTGGTCGCGCCCTGTTCACCGTTCTCGGTCTCGCGCGACCTCATGCGCGAGGCCGCCAACATGGCGCGCAGCTACAAGGTCTCGCTGCACACCCACCTCGCCGAAAACGTCAACGACATCGCCTACAGCCGCGAGAAATTCAGCATGACCCCGGCCGAATACGCCGAAGACTGCGGCTGGGTCGGCCACGACGTCTGGCATGCGCACTGCGTCCAGCTCGACGACCACGGCATCGACCTGTTCGCACGCACCGGCACCGGCGTGGCGCACTGCCCCTGCTCCAACATGCGCCTGGCCTCCGGCATCGCCCCGATCCGCAAGATGATCGCCGCAGGTGTGCCGGTTGGCCTCGGCGTCGACGGCAGCGCTTCCAACGACGGTGCCCACATGCTCGGTGAAGTGCGCCAGGCCATGCTGCTGCAACGCGTCGGTTTCGGCCCGGACGCCATGACCGCACGGCAGGCGCTGGAAATCGCCACGCTGGGCGGCGCCAAGGTATTGAACCGCGACGACATCGGCGCACTGAAGCCGGGCATGTCGGCCGACGTGGCGATGTTCAAGCTGGATCAGATCGGTTTCGCCGGCGCGCTGCACGACCCGGTCGCGGCGCTGGTGTTCTGCACGCCGGCCAACGTGTCCTACAGCATCATCAACGGTCGCGTGATCGTGCGCGAAGGTCAATGCACAACGATCGATCTCGGATCAGTCATTGAGCGCCATAACGCGCTGGCATTTGAACTGGCCGATGCAGCGAACTGACATGCAGTAAGCAGCAAGCACTAATAATTAAAAAAAAGAACGACATTCCGGCCCGCTCCACCCGAGCAGCCCGGAATGTTTTGCCATGCGCCGTCGACATAATTGCACGGCGGAAATGCTTGAAATTGATGGCATGAGAATTGCCTTTTAGGTAACGCCACACATGACTGGCGCAACGTTTCGCAGTCCACTGAACAGCAAAGGTATCCCCATGAAAATCGCCAACATGAAAATCGGCCAACGCCTCGCCATCGGCTTCGGCATCGTGATCGTCCTGCTGGTCGCCATCACGGCGCTCAGCAATATGCAACTGGGCCGCCTCAACGACGGCATCAACCTGATCACCAAGGACCGCTACCCCAAGACCGTGCTGGCCAACACCATCCAGATCCAGGTCAACAAGATCGCCCTCGACATCCGCGACATCATGCTGACCAGCGATGCCGACAAGATCAAATTCCTGGTCGGCGACGCCACCGCCGCCGACAAGAAGATGAACGAAAGTCTCGCGCAAATGCAAACGATTGCAAAGACCGACGAAGACAAGCGTTACGTCAAGGACGCCATGACCGCGCGCGACGCCTACCTCCCCGTGCGCGACGGCCTCCTGAAGCTGGCTCTCGCCGGCCAGGTCGAGGAAGCCAAGGCTTACCTGCCGCAACAGTTCATGCCGCTGCAGATCAAATACTTCATCGCGCTCGACGCCATGTTCGACTACCAGGGCGGCCTGATGGACGCCGCCGGCGACAAGGCCGGCGCGGAATCAGGCAGCGCCCGCATGATCATCAACACGCTCGCGGCCATCACCTTGCTGCTGTCCGCCGCCGTCGCCTGGCTGGTCTCGCGCAGCATCACGCGGCCGCTGACCGAAGCAGTCGACGTCGCCCGCCGCGTGGCAGACGGCGACCTCACCACCAAAGTCGAAGTCAAATCCACCGACGAAACCGGCCAGCTCATGTCCGCGCTGCAAACCATGAACGGCAACCTCTACAACATCGTCAGCCAGGTGCGCCAGGGCACCGACACCATCGCCACGGCGTCGAGTGAAATCGCCACCGGCAACATGGATCTCTCGGCACGCACCGAACAGCAAGCCGGCTCGCTGGAAGAAACCGCCTCCGCCATGGAAGAACTCACCTCCACCGTCCGGCAAAACGCCGACAACGCGCGCCAGGCCAACCAACTTGCCGTATCCGCATCCAGCGTCGCCGTCGACGGCGGCACCGTGGTCGGCAAGGTGGTCGACACCATGAGCTCGATCAACGATTCGTCGCGCAAGATCGTCGACATCATCGGCGTAATCGACGGTATCGCCTTCCAGACCAACATCCTCGCATTGAACGCGGCAGTGGAAGCCGCCCGCGCCGGCGAACAGGGCCGCGGCTTTGCGGTGGTCGCCAGCGAAGTACGCAGCCTGGCCCAGCGCAGCGCCGCCGCCGCCAAGGAAATCAAGATCCTCATCGACGACTCCGTCGCCAAGGTCGACACCGGCAGCAAGCTGGTCGAGCAAGCCGGCACCACCATGACCGAAGTCGTCGCCAGCGTAAAACGAGTAACGGATATCGTCGGCGAAATCAGCGCCGCCAGCCAGGAACAAAGCCAGGGCATCGACGAAGTCGGCCGCGCCATCACCAGCATCGACGAAACCACGCAGCAGAACGCCGCGCTGGTGGAGCAGTCTGCCGCCGCCGCGCAATCGCTGCAGGATCAGGCCGCGAAACTGATGCAACTGGTGAGCGTGTTCAAGCTGGACCAGCAGGTTGCCGGAGCGGAGTCCACTTCTGCACGGAAGACGGCGGCGATTGACGTCACACCACGGCCAGTGCAACTGAAGCAGATGAAGAAACCGGCTGCGGCTGTCGCTGCCGTGCCTGCATTGGCGCCGGCTTCCAGGCCGGTTGCAGCGACAGTCGGCAAGGATGACGACTGGGAACAGTTCTGATGCATTGATCATCCTTGCCGCCGGCAATGCATGATGGGTAGCAGATTCAGCAAATAAAAAAGCGGCGCGTCAGTGACAGACGCGCCGCTTTTTCATTCCGTGATTACAATACGCCGATCCCAACGCGACGAAGATGCGGCGACCATGAACCACACACAACTCAAAAAATTCTGCGGCGATCTACCGGCCGTGACCTCACACCTCGCCTTGCCGCCATCCAATATCCTGGTGTATTCCATCGGCGAAAAAAACTTCGCCTGGTTCAAGACCAGCGATCCCGAAAAATGGCGCTTCAGCTTCCGCGTCAGCCCCGAGCGCTTCATCGAACTGACCGACATGCCGGGCATCAAGCCGGCGCGCTACATGGCGCGGTTTCACTGGATCACGATTGTGGATGTGCGGATGATGCCGGAGGAGTATTTGAAGGAGCTGGTGCAGTGGGCTTATGAGAAGGCGTTGGCGGGCTTGAGTGTGAAGCGGCGCAAAGCCTTGTTTGATGGGACATGATTCTTACCGAAACAGCATTGCTTGATGGGAGGCTATTCTTTTTCTCAACTTTGACTTAATATCTTCTCACTAAAAAATGAGCAGATTGGTTACATAACCAACACTCGCTTGCAAGCTGCCAATAAAACATACATGCTTACTTCGGGGAAATTAAAGGGGAATGACATCGGCTTGATGTCGCGCTCGATCCTTCCCGCATCCTTCTCGGTATTTTCTAATCGTATCCACCTTCTTCCTCTGCGCGTCGGCGTCTTCGCCATTGCTCGCTGCCTGCTGTCGCTTCGGATTTCCTCCTCTCCTGTATCGCTGCAGAATTGCCCGGACTCGCGATAAAAGTCTTCCCACCACCTGAAAGCTTCACATGAAATTAGCGTCACTGTCCTTGATCGTCGCCGCCACCCTGCTCACAGGATGCGCATACAATGCCTCCCCTTACGGCGCTTCGGTGCAAAACGTGGATGCAATCAAAGCAGCAGGCATCAAGCCTGTTGCCGTTGAAAAATTCCAATCATCCAAACCCGGACTTACATCGATTACCTGCCGTGCCGCCGGCCCTGTGACAGTGGTCCCGAGCTTCGAGACATACATCGAGAAAGCACTCATCGACGAGCTGAAGCTTGCCGGCGCATATGATGCGGCCTCCCCCCTCAAACTGTCCGGAAAACTGGAAGAAGTCGATTTCAGCTCCGGCATGACTGACGGAAAGTGGCTGTTTACACTGACGCTCTCGAACAGCAGGAATGACAGTTTCACCACCAAGTCGACGATGAATTTCTCCGGCAGCTTCGTTGCCGACAAGGCTTGCCAGGAAGTCGCCCAGGCATTCGGCCCTGCCGTCCAGCAGTTGATTCGTGATGTGATCAAGAATCCGCAATTCAAAAAGCTGGCAAACTGAGCCGGCTAAAACCGATGGTCGGCACGCCGGCCATCGGTGACGGCACGCCTGCTGCCAAGTCAGCGAACATTGGAGATAGATTGAAATGAAGAAACTGCTTTCCCGACTTGTACTGTTGAGCAGCGTTGTCATATTGACGGCCTGTGCTCCGTTCAAAACTGCGATCCCGGACGGCTATGCCGGTCCGACGGCGGTGCTGAAGGATTCGGCAACCGTCATGAGCACTAGCAAGGCTGACATGTATTACGCGCTCACCGTCGACGGCAACAACATCGACAACATGCGCTTCAAGACCCGGCGCCAGAATGAAGGTCGCGGCATGATGATGAACGTCGTGGAAGCAGAGCGAAAAATTCCGGCCAGAGAAACAAAAGTATCTGTCGCTGCCCGCACCATCTACGCCGCACCGATTCTTGCCATGGCCGGCACGGTGTATCAGGTGACAGGAGATATCGTCTTCACGCCCGAACCGAACAAGGTCTATGTCCTGCGCGGTGCTCTTGATGAATCCTATTCCGCGGTTTGGATTGAAGAAGAAGTGACCAAGACGGTCGTTGGTGAAAAGGTTGAAATCAAGGGTTCGGCCAAGCTGGGATTTTTTGAGAAATAAAAAGCTGTTTTGAAGAAAAAATAAAACACGCTACATCACAACCGGGGGAGACTTATGGCACTGTTAGATTTCCACGACGCATTAGAAGAAGCTAAAAACGTCGGCCCTCTCCATATTCTCCTTGGGAACGGCTTCAGCATCGCATGTCGACCGAATATTTTTGCGTATGGAAAACTCTTTGAGCAAGCGAACTTCGAGAACATTTCAAAAACTGCTCGCCTAGGATTCCAAGCTCTCAATACACAAGACTTTGAAAAAGTCATTAAAGCACTTCAGGACGCAAATAAACTTGTTTCGACCTACATAGGTCCCCAAGAATTGGCCGAGCAACTTGCTCAAGATGCGGCAGGATTGCGAGAGCTATTAGTTCAGACAATTGCTGCCACACATCCAGCTTGGCCAGGAGAAATATCGGAGGAAGAATATCAGGCATGTCGCGAATTTCTTGCAAACTTTAAGACTATCTACACTCTGAACTACGACCTCCTACTATATTGGGTACAAATGCACGTCCCCCAAGGAGAACGTCCAAAATCTGATGATGGGTTCAGAAAACCACCAGACGATTTTGAGTCATCTTATGTAGTCTGGGAACCTAGTCAAAGTCACGAACAAGATATGTGGTTCCTCCACGGTGCGCTGCATGTTTTCGATTCTGGTATTGAGATCAAGAAATACACTTGGAATAACACCGGTGTTCGTTTGATTAATCAAATTCGGGATGCTTTGAATAAAAATCTGTTTCCCATATTTGTTTCAGAGGGAACGAGCAACGAAAAATATGAACGAGTAAGACACAACGACTACTTGGCGAAAGCCTATAGAAGCTTTTCCGCGATACAAGGGACTCTTTTCATTTTTGGCCATTCGTTGGCCGAGAACGATGACCACTACCTCCGCTGCATAAAACGAGGAAAAATTGCCAAGCTCTATGTTGGGTTATATGGAGACCCAAATACTGAGGCAAATAAATTCATCATGCGTCGGGCAGATCAATTAGCAGAGGGACGCTCCGCAAAAAGGCCGCTCGCGGTTGCCTATTTCGACGCGTCTACCGCGAGAGTGTGGGGAAGATAGTTACCCCCACACCTCCGCCAACCTCAACAAATTAGTACTCCCCGGCTGCCCAAAGGGCATGCCGGCGGTGATCGCGATCTGGTCGCCCTTCTTTGCAAATCCTTCCTTCAATGCCGTCTGGCATGCGGCGCTGACCATTTCGCTTTCGTTGTGGATCTGGTCGCTGATCGTTGAATGCACGCCCCATACCAACGCCAACTTGCGCGCAGTCGCAATCTTCGGCGTGATGCTCAGGATCGGCGCCATCGGGCGTTCGCGGGCGGCGCGCAGGCTGGTGTGGCCGGAGCTGGTGTAGGTCACGGTGGCGGTGGCGCCGACGATGCGGGTGACGTCGCGCAAGGCGGAGCAGATCGCGTCGGAGCTATTGGATTCTGGCGTCTCCTGCTGGGCGTCGAGCATGTTGCGGTAGAGCGGGTCGCGTTCGACTTCGCTGATGACGCGGTCCATCATGGCGACGGCTTGCAGCGGGTAGCTGCCGTTGGCGGATTCGGCCGACAGCATGACGGCGTCGGAGCCGTCGTAAATGGCGGCGGCGACGTCGGAGACTTCGGCACGGGTCGGCACGGGACTCGTGATCATCGACTCCAGCATTTGCGTGGCGATGACGATGGGACGACCGTGCTGGCGGCAGACGCGCAGGATGCGCTTTTGCGTGCCGGGCACGCGCTCGGGCGGCAGCTCCACGCCGAGGTCGCCGCGCGCGACCATGATGGCGTCGGAGGCCTGGATGATTTCATCGAGGCGGTCGAGTGCCGCGGGCTTTTCCAGTTTGGACAGGACCGCGGCGCGGCCGTTGATCAGGGCGCGGGCTTCGTGCACGTCTTCGGGGCGCTGGACGAAGGACAGCGCGATCCAGTCGACGCCGAGTTCCAGGGCGAAGGCCAGGTCGCGTTTGTCTTTCTCGGTCAGGGCGGGAATCGGCAGCACGGCGTCGGGTACGTTGACACCCTTACGATCGGACAAGGCGCCGCCGTTGATGACCCTGGTGCTGATGCGCTGGCCATCGCTGTCGAGCACTTGCAGGCGCAGCTTGCCGTCGTCGAGCAGCAGCGACTGGCCGGCGGCGATGACTTCGAACAACTCGGCATGCGGCAGGCAGACGCGGGTGTTGTCGCCGGGCGTGGTGTCGCGGTCGAGGATGAACTCCTGCCCCGCTTCCAACTGGACCTTCCCCTCGGCGAACTGGCCGACACGCAGCTTGGGGCCTTGCAGGTCGGCGAGGATGGCGATCGGACGACCGACTTCTCTTTCGACGGCGCGCACGATTTCAAAACGGGCGTGATGGTCGGCGTGGGTGCCGTGACTGAAGTTGAAGCGAAACACATCGGCGCCGGCTTCGAACAGCGCTTTGATCATTTCTTTGGTGGCGCTGGCGGGGCCGAGTGTGGCTACGATTTTTGCCTGGCGTTGACGTCGCATGGACGGTCTCCTTGATGTTGTTAGTGTTGTTGGTGCACGGCCTCGATGTTCCTACAGGATCAGGATGGCGCGGAAGTCATTGACGTTGGTGCGGGTCGGGCCGCTGACGACAAGGTCGCCGAGCGCGCTGAAGAAACCGTAGCCGTCGTTGTTCTCCAGCAGTGCCTTCGGATTGAGGCCGAGTTCTGCGGCGCGCTTCATGGAGTCGGGTTGATAGATGGCGCCGGCGTTGTCTTCGGAGCCGTCGATGCCGTCGGTGTCGCAGGCTATCGCGTGCATGCCGGGTGCGCCGTTGAGTGCATTGGCGAGACTGAGCAGGAATTCCGCATTGCGCCCGCCGCGACCGCTGCCGCGCACGGTAACGGTAGTTTCACCGCCGGAGATCAGCACGCAGGGTTTCTTGAACGGCTGGTCGTACCGGGCGATCTGCCTGGCGATGGCGGCGTGCGCGAGACCGATGTCGCGCGCTTCGCCCTCCATGTCGTCGGACAGGATGTAGGGCGTGACGCCGACGGCGCGTGCCGCTGTCGCCGCAGCCTGCAAGGCTTGCTGGGCGGTGGCGATGACGTGGTGTTCGTTTTCTTTGAGACGTTCATCGCCGGGCTTGGGGGTTTCGCCGATGCCGGACTCCAGATGCGCTTGCACCGATGGCGGAACGTCGATCTTGTATTTACGCAGCACCGCCAATGCCTCGGCGCAGGTGGTGGCGTCGGGCAAGGTCGGGCCGCTGGCGACGATGCCGGGGTCGTCGCCGGGAATGTCGGAGATCATCAGCGTCACCACGCGCGCCGGCGCACAGGCCAGGGCGAGGCGGCCGCCTTTGATGGCCGAGAGATGTTTGCGTACGCAGTTCATTTCAAAGATGTTGGCGCCGCTGTTGAGCAGGGCTTTGTTGATGGCCTGCTTTTGTGCGAGGGTGATGCCTTCGGCCGGGAGGGCGAGCAATGCGGAGCCGCCGCCGGAGATCAGGCAGAGGACCAGGTCGTCCTTGGTGAGGCCGTTGGCCATGGCCAGCATGCGGGCGGCGGCCTGGCGGCCGGCTTCGTCGGGGACTGGGTGGGAGGCTTCGACGACTTCGATTTGTTTGCAGTCGGCGCCGTGGCCGTATCTGGTGACTACCAGTCCTGATATTTTTCCGGGCCAGTGCTGCTCTACTGTCTTGGCCATGGCTGCTGCGCCTTTGCCTGCGCCTATGACGATGGTGCGGCCAGTTTTTGGCGGTTCGGGCAGGAAGGATGGGAGGGACTTTTCTGCGCTTACTGCGGAGACGGCGGCGGTGTAGAGGTCGAGGAGAAATTGGCTAGGGTTGTTCAGCATGCTGTTGTTTCCTTTTGTTCCGACTCTCGGTCGGTGGCAATTGATTTTGGTCTCTCTTCGATCAACCCTGCCGGGGGTAGCCCGGCGGCTACTCACTTTCTTTGCTTCGCCAAAGAAAGTAAGCAAAGAAAGGCGACCGCGGTTCGCAGCCCCCTTCGGGGGTTCCCGGCGTCGGCAGGCACAAATCGGGAGGGGAAATAAACTCGCTGCGCTCAGACAAATTTCCCCTCTTTATCCGATTTGCACCTACCGCCACCGGCTACTCTCAAGCGGGAATTCCAGACTGGCTCGCTGCGCATCGCCAGGGGACGGAGATGGAGCGACGGTCGAAGTTCTTCGCAACCGCTCAAAAAAGACCACGAATGAAAATCACGATGCCGCAGGCGAGCCAACCAAGGCAATGCGAAGCGAGCCGAAAAAAGAATTCCGCTTATGAGTCGCCGTTGG
>NZ_QXFG01000016.1:0-176935 GCF_026127345.1 Herbaspirillum lusitanum | reverse complement strand
TTGGGCTACACGATGGTGTACGGCGTGCTGAACCTGATCAATTTTGCGCACGGCGACGTGCTCATGATCGGCGCGATGGCGGGCTTGAGCATCCTGAAGCTGATCCAGCACGTGGCGCCGGACCTGCCGGGCATCGTCAAGCTGATCATCGCCATCATCGGCGCGATTCCGGTGTGCGTGATCGTCAGCATGATCATCGAACGGGTGGCCTACCGTCCGCTGCGCAATGCGCCGCGCCTGGCGCCCCTGATCACCGCCATTGGCGTGTCGATCCTGCTGCAGACGCTGGCCATGATGATCTGGGGCCGCAGCCCGCTGCCGTTCCCGCAGATCATGCCGTCGGACCCGGTGCACATCGCCGGCGCGCTGATTTCGCCCACGCAGATCATGCTGTTGCTGCTGGCCCTGGCGGCGATGATCGGCCTGGTCCTGATCGTCGAGAAGACCAAGATGGGCCGCGCCATGCGCGCCACGGCCGAGAACCCGCGCATTGCGGGTTTGATGGGCGTGGATTCGAATCGCGTCATCGTCGTCACCTTCATTATCGGCGCCGCGCTGGCGGCGATTGCCGGCGTGATGTGGGCGGCGAACTACTCCACCGCCCAATTCGCCATGGGCTTCGTGCCGGGGTTGAAGGCCTTCTCGGCGGCGGTGCTGGGCGGCATCGGCAACATCTACGGCGCCATGCTGGGCGGCATCCTGCTGGGCCTGATCGAAAGCCTGGGCGCCGGTTACATCGGCGACCTGACGGGCGACTTCCTGGGCAGCAACTACCAGGACATCTTCGCCTTCATCGTGCTGATCATCGTGCTCACTCTGCGTCCCTCGGGGATCATGGGTGAACGCGTGGCCGACCGCGCCTAAGTTAAACAAAATATCAAAGAGAGACCGACATGGCCTTCCTCACCTTCGACAAGAAACGCAACCCGCAGCAGGCCAGGATCAGCCTGGCGGCGCTGTTGATCATCATGATCGCCTTCCCCTTCGTTGCCAGCATGTTCGGCAACTCGTGGGTGCGCATCATGGACATGGCGTTGCTGTACATCATGCTGGCCCTGGGCCTGAACGTGGTCGTGGGCTTCGCCGGCCTGCTGGACCTGGGCTACATCGCGTTCTACGCGATCGGCGCCTACACCGCCGGCTTGCTGGCCTCGCCGCAGTTCGCCGACGTGCTGCAATCCTTCGTCAACACCTATCCGGCGGTGGGCAACTTCCTCGTGATGGTGTGCGGCCCGCAGATCGTGCAGACCGGCATTCACTTGTCGCTGTGGATCATCGTGCCGCTGTCGGCCTTGATCGCGGCCCTGTTCGGCGCCTTGCTGGGCGCGCCGACATTGAAACTGCGCGGCGACTACCTGGCCATCGTGACCCTGGGCTTCGGTGAAATCATCCGCATCTTCATGAACAACCTGAACGCACCGGTGAACATCACCAACGGTCCGCAGGGCATCAACCTGATCGACCCGATCCGCGTCTTCGGCGTCTCGCTGGCCGGCGAGCCGGGTTCGGGCTCGATCGTCAAGTTCCTCGGTTTCAGCATGCCGTCGGTCAATGCTTATTACTTCCTGTTCCTGCTGCTGTGCATCGGCGTGATCTTCTTCTCGATCCGCCTGCAGGACTCGCGCCTGGGCCGGGCCTGGGTGGCGATCCGCGAAGACGAAATCGCGGCCAAGGCCATGGGCATCAACACGCGCAACGTCAAACTCCTCGCGTTTGCGATGGGCGCGTCGTTTGGCGGTGTGGCCGGCGCCATGTTCGCCTCCTTCCAGGGCTTCGTGTCGCCGGAATCCTTCTCGCTGACCGAATCGATTGCGGTGCTGGCCATGGTGGTGCTGGGCGGCATCGGCCACATCCCCGGCGTGGTGCTGGGCGGGGTGATCCTGGCCGCCTTGCCGGAAGTGCTGCGCCACGTGGTCGAGCCGGTGCAGATGAGCCTGTTCGGCAAGGTGTGGATCGACGCCGAAGTGCTGCGCCAGCTGCTCTACGGGCTGGCCATGGTGATCATCATGCTGAATCGTCCTGCCGGCCTGTGGCCGTCGCCGCGTCACGAAGACCGGCCCGAAGCCGACCACCCGCACGGCAGTGACGCCGTCGGCGTCGTCAAGGCGTAACCACATCGACGCGCATATAAAAGACAGCAGAGGACGAATCCCCCATGAGCACCAACACCCTGTTAAAAATCGCCGACGTCAGCAAACGCTTCGGCGGCCTGCAAGCCCTCTCGGGCGTGAGCCTCACCATTGAACAAGGTCAAATTTACGGCCTGATCGGCCCCAACGGCGCCGGCAAGACCACCTTCTTCAATGTCATCACGGGGCTGTACCAGCCCGACACCGGCAGCTTCGAGCTGGCCGGCAAGCCGTACAGCCCGAGCGCCCCGCACGAAGTGGCCAAGGCCGGCATTGCCCGCACCTTCCAGAACATCCGCCTGTTCGGCGACATGACCGTGCTGGAGAACGTCATGGTCGGCTGCCACGTGCGCACCAAACAGAACGTCTTCGGCGCGGTGTTCCGTCACAAGGCGGCCCGCGACGAAGAAGCGGCGATCAAGGACAAGTCGCAGAAGCTGCTCGACTTCGTGGGCATCGGCACATTCTCGTCCAGAACGGCGCGCCACCTGTCCTACGGCGACCAGAGAAGACTGGAGATTGCCCGCGCCTTGGCGACCGAACCGCAACTGCTGGCGCTGGACGAACCGGCGGCCGGCATGAACGCCACCGAGAAGATCGGTCTGCGCGAACTGCTGGTGAAGATCCAGGCCGAAGGCAAGACCATCCTGCTGATCGAACACGACGTCAAACTGATGATGGGCCTGTGCAACCGTCTCACCGTGCTGGACTACGGCAAGCCGATCGCCGAAGGCGTGCCGGCGGACGTGCAAAAAAATCCCGCCGTGATTGAAGCCTACTTAGGCGCTTCCCATTAAGCCCGCAGGACACACGACAATGACAACGAACATCTTGAAAATCGAAGACCTGAGCGTGGCCTACGGCGGCATCAAGGCCGTCAAGGGCGCGAGCCTGGAAGTCAACGAAGGCGAGCTGGTGACGCTGATCGGCGCCAACGGCGCGGGCAAGACCACCACCTTGAAGGCCGTCACCGGCACCTTGCCGGACTCGAAAGTGCAAGGCCACATCAGCTACCTGGGCCAGCCGCTGAAGGGGCAGAGTTCCTTCAGCCTGGTCCAGAAAAAGCTGGCGATGGTGCCGGAAGGGCGCGGCGTCTTTACCCGCATGAGCATCCACGAGAACCTCCTGATGGGCGCCTACACCAGCGACGACAAGCAGCAGATCGCGCAGGACATCGAGCACTGGTTCACCGTCTTCCCGCGCCTGAAGGAACGCGCCGGGCAGATGGCGGGCACCTTGTCGGGGGGCGAGCAGCAGATGCTGGCGATGGCGCGCGCGCTGATGAGCCATCCGAAGTTGCTGCTGCTGGATGAACCGTCGATGGGCCTGTCGCCGATCATGGTGGAGAAGATCTTCGAGGTGATCCGCAACGTGTCGGCGCAGGGCATCACGATCCTGCTGGTGGAGCAGAACGCCAAGCTGGCGCTGGAGGCGGCGCACCGGGGTTATGTGATGGAGTCGGGGCTGATCACCATGAGCGGCAATGCCAAGGACATGCTGAATGATCCGCGCGTTAAGGCGGCTTACCTGGGTGAAGGCTAAAGGGAAACTGAACGAGCGTCGATCCTGCCAAAGGCCTCAGGTAGCATTCAGATACATCCTTCAAGGAACGAAGGGACTTGTTAAGGTATCCACTGTATGGTCCCGCCGCATCAGGAGCAAGAATGCATGCGGCGGGGTTTCAGACAGTCAATATCACAAGGGAGCCCTCCATGAATAAGAAATCCATCGTCTCCTCGGTTCTTGCACTGACGCTCGGCATCAGCGCTTTACCTTTGGCCCAGGCGCAACAATACGGGCGCGACGACCGTCGTCCGCCGCAAGGCCAGGATGATCGCCGCGGTCCGCCTGATCGCCGTGATGATCGACACGATGATCGACACGACAACCGCCGCGACGACCATCGCGGCCCCGATCGTCGCGATGAGCGCGGCGCCGGTCCCAATCACGCCTTCCATCGCGGCGACCGCCTGCCGCCGGAATACCGCAACCGCCAATACGTCGTCAACAATTGGCGCGAACATCGCCTGAGCGCGCCGCCGCGCGGCTATCAGTGGGTGCAGACCGGCGGCGATTACGTGCTGGCGGCAATCGGCACCGGCATCATCCTGCAATTGCTCCTCAACAATTAAATCCGGATCTGATCGATGCGTCCGCCGTCTGAACCCGGCGGACGTTTTTGTCTGCGCCGGCATGAGCGTGTAAGAATTTAATTTTGATTAAATTCATTATGAAAAATTAAATTCGACATAACTGCATTAAATGCAGAATTAATATTGGTCTATCCCGAATAGAATCGCAGCAGGCAAAAACCGTATTTTGCCTATCCTTCCGAGACAAACCAATATGAACAGCGCCTCCCATCCTTCCAGCGTTTCTTCCAGCATGTTTTCCAACTTTGCGCCGGCCTTCAGCGTCTTCCAACAGGAAGTCATGCACGCGCCGACGCCACTGCGTGCGGCGATCACCGCCGTCTATCGCCGTGATGAACGCGGCGCCGTGCAGTGGCTGCTGGCGCAGGTGCAAAGCAATGCGACATGGACCGAAGCGACGCAAAAACTGGCGCGCAAGCTGGTGCAGGCGGTGCGCACCAAGCGCACGCGCTCGTCCGGCGTCGATGCGCTGATGCATGAATTCTCGCTGTCGTCGGAAGAGGGCGTAGCGTTGATGTGCCTGGCCGAAGCGCTGCTGCGCATTCCCGATCACCAGACTGCCGATCGCCTGATCGCCGACAAGATCAGCAAGGGCGACTGGCGCAAGCATCTGGGTGAGTCGCCGTCGCTGTTCGTCAATGCCGCCACCTGGGGCCTGCTGATCACCGGCAAGCTGGTCGGCACCAGCAGCGAAAGCGGCCTGGCCTCGGCGCTCACGCGCCTGATCAACAAGGGCGGCGAACCGCTGATCCGCAAGGGCGTTGACCTCGCCATGCGCATGCTGGGCAACCAGTTCGTCACCGGCCAGACCATCGCCGAAGCGCTGGCCAACAGCCGAGACAATGAAAAGCGCGGCTATCGCTATTCCTACGACATGCTCGGCGAAGCGGCGCTGACCGGGCACGACGCCGACTTCTACTACAAATCCTACGAAGACGCGATCCATGCCATCGGCCGCGCCTCCAACGGTCGCGGCATCAAGGACGGTCCCGGTATTTCGGTCAAGCTGTCGGCGCTGCATCCGCGTTATTCGCGTGCACAACATGCCCGCGTGATGAACGAACTGCTGCCGCGCCTGAAGCAATTGCTGGTGCTGGCCAAGTCCTACAACATCGGCCTCAACATCGACGCCGAAGAAGCCGACCGCCTCGAGTTGTCGCTGGACCTGATGGAGGCACTGGCATTCGACCGCGACCTCGACGGTTTCGAAGGCATCGGCTTCGTGGTGCAGGCGTACCAGAAGCGTTGCCCGTTCGTGATCGACTACCTCGCCGACCTGGCGCGCCGCAGCGGCCGCAAGCTGATGGTGCGGCTGGTCAAGGGCGCCTACTGGGACAGCGAAATCAAGCGCGCCCAAGTCGACGGCCTGTCCGGCTATCCGGTTTACACGCGCAAGGTGCACACCGATCTGTCCTACCTGGCCTGTGCGCAAAAACTGCTGGCCGCGACCGACGTCATCTATCCGCAATTCGCCACGCACAACGCCCACACGCTGTCGGCCATCTACACCTGGGCGCAGCAGCACAAGATCGACGACTACGAATTCCAGTGCCTGCACGGCATGGGCGAAACCCTGTACGACCAGGTAGTCGGCGCCGACCAGCTCGGCAAGGCCTGCCGCATCTACGCGCCGGTCGGTTCGCACCAGACGCTGCTGGCGTATCTGGTGCGCCGCCTGCTGGAGAACGGCGCCAACTCGTCCTTCGTCAACCAGATCGTCGATGAAGCCGTCGCCATCGACACGCTGATCACCGATCCCATCGTCGCGGTGCAAAAGTCCGGCGGCGAACCGCATCCGCAGATCGCCTTGCCGCGCAACCTGTACGGCGAAGAGCGCAAGAATTCCGCCGGCGTCGATCTCAGCAATGAAGACACCCTGCGCGGACTCGAACACGCCTTCGCGCAACTGAGTGCGCAGCAATGGCAAGCCGCGCCGCTGTTGCATGACGGCGCCGTATCCATCGGCGAGACGCAGGCGATCACCAACCCGGCCGATCGCCGCGACCTCGTGGGCCAAGTCATCGAAGCCTCGCACGACGACGTCGAGAGCGCCTTGCACGCTGCCACCGAGTACGCGGTGCAATGGCAGGCCGTCTCCTCAGGCGACCGTGCACAAGCGCTGGAGCGTGCCGCCGACCTGTTCGAAACGCATCAGGCCGAACTGATGGCGCTGGCCGTGCGCGAAGCCGGCAAGTCGCTGCCCAACGCGATTGCCGAAGTGCGCGAAGCGGTCGACTTCCTGCGCTACTACGCGACGCAATCGCGTCACGACGGCAATGCGCTGGCGTGGGGGCCGGTGGTGTGCATCAGCCCGTGGAATTTCCCGCTGGCGATTTTCATCGGTGAAGTCAGCGCTTCTCTGGCCGCCGGCAACGTGGTGCTGGCCAAGCCCGCCGAACAAACGCCGCTGATCGCGCATCGCGCGGTGCAGTTGCTGCATGAAGCGGGCGTGCCGCGCGCGGCGCTGCAATTCCTGCCGGGCCGCGGCGACACTGTCGGCGCGGCGCTGACCGGCGATGCACGGGTCAAGGGCGTGATCTTCACCGGCTCGACCGAAGTCGCGCAGCTAATCAACCGCACCCTGGCGCAACGCATCAAGGACGAACACGGCGACATCCCGTTCATCGCCGAAACCGGCGGCCAGAATGCGCTCATCGTCGACTCCAGCGCCTTGCCCGAACAAGTGGTGCAGGATGTCCTGAGCTCGGCCTTCGACAGCGCCGGCCAGCGCTGCTCGGCCCTGCGCGTGCTGTGCCTGCAGGAAGACATCGCCGACAAGACCATGACCATGCTGAAGGGTGCGATGCAGGAGCTGCGCATCGGCCGTCCCGACTGCCTGGAAACCGACATCGGTCCGGTCATCGATGACGAGGCGCGCACGCAATTGCTGGCGCACGTCGAACAGATGAAGAAGGGCGGCAAGGTGTATCAGTTGCCGCTCGACGAACGTCACCAGTACGGCACCTACGTCGCGCCGACCGTGATTGAAATCGATTCCATCGCCCAGCTCAAGCGTGAAGTGTTCGGCCCCGTGCTGCACGTGCTGCGCTATCGCCGCGACCAGCTGCCGCAGCTGATCGACACCATCAACGCCAGCGGCTACGGCCTGACCCTGGGCGTGCATTCGCGCATCGACGAGACCATCGCCTTCGTCGCCGAGCGCGCCCACGTCGGCAACATCTACGTCAACCGCAACATCGTCGGCGCCGTGGTCGGCGTGCAGCCGTTCGGCGGCGAAGGCAAATCCGGCACCGGTCCCAAAGCCGGCGGCCCGCTGTACCTGAAACGCCTGCAACGTCACGCCGACGTCAAGCTGTTCAACGATGCTGCGCAGGCGGCATCGCAACCATTGAAGTCCTTGCTGGACTGGGCTGCGACTCACGGCCACGCCAAGCTGGCGCAACTGGGCGCGACTTATGTGCAGGAAAGCCTGCTGCACAGGACGCTGACCCTGCCGGGTCCGACCGGCGAGCGCAACACGCTGTCGTTTGCACCGCGCGGCAAGATCCTGTGCGCGGCAGCCGACGTCGCGGCGCTGCTGAACCAGATCGCCGCCGTGCTCGCCACCGGCAACATCGCCGTGGTGCCGGCCGCGCAGGGCAAGCTGATCCCGGCCGGGCTGCCGGCCGAAGCGCGCCAGGCGATCGAACTCAGCGGCGACGTCGCTGCGCTGGACTTGCATCTGGCGCTGGTCGATGGTCCGGTGATCACGCAATGGCGCGGCGTCCTGGCGGCCCGTGACGGCGCGCTGGTGCCGCTGGTGCCGACCGCCGAAGACTTGCCGATCGATTTGTGGCGTCTGGTGGCCGAGCGCGCGTTGTGCGTCAACACGACGGCAGCGGGCGGCAACGCGAGCCTGATGACCTTGTCGGTTTAACGTATTACCGTCATCCCGGTGCGCGCCGGGATGACATGTTTTTCACGCTCTCAAAGTAGACAGATTGTCATCTGTCTTCCACTTCTCTTCCCTGCCTTCTGTCTCCTGCCGTAGCGGCGTAAAATAATGCCTCTGCACCGGCAGGCTTGTGCGTCCGCGCACTCCTTGCAATCTGCCCGGCTGTCCCCATTTCACCAGAACAAGCAAAGCAACACTCCGCGCAACACATTCTTGAGGCATTCGCATGGAACAATTTCACGGCACGACCATCCTCTCCGTCCGACGCGGCAACACCGTGGCGCTGGGCGGCGACGGCCAGGTGACGCTCGGCAACGTGGTCATGAAGGGCACGGCGCGCAAGGTGCGCAAGCTCTACAACGGCAAGGTACTGGTCGGCTTCGCCGGCGGCACGGCCGATGCGTTCACGCTGCTTGACCTGTTTGAATCCAAGCTGGAAAAACACCAGGGCAACCTGATGCGCGCCTCGGTCGAGTTGGCCAAGGAATGGCGCACCGACCGCATGCTGCGCCGCCTCGAAGCCATGCTGCTGACCGCCGACCGCGACACTACGCTGGTGATCACCGGCAACGGCGACGTGCTGGAGCCGACCGACGGCATCGGCGCGATCGGTTCGGGCGGCACCTTCGCGCAATCCGCCGCCAAGGCGCTGCAGGAAAACACCGAGCTGTCGCCGGCCGACATCGTCAAGAAATCGCTGGTGATTGCAGGCGAGCTCTGCATCTACACCAACCTGAATCACATTATCGAAACACTCGATTAAAGAGCAAAGAACATCACCATGAACATGACTCCCAAAGAGATCGTCTCCGAACTCGACAAACACGTGGTCGGCCAAGGCCGCGCCAAGCGCGCCGTCGCCATTGCGCTGCGCAACCGCTGGCGTCGTCAGCAGGTCGCCGAGCCGCTGCGCCACGAAATCACGCCCAAGAACATCCTGATGATCGGCCCCACCGGCGTCGGCAAGACCGAAATCGCCCGTCGCCTGGCCAAGCTGGCCGACGCGCCTTTCATCAAGATCGAAGCCACCAAATTCACCGAAGTCGGCTATGTCGGCCGCGACGTCGACACCATCATCCGCGACCTGATCGACATCGGCATCAAGCAGACCCGCGAAGGTGAAGTCCGCAAGGTGCGCGCCCGCGCCGAAGACGCCGCCGAAGACCGCGTGCTTGATATCCTGCTGCCGCCGGCGCGCGATTTCGGCTTCACGCCGGAAGGCAACAAGAACGCCGTCGCCTCGGACGACGGCGTGGAAGAAAAGGGTAGCACCACGCGCCAGACGTTCCGCAAACGCCTGCGCGAAGGCGCCCTCGACGACCGCGAAATCGAGATCGAACTGTCCGAGTCTTCGCCGGCAATGGAAATCATGGCGCCGCCGGGCATGGAAGAAATGACCGAGCAGATCAAGAGCATGTTTTCCGGCATGGGAAACAACCGCAAGAAGACACGCAAGGTCAAGATCAGGGAGGCCATGAAATTCCTGATCGAAGAAGAAGCCGGCAAGCTGGTCAACGAAGAAGAACTGAAGCAGAAGGCGATCGCCAACGTCGAGCAGAACGGCATCGTCTTCCTCGACGAGATCGACAAGATCGCCACGCGCTCGCAAGGCAGTGCCGACGTCTCGCGCGCCGGTGTGCAGCGCGACTTGCTGCCGCTGGTCGAAGGCACCACCGTCAACACCAAGTACGGCATGATCAAGACCGACCACATCCTGTTCATCGCGTCGGGAGCTTTCCATCTGGCCAAGCCGTCTGATCTGATTCCGGAATTACAAGGCCGCTTCCCGATCCGCGTCGAGCTGGATTCCTTGTCGATCGATGATTTCAAAACCATCCTGACCGGCACCGACGCCTGCCTGACCAAGCAATACCAGGCCCTGCTCGAAACCGAAGGCGTCAAGGTGGAGTTCGACGACAGCGGCATCCAGCAACTGGCGGAGATCGCGTTCTCGGTCAATGAAAAGACCGAAAACATTGGTGCGCGCCGCCTCTACACGGTGATGGAAAAACTGCTGGAAGAGATTTCATTCACAGCCGGGGAAACCGGTGCGCAGACCATCGCGATCGATGCGGCCTACGTCAAGGATCGCCTGGGCGAACTGGCGGTCAACGAAGATCTTTCGCGCTACGTGCTGTAAGCGACGCATGGTGAACTGAAGGAGAGCGGCATGGCAAACAAGACGCTGGGAACGCGGCAAAAGCTGAGCTTTCGCATTGAGCCTTCGCAACTTGCCAAGCCGCGCAATCCGGTCGCGGTCGCCGCCAAGCAGCGCGCCGCCGGTCCGCATCGCAAGACCGCTTCCGCCGTGCGGCAGTCGGCGCGGCGCGAGGTGAAAAAGAAACTGGATGAACCTAGCCAGGATTGACCTGGTCCGGCGCAATAAAAAGCCACGGCATGCCGTGGCTTTTTTACGTCTGCAGCAAGTGTGAAGAGCAATCAGTGCTTGCCGCGAATCACACCGGCGTTGTCGTCGCCTTCATCCGGGCCGTGGGCGCCGAAGGAAAATACCTCGAAACTGTCGCCATCGGCAGACACGCGATATGCATAGGCGTTACCCCAGGGGTCGCGCGGCAGGCGGTCGAGGTAGCCGCCGGTTTTCCATTCCTTCGGCACCGGCGCGCGGCCGGGCTTGACGATCAGCGCCAGCAGGCCTTGCTCGGTGGTGGGGTAGCGGCCGTTGTCCTGCTTGTACAGCTGCAAGCCCTTTTCGATCTCGGCAATGTCCTGCTCGGCCGTGACGATCTGCGGGCTGTGGGCGTGATTGACGACATTGATCAGGCGCGGTGCGGCGACGATGGCCACCACCGCGATGATGGCCAGTGCAGTCAACATCTGTAATTTGCTCAGGCCGCGTTGCAGCGAAAAAAATTGCGTGAGAAGTTGCGTGGGAGAAACGGGTCGCGTAACTGTGCGGCGCATCGGACTTTCTTTCCAGTAAAGCGAGATGCGAGAGTATAAAGCCGAAGCGGCGGCTTTGGTATTGCAGAGTCGGATTGCCTGAAAGTTCTGCTTCCGGATCCTGTTTCGGCTCAGGTCGCCAACACCACCTCGACCTCGGTTTCCTGCAGCAATTTGGCCAGCTCCGGCGGCGGCGGCGCGTCGGTGAACAAGACGTCGATCTGCGACAGGTGCGCCATCTTCACCAGCGCCTGGCGGCCGAACTTGCTCGAGTCGGCGACCAGCCAGACTTGCCGCGATTGCTCGATGATGGTTTGCGCGACCTTGACTTCGCGTGCATCGAAGTCGCGCAACACGCCGTCGAGCTCGATGCTGGAAATCCCGATGATGCCGATGTCGACCTTGAACTGGCGGATGAAGTCGATGGTTGCCTCGCCGACAATACCGCGATCGCGCGCGCGCACCACGCCGCCGGTGACGATCACTTCCGACCCCGTATTGCTGGCCAGCATGCTGGCGACGTTGAGATTGTTGGTGACCACGTGCAAGTTGCTGTGCTGATGCAGTGCGCGCGCCACTTCTTCGGTGGTGGTGCCCAGGTTCAGGATCAGCGAGCAGCCGTCCGGCACGCGTGCGGCAACCGCCTTGCCGATGCGCTGCTTGGCCTCGGCGTTCATCACCTGGCGCTGCGGATAAGCAATGTTCTCGGTCGAGGAAAGCAAGCCGACGCCGCCGTGGTAGCGCGCCAGCAACTTGGCGTCGACCATCGCCTTGACGTCGCGGCGCACCGTCTGCGTCGTCACATCGAGCTTCTGCGCCAGTTCTTCCACTGAAATCGTAATGTGCTTGCGCACGCAGTCCAGCAAGGTTTGTTGCCGCGGATTGAGCATCATGGGAATTGGTGAATGATCATATGAACATTAAAAAACATAATCGAATTGAAAACAACAAAATAATTGTTGATTTGTTTTCAGGTTGTCGCGTATCGTAGCCAAAAAATACAATACGGCAAATAAAAAATCCGGAGACAAGTTGAACACACTTCTTGAATGTGATCTTCTGGTGGTTGGCGGCGGCATCAATGGCGCCGGGATTGCCCGTGACGCGGTCGGCCGCGGCTTGCGCGTGATCCTGTGCGAGCAGCACGATCTGGCGCAGCATACTTCTTCGGCCAGCACCAAGCTGATCCACGGCGGGCTGCGCTATCTCGAGTATTACGAATTCAAGCTGGTGCGCAAGGCCTTGCAGGAGCGCGAGGTGCTGCTGCGCGCCGCGCCGCATATCATCTGGCCGCTGCGCTTCGTCATGCCGCACGACGCCGGCCAGCGCCCGGCCTGGCTGATCCGGGCCGGCCTGCTGATGTACGACTATCTCGCCAAACGCGAAATCCTGCCGGCCTCGCAAGGACTCAAGCTCAACGAACATGCCGCCGGCAAACCGCTCAAGGGCGACTATCGCCGCGGCTTCGTCTACTCCGACGGCTGGGTCGACGATGCCCGCCTGGTGGCGCTCAACGCGCTCGACGCCAGCGAACGCGGCGCCCGTATTTTCACCCGCACCAAATGCATCGAAGCACGTCGTGAAGGAGACCTCTGGCGCGCCGTGCTGGAGAATGAACAGGACGGCCGCATCCAGGTGCAGGCGCGCGCCATCGTCAACGCCGCCGGTCCGTGGACCGCGCAGTTCGCCGACGCCGTGCCCGGCGCCAGCAAGAGCTACGGCCTGCGCCTGATCAAGGGCAGCCATATCGTCGTCAAGCGTCTGTTCGACCATCCTTACGCCTACATTTTTCAGAACCCGGACAAGCGCATCATTTTCGCGATTCCGTATCAGGACGACTTCACGCTGATCGGCACCACCGACCTGGAATACACCGGCGACGCCGGCAAGGTCGAGATCAGCGCAGCGGAAACCGACTATCTGTGCGAGATGGCGAACCGCTATTTCACGCGCCAGATTTCCGCGCAAGACGTGGTGTGGACCTATTCCGGCGTGCGTCCGCTGCTGGACGACAATTCCTCCAACGCCTCCGCCGTGACGCGCGACTATCTGCTCGAGTGCAACGACAACGGCGCCCCCATGCTCAACGTCTGGGGCGGAAAAATCACCACCTATCGCAAGCTCGCCGAAGAAGCGCTGGCCGTCCTGTCGCCGCGGCTGGGATTCAAGGCGCCGCCGTGGACTGCCGACGCGCCGTTGCCCGGCGGCGATCTGGAGCAGCCGGGCAAGCTGGTCAGGCGTTACGACTTCGCGCGCTTCCTGGCGGGCTTCAGCGAACGCCATTCGTGGTTGCCGCCGGCGCTGGCGAAGCGCTATGCGCGCAGCTACGGCAGCCGTGCCGAACGCCTGCTCAAGGGTGCCGCCGCTCTCGCCGATCTCGGCGAAGAACTGGCGCCGGGGCTCTACGAGTCGGAAGCACGCTATCTGCGCGACGTCGAATGGGCTTGCAGCGCAGAAGACATCCTGTGGCGTCGGAGCAAGCTGGGCCTGTATTGCCGGCCGCAGCACGTGGAACGATTGCAGCAATGGCTGAAGGAGCAGACTTAGTCCTGAAGACCTGCGCATGTAAAAAACAGAACAGCAGCAAGGAGACAGCGTGACCCTGGAATTAAAACAAGTGACCAAGTCGGTGGGTGCGGAAACGCATCTGTACCCGCTTGATCTGAAGCTGGCGGCAGGCGGCATCAACGTCTTGCTGGGCCCGACGCAGGCCGGCAAGACCTCGCTCATGCGCATCATCGCCGGCCTCGACAAGCCCGGCAGCGGCAGCGTGCTGGTCGACGGCAAGGACGTCACCGGCGTCGGCGTGCGCGAGCGCAACCTCGCCATGGTGTACCAGCAGTTCATCAATTATCCGGGCCTGAGCGTGTACGAAAACATTGCCTCGCCCCTGCGCCTGAAGAAATTGCCGCAGCAGGAAATCCATCAGCGCGTCACCGAGATCGCCGAAAAACTGCACATCGCCCACCTGCTGCAACGCCTGCCGGGCGAACTGTCCGGCGGCCAGCAGCAACGTACCGCGCTGGCGCGCGCATTGATCAAACGCGCGCCGCTGGTGCTGCTGGACGAGCCGCTGGTCAACCTCGACTACAAGCTGCGCGAAGAACTGCGCTCGGAACTGATTTCCCTGTTCACCAGCGGCGACACCACCGTGGTCTACGCCACCACCGAACCGCAGGAAGCCCTGCTGCTCGGCGGCCACACCGCCGTGATGCACGCCGGCCGTTTGTTGCAGTTCGGCCCGACGCTGCAATTGTTCAACGCGCCGGCCTCGACCGAAGTGGCGGCCATCTTCAACGACCCGCCGATGAACATGCTGGCGGCGACCGCCATCGACAATGCCAGCGTGAAGCTCGACGACGGCAGCGTGCTGTCAGTCGCTGGTCGCAATCTGGCGCTGTCCGCGGGCCAGCGTTGCCGGGTTGGCGTGCGTTGCAACGATGTGCGCCTGCAAGCGGGCAACAGTGCGGGCGCAAGCGTCACGCTCGCCTGCACGGTCGGCCTGGCCGAACTGAGCGGTTCCGAAACTTATCTGCACCTGCGCCACGGCGGCGATGCGCTGGTGGCGCAATTGCCCGGCGTGCATGCGCTCGAGATTGGCAGCGCGGTGCAGGTCAACATCAATGCCGCACAGATTTTTCTGTTCGATACCGAGGGCCGCCTGCTGAGCGCCCCGCAGGGAGACTGACATGGCACGCATTGAATTCCGCAATCTCGGTCACGCCTACGGACCCCATCCGGCGTCGCTGGAAGACTACGCCCTGCAACCGATGAACATGGTGTGGGAAGACGGCGGCGCCTACGCCTTGCTGGGCCCGTCCGGCTGCGGCAAGTCGACGCTGCTCAATATCATCTCCGGTTTGCTGGTGCCGTCCGAAGGACAGGTGCTGTTCGACGGCAAGGACATGACGCAGATGCCCACGCGCGAGCGCAACATCGCGCAGGTGTTCCAGTTCCCGGTGCTGTACGACACCATGAGCGTGTTCGACAACCTGGCGTTCCCGCTGCGCAATCGCAAGGTGGCGGAGAGCGAAGTGCGCGCGCGCGTGCATGAAATCGCCGAAATCCTCGAACTGACGCGCGATCTCAAGCAGCGCGCCAGCGGTCTCTCCGCCGACGCCAAGCAAAAGATTTCGCTGGGGCGCGGACTGGTGCGCAAGGACGTCGCGGCGATCCTGTTCGACGAGCCCTTGACGGTGATCGATCCGCACATGAAATGGCAGCTGCGGCAAAAGCTCAAGCAGATCCACCACCAGCTCAAGCTGACGCTGATCTACGTCACCCACGACCAGGTGGAGGCGCTGACCTTCGCCGACGAAGTGGTGGTCATGACCAACGGCAAGGTGGTGCAGCAGGGCAAGCCGGAAGCCTTGTTTGTGCGTCCCGATCACACCTTCGTCGGCTATTTCATCGGCAGCCCCGGCATGAACTTTTATCCGCTGCAGATCGACGGCGACGCCGTCGTGATCGGACAGCAGCGCGTGGACATCGACGCCGCGCAACTGCAGGCGCTCAAGCATGCCAACGGTGAACTCAAGCTCGGCATCCGGCCGGAGTTCGTGGAACTGACCACGGCCGGCGCGCCCGGTGCGGTCAGCGCCAACATCGTGCAAGTCCAGCATCTCGGCACCAGCCAGCTGCTCACGGCGGAATTCGGCGGTCAGATCGTCAAGGCCAGGCTCGATGCCTCGACCAGGCTGAGCGAGGGCCGGCAATGGCTGCGCCTGGCGAAGGCGGAGACGATCTTCTTCAGCAATGACGAAAGGATAGGGCGATAGGTCATGAACAAGCCATACAACAACAAGGCCTGGTTTTTCATCCTGCCGGTGTTCCTGACGGTCGCGTTCTCCGCGATTATCCCGCTGATGACGGTGGTCAATTATTCGGTGCAGGACATCATCAGTCCCGAGCAGAGCGTGTTCGTCGGCCTCGAATGGTTCCGCGCCGTGATGCGCGACAGCGAACTGCATTCGGCGCTGCTGCGCCAACTGATCTTTTCGTTCTGCGTGCTGCTGGTGCAGATCCCGCTGGGCATCGGCCTGGCGCTGTCGATGCCGGCGCAGGGTTGGAAGTCGTCGGCGGCGCTGGTGATCCTGGCCATGCCGCTGCTGATTCCATGGAACGTGGTCGGCACCATCTGGCAAATTTTCGGCCGCGCCGACATCGGCCTGGGCGGTTATGTATTGAGCCGGCTCGGCATGGACTACAACTACGCCTCCAACTCGCTCGACGCCTGGATCACAGTGCTGGTGATGGATGTCTGGCACTGGACGCCGCTGGTGGCTTTGCTGGCTTTCGCCGGCCTGCGCTCGATTCCGGATGCGTATTACCAGGCGGCGCAGATCGACGGCGCCAGCCGCTGGGCGGTGTTCCGTTTCATCCAGTTGCCCAAGATGCGCGGCGTGCTGGTGATCGCGGTACTGCTGCGCTTCATGGACAGCTTCATGATCTACACCGAACCCTTCGTGCTCACTGGCGGCGGTCCCGGCAATTCGACCACCTTCCTGAGCCAGTACCTGACGCAAAAGGCGGTCGGCCAGTTCGATCTGGGACCTGCGGCGGCGTTTTCGCTGATCTATTTCCTGATCATCCTGCTGCTGTCCTTCGTCTTGTACAACTGGATGCAAAGCGCCGGCAATGGCGGACAGAACACCGGAGCCAATCATGAGTAAAAACAAGCAAGGCAACTGGCCGCGCATGCTGACGTTGGCGCTCTACATCGCCTTCACGCTGATCCCGCTGTACTGGCTGTTCAATACGTCGCTGAAGACCAATGAAGAAACCCTGGCGGTCTTCACGTTGTGGCCGAACCAGCCGACGCTGGACAACTACAAGGTGATCTTCACCGACGCCTCGTGGTATTCGGGCTACATCAACTCCATCATCTACGTCGCCATCAACACGGTGCTGTCGCTGCTGGTGGCTTTGCCGGCGGCCTATGCGTTTTCGCGCTACCGCTTCCTCGGCGACAAGCACATGTTCTTCTGGCTGCTGACCAACCGCATGACGCCGCCGGCGGTGTTCCTGCTGCCGTTCTTCCAGCTGTACTCGACGGTCGGGCTGATGGATACGCACATCGCCGTGGCGCTCGCGCACATGCTGTTCAACGTGCCGCTGGCGGTGTGGATACTGGAAGGCTTCATGTCGGGCGTGCCGCGCGAGATCGACGAGACCGCCTACATCGACGGTTTCTCCTTCCCGCGTTTCTTCCTCCGTATCTTCCTGCCGCTGATCAAGTCGGGCGTCGGCGTGACGGCGTTCTTCTGTTTCATGTTCAGCTGGGTCGAGCTGCTGCTGGCGCGCACGCTGACCTCGGTCAACGCCAAGCCGATCAGCGCCATCATGACGCGCACCGCGTCGGCGGCCGGCATGGACTGGGGCATCCTGGCCGCCGCCGGGGTGCTGACGATCATTCCGGGAGCGCTGGTGATCTGGTTCGTTCGCAACCATATCGCCAAGGGCTTCGCGATGGGGAGGGTGTGACGATGGCTGCTTTTTCATGGATGTCGTGGACGCCGCCGATCGCCGTCTTTTTCATCTGCATCGCGCTCATGCTGGTCGGCATGACGATCTGGGAAATCCGTTCGCCGACGGTGGAGCGCAAGGGTTTCCTGCCGTTGCGAACCACCCGCGGCGACCGTTTGTTCATCGGCCTGCTGAGTGCTGCCTACATCAATCTGGCCTGGGTCGCGGTGACCGACCTGGACCAGTGGTACGCCGCCGTGCTCGGTTTGGCGGCCTTGTTTATCGTCATGCGCAAGGGCTGACCTTGCGTGTGATCAGGATTCAATTTCCGGTTTGCTCAGAATAAAAAAACCTGGAATGAAATGACGCGTTCGGGGAATGTCCTTCCCTCTCCGGCGCGACCATCTTTGGGAAGGTGACGAGGAGACGTGATGCAAAAATTCAAACTTACCGTGCTGGCCGCTGCGATTGCAGTGGCAGGCAATGTCTGGGCCGACACCAAGTCGGCCGAGAAATGGATCGACAGCGAATTCAAGCCGAGCACGCTGTCGCGCACGCAGCAGCTGAGCGAAATGCAATGGTTCATCGATGCCGCCGCCAAACTGAAAGCCAAGGGCGTCAAGGAAATCCACGTGGTGTCGGAAACCCTCGACACCCACGCCTATGAATCGAAGACCTTGGCCAAGGCCTTCGAGGAAATCACCGGCATCAAGGTCAAGCACGACGTGATCCAGGAAGGCGACGTGGTCGAAAAGATGCAGACCTCGCTGCAATCGGGCAAGTCGATCTACGACGGCTGGGTCAACGACTCCGACCTGATCGGCACCCACTACCGCAACGGCCAGACCGTGGTGCTGTCCGACTACATGGCCGGTCCCGGCAAGGAATACACCAATCCCGGCCTCGACCTGAAGGATTTCATCGGCACCAGCTTCACGACCGCGCCGGACGGCAAGCTGTACCAGCTGCCCGACCAGCAGTTCGCCAACCTGTACTGGTTCCGCGCCGACTGGTTCGCGCGCAAGGATTTGCAGGACAAGTTCAAGGCCAAGTACGGCTATGAACTGGGCGTGCCGCAAAACTGGTCGGCCTACGAAGACATCGCTGCCTTCTTCACCAACGACGTCAAGGAACTGGACGGCAAGAAGATCTTCGGCCACATGGACTACGGCAAGAAGGATCCGTCGCTGGGCTGGCGTTTCACGGATGCCTGGCTGTCGATGGCCGGCGCCGCCGACAAGGGCCTGCCGAACGGCTTGCCGGTCGATGAATGGGGCATCCGCGTAGCGGCCGACAAGTGCACGCCGGTCGGCGCGTCAATGTCGCGCGGCGGCGCCACCAATTCGCCGGCGGCAGTGTATGCGCTGACCAAGTACCTCGACTGGATGAAGAAATATGCACCGCCGGAAGCGCTCGGCATGACCTTCTCCGAAGCCGGTCCGGTGCCGGCGCAAGGCCATATCGCGCAGCAGGTGTTCTGGTACAGCGCCTTCACTGCGGGCATGACCAAGCAAGGCCTGCCGGTGGTCAATACCGACGGCTCGCCGAAGTGGCGCATGGCCCCCGGCCCGCATGGCCCGTACTGGAAAGAAGGCATGCAGAACGGTTACCAGGACGTCGGTTCCTGGACCTTCCTCAAGAGCACGCCGCCTGACCAGATGGCCGCCGCCTGGCTGTACGGCCAGTTCGTGACGTCCAAGACCGTGTCGCTGAAGAAATCGATCGTCGGCCTGACCTTCATCCGCGATTCCGATATCCGTTCGGAATACTTCACCAAGAACGCGGCGAAGTACGGCGGCCTGATCGAGTTCTACCGCAGCCCGGCGCGCGTGGCATGGACCCCGACCGGCAACAACGTGCCCGACTATCCGAAGATGGCGCAGCTGTGGTGGAAGAATATCTCCACCGCGATTTCCGGCGAAAAGACGCCGCAAGGCGCGATGGATAACCTGGCCGAAGAGATGGACGGCATCATGGCCCGCCTGCAGCGCGCCGGCATGAAGAACTGCGCGCCCAAGCTCAACGACAAGAAGGATCCTGCGAGCTGGATGTCCGACAAGGGCGCCCCATGGACCAAGCTGGCCAACGAAAAACCAAAGGGGGAAACCATCCCTTACGACAAACTGCTGCAAGCATGGAAGGACGGCAAAGTTCGCTAGGCATTCCCGCACAAGCTACTGCGCGATCCGATCTCCGGACTGCGATGCTCACCGTACTCACGTACGGCTGCGCTTCTCCTCCAGAGCTAGGACCGCTCGCTATGCTTCTGCAGGAAGCCGCAACTTCAAGTAGCGCCACGGCGTCATTCCGGCAGTTGCCGGGATGACGTTTTTCCTTCCAGCACGGCGCAATCGTTGTTACGCTGTGATTTCACAGTGATTTGTAAGGCAAATGTCATGGCATATCTGCTCGCTCTCGACCAGGGCACCTCCAGCTCACGCAGCATCATCTTCGACGAAACCGGCGCCATCGTCGCCACCGCGCAGCAAGAGTTTCGCCAGATATTTCCGCAGCCCGGCTGGGTTGAACACGATCCCATGGATCTTTGGAACAGCCAGTTGCAGACTTGTCGCCAGGTGCTGGCGCAAGCCGGCATCAAGGCCGCCGACCTGGCAGGACTCGGCATCACCAATCAGCGCGAGACCACCGTGGTGTGGGACCGCGCCACCGGCAAGCCGGTGCACAACGCCATCGTCTGGCAAGACCGCCGCACCGAAGCCATCTGCGCCGAATTGCGCGAGCGCGGCCTGACGGACGCCATCCAGGCCAAGACCGGATTGGTGCTCGATCCGTATTTTTCCGGCACCAAGCTGCACTGGATACTCGACAGCGTGCCGGGCCTGCGCGAGCGTGCACGGCGCGGCGAGCTGGCCTTCGGCACCGTCGACGCCTGGCTGATCTGGAACCTGACCGGCGGCCGCCTGCACGTGACCGATGTGTCCAACGCCTCGCGCACCATGCTGTGGAATATTCATACCGGCAACTGGGATGATGAATTGCTGGAATGGCTGGACGTGCCGCGTTCGATGTTGCCGGAGGTGCATCCCTCGGCGCATCTCTACGGTCACACCGACGCCGGGCATCTGGGGGCGGCGGTAGTGATCGGCGGCATCGCCGGCGACCAGCAGTCAGCCCTGTTCGGCCAGGCCTGCTTCCAGCCCGGCATGGCCAAGAATACTTACGGCACCGGTTGCTTCATGCTGCTGCATACCGGCGACCAGTGCGCGCAGTCGCACAACGGCCTCATCAGCACCGCAGCCTGCCAGGTCGGCGAGCGCAAGCAGTACGCGCTTGAAGGCAGCGTGTTCATCGGCGGCGCAGTGGTGCAGTGGCTGCGCGACGGCCTCAAGGCAATCAAGAATTCGACGGATGTGGAAGAACTGGCGGCCTCGGCGCCGGACTCCGGCGGGGTGGTGTTCGTGCCGTCGTTTACCGGGCTCGGCGCGCCGTACTGGAATCCCTCGGCCAAGGGCGCGATCGTCGGTCTCAGCCGCGGCAGCACGGTGGCGCACATTGCGCGCGCCGCGCTGGAATCGATCGCCTTCCAGAGCACCGCCTTGCTGACGGCAATGGTGCGCGACGCCGTGTCGCCGATCACCGAATTGCGCGTTGACGGCGGCGCGTCGGCCAATAACCTGCTGCTGCAATTCCAGGCCGACTTGCTCGGCATCCCGGTGATCCGTCCGCAGGTCACGGAAACCACAGCGCTGGGCGCCGCCAGTCTTGCCGGTCTTGCGACCGGGGTCTATCGCGACATGGCTGAGTTGTCGGAACATTGGCGCATGGAACGCACCTTCCTGCCGACCATGAGCCGCGACGAAGCGCAGACAAAAATACAAACCTGGGAGCGCGCCATCAAGCAGGTCAGCGCCGGTTGATGAACTTGCTTCCGGCTCAGGGTGCGCTCAGCGTCACGGCCACGCCGGCCTGTTCGGTGACCGACGCCGACAGCGTGGCGTACAGCTCGGCGCCGTCGCGCGCGCTCAGCCATTGTTTGCCGTCGTATTTGAAGTGATAGCCGCCCGATTTGGAGGCCAGCCACAGCTCCTGCATCGGCGCCTGACTGTTGACGATGATTTTGGAGCCGTTATCGATGCATTCGATTTCGAGGACATTGCCGCTGCGACTGCATTCGACGTCGAGGTCGGTGTCGTCGGTAGCCTGCTCCAGTGCGGCTTCGATCGCGTTCAGCGCGGAATCCGCGAGGGCCAGGAATTCTGATTCTGTCATGCTACACTCCGAGACATTGATGTAAACCCGTGATTCTATCGTGAAGTCTCCATTTCATTTTTCTCCTGCCCGTCCGCTGCTTGGCGCCGCCATGTTGGCTCTGCTGTTGACCGGTTGCGGCCAGAAGGGCCCGCTCTACATCGGCAAGCCTCCGGCGGAGCGCGTACGCACCGCGCCTGCGGACAATATGAGCAAACCGGACGTGCCCGATGACGCCGGTGTGCCGGCGATCTCCTTGCCTGCGCCGGCTTCGGCGCCCGCCGGCAGCGCCAAATAATTTCTCGCTGTATTTCTCCCGGTTTTTGCGCAGCGCTCAATTTTTTACGCAGTTCTCACGCAGTTCTCAACTCTCATGTCCCATTTTTCTTACCGCGACGGCGTGCTGCATGCCGAAAACCTGCCCCTGAATGCACTGGCCAAGCAATTCGGTTCGCCGCTGTACGTCTATTCCAAGGCAGCGCTGACCGCCAACTTCTCGGCCTATGCCGATGCCTGCAAGAAAGCCGGTCGCACTGAAAATGCGGACAACGGCGGCGCGCTGGTCTGCTATTCGGTCAAGTCCAACTCGAATCTTGCCGTGCTCAATGTGCTGGGCAAGCTCGGCTCCGGCTTCGACATCGTCTCGGGCGGCGAATTGCTGCGCGTGATTGCCGCCGGCGGCGATCCGCGCAAGGTGATCTTCTCGGGCGTGGGCAAGGGCCGCGATGAGATGCGCCTGGCGCTGCAACACGACATCCTGTGCTTCAACGTCGAATCGATTCCCGAAGTGCATCGCCTCAACGAAGTCGCGGGCGAAGCCGGCAAGCGCGCGCGCATTTCGCTGCGCGTCAATCCGAACGTCGACGCCAAGACCCATCCTTACATCTCCACCGGTCTCAAGGAAAACAAGTTCGGCGTCGCCTACGAAGACGCGCTGGCCTGCTATCGCGACGCCGCCGCGCTGCCGAACATTGAAGTGGTCGGCATCGACTGCCACATCGGTTCGCAGCTGCTCGACGACGCGCCGCTGCTGGAAGCGCTCGACAAGGTGATCGAACTGATCGACCAGCTCGAAGCCGAAGGCATCGCCATCCATCACCTCGACATCGGTGGCGGCATCGGCATCACTTACGACGACGAACAACCGGTTCCGGTCGGCGACTACCTGGGCCGCCTGTTCACCCGCATCGATGCCTGGCGCAAGGAAAAATACGCCGGCCGCGCGATCAAGGTCATGTTCGAACCGGGTCGCTCCATCGTCGGCAACGCCGGCGTGCTGGTGACCGAAGTGCAATACCTGAAGCACGGCGAGAGCAAGAATTTCGCGGTGGTTGACGCCGCCATGAACGACCTGATGCGTCCGGCCCTGTACGAAGCCTGGCATGGTGTGCAAGTGGTGCAACAGCGCAAGGACGCCGCCAGGACCTATGACGTCGTCGGTCCGGTGTGCGAATCCGGCGACTGGCTGGCGCGCAGCCGCGAACTGGCGATCGCGCCGGGCGACTTGCTGGCGTTGATGTCGGCCGGCGCCTACGGCATGACCATGGCTTCCAACTACAACACGCGCGGCCGCGCCGCCGAAGTATTGGTGGACGGCGACCAGGCGCATCTGATCCGCAAGCGCGAAAACCCAGCCGATCTGTTCGCGCTGGAATCCATCGCCGGCTGATATCGGCATTGCCGGGCAAGCGCATGAGCCGTATGACTGCAACTGACGCGGCCCGGTTTGCGATGCTGGACAACGCGTTCTTCGATCAGGACAGCCCCGCCCTGGCGCGCGCCCTGATCGGCAAGGTCTTGCGGCGCCGCTGGAAAGGCCAGTGGCTGTCCGCCCGCATCATTGAGACCGAGGCCTATTGTCTCGACGAGCGCGGCAGCCATGCCTCGCTGGGCTACACCCACAAGCGCCGCGCCCTGTTCATGGACGGCGGCACCATCTACATGTATTACGCGCGCGGCGGCGATTCGCTCAATTTCAGCGCTGCCGGTCCGGGCAATGCGGTCCTGATCAAATCGGGCTATCCCTGGATCGACCCGATCGCCGGTCCCGCAGCTCTGGCGGTGATGCAGGCGGAAAATCCCGACGCGCAAGGCGGCGTACGCCCCCTGAGCCGTCTCTGCGCAGGCCAGACCTTGCTATGCAAATCGCTGGCTTTGCGCGTGCCCGACTGGGATGCCGGCACGTTCGATCCCGCCGTGTTTTTTGTCGACGACGTCGGCGAAGCGCCGCCGACGCTGATCGAAACCACGCGGCTGGGCATCCCGACCGGCCGCGACGAACACCTTCCTTACCGCTTCGTCGATCCCGCTTACGCCCGCCATTGCACGCGCAATCCGCTGCGCAAGGGACAAGTCGCGCCGACGGACTATCGCTGGGTTGACCGCGACGGCAGGCCGACGGCCGTGCAGGAATTCCCGCGCGGCGTCATTCCCGTCCCGGGCTGATCCCCAGCCTCAGGCGGCCGGCTTGCCGGAATTCAACATCGCCGTTTTCAACGCCGGCCGCCGGTGGCGCGAAATTTGCTGACACGCTGCTGTCAGGGCGGCAAAATCCCCCGCCAATGCCGCTATAATGCGCGTTTTCGCCTGTCGTCCCGTTCATTTTTCAGCCTCTTTTTGAGCCCCTTTTGCGTAAGGAACATGCATGAATGCCCTGATCTGGTTCGTCATACTTTATTGGGTGATTTCAGTCGGTATCGGTCTTTACGCAAGCAGGTACGTCAAGAGCGGAAAGGACTTCGCGATTGCCGGCCGGGCCTTGCCGATGTCGGTCGTGACGGCGACGGTGTTTGCCACCTGGTTCGGCTCGGAAGCGGTGCTGGGCGTGTCCTCGACCTTCCTCAAGGAAGGCCTGGGCGGCATCGTGGCCGACCCCTTCGGTTCTTCGCTGTGCCTGATCCTGGTGGGCGTGTTCTTCGCCCGGCCGCTGTACCGCATGAACCTGCTGACCATCGGCGACTATTACAAGAAACGCTTCGGCCGCGCCGCTGAAATGCTGGTGACGATCTGCATCGTGATTTCCTACCTCGGCTGGGTGGCGGCGCAGATCAAGGCGCTCGGGCTGGTCTTCAACGTCGTCTCGGGCGGCTACATCACGATGCAGGCGGGCATGATCATCGGCGCCGCCAGCGTGTTGATCTATACGCTCATGGGCGGCATGTGGGCGGTGGCGATCACCGATTTCCTGCAGATGATCATCGTGGTGGTCGGCATGCTGTATATCGGCTGGGAAGTCTCCGGCATGGTCGGCGGCGCCGGCGTCGTGATCCGGCACGCGGCCGATGCCGGCAAATTCAATTTCTGGCCCTCGCCCTCGCTCCGGGAGGTGATGTGGTTCTTTGCCGCGTGGATCACCATGATGCTGGGCTCGATCCCGCAGCAGGACGTGTTCCAGCGGGTGATGTCGTCCAGGACCGAAAAGATCGCGCGCAACGCCTCGATCCTCGGGGGCGTGATCTATTTCGGCTTCGTGTTCATCCCGATCTTCCTGGCGTACTCGGCCACGCTGATCGATCCGGCCATGGTGGCGCGCCTGCTTGAGACCGACTCGCAGTTGGTGTTGCCGACCCTGATCATGGAGAAGATGCCGGTGTTCGCCCAGGTGATGTTCTTCGGCGCGCTGCTGTCGGCGATCAAGAGCTGCGCCAGCGCGACGCTGCTGGCGCCGTCGGTGACCTTCACCGAAAACGTCATCAAGGAAATCCGCCCCTGGAAGAGCGACAAGGAATTCCTGTTCTCGATGCGCGTGGTGGTGTTGCTGTTCACGATCGCGGTGACCTCGCTGGCGCTCAACAGCCAGTCGAGCATTTACCAGATGGTCGAAAACGCCTACAAGGTGACGCTGGTCGCCGCCTTCGTGCCGCTGGCCTTCGGCGTGTACTGGAAGCGTGCCACCCGTCAGGGCGCGCTGGCTGCCATGATCCTCGGCCTGACGACCTGGATCACGCTCGAATACGTCGCGCCGGAAGGCCTGTGGCCGCCGCAGCTGGCCGGTTTGCTGATGAGCGTGGGCGGCATGGTGTTCGGTTCGCTGCTGCCGCAACTGGTGGCGCCGATTCCGCAGGCGCCAGCAGCGGGCGCACTGAGCACCGACTGATTCCATCTTGATTTTCTTCCCTGCGCGATTCGCATTCTTTGCGGATCGCGCAGGCGCTGCGCTACCTTCCTCGTTCTGTTCCCCTCCTGTTTTGCAACGGTCGCCACGACCGTTCGCCTCGCATTTTTTTCCGCTGAACCAAGCCGTTTTCTTGTACTCGCAAAAAATTGTTGTCGAAAAACCAATTGGAACTAATCAGTATTAAATCGACCTCATTGAGCATGTCTCTGCAAACTCATGAATACGATTTTGCCGCTGATGCATTGTTTCTCGACTTCGACGGCACCCTGGTGAATCTGGCTCCCGAGCCGGAAAGCGTGGTCCCGGCGCCGGACCTGATCGAGATGTTGCAGCAGGTGCAAACACGCGCGAACGGTGCGCTGGCGGTCGTCAGCGGCCGGCCGGTAGCGCAGCTCGACCATTACCTGGCGCCGCTGCGCCTGCCTGCCGCCGGCGTGCACGGCCTCGAGCGCCGCGATGCCTCGGGTCGGCTGGTGCAACTTGCCGCTCCCGCCACCGATCCATTGATGGAGCGGCTCGCGTCGTTCGTCGCGCGTCATCCCGGGCTGCTGCTGGAACCCAAGCGTGGGGCGCTGGCGCTGCATTACCGCAAGGCGCCGCATCTGGAACAGGCCTGTATCGAAGCGATGAATTACGCGGTCTCCAAGGTGGGTTCGCACGTGGACGCGCGCGCGCCGGGTTTCACTGTCCTGCGCGGCAAGATGGTGGTCGAAGCCAAGGCGGCGCTGGCCGACAAGGGCGACGCCATCGCCGCATTCATGCGTGAGGCGCCGTTCGCCGGACGTCGTCCGGTGTTCGTCGGCGACGACGTCACCGACGAAGCCGGCTTCAACTGGGTGCAGACCCTCGGCGGCGGACTTGGCGTCAAGATCGGCGAAGGCGAGAGCCGGGCGCAGATGCGCCTGGACAATCCGGCTGCCCTGCATCAATGGCTGGAGCAGGCGCTGCGGGTTGCATCGCGCGGCTGACGTCAGCGCAATTTTTCAGGCAGATAGGCAGGTTTACCGGCACAGGTACATTGGCAAGCGGCACCACCGACGCCACCAGCGCCAACATCCACATCACCGCTCCGGCGACAAAAAAGTAAAGAGAGGAAAGGCAGCATGAGCACGTCATCCATCGATACTCCCAGCAACGACACCTCCACCGGCGTCAGCAACGACGGCGACCGGCCTTCCACTTCTTCCCTCGATCTCGGCGTGATCGGCAACTGTTCCTACAGTGCGCTGATCGACAAACTCGGCCGCATGGTGTGGTGCTGCCTGCCGCGCTTCGACGGCGATCCGGTGTTCAACGCCTTGCTCGATCCCGGCGAGAGCGGCAGCCTGTGGAGTTTTGAGCTGGAGAATTTTTCGCACAGCGAGCAATGGTACGAGCCCAACACCGCCGTGCTGAAAACGCGCCTCTACGACACGCTCGGGCAGGGCGTCGAGATCACCGACTTTGCGCCGCGCTTCCCCAGCCGCGGCCGCTTCTTCCGGCCGCAGACGCTGGTGCGGCGCGTGCTGCCGCTGAACGGCGCGCCGCGTCTGCGCGTGCTGTTGCGGCCGCGTTTCGACTGGGGCCGCGAAGTGCCGGAGATTACCCGCGGCAGCAATCACGTGCGCTACGTCGGATCCGAGATGACGCTGCGCCTGAACACCGATGCGCCGATCAGCTACCTGCTCGACGAGACTGCCTTCGTGATCAGCCGGCCGTTCAACTTCCTGCTCGGTCCCGACGAAACGCTGACCGGCGGCATCGGCGACACCGCGCGCAGCTTCGAGCAGGAAACCATCACCTACTGGCGCAACTGGAGCCGCAGCCTGGCCACGCCGCTCGAGTGGCAGGCTGCCGTGATTCGCGCCGCCATCACGCTCAAGATGTCGGTGTATGAAGACACCGGCGCCATCATCGCCGCGATGACCACCAGCGTGCCGGAAGCGCCGGGCAGCGCGCGCAACTGGGATTACCGTTACTGCTGGTTGCGCGACGCCTTCTTCGTGGTGCGCGCGCTCAACAGCATTTCCGAACTCGGCACCATGGAAGATTACCTGCGCTGGCTCACCAACGTGGTGGTGCGTTCGGCCGGCGGCCACGTACAGCCGCTGTACGGCATCGGCCTCGAAGAAGCGCTGCCGGAACAGATCCTCGATCACCTGCCTGGCTATCGCCATCATGCGCCGGTGCGCGTGGGCAACCAGGCTTACGAGCATTTCCAGCACGACGTCTACGGCAACATCATCCTCGGTGCGGCGCAGGCTTTCCATGATGCGCGCCTGCATCATCGCGCCGGCGCCGAACAGTTCAAGCACCTGGAAGCCGTCGGCGAACGCGCCTTTGAAATGTACGACCGTCCCGACGCCGGCATGTGGGAGTTGCGCACGCGTTCGCGCATTCACACCTCGTCGGCGCTGATGAGCTGGGCCGCCTGCGACCGCCTCGGCAAGATCGCGTCGCGGCTCGAACTCGACGAACGCGCACGCTACTGGCACGAGCGCGCCGAAATGATCGGCAAGCGCATCCTGACCGAAGCCTGGAACGAAGAGCGCCAGACCTACGCCGAAAGTTTCGGCGGCCGCGACCTCGACGCCAGCGTCTTGCTGATGGTCGAAGTCGGCCTGATCGCGCCGACCGACAAGCGCTTCATCGCCACCGTCGACACGCTGGAAAAATACCTGTGCGACGGCCCTTACATGCGCCGCTACGAAGCACCCGACGATTTCGGCCGGCCCGAAACCGCCTTCAACATCTGCACTTTCTGGCGCATCGACGCGCTTGCCCGCATCGGCCGCAAGGAACAGGCGCGCGAGATTTTCGAAGCCATGCTGGCGGCGCGCAATCATGTCGGCCTGCTGTCGGAGGACACGCATCCTGTCACCGGCCAGATGTGGGGCAACTTCCCGCAAACCTATTCGATGGTCGGGATCATCAATTGCGCAATGAGGTTGTCGGTATCGTGGGAGACGGTAATTTGATGGTTCCGCGGTTGCCGTCGATCTATTTTTTTCTACACAAGAATAAAGGAGTTTCATCATGTCCCGCCTCGTCGTAGTTTCCAATCGTCTCGCGGATCCGCGCAAGCCGGCGGCCGGGGGACTGGCGGTGGCGCTCGGTGAAACTCTCAAACGCACCGGCGGCCTGTGGTTCGGCTGGAGCGGCAAGGTCGTCGAAGACGGCACTCCCGGCGAGGGCGCGCTGCATATCAACCAGGCCGGTCCGGTGACGCTGGCCGAGCTCGACCTGTGCACCGAAGACCATGATGCCTACTATCGCGGCTATGCCAACGGCGTGCTGTGGCCCGTGTTCCATTACCGCCTCGACCTGGCGCATTTCGAATCGGGTCACCTGGGCGGCTATCGCCGCGTGAATCAACTGTTCGCGCGCAAGCTGATGCCGCTGCTCAAGCCGGACGACCTGATCTGGATCCATGATTACCACCTGATTCCGCTGGCTGCCGAATTGCGCGCCATGGGTTGCGGCAACCGCGTCGGTTTCTTCCTGCACATCCCGCTGCCGCCGCCGCAAATCCTGGCGGCGATTCCTTCGCATGAGTGGCTCATGCGGGCCTTGTTCGCCTATGACCTGGTGGGTTTTCAGACGGAAGCGGATTTGCAGCATTTCTCAAATTACGTCAAAGCCGAAGCCACCGCCGAGACCGTCGGGGTAAGCCAGTTCCGCGCCTTCAACAGCACGGTGCAGGCCAAGGCTTTCCCGATCGGGATTGACGTCGACGACTTCCAGCGCCTCGGCCGTGCCCGCGAGGCGCGCGAGACCTTCGAGAACACGCGCAAGGAATATTCGCGGCGGCGCCTGCTGATCGGCGTCGACCGGCTCGATTACTCCAAAGGCCTGCCGCATCGCATCCGCGCCTTCCGCGAGTTGCTGCAGCAATATCCGGAAAACCGTCATAGCGCCACGCTGCTGCAGGTGGCCTCGCCAAGCCGCGAAGATGTCGACGCCTACGCGGACATCCAGCGCGAACTGGAAAGCCTGTGCGGCTCCATCAACGGCGATTTCGGCGACTTCGAATGGATGCCGATCCGCTACATGCACCGCACGGTCGCCCGCAAACGCCTGCCGGGTTTGTATCGTGCCTGCGCGGTGGCGTTGGTGACGCCGCTGCGCGACGGCATGAACCTGGTCGCCAAGGAATTCGTCGCGGCGCAGGATGAAGAAGATCCGGGCGTGCTGGTGCTGTCGCGTTTCGCCGGCGCCGCCGAGCAGATGAAGGAAGCCTTGCTGGTCAATCCCTACGACACCCACGGCACCGCCCAGGCCATCCAGCATGCGCTGCAGATGCCGCTGCAGGAACGCAAGGAGCGCCACGCCGCCTTGCTGGCGACGATACGCAAGTACGACGTCCATTGGTGGTGCAATAGTTTCCTTGAGGCATTGGAACAATCGCGTTAAAAATCATTGTTTGTAGTGATTGCGGCAAATAATCGAAAGGTTTTTGTTGTTCTCCGGCAGCTTGGCGCGGCGCTCGGCGTCGGCCTTGTGCCGCCTGCGCGCAGCAGACTCGTAAAAAAGGCTGAAAAACCTTTATAATTCAGGGTTTTGGACGATTTTTGCCGGAGTAATTCATGCCGATTTACGCGTATCGCTGCGAAGCGTGTGGTTTTGCCAAAGATGTGTTGCAGAAGATGTCTGACGACGCGTTGACCGTCTGTCCGTCCTGCGGCAAGGATGGCTTTCGCAAACAACTGACCGCCGCCGGTTTCCAGCTCAAGGGCTCGGGCTGGTATGTAACCGATTTCCGCGGCAATGGCAGCGGCGTCGCCAACAGCACCGGCGCTACCGGCACCGCTCTGCCTGCCAGCGAAGCGCCGGCGTCGGGCGATGCTGGCGTAGCTGCCCCGGCCGCTGCTCCCGCTGCAGCTTCGGCACCTGCTGCCCCAGCGGCCGCACCAGCTGCTGCAGCCCCGGCTGCTTCCAAGTCACCCAGCACCCCAAGCGCTTCCTGAGCGCCACCGCGGAAAGCCACCCCATGCGCAAATACTTCATCACCGGCCTGCTGATCCTGGTCCCCCTGGCAATCACGGTGTGGGTGCTCAACCTGATCATCGGCACCATGGATCAGTCGCTGCTGCTGCTGCCGGAAAGCTGGCGGCCGGAAGCGCTGGTCGGCTTCCATATCCCCGGCCTGGGCACCATCCTCACGCTGCTGATCATTTTCATCACCGGCCTGGCCACGCGCAATTTCATCGGCCGCCAGGTGGTGTCGCTGTGGGAAGGCCTGCTGACCCGCATTCCGGTGGTCAAGTCGATCTATTCCAGCGTCAAGCAAGTATCCGACACGCTGTTCTCGTCGTCCGGCAACGCCTTCCGCAAGGCCGTGCTGGTGCAGTATCCGCGCCAGGGCTCGTGGACCATCGCGTTCCTGACTGGCATTCCCGGCGGTGAAGTGAAGAACCACCTGGCGGGCGACTACGTCAGCCTGTACGTGCCGACCACGCCGAATCCGACCTCGGGATTTTTCCTGATGGTGCCGCGCGCCGACACCATCGAGCTGAACATGAGCGTGGACGAAGCGCTCAAGTACATCGTCTCGATGGGCGTGGTGGCGCCGGAAATGCAAGCCGACAAGAAGATCATCACCGACGTCGCCGCCGATGCGGCCAATCATAATTGAAGGGGCGTTCAGCGCTCCGCAAGAGTTGACCGCGCTGTTCTGCCCCGCCTTCGCCCTGCCAGCAGCACCGAACACAGAAGCAAAAAAAACTGAATCAAACGAAACTGAAAACGGAATAACGGAACCTGAATATGTCCATGCGAACTCAATACTGCGGCCTCACCACTGAGGCACTGCTCGGCCAAACCGTCAGCCTGTGCGGCTGGGTGCATCGTCGTCGCGACCACGGCGGCGTGATCTTCATCGACCTGCGCGACCGCGAAGGCCTGGTGCAAGTCGTCTGCGATCCTGATCGCGTCGACGTGTTCAAGAACGCCGAAGCCGTGCGCAACGAATTCTGCCTGCGCATCACCGGCATCGTGCGCAACCGTCCCGACGGCACCAGCAACGCCAACCTGACCTCGGGCAAGATCGAAGTGCTGGCGCACGAACTGGAAGTGCTGAACCCATCCGTCACGCCGCCGTTCCAGTTGGACGACGACAACCTGTCGGAAACCACCCGCCTGACGCACCGCGTGCTGGACCTGCGCCGTCCGCAAATGCAAAACAACCTGCGCCTGCGCTACAAGGTGGCGATGGAAGTGCGCAAGTTCCTCGACGCGCAAGGCTTCATCGACATCGAAACGCCGATGCTGACCAAGTCGACCCCGGAAGGCGCACGCGATTACCTGGTGCCTTCGCGCGTGAACGCCGGCGAATTCTTCGCGCTGCCGCAATCGCCGCAGCTGTTCAAGCAACTGCTGATGGTCGCCAACTTCGACCGTTATTACCAGATCACCAAGTGCTTCCGCGACGAAGACCTGCGCGCCGATCGCCAGCCTGAATTCACCCAGATCGACTGCGAAACCTCGTTCATGAATGAACAGGAAATCCGCGACCTGTTCGAAGGCATGATCCGCCTGGTCTTCAAGAACGTGCTCGACATCGACCTGCCGGATCCGTTCCCGGTCATGGACTTCGCGACCGCGATGGGCATGTACGGTTCGGACAAGCCGGACATGCGCGTCAAGCTGGAATTCACCGAGCTGACCGACGTCATGAAGGATGTCGAGTTCAAGGTATTCGCCGGTGCGGCCAACAGCGAAGGCGGCCGCGTGGTCGGCCTGCGCGTGCCGGGCGGCGCCGAAATGCCGCGTTCGGAAATCGACGCCTATACCCAGTTCGTCGCCATCTACGGCGCCAAGGGCCTGGCCTACATCAAGGTCAATGAAAAGGCCAAGGGTCGCGACGGCCTGCAATCGCCGATCGTCAAGAACCTGCATGACGCCGCACTGGCCGCCATCGTCGAGAAGACCGGCGCGCAAGACGGCGACCTGATTTTCTTCGGCGCCGACAAGACCAAGGTCGTCAACGACGCCATCGGCGCGCTGCGCGTGAAGATCGGCCACAGCGATTTCGGCAAGAAGAACGGCCTGCTCGACGACGCCTGGCGTCCGCTGTGGGTGGTCGACTTCCCGATGTTCGAATACGACGAAGACAACCAGCGCTGGGTCGCCCTGCATCACCCGTTCACCTCGCCCAAGGATGGTCACGAAGATTTCATCTCGACCAACCCGGCAGCCGCCATCGCCAAGGCCTATGACCTGGTGCTGAACGGTTGGGAAATGGGCGGCGGTTCGGTCCGTATCCACCGCGCCGAAGTGCAGAGCAAGGTGTTCCGCGCGCTGAAGATCAACGACGAAGAAGCACGCCTGAAGTTCGGCTTCCTGCTGGATGCGCTGCAATACGGCGCGCCTCCGCACGGCGGCATCGCCTTCGGCCTGGATCGTCTGGTGACCATGATGGCCGGCGCCGAGTCGATTCGCGACGTCATCGCTTTCCCGAAGACCCAGCGCGCGCAAGATCTGTTGACGCAAGCGCCGTCGGCGGTCGACGAGAAGCAACTGCGCGAACTGCACATCCGTCTGCGCAATGCGGAGCCGGCAATCAAGGCGTAAGCGTAGCAAGCAATATAGTCCTGCCGTCCGCGCCTGATCCGCGCGGAAGGGCAAGTCGAAAGAAGGCGCGTGCAGCAATGCATTGCGCCTTTTTTCATGGACATTCCGTTTCTTCTCATGCCTCGCCGCAGTGGATGATTTGTTATAAATATTTTCCGCATGCATGCGCTGCAAGCATGGCGACATGCGCAGATATCATTTCCGGCTTGCTTCTTGCTGGTCCTATTATCGGATGCATATCCATGCATATCCATGCATATCCATCAGGGGAGAGACCATGCAAGCCAATACAGCCTATGCTGCACCGCCGGTTGTCGTCAGCAAGGACCAGCGTCGACGCGCCATCATCGCCACCGTCATCGGCAATGGACTTGAATGGTTCGACTTCACCGTCTACAGTTTTTTCGCCGTCATCATCGCCAAGCTGTTCTTCCCGACCGGTAACGAACTGACTTCCTTGCTGCTGGCGGTCGCGACTTTCGGCGTCGGTTTTTTCATGCGGCCGGTCGGCGGCATTTTGCTCGGCATCTATGCCGACCGCGTCGGCCGCAAGGCGGCGCTGTCGCTGACCATCCTGCTGATGGCGGCCGGCACGACGCTGATCGGCATCGCGCCGACATATGAACAGATCGGCCTGTTCGCACCGCTGATCATCGTGGTGGCGCGCCTGCTGCAGGGCTTCTCGGCCGGCGGCGAAATGGGCAGCGCCACTGCTTTCCTGACTGAATATGCGCCGGTCAGGGAGCGCGCTTTTTATTCCAGCTGGATCCAGGCCAGCATCGGCGTGGCCGTGCTGCTGGGCGCCGCTGTCGGCAGCTATGTCACCAGCAGCCTGAGCCCGGAAGCGCTGGCGAGCTGGGGCTGGCGCCTGCCGTTCCTGCTGGGCATCATCATCGGCCCGGTCGGCTACTACATCCGCCATCACCTCGATGAAACGCCGGCCTTCCTCGAAGCCAAGGACAAGACCGATTCGCCGCTCAAGGAAATCATCCGCAACTATCCGCGCGAAACCACGGCGAGTTTCTCGATGGTCATCCTGTGGACGGTCTGTACCTACGTGTTGCTGTTCTACATGCCGACTTATTCGATCAAGGTGTTGAAGCTGCCGCAATCGACCGGTTTCATCGCCGGCATGGTGGGCGGTCTGTGCATCATGGTGTTCGCGCCGGTGGTCGGCCGCATCGCCGATCGCTACGGCCGTCGCGGCCTGCTGTCGGGTGCAGCGCTGCTGATCCTGCTGCTGGCGTATCCGATGTTCGCCTACATCAACCATGCGCCCGGCCTTGGCTCGCTGCTGGTTTTCCAACTGGTGTTCGGCATCCTGATCGCGACGTACACCGGTCCGATCCTGGCGGCATTCTCCGAGTTGTTCCCGGCCAAGGTGCTGTCGACCGGTCTGTCGGTGGCCTACAACCTGGCGGTGACGATTTTCGGCGGCTTTGCTTCCTTCATCATCACCGGCCTGATCGCCGCCACCGGCAGCACCATGGCGCCGGCGTTCTACGTGATGATCGCGGCCGCCATCAGCCTGGTGGGCACGCGCTTCGTGCGTGAGCCTGCGTATTTGCAACGCGCTTAGGATCAGCTTTAGTTTCAGCTTCAGTTTCAGCTTTCACTTTTCAGATTTGATTTTTCCATGACCAAGATTCTCCTGCAGGGCGGCAACGTCCTCGATCCGGCGCACGGCAGCCTGCTGCTCCGCCATGACGTCCTGATTGAAAACGACCGCATCATCGACGTCTCTGCGACGCCTATCGATGCGCCGAACGCCTCCGATATGCAGCGCATCGACGTGACCGGCAAGACCGTGATGCCGGGACTGATCGACTGCCACGTGCATGTGCTGGCCTCGCTGGCGAACCTGGGCGCGAATGCCTTGCAGCCGGGCTCGCTGACGTCGATCCGCGCCTTGCCGATTGTCGAAGCCATGCTCAACCGGGGCTTCACGACCGTGCGCGATGCCGGCGGCGCCGACTGGGGACTGGCGCAAGCCATCGCCATCGGGCTGGTGCCGGGACCGCACATTTTCCCGTCCGGCAAGGCCTTGTCGCAGACCGGCGGGCATGGCGATTTCCGTCCGCGTTCGGATGTGCTGGAGCCGTGCTCCTGCGCCTTCCGCGCCGGCGCGATTGCCCGCGTGGCCGACGGCGTTGACGCGGTGCGACTTGCTGCCCGTGAAGAAATCCAGAAGGGCGCGACGCAGATCAAGATCATGGCGTCCGGGGGCGTCGCCTCGCCGACCGATCCGATCGGCAACACGCAATACAGCGAAGATGAAATCCGCGCCATCGTGGCCGAAGCCGAGGCCGCGCAGACCTACGTCATGGCGCATGCCTACACCGGCCGGGCGATTTCGCGCGCGGTACGCTGCGGCGTGCGCACCATCGAGCACGGCAACCTGGTCGATGCCGACGCGGCGCGCGTGATGCGCGAGCACGGCGCCTTCGTGGTGCCGACGCTGGTGACTTACGACTCGCTGGCGCGCGACGGTGCGCGTCTCGGCTTGCCGGCCGACTCGGTGGCCAAGATCGAATCGGTGCGCCAGGCCGGCCGCGATTCGCTGAAGATTTATGCCGAACACGGCGTCCAGATGGGTTTCGGCTCCGACCTGCTGGGCGAGATGCATCAGGACCAGTCGCAGGAATTCGTCATCCGCGCCGAGATACTCGGCAACCTGGAAGCGATCCGCTCGGCGACCTCGATTGCCGCCGCGATCCTGCAACGCGACGGCGAACTCGGCGCCGTGCGCGCCGGCGCGCGCGCCGACCTGATCGTGGTCGACGGTAATCCGCTGGACGATATCCATTTGCTGGCCGGGCAGGGCGAGCATCTGTCGCTGGTAATGCAGGGAGGTTACGTGCATCGCAACACGTGCAACACCTACAACGCGCGCAGCACGTACAGCCCGCGTTGAATCCGGGCGGGCATGTTTTTCGCTCTATGATGGGGCTCTGAGTTGTTCAACACGGGCTGCCATCATGCGTATTTCTCCACTTCCTCCTCTACCGTCGCTGATCGCGTTTGAAGCTGCCATGCGGCATAGCAGCTTCACGCGCGCTGCGGCGGAACTTCACCTGACGCAAAGCGCCATCAGTCGCCAGATTGCGCAGCTGGAGCGTTTTCTCGGCAAGAAGCTGTTCATCCGTGAGCCGCGCGCTTTGCGCCTGACCGTCAGCGGGCAACGCTACGCCGAAGAGGTGCAGCGCCTGCTGGTCGGTTGCGCCGAAGTCACCGAAGACATCATGAAGCGCAAGGGGCACAGCGAACTCACGGTGGCCTGTTCCTCCGGCGTCGCGGTGCTGTGGCTGACGCCGCGGTTGGCGCGGTTCCGCGCGCTGCAGCCGGAATGCCATCTGCGCCTGATCGTCAACGACAGCCTCGCGGCCTTGTCGGAAACCGATTTCGACATGGCCATCTACTTCCTGCGCGACGGTCCGCCGTCCGGCCTGGCGGCGCGCCGGCTGTATGACGAAGAAGTGTTCCCGGTGTGTTCGCCGGCCTATCTCGCAGGCCGCACGCTGGAGCCGCGCGACTTGCTGCAGGAAACCCTGCTGATGCAGGAAGACGGCCAACGCCAGTGGATGTCCTGGCAAAACTGGATGGCGCAGAACGATCTCGGCGAGGCCCGCATCGAGCACCAGATCCTGTCCAATCAATATCCCATCCTGCTGCAGCTGGCGATGGAAGGCCATGGCATCGTGCTGGCCTGGCGCCACATGATCGACGCCTGCATGCGCGAGGGTTTGCTGGTGCGCGCCTGCGAAGCCAGCGCCAGCCTTGGCGGCGGCTACTATGCGGTGTGGCCGCGCGACCGCATCGAACACGCGGCGGCGCGCAGTTTCCGCAACTGGCTGGTCGAGGAGAGCGCCGTTGCCGTGGCCGGCTGATCGCGCGGCAGGGGATACGGATACAATGGGTGTTGGCAACTTGTTACATGCTCAAGAGAAATGAACCGTCCCTTTAAAATCCCCGAGTCCGTCCTTGTCGTCATCTACACCGCAGCGCTCGACGTGCTGCTGATCGAACGCACCGACAAGGCCGGCTACTGGCAATCGGTCACCGGCTCCAAGGACACGCCGGACGAGCCCCTGATGCTGACTGCGCGACGCGAAGTCGGCGAAGAGACCGGGATTGTGATTAGCGACGAAATCAGTGTTTCGCCGACAGTCGCCAATCGTGTTCCGTGCGATCATCTGAGCGATTGGAAGTTGTCGAACGATTATGAAATCTATCCGGTCTGGCGCCATCGCTACGCGCCCGGCGTGACGCGCAATATCGAGCATGTGTTCGGGCTGCTGGTGCCGCAAGGGATTCCGGTGACGCTGGCGCCGCGCGAGCATACGCGCTATCAGTGGCTGCCGTATCGTGCCGCGGCCGACCAATGTTTTTCGCCGTCGAATGCGGAAGCGATCCTGCAGCTGCCGCGATACATTTAAGTTCTCGGCGCGCACCTCCGCGATGGATGGCTGCAGGTCAATTTGCACACAGTTACATTTGACGCAGTTCAATTGAAATAACCAAGAGGTTTTGCCGATCGTATGAAGTTACGCATAGCCACTTACAACATCCACAAGGGCGTCACCTCGTTCAGCGGACGCCCACGGATCCATGCGCTCAAGCAGGCGCTGGCGCAACTTGACGCCGACCTGGTGTTCCTGCAGGAAGTACAGGGGCGCCACGACCGCATCGCGCTGCGCCACGCGGCGCTCTGGCCGCAGCAGGCCCAGCATGAATACCTCGCGGGCGAATCGCATCATGCAGCGTATGGCGTGAACGCGGTGTACGACCACGGCCATCACGGCAATGCCTTGCTGTCGCGCTTCTCGATCGCCTCGGCGCGTAACCAGGACGTGTCCGATCATGCCTACGAATCGCGCGGCATCCTGCATTGCGTGGTCGAGATCGAGGGTGTACCGGTGCATTGCTACGTGATCCACCTTGGCCTGTTCGCGGGCGGTCGCCGCCGTCAGACCGCCGCGCTGATCGAAGCGGTGCGCGCTTCGTCGCCGCCGGATGCGCCGATCATCATCGCCGGCGACTTCAACGACTGGGGCAACAAGCTCAGCGAATTCCTGCGCATCCGTCTTGGCGTGAGCGAGGTGTTCGAACAGCACGGCTCCGCGCACGGCCTCATGGGCTACCTGCGCAAGCTCGGCGGCATGCGGCCGGTGATTCAGCCGGCGCGTACCTTCCCGGCCTCGATGCCGATGCTGCGGCTGGATCGTATTTATCTGCGCGGTTTCGAAGTCGAATCGGCGGAAGTCATGCGGGGCGGGCTGTGGGCCAACCTGTCGGATCACGCTCCCATTGTCAGCACCTTGCGCTTAAAATGACGACAGTTCAACTTCCGTCAGCCACCACTTGACTGCTTCCCTTCTCGATTTTCGCCATCGCGCGCATCGCGCGCATCGTGCGGATATGCCATGCGCGTAATCAGTTATAGCGGCGACAACCATGTCGAGCTACTGCGTTGTGGTGCGGAATTCTTCCCGGCGCTGATCGCCGCCATCGACGAAGCACGCGTCGAGATCTATCTCGAAACCTATATTTTCAGCATCGACGACACCGGCATCCTGGTGCGCGATGCCTTGGTCCGCGCGGCGCAACGCGGCGTCGTGGTCAGCGTCATCACCGATTGGATCGGTACCGGCCGGGTTGAAAGCAAGCAGCTCAAGGCCACGTTCACCGCCGCCGGCGTCCAGCATCGTTCGTTCAATCCCTGGTTCCGGCGCGGCGTGGCGCGCAGCCATCGCAAGCTGTGCGTGGTCGATCGCAAGTGTGCGTTCGCGGGCGGCCTCAACATCAACGACGATTTCTTTTCCGACGATGCGCGCCGCGTGCCTTTGCCGGCGCCGCGCTGGGATTTTGCGGTGCGCATCAGCGGCCCGCTGGTGGAGGCGATCCATCGGGAAATGCTGGACCAGTGGATACGCATCGGCAAGATGAAGCTGCGCGCGCGCTGGGATCGTTTCAAGATGGGACGCTACATCCGGCACGACACCGAGCCGGGCCAGGCGCTGGCCGGACTGGTGGTGCGCGACAACCTGCGCAATCGCCGCACCATCCAGCGCGCTTACCTGCAGGCGCTGGGCCGCGCGCGCGAGACGGCGTTCCTGACCAATCCGTATTTCGCGCCCGGCCGCAAGCTGCGCCGCGCGCTGGAAGAAGCCGCCCTGCGCGGTGTGCGCGTGACGCTGCTGCTGGGCGTCGGGCAGTTTTACCTGCAGGATGCGGTGGCGCATTCCTTCTATCCGAAACTGCTCAAGGCCGGCGTGCGCATCGTCGAATACACCAAGACCCAGCTGCATGCCAAGGTCGCCGTGATCGACGACGAGTGGGCCACGGTCGGCTCCAGCAACTACGACGGCCTCAGCCTGTTCGTGAATCAGGAAGCCAACGTCGTCGTCAGCGACGTCGCGTTCGCCGCCACCCTGCGCACCGAGATCGAAATCGGGGTGAGCGAGGGCCGGCTGGTGCAGTTGCAGGACTTCCTGCATTCGCCCTGGTACAAGCGCCTCTGGTACGGCACGGCCTTCCTGATGTATCGCGGCATCATCCGCATCATCACACTGGGACAGGACGCTTAGCTCTTCCTGCTGCATGTCATTGCCTTTGCACAAGGCTGGGTCATAATGCACTTTCCCTTTTGTCGGCACATGCGGCTCAATGCGCGACGTTCCCGGCATGAACGGAATTCCTATCCCATCAATAAAGACAATCAATTTCTAATTTTCAATAAATTTAATTAAAGTTCATGCAGCACCGCCATCACGCAGGGACAGATGCGGGTTTTCTAACCTAGGTTTTTTAAAGGGATGTGACATGAGCAATAAATTAACCACCTCGGCCGGCGCCCCGGTCGCCGACAACAACAACATCCAAACTGCAGGTCCGCGCGGTCCTGCGTTGCTGCAAGACGTCTGGTTCCTCGAAAAGCTGGCCCATTTCGACCGTGAAGTCATCCCCGAGCGTCGCATGCACGCCAAGGGTTCGGCCGCCTACGGCACGTTCACCGTGACGCATGACATCACCAAATACACCAAGGCAAAGATCTTCTCCGAAGTCGGCAAGAAAACCGACCTGTTCCTGCGCTTCTCGACCGTGGCCGGCGAGCGCGGCGCGGCCGATGCCGAGCGCGACATCCGCGGTTTCGCCATCAAGTTCTATACCGAACAAGGCAACTGGGACCTGGTCGGCAACAACACGCCGGTGTTCTTCATGCGCGACCCGCACAAATTCCCCGACCTGAACCGCGCCGTCAAGCGCGATCCCAAGACCAACCTGCGCAGCGCCAACAACAACTGGGATTACTGGACCCTGCTGCCCGAAGCGCTGCACCAGATCACCATTGTCATGAGCGACCGCGGCCTGCCGCGCTCGTATCGCCACATGCACGGTTTCGGCAGCCATACCTTCAGCTTCATCAATGCCGCCAACGAACGTTTCTGGGTCAAGTTCGCCTTCAAGACCCAGCAAGGCATCCAGAACCTGACCGACGCCGAAGCCACCGATCTGGTCGGCCGCGATCGCGAAAGCTCGCAGCGCGATTTGTTCGATGCGATCGAGAACAAGGACTTTCCGCGCTGGAAGCTGTTCGTGCAAATCATGCCCGAGAAGGAAGCCGGTTCTTATCACCTCAACCCGTTCGACCTGACCAAGGTGTGGCCGCACAAGGACTATCCTGAAATTGAAGTCGGCGTGCTGGAGCTCAACCGCAATCCGGAGAACTACTTTGCCGAAGTCGAACAGGCCGCTTTCTCGCCGGCCAACGTAGTGCCTGGCGTGGGCTTCTCGCCGGACCGGATGCTGCAAGGCCGTCTGTTCTCGTACGGCGATGCGCACCGCTATCGTCTCGGCGTGAACCATTATCAGATCCCGGTCAATGCGGCGCGCTGCCCGGTCCATACTTCGCATCGCGACGGCGCCATGCGCGTTGACGGCAACCATGGCGCGACCCTCGGCTACGAGCCGAACAGCTACGGCCAATGGCAGGAGCAGCCCGACTTCCGCGAGCCGCCGCTGGCGCTGGAAGGCGCGGCCGATCACTGGAACCATCGCGTCGACGAGGATTACTACTCGCAGCCGCGCGCCTTGTTCCAGCTGATGACGCCGGCCCAGCAGCAGGTCCTGTTCGAGAACACCGCCCGCGCCATCAACGGCGCCTCGGAACCGGTCGTGCAACGCCATATCGACAATTGCGCCAAGGCCGATCCGGCCTATGGCGCAGGTGTCGCGAAGGCAATTGCGGCGCTCAAGGCAGGCAGCAAATAAGCATGGCCATACTTGCCGGAAGGTAGTCCCGGCATCGAAAAACGCCGCTGTTCCGCAAGGACGGCGGCGTTTTTCATAGATAAATAAATTTGAATATTTGCGACGTTCATACCGAAAATCCACCGTATCGCCATCGCCCCTGAAATGGACTAAGATGGACGTCCCGGATTTCAACAAGCAAGTCAGTCCGCCCCCGGAAAGACTTCGGTAATTCAACAAAAGGAGTGAAACATGGATGACGTCGTCATTGTTGCAGCACAGAGAACAGCGGTCGGTAAATTCGGCGGTTCCTTGTCGAAAATCGCCGCCTCGGATCTCGGCGCGCAAGTCATCAAGGCCTTGCTGGCAAAGACCGGCATCAAGCCGGAAAGCATCAGCGAAGTCATCCTCGGCCAGGTGCTGACAGCCGGCGTCGGCCAGAACCCGGCGCGCCAGGCGGTGATCCGCTCGGGCCTGCCCGACATGGTCCCGGCCTTCGTGGTCGGCAAGGTCTGCGGCAGCGGCCTGAAAGCCGTGCAACTGGCGGCGCAGGCGATCAAGTGCGGCGACGCGCAGATCGTGATTGCCGGCGGCCAGGAAAACATGAGCGCCTCGCCGCACGTGCTGAACAATTCGCGCGACGGCTTCCGCATGGGCGACGCCAAGCTGACCGACACCATGATCGTCGACGGCCTGTGGGACGTCTACAACCAGTACCACATGGGCATCACCGCTGAAAACGTCGCGAAGAAATACGACATCTCCCGCAAGGAGCAGGACGAGTTTGCCGCTGCTTCGCAAAACAAGGCGGAAGCTGCGCAAAAGGCCGGCAAGTTCAAGGACGAAATCGTCCCGATCGAGATCAAGAACAAGAAGGAAACCATCGTTTTCGACACCGATGAATTCGTCAAGCCAGGCGTCACTGCCGAAGCGTTGGGCGCGCTGCGTCCTGCTTTCGACAAGGAAGGCACCGTCACCGCCGGCAACGCCTCCGGCATCAACGACGGCGCCGCGGCGGTGGTCCTGATGTCGGCCAGGCTGGCGGCTGAACTGGGCCTGCCGGTGCTGGCCAGGATCAAGTCGTATTCCTCGGCCGGTCTGGACCCGAGCATCATGGGCATGGGCCCGGTGCCGGCGTCGCAACTGACCTTGAAGAAGGCCGGCTGGACCCCGCAAGACCTGGACCTGATGGAAATCAACGAAGCCTTTGCCGCGCAAGCGATTGCCGTCAACAAGCAAATGGGTTGGGACACCAGCAAGATCAACGTCAACGGCGGCGCGATTGCGATCGGCCACCCGATCGGCGCGTCAGGCTGCCGCGTGCTGGTCACGTTGCTGCACGAAATGGTCCGACGCGACGCCAAGCGCGGTCTGGCCAGCCTGTGTATCGGCGGCGGCATGGGCGTGGCGCTGGCGGTTGAGCGTTGATGCCTCGTCGGGTTTGTAACCTGGCGCGCCCCTGAGCAACATATGCAGCAGAACATGCCGGCCTTGCGGAAGCTTCCAGGGCCGGCATTTTCATTTGACACGATTTCATCTGAACCGGCATGGACACCACCCGCATCGATAAATGGCTCTGGGCGGCGCGCTTCTTCAAGACGCGTTCGCTGGCCACCGACGCCGTCGAGCGCGGCAAGGTGAAGCTGCGCGGCGAGCGCACCAAGCCTTCGCATGGCGTCAAGGCCGGCGACATGCTGCAGATCGACAACGGCGCCACCGAATGGGAAGTCCAGGTCTGCGCCATTTCGGACAAGCGCGGTTCGGCTGCCGTGGCGCAGGGGCTCTATGGCGAAACCGCCGCCAGCGTGGAAAAGCGCCGCCTGCTTGCCGAACAGAACCATTTCTTCAAGGAACCGACGGCCGCGCTCAAAGGCCGTCCGACCAAGCGCGACCGCCGTTTGCTCGATCAATCGTCCTCCTGACGCCTCATCGCCGCCGGCGATAAATCGCGATCTTGCCGGCCCGCAAGCACCGCCCTCGCTGCAATTTGATGACGCCCTCACTTTTCGTTTGACATTTACCAGGCAATGAATAATAGTACGACCGTTCGTATAAAAAATTCTGCGCTGCCCAGGTAGGCCGAAGACAACAATAAACCCCGGTGCAGCAGACCCAAAAGTTGGCGTTTTCCGAGATACAGCAATGATTGAGACATCATCATCCGTGACACGGCCGAAGTTCATGCGCAAGGGCGAGCTCACGCGCGCCGCGATTCTTGACATGGCATTGGAGTTGTCCAGCCGCGACGGCCTTGAGGGCCTCACCATCGGTTTGCTCGCCGAAAAAATGAAGATGAGCAAATCCGGCGTGTTCGCCCATTTCGGCTCGCGCGAAGACCTGCAGATCGAAGTGGTGCGCCTGTACCACCATCGTTTCGAGCAGGAAGTTTTCTATCCCAGCATCAAGGAGCCGCGCGGCCTGCAGCGCCTGCAAGGCATGTTCGCGCGCTGGGTCAAGCTGGTCAGCGTGGAAATCGCGCTCGGCTGCATCTACATCAGCGGCGCGGTCGAATACGACGACCGTCCCGGCGCCATCCGCGATCACCTGGTGGCGATGGTGCAGGCATGGCGCGACGCGCTGCACCGCTGCATCAATCAATCGATGGAAATGGGCCACCTGCGCAGCGACATCAATGTCGAGCAGATGGTCTACGAAATCTACGGCCTGATCCTGGCGCTGCATCACGATGCACGCTTCCTCAAGATCCCGGGCAGCGTGGAACGCGCGCAGGCCGGTTTCGATCGCCTCATCGACAGTTACCGCAACCCGCAAGTGCCGCAGATTTCCGCGTCTGCCAAGACCGCCAGCAGCAAAACCACAAAACCGCCTGCAAAAAAAGCAGCTTGATTTAGTCAGAATTATTTCTATCAGTTCCGCCGGAGACAACCATGCCCCAATACAACGCCCCCCTTCGCGACATGCAATTCGTTCTGCACGAGCTGCTGAAGGTCGAAGACGTCCTCAAGACCTTGCCGGCGCACGCCGACACCAACCGCGAACTGATCGACCAGGTGCTGGAAGAGGGCGGCAAGTTCACCTCGCAGGTATTGTTCCCGCTGAACCATTCGGGCGACCGCGAAGGCTGTACCTACAACAAGGAAACCAAGACCGTCACGCCGCCGAAGGGCTACAAGGAAGCCTACAAGCAGTACGTCGAAGCCGGCTGGGCGGCATTGTCCTGTGATCCGGAGTTCGGCGGCCAGGGCTTGCCGCTGGTGATGAACAACTCCTTCTACGAAATGCTGAATTCGTCGAACCAGGCCTGGACCATGTATCCCGGCCTGTCGCATGGCGCCTACGAATGTATCCACGCGCACGGTTCCGACGAGCAAAAAGCGCTGTACCTGCCGAAGCTGATCTCCGGAGAGTGGACCGGCACCATGTGCCTGACCGAAGCCCACTGCGGCACCGACCTCGGCATGCTGCGCTCCAAGGCCGAGCCGCAGGCCGACGGTTCCTACAAGATCACCGGCAGCAAGATTTTCATCTCCGCCGGCGAGCACGATATGTCCGACAACATCGTCCACCTGGTGCTGGCGCGCTTGCCGGATGCACCGCAAGGCTCCAAGGGCATCTCGCTGTTCATCGTGCCGAAATTCATGCCGAACGCCGACGGTTCGCTGGGTGCGCGCAACCCGATCGCCTGCGGCGCCATCGAAGAAAAGATGGGCATCCACGGCAACGCCACCTGCCAGATGAACCTGGACGGCGCAGTCGGCTGGCTGATCGGCGGGCCGCACAAGGGGTTGAACGCGATGTTCGTGTTCATGAATGCCGCCCGCCTGGGCGTCGGCATGCAAGGCCTGGGCCTGACCGAAGTCGCGTACCAGAACGCGCTGGTCTACGCCAAGGACCGCATCCAGATGCGCAGCCTGTCGGGCGTCAAGGCGCCGGACAAGGCCGCCGATCCGATCATCGTGCACCCCGACGTGCGCCGCATGCTGCTGACCGCCAAGGCCTACGCCGAAGGCGGCCGCGCATTCTGCTCCTACGTCGCGCTGCAACTGGACAAGGAACTGAATCATCCCGACGAAGAAGTCCGCAAGGAAGCCGCCGACCAGGTCGCGTTGCTGACGCCGATCGTCAAGGCCTTCATAACCGACAATGCCTGGATCGCCACCTCCGAATGCTTGCAAGTCTACGGCGGCCACGGCTACATCTCCGAATGGGGCATGGAGCAATACGTGCGCGACGCCCGCATCAACATGATCTATGAAGGCACCAACACCATCCAGTCGCTGGATTTGCTGGGCCGCAAGATCCTGATGGACAACGGCGCAAAATTGAAAAAGTTCGGCGCGCAAGTGCAGGCCTTCATCGAAGACAACGGCACCGACGAAGCCATGTCCGAGTTCATCTCGCCGCTGGCCGACATCGGCGACAAGGTGTCCAAGCTGACCATGGAAATCGGCATGAAGGCGTTCCAGAATCCGGACGAAGTGGGCGCCGCCGCGGTGCCATACCTGCGCGTGGTGGGCCATCTGGTCTACGCCTACTTCTTCGCGCAAATGGCCAAGATCGCACTGGAGAAGCAGGATTCCGGCGACAGCTTCTACAAGTCCAAGCTGGCCACGGCACGCTTCTACTTCGCCCGCCTGCTGCCGGAAACTGCAACCCTGATCCGCCAGGCGCGTTCGGGCTCGGCCAACCTGATGGCGCTGGACGCGGACCTGTTCTAAGTCACCGTTCAACCGGCAAGCTGTGCAGTCACGCCGAGGCAAGTTTCCAGAACCTCGCCGTCACGCTGCTGTCATCACTGCACAGCATGCTGTAAAAAATTGCGGGAAGGCGTAGAGTGTCGCAAGCCGTCGGGGTTTTCCGGGTTTGTCGTCATGTCCTCCGCTTCCTGATTAGCCAGACCTCATTTCTGCATCACTAAAAGGAGACACGCGTGTCCAACTTCATCGTCAAAAAAGTAGCCGTTCTCGGCGCGGGTGTGATGGGCGCCCAGATTGCAGCGCACTGCATCAACGCCAAGGTGCCGGTCGTCCTGTTCGACCTGCCGGCCAAGGAAGGCCCGAAAAACGGCATCGTCCAGCGCGCCATTGAAAACCTGAAAAAACTCAGCCCCGCGCCCTTGGGCAACAAGGAAGATGCATCGCTGATCCAGGTCGCCAACTACGAAGACGACATCGAATTGCTCAAGGGTTGCGACCTGATCATTGAAGCCATCGCCGAGCGCATGGACTGGAAGCACGACCTGTACAAGAAGGTCGCACCGCACATCGCACCGAACGCGATCTTCGCCTCCAACACTTCCGGCCTGTCGATCACCGCGCTGTCGGACGGCTTCGACGCCGAACTGAAAGCGCGCTTCTGCGGCGTGCACTTCTTCAACCCGCCGCGCTACATGCACCTGGTCGAACTGATTCCGACCGCGACCACCAATCCGGAAATCCTCAACCAGCTCGAAGCCTTCCTGACCACCACGCTGGGCAAGGGCGTCGTGCGCGCATTCGATACGCCCAACTTCGTGGCCAACCGCGTCGGCGTGTTCGGCATCCTGGCCACCGTCATCGAAGCGGAAAAATACGGCCTGTCGGTCGACGTCGTCGATGACCTGACCGGCGCCAAGCTGGGTCGCGCCAAGTCGGGCACTTTCCGCACTGCGGACGTGGTCGGCCTGGACACCATGGGCCACGTCATCAAGACCATGCAGGACAACCTGAAGGACGATCCGTTCTTCTCCTCGTATGCGACGCCGCCGTTGCTGGCCAAGCTGGTCGAGCAGGGCGCGCTGGGCCAGAAGAGCGGCGCCGGTTTCTACAAGAAGGTCGGCAAGGACATCCTGCGCATCGATCCGGCCAAGGGCGACTACGTCCCCGGCGGCGGCAAGGCCGACGACATCATTGCGCGCATCCTGAAAGAAAAGGATCCGGTCAAGCGCATGAAGGCGCTGCATGATTCCACCAATCCGCAAGGCCAGTTCCTGTGGGCGATCTTCCGCGATGCCTTCCACTACATCGCCGTGCATCTGGAAACCGTCGCCGACAATGCGCGCGACCTCGATTTCGCCATGCGCTGGGGCTTCGGCTGGAGCGTCGGTCCGTTCGAGACCTGGCAGGCTTCCGGCTGGCAGCAAGTCGCCACCTGGATCAAGGAAGACATCGACGCCGGCAAGGCATTGTCGACGGCGCCGCTGCCGGCATGGGTGTTCGATGGCCGTGAAGGTGTCCACAGCGCACAGGGTTCCTGGTCGCCATCGAAGAAAACCAACGTTGCCCGTTCCGAACTGCCGGTCTACCAACGCCAGGCCTTCCGCGCACCGCTGGTCGGCGAAGGCGCGGCCGATGGCAAGACTGCCGGCACCACCTTCTTCGAAGACGACTCGGTACGCATCTGGCATCAGAACGACGACGTCCTGATCCTGTCCTTCAAGACCAAGATGCACGTCATCGGCCAGGGCGTCATCGACGGCATCAACAAAGCCCTCGACGAAGCCGAGAAAAACTTCAAGGGCCTGGTGATCTGGCACGCGGATGCAGCCGAAGGCGGCGCGTTCTCGGCCGGCGCCGACCTGCAATCGATGCTGCCGCTGTTCATGTCGGGCGGCGTCAAGGCCATCGAGCCGGTCGTGCATCACCTGCAACAGGCGCATCAACGCCTCAAGTACGCCAACGTGCCGGTCGTCGCTGCGGTTGCCGGACTGGCGCTGGGCGGCGGTTGCGAATTGCTGCTGCATACGGCCAAGCGTGTTGCTTCGATCGAATCCTACATCGGCCTGGTGGAAGTCGGCGTCGGCCTGATCCCGGCCGGCGGCGGTCTGAAAGAAGCAGCCGTGCGCGCCGCCAGGGAAGCCAAGGGCAACGACATCCTGCAGTTCCTCAAGGACTACATGCTGGCCGCGGCCACCGCCAACGTCTCCAAGTCGGCGCTGGAAGCACGCAAGCTGGGTTACCTCAAGGCGGATGACGTGATCGTCTTCAATCCTTACGAATTGCTGCACGTGGCCAAGGTCGAAGCACGCGCGATGTCCGATTCCGGCTACCGTCCGGCGCTGGCGCCGCAAGTGCCGGTGGTGGGTCGCTACGGCGTCGGCACCATCATGGCGCAACTGGTCAACATGCGCGACGGCGGCTTCATTTCCGCACACGACTTCAAGCTGGGCCAGATGATCGCCGAGATCGTCAGCGGCGGCGAAGTCGAAGAGGGCAGCGTGGTCAACGAACAATGGTTGCTGGACCTGGAACGCAAGGCGTTCATGGAACTGCTGAACCATCCGAAGACCCAGGAACGAATCATGGGGATGATGCAAACCGGCAAGCCGGTTCGTAACTAATGCACGCGACTGCACGCATCCACATAGAAAATCAGGAGCCATAAATGACCAAACAACTTCAAGACGCCTACATCGTCGCTGCGACGCGCACCCCGATCGGCAAAGCGCCGCGCGGCATGTTCAAGAACGTGCGCCCGGACGACCTGCTGGTGCGCGCGATTCAATCTGCGATTGCCCAGGTCCCGGGCCTCGATCCGAAACTGATCGAAGACGCCATCATCGGCTGTTCTTTCCCTGAAGGCGCGCAAGGCCTCAATATGGCGCGTAACGCCGTGCTGCTGGCCGGCTTGCCGAACACCATCGGCGGCGTGACCATCAACCGCTATTGCGCATCCGGCGTCACCGCGATTGCGATGGCAGCGGACCGCATTCGCGTCGGCCAGGCCGACGTCATGATCGCCGGCGGCGCCGAGTCGATGTCGATGGTGCCGATGATGGGCTTTCATCCATCGGTCAACATGGGCGCGTTCAAGGACGAAAACATCGGCATGGCCTACGGCATGGGCCTGACCGCAGAAAGAGTCGCCCAGCAATGGAAGGTCTCGCGCGAAGCGCAGGATGCTTTCGCACTGGCGTCGCATCAGAAGGCCATCGCTGCGCAACTGGCCGGCGAATTCAATGATGAAACGACCCCGGTCGACATCATCGAGCGCTTCCCCAACCTGGCTACCGGCCAGATCGACATCAAGACCCGCACCGCCAGCAAGGACGAAGGCGCGCGCGCCGACAGCACCATCGAAGCACTGGCCAAGTTGAAGCCGGTGTTCGCCGCCAAGGGCAGCGTTACCGCGGGGAACAGCTCGCAGACTTCGGACGGCGCCGGCGCCCTGATCCTGGTCAGCGAAAAGATCCTCAAGCAATTCAACCTGACCCCGCTGGCGCGTTTCGCCTCGTTTGCCGTACGCGGCGTGCCGCCGGAAATCATGGGCATCGGTCCGAAGGAAGCCATCCCCGTCGCCCTGCGCGCGGCCGGCATCACCCAGGATCAGCTGAATTGGATTGAGCTCAACGAAGCCTTCGCGGCGCAGGCGCTGGCCGTGATTCAGGATCTGGGCCTGGATCCATCCAAGGTCAACCCGATGGGCGGCGCGATTGCACTCGGCCATCCGCTCGGCGCGACCGGTGCGATTCGTGCAGCGACCACCATCCACGCGATGCGTCGCAAGAACCTGAAATACGGCATGGTCACGATGTGCGTCGGCACGGGCATGGGTGCCGCAGGTATTTTCGAACGCATGTAAGCCAGAACCAAAACGACAAAGCTAGGAATCAAGCCGCACAGTCATTGGCCGTGCGGCTTTTTTTATCGGAGACATATGGAAATCGAACTCACCAAAAGCAACGGCGTCCTGACCATCGCCTTCAACCGCGAAGAAAAGAAGAACGCCATCACCGCCGCGATGTACCAGCAGTTGGCCGACGCCCTCAAGGACGCCGAAACCGACAACGCGGTGCGCGCCATCCTGTTCACCGGCAAGCCGCAGATCTTCACCGCCGGCAACGACCTCGAGGACTTCCTCAAAAATCCGCCCAACAGCAAGGACGCGCCGGTGTTCCAGTTCCTGTGGGAGATCAGTCACGTCGGCAAGCCCATCGTGGCCGCCGTGTCGGGTGCTGCGGTCGGCATTGGCACTACCTTGCTGCTGCATTGCGACCTGGTCTATGCCGCCGACAACGCCAAGTTCTCGATGCCGTTCACGCAACTGGGTTTGTGCCCGGAAGCCGCCTCATCGCTGCTGCTGCCGCATATCGCCGGCTACCAGCGCGCCGCCGAAAAGCTGCTGCTGGGCGAGCCCTTCGACGCCGCCGAAGCGCACGCCATGGGCATCGTCAACCGCGTGCTGACGGTGGAGGAATTGCTGCCGTTCGCCCAAAAGCAGGCCGCCAAGCTTGCCGCACTGCCGGCCAGCTCGGTGCGCGTCACCAAGCAGTTGATGAAGAAGAACCGCGTCGCCGCCACCGAAGCGCAGATGGCGGCCGAGATCGAACACTTCGCAAAGATGCTGACCGCGCCGGAAGCCAAGGAAGCCTTCACGGCATTTTTTGAAAAACGGCGACCGGATTTTAGCAAGTTCGCCTGAATATCACGGAGAGCTACGATGCTGTTCGCTTCGGCAGGGATTGCTACTTCGCACCCATGCGCAGCGCGCCGTCCATGCGGATGACTTCGCCGTTCAGGTATCGGTTTTCCAGGATGTGTTCCACGAGCGAGGCGAACTCTGAAGGCTTGCCCAGACGAGGTGGAAACGGGACCATTTTCCCCAGAGAGGAAAGGACTTCAGCCGGCATGTCGAGCATCATCGGCGTTTCAATGATGCCGGGCGCGATGGTCATCACCCGGATGCCATATCGCGACAACTCCCTGGCCAGCGGCAACGTCATGGCGACCACTCCGCCTTTGGAGGCGGCATAAGCGGCCTGGCCGACCTGGCCATCGAACGCCGCGATGGAAGCGGTATTGATGATGACGCCTCGCTCTCCGTTTCCAGACGGTTCATTCTCACTGATGGCTTCAACCGCAAGCCTCGCCATATTGAAGGTGCCGATCAGGTTGATGTTCACCGCACGCACAAAGCTTTCCAGCCGGTGAACACCTTCCTTGCCTAATACTTTCTCAGCTGGTGCAATGCCGGCGCAGTTGATGAGGCCGACTACACTCCCCATGGATTTGGCAACCGCGAAAGCCTCTGCGGCGCTACTCTCGCTCGTGACGTCGGTTTGAATGAACTTGGCGTGCCCACTGAGTGCAGCTTCCGCTTTGGCTCCTGCAACCGGATTCACATCCGCCAGAACGACCAGGCCTCCCGCAGCGACAATTGCGCGCGCAGTGGCAGACCCGAGTCCCGATGCTCCTCCGGTTACGACATATACACCAGCCTTGATTCCCATCTCTGTTCCTTAAGTTTTACATCAAACGGTTTGTGTTTGCGAAGACGGTCCCGTAGTCGACCTGGCTCCGGAAAGGTCATGGTTGATGAGCATCACAGCAACAGCGCCTATCAGGCCGGCCACGGCGATGCCCAGGAAGTTCTGTTCCAGGGGAAGTTTCAATGTGACCAATGCACCAATCAGAACTGGGGCAATGATTGCGCCAAGACGCCCGACGCCCGATGCGAAACCGACACCGGTGGAGCGGATAGCCACCGGGTAGAACTCGCCCGCGTATGCATACGCCAGAAGCTGGGTGCCAAGGGTGGAGGCGCCAACGACGAAGACGACTGCAAACAGCAACCAGGTCTCCTTGGTGAATCCCATCAAGGTCAGCGAAATGGCTCCCACGACGTAGAAGGCAACGAGCACATGCTTGATGTTGAATTTGTCTCCGAGCCAGCCGCCGCCGACGGCGCCTGCCATGGCGCCGAAGTTGAACACCAGGACAAAGTTCAATGCGGAGCCCAGGCTGTAACCGGCCATCGCCATGAGTTTGGTCAGCCACGAGCTCAGGGAATAGACCATGAACAGACCGGTGAAATAAGCGACCCAGATCATCAAGGTGCTGAAGCCGCGACCGTTGGCGAAAAGCATCTTCACCGGTGCATTGGCCACGCGTTCGGCGACTGGCAGGATGAATTCCTCGTTGCCGTTCAAACGAAGTGCCGGATTGATTTTCAGTGCAATTTCCGCCAGCCTGGCTTGACGCCCTTTCCTGTGCAGCGTTGCCATCGACTCAGGCATCGTCTTCAGAATGAAAGGGATGAGCAGCACAGGGAGACCGGCGACGAAGAAGACCGATTGCCAGCCATACGACTCAATGAGCTGTTTTCCGGTCAGGGCGACCAGGACGCCGCCGACAGAATATCCGGCGAACACAAGGGTGACGAGACGAGCACGAACTTTTACGGGCGAAAATTCGCCCATTTGTGCAGTGACCACCGGCAGTACTCCACCAATGCCCAAGCCGGCCAGGAAGCGAAGAGCGCTGAAGCTTATCGGATCGTGTGCGAGGCCGGCCGCCGCAGTGAAGACACTGAATGTCCCTACGCCGACCGCCAGCATCAGTGGGCGGCCAATCTTGTCCGCCAATGTGCCGAAAAACATCGCACCGAACATCATGCCGAATAAGGCCGAACTGGCCATGAAGCCGGCGCTCGACGCATCGACACCCATCTCTTTCATGATGGACGGAAGTGCTGCACCTACGACGGCCAGGTCATAGCCGTCCAGGACGAGAATCAGCACGCCCCAGAACAGAATCAAGCGATGGAATTTATTGAATTTGGCTTCATTGGCCAATTTGATTACGTCAATCTGTTGCATGTCGTCCTCCGGTTTTATTGTGGGTGCTACCTGTTGTGAAACTTGGTGAATGAAGCCACTCCTTCGCGTTTGGTTATCAAGGTGTTTTCAATTTTTTCTGGTGCCGCGTGGCCCAAACTCATGCCGCAAACGAGCATTTCGTCTGCGGTGAATTCGAGTTCGGCAGAGATGATCTTGTGGTACTTCATGAACGCGGCTTGCGGACAGGTGCTCAGACCGTGTGTTCTTGCGGCGACCATGATGTTCTGCATGAACATGCCGCAATCGAGCAGGCTTCCCTGCCGCATCACGCGATTGACCGTAAAGATCAAGCCGACGGGTGCATCGAAGAAGGAGTAGTTGCGGCCGTGCTGAGCATGCATGCGCTCTTTGTCGCCCTTCTGGATCCCCAGAAGCCCGTAGAGATTCCAGCCAACGTCGCGTCGCCTGTCGATGTACGGAGATATCCAATTTGTTGGGTAGTAGTCCCACTCATCCTGATGCTGAGCGGCCAGAGCAGGATCGTTGTCAACCGTGTGAATGGCAGAGCACAGTCTTTCCCTGGCGTCGCCGGTCACGACATGCACGCGCCATGGTTGCAGGTTCACTCCGGTGGCGGCGAATCTGGCGATGTTGAGGATGTCTTCGATTTGCTCCCTCGGCACCTCGGTGGGAAGAAAAGCGCGAATGCTGCGCCGCGAAGCGATTGCCCATTCGACTGCTGCGCGCAGCATGTCTTCGCCAATGGCTGGGGGAAGTCCCGCACGATCCATCTTCGTCTCCTGATTATTTTTGATGCCGAGCGATGTCGGCGTATGGGCGGAGATTAGTGGCGATGTCGAATCCGTGTTGTCTTGTTCAAGACATTGTCTTGAACAAGACATTGATGGCGACGCGATGTTTTAAATTAAGGGCAATGTCTTGTTTGAGACAGTCTCTTGTTGCATTCCACCTCTACATTGGCTGCCTGGGACGAGAAACAATGGCTCGTCCCCAGACCATGAGCGATCAATCGCCGCACAGAATTTTTATAATTCAGGAGACATGCAATGCAGCAATCCATCTACGGGAAGGGTCTTTCCCGCACACCCGCAAACTACGTTCCCTTGACCCCTTTACACTTTCTTGACCGTAGCGCAGAGCAATACCCGGACCGAATTGCCGTCATCCATGGGAGTTTTCAACAGACCTGGAGCGAAACGCGCCGTCGCTGTCGACGATTGGCCAGCGCCTTGGTCAAGCGAGGTGTACAGCCGGGAGATACCGTGTCCATCCTGGCCCCGAATACCCCCGCGATGCTTGAGTCCCATTTTGGAATTCCTCTCAGCGGCGCAGTGCTGAACAGCATCAACTGTCGCCTGGACTCGGATGGCGTTCGTTTCATTCTCCAGCATGGAGAGTGCAAGATATTGTTGGTCGACCGGGAATTTTCCGAGTTGGTATCGCGGGCAATTGCCGATATGCCGGACAAGCCGCTGATTGTCGACATCAATGATGTGGAAGCCCCTCCAGGGAAAGCGATTGGCGAACTCGACTATGAGAGCTTGCTTCAGGAGGGGGCCCCCGATTTCGAAGGCATATGGCCGTCCGACGAGTGGGATGCGATTGCATTGAATTACACCTCCGGCACAACATCGGATCCCAAGGGGGTTGTACCGAGCCACCGCGGAACGTACGTGATGAGCATGCTGCAGCTGACGGACTGGGGGATGCCGCGCAACCCGGTCTATTTGTGGACCTTGCCGATGTTCCATGCCAATGGCTGGTGCTTTACCTGGGCGATCACGGCCGCTGCCGGTACCCACGTCTGCATGCGTAAAGTTACTGCCAGAAATATCTTCGACGCCATTGCAGACCATGGCGTCAACCATTTCTGCGCCGCCCCGATTGTGTTGTCTTCCATTGCCAGTGCACCCGAGTCCGAAAAACGGCCGCTACCGCATAGCGTACGCGTCCGGACTGCCGGTTCGCCACCGCCGGCAGCAGTTCTCAAGGCGGTGTTGGCGCTGGGTTTTGAAGTGGAACATGTGTATGGGATTACCGAGGCTTCCGGGACTCCTGTGAGTTGCTACATCAATCCTGCATGGTCGCAGTACGACAAAGACGAGCAGTCCCGGTTAATGGCGCGGCAAGGCAATCGATCAGCCGCTCTGGAGGGACTGATGGTGGCGGACCCCGACACTCTCGAGCCTGTCCCCTTCGATGGGAAGACCCAGGGCGAACTTCTCCTCAAGGGCAATATCGTCATGAAGGGATACCTGAAGAACGAAGAGGCGACTGAAAATGCCTTCGCAGGCGGATGGTTTCATACCGGAGACGTAGCGGTGGTGCATGCGGACGGATACGTGCAAATCACGGACCGTTCGAAGGATGTCATCATTTCCGGAGGGGAGAATATTTCCTCGGTCGAGGTGGAGGATGTTCTTCATTGCCATCCCGCTGTGCTGATTGCGGCGGTGGTTTCTCAACCCGATGCGAAATGGGGTGAAACTCCTTGTGCATTCATTGAACTGAAAGCCGGCATTGAACAACCGGATGAATCTGAAATCATCGCTTTTTGCCGTGAGCGATTGGCGCATTTCAAATGCCCCAAGCAGGTGATCTTTTGCGAGCTTCCCAAAACAGGAACAGGAAAGATCCAGAAATTCCGCCTGAGAGAATTGGTCGGAAGTCGAACTGCGATTACCGAGCCGGCCAGGGCTTGAAGACACAAACGGCGCTCTCGGAAGCGCCGTTTTCAATTGCCTTTCCGGGATCGTGTTGCATCTCAGTGGCGCTTACTCTTCATGGTGAGCAAATTCTCGTAGCCGGGATAAATCGAGAATGACCACCGAACCATATTCCACGGAAAGCAGTTTCATATCTGCGAGTTCACGCAATGCGCGATTCGTATTTTGTCTGGAGAGCCCGGACAATCTTCCAATCTCTTCCTGGGAGAGAGGCAAGGCTTGTTCTGTCGATGGATATAACTGAGGATTGAACAATTCCGACAAGCAGAATGCAACTCTGGCGGAGGCTTCTCTCAGGCGGCGGTTCTCGATCAGCGCAACGTAATATCCACAGCGCCAATTCAATTGATCGATGACAAAACGGCTGAAGGATGTGCTTTGCGACAAGAGCCATTCAAAAGTTTGCTTGGGAACGAAGGCTAGCTTGCTATCCCGAATGGCCACAATGGAATAGGGCCGCGGCTCATTCTTCAAAACGGCGCCTTCGCCGAACCATGCGCCGCCAGGAACGCCGGCGAAGGTCGTTGAGCGCCCGTCCTGCGAAACCGTGTCCACTTTTATCATGCCCTCAATCAGACCGAACCAGTGATCTGCCGGCGTCCCTCTCGGGTAAATGATCGTCCCGCTGGCAAATGACTTTTCGAAAATATTCTGACGCAAACGCTCCATCTGGTCTTCCGTCAATTCGGCAGGCCAGCGTGACTTGTTAAGGAAAGCGATGAGTTCAGGGGACAGCGGCATGTTAGCGATAAGCGGAAATGAGAGAGATCAGGATGCCGAACAATATACGTGAATATGCAACTGCTGAGGCGTAGACAATTTCACCGCACTACAAAAATCTGTATCAACTTCGATGCTGCGTCGCAATGCATGAGCTCGCCGTGGGGCCTGGCGGCGCTGGCGGCGATGCTCAATATGAGCAGCGCGGCACGGTCCTCAGGCAGAGCGGCATCAAGGCAACAAAATCGACAGTTCCTCCGCGCCTCTTTTGAGTACGGGCAAGAACTGTTCTTCCATCTGCCTGCGACTGACGCGGGTCGCCTGCACGCCCACATTGAGCGCCGCCACCACGTTGCCGCCGGCGCCGCGCACGGGCACGGCGATCGAGCGCAAACCGACTTCCAGTTCTTCATCGATCAGGGCATAGCCGTCGTCGCGCACGCCGGCCAGGATCTCGCGCAGGCGCTTCTGCGATACCACCGTCTTGTCGGTCATGGCGCGCAGCTTGACCTTGCCGAAATAGGCCTTGAGCTGGTCTTCCGGCAGATGCGCCAGCATAGCGCGACCCAGCGACGTGCAGTACGCCGGCAGCCGGCTGCCGGTGTTGAGTGCGACCGACATCACGCGCGACGCGGCCGAGCGGGCCACGTACAACACTTCACTGTCGTCCAGAACCGCCAGCGAGCAGGACTCTCCCAGCGTGCGGCTGATGTTGTTGAGGTAAGGCTGGGACGAGACCGTCAACGGCGTCGACGAGAGATAGGAATAGCCCAGCGTCAGGATCTTCGGACGCAGCGAAAAGTTATTCACGTCGGCATCCGCATAACCCAGCTGGCGCAGCGTGTGCAGGCAGCGGCGCACGGCGGCGCGCGGGATGCCTGTCTTCTGGCTGATCTGCGCAATCGTCAGGCTGCGGCGCGAATCGGCGAACGCGCGGATGACCGCCAGGCCGCGCGCCAGCGAGGTCATGAAGCTGGGATCGGTGAGGGCGTCGATTTCTTCGGCAATGCTCAGGCTGCGCTCGGCGGCAGGGATCGTATCGGCAGCATCGTCGCCGGCTTTCGGCGTCGTCGGCGGAGATTTCTTGCTGGTCTTGTCGGTGGTCCTAGGCATGGTCTCGGTGGTGAGGAAGAGGGAAGTGGATTCGTATTCTAAACATTCGTGCGGTGAACGAACACAACCGATCCCGGCTTATTGACGATGAAACCGCCATTTCTCTACACTGAATGTGCGAAATATGACTATTTGTTCGATTATCGAACATTTCGAATTGGCACACTTCAGAAAGACGCATCGTGATCGATAAAACTTTTGAGTCCATGGAACATGCGGTGGAGGGCATCCACGACGGCGCCACCATCATGATCGGCGGCTTCGGCAATGCCGGCATGCCGTCCGCGCTGATTGACGCGCTCATCGCCCAGGGCGCGCGCGAGCTCACCATTGTCAACAACAACGCCGGCAACGGCGAAACCGGACTGGCGGCGCTGCTCAAGGCCGGACGCGTGAAGAAGATCATCTGTTCGTTTCCGCGCCAGACCGACTCGCAGGTATTCGACGCGCTCTACCGCGCCGGCAAGATCGAGCTGGAACTGACGCCCCAGGGCAACCTGGCCGAACGCATCCGCGCCGCCGGCGCCGGCATCGGCGGCTTTTTCAGTCCCACCGGCTACGGCACAATGCTGGCCGAAGGCAAGGAAACGCGCCTCATCGACGGCCGTCACTATGTGCTGGAGTCGCCCATCCATGCCGACTTCGCACTGATCAAGGCGCTGCGCGGCGATCGCTGGGGCAACCTGGTCTACCGCAAGACCGCGCGCAACTTCGGGCCCATCATGGCCATGGCCGCCAAATGCACGATCGCGCAAGTCAGCGAAGTCGTGGCGCTGGGAGAACTCGACCCCGAGGTCATCGTGACGCCGGGCATTTTCGTGCAACGCGTGGTGCAAACCAACACGCAAGGCAACCTGCAGGAGGCCGCGCAATGAGCCGCTATACCCGTGAACAAATGGCCGCCCGCGTGGCCCGCGACATTCCCGAAGGCGCTTACGTCAACCTCGGCATCGGCCTGCCGACCAAGGTCGCCAACTACCTGCCGGCCGACAAGGAAATTTTCCTGCAAAGCGAAAACGGCCTGCTCGGCATGGGTCCGGCGCCGGCGGCGGGTGAAGAAGACGAAGACCTGATCAACGCCGGCAAGCAGCCGGTCACGCTGCTGACCGGCGGCGCCTATTTCCACCACGCCGATTCCTTCGCCATGATGCGCGGCGGCCATCTCGACATCTGCGTGCTGGGCGCCTTCCAGGTCTCAGCCGGCGGCGACCTGGCCAACTGGCACACCGGCGCGCCGGATGCGATTCCGGCCGTGGGCGGCGCCATGGACCTGGCCAGCGGCGCCAAGCAGGTGTTCGTGATGATGGAGCACCAGACCAGGAACGGCGAAAGCAAGATCGTCGATCAATGTGCCTACCCGCTCACCGGCATCGGCTGCGTCAATCGCATCTATACCGATCTCGCGGTGATCGACGTCACGCCGCAGGGTCTGCAGGTGCTGGAAATCGTCGAAGGAATGTCCTTCGACGAATTGCAGGAACTGACCGGCGCAACGCTGCGCCCGGCTGCCTGAACCATATGACTGCGACGAGGAAAGACATGACAGACGTATTTATCTGCGACGCCGTTCGCACTCCGATCGGCCGCTTCGGCGGCGCGCTGAAAGACGTACGCGCCGACGATCTCGGCGCCGTCCCGCTGCGCGCGCTGATGGAGCGCAATCCCCAGGTCGACTGGCAGGCGGTGGACGACGTCATCTACGGCTGCGCCAACCAGGCCGGCGAGGACAACCGCAACGTCGCGCGCATGTCGCTGCTGTTGGCCGGCCTGCCTCAGGACGTGCCGGGCGCCACCATCAATCGGCTGTGCGGATCGGGCATGGATGCGATCGGCATTGCCGCGCGCGCCATCAAGTCCGGCGAGGCGCAACTGATGATCGCCGGCGGCGTGGAATCGATGACGCGCGCGCCGTTCGTGATGGGCAAGGCCGACAGCGCCTTCTCGCGCAACGCGGCGATCTACGACACCACCATCGGCTGGCGTTTCATCAATCCGCGGATGAAGACGCAGTACGGCGTCGATGCCATGCCGGAGACCGGCGAAAACGTCGCCGACGACTACAAGATCAGCCGCGCCGACCAGGACAAGTTCGCCGTGCGCAGCCAGGCCAAGGCGGCCGCCGCGCAGCAGAACGGCATCCTGGCGCAAGAGATCGTGCCGGTGGTCATTCCGCAAAAGAAGGGCGAGGCGATTACCGTGACGCAGGACGAGCATCCGCGCGCGACCAGCATGGAAGCGCTGGCCAAACTCAAGCCCATCGTGCGACCCGACGGCAGCGTCACTGCGGGCAACGCCTCCGGCGTGAACGACGGCGCCTGTGCCTTGCTGCTGGCCGGCGCCGACGCAGTGGAGAAGTTCGGCCTGAAGCCGCGCGCGCGCATCCTCGGCATGGCCACCGCCGGCGTGGCGCCGCGCATCATGGGCATCGGCCCGGCGCCTGCCAGCAAGAAGTTGCTGGCGCGGCTGGGGCTGGACATCGCGCAGATGGACGTGATCGAACTCAACGAAGCCTTCGCCTCGCAAGGACTCGCGGTGCTGCGTGAACTCGGCGTGGCCGACGATGACGCCCGCGTGAATCCCAACGGCGGCGCCATCGCCTTGGGGCATCCGCTCGGCATGAGCGGCGCACGCCTGGTCGCCACCGCGACTTACCAGCTGGAACGCAACGGCGGCCGCTACGCCTTGTGCACCATGTGCATCGGCGTGGGGCAGGGCATCGCGATGGTCATCGAGCGGGTGTAATCGGAAGCTGTCTTACTCGCGCGACTGGTTGAAAATCGGCGAGGACGGACTGTTGCCCGCCAACTCCCGTGCGGCGGCGAGCAGGTCGGAGCCGAGGCTCTCCATGCGCCGCATGTCGAGCCGTTGCAACGGGCCGGCGATACTGAGCACGCCGATGGCCTGATAGCCGGGTCGCTGTATCGGCGCCGCCATCGCCGTATACAGATGGGAATAGCGCAAAAATCCTCCTGCAAGTTTCCGCGGATAAGCCTATGATCTGCAAACGCAATCGAGACGGGATTGCCCGCCGCGCGGTCCGGCGGGTCGACTCCGACACTGTCTCCGCACCATTCTCCCCGGCATTCCCGGTTGCGCCAGGCACGGACATCCGGATGGAGTGACGTCTTCCCCGATGTTCTACCCAACAGGACGTCGGAGGAGTTAAAAGATGACAACCAGCTTCAACCTCAACGGCAAGCAAGTCACAGTCAAAGCGGAACCGGATACGCCGTTGTTGTGGGTGATCCGCGATGAAATCGGCCTGACCGGCACCAAGTTCGGTTGCGGCATGGCGCTCTGCGGCGCCTGTACCGTGCAGCTCGATGGCGCGCCCATCCGTTCATGCCAGACTCCGGTATCGGCGGCCGCCGGCAAGAAGGTCGCCACGGTCGAATCCCTGTCCAAGGACAATACCCATCCGCTGCAAAAAGCCTGGATCGCGCACGACGTGCCGCAGTGCGGCTATTGCCAGTCGGGCCAGCTCATGAGCGCCGCGGCGCTGCTGCGCACCAACAAGAATCCCAGCGACGCCGACATCGAGAACGCCATGAGCGGCAACATCTGCCGCTGCGGCACCTATAACCGCATCCGCGCCGCCATCAAGAGCGCCGCGGCTGAAATGCGCAAGGCCTGAGGAGATCGCCATGACAACCACACGACGCGATTTTCTCAAAGCGACAGCGCTGGTCGGCGGCGGCCTCACGCTCGGCGTCAGCCTGCCGGGCGCGGTCAGCGTGTCGCAGGCGGCCGGCACGCTGCACACGCCCAACGCCTGGGTCCACATTGCCGACGACAACACCATCACGCTGATTTCCGCGCGTTCCGAAATGGGCCAGGGCGTCTACACCTCGATGCCGATGCTGATCGCCGAAGAACTGGGCGTCGACCTCCGCAAGATCAAGGTCGAGATCGCCCCGGTCGGCGAGGTCTATACCAATGCCTTGCTCGGCGGCCAGCTCACCGGCGGCTCGACCTCGGTGCGCGACGGCTGGGAAAAGCTGCGCGTGGCCGGCGCCCAGGTGCGCACCATGCTGGTCGCGGCAGCGGCACAGAAATGGAACGTCGACGCCGCTACGCTCACGGCCGGCGACGGCAAGGTCACCGGTCCGGGCGGACGCAAGGCGACCTACGGCGAACTGGCTGATGCCGCATCGAAGCTGCCGGTGCCCAAGGACGTGGTGTTGAAGGACCCGAAGGATTTCAAGATCATCGGCAAGCCGACCAAGCGCCTCGACACCCCGCGCAAGGTCAACGGCACGGCAGTGTTCGGCATCGACGTCAAGCTGCCGGGCATGGTCTACGCCTCGCTGGAGCAGTGTCCGGTGATCGGCGGCAAGGTAGTGAGTTTTGACGCGAGCAAGGCCAAGACCATGCCGGGCGTGATCGACGTGGTGCAGATCCGCGACGGCGTGGCGGTGGTGGCGGACAGCTACTGGCGTGCCAAGAAGGCGCGCGAAGCCGTGACCGTCGCCTGGGATGAAGGTGCGGGCGCCGCCATCGACAATGCCTCGATGATGGACGGCATCCGCAACGCCAAGGATGCGCCGACGCCGATCAAAAAAACCGGCGACGCCGATGCCGCCATGAAGAGCGCCGCCAGGACCATGCAGGCCGAATACTGGTCGCCGCTGCTGGCGCACGCAACGATGGAGCCGCAGAATTTCACTGCCGATTTCAATGCCAAGGACGGCAAATGCCTGGTGATCGGCCCGGCGCAATTCCAGCAGGGCACGCAGGGCAACGTCGCGGCAGCGGTCGGCCTCAAGCCGGAAGACGTCACGGTGCAGACCACCTTCCTCGGCGGCGGCTTCGGCCGGCGTCTGGAATACGACTTCGCGGTGCAGGCGGCGCAGATTTCCAAAGCGGTCGGCAAGCCGGTCAAGCTGTTGTGGAGCCGCGAGGACGACACCACCCATGATTTCTACCGGCCGATGGCCTTCCATCGCATGGCGGCCGGACTCGATGCGGCCGGCAAGCCGGTCGCGCTGACCTTCCAGCTGACTTCGCAGTCGGTGACGCAGCGCGCCTTCGGTCTGCCCAAGGGCGCACTCGATCCCTTCATGGCGGAAGCGGCGGTGGTCGGCTACGACATCCCCAACATGACGCAGGAACTGATCGAGCACGACAGCGGCCTGCGCGTCGGCTACTGGCGCTCGGTCAGCCACGCGCTCAACGCCTTCGCCAACGAGAGCTTCATCGACGAGCTGGCCGCCGCCGCCGGCAAGGATCCCTATCAATACCGGCTGGCGATGCTGGACAAGCAGCCGCGTTTCGCCAACGTGCTGAAGATCGCGGCGACCAAGGCGGGCTGGGGCAAGCCGCTGGCGAAAGGACGCAGCCGCGGCATCGCCCTGATGGAAGGCTACGACACCTACATGGCGCAGGTGGCGGAGATTTCGGTGAAGGACAACGAGATCACCGTGCACAAGATGTGGGTGGCCGCCGACCTCGGCCGCATGGTCAATCCCGACACGGTGGAAGCGCAGATAGAATCGAGCATCGCTTTCGGTCTGTCGTCGGTGCTGGGCTCGGAAATCACGCTCGACAAGGGGCGCGTGCAGCAGACCAATTTCCATGACTATCCGGTGATCCGCATGTCGCAGATGCCGCGCATCGACGTCACGCTGGTCAAGAGCACCGAGAAGCCCGGCGGCATCGGCGAACCGGCCACGGCGCTGGTCGGACCGGCGGTGGCGAACGCGTTGTTCGCGGCGACGGGAAAACGCGTGCGCAAGATTCCGCTGTCGCCGGACAATATCAAATCGGCTTGAGCAGCACGTGAAGTAAATGCAACAAACGCAGGAAGCGCCTCCACTGGAAACGGAGGCGCTTTTTTTATGCGCCTACAGCGCGTCGTGGAAAATCACACCCGCCGTATAGCGATGGCCGGAACGCAGGCGGCTCACGCCATGGCGCATCTTGACGCGATAGTAGCCGCGCGTGCCGGCCACCGGCCGCTCATTGACTGCGAACAGCAAGGCGTCGCCCTGGCGCAATGGAACCACTTCCGCGCGCGACTGCATGCGCGGGCGCTGTTCCGTCATGACGAATTCGCCGCCGCTGAAATCGCGCCCCGGCGCCGACAGCAGGATCGCCATCTGGATCGGGAACACGTGTTCGCCGTACAAGTCCTGGTGCAGGCAGTTGTAGTCGCCGCTTTCATATTTGAGGATCAGTGGCGTCGGCCGCAGCTGTCCGGCTGCATGGCAGCGCGCGAGGAAGTCGTCATGCGCGGCGGGATAGCGTACGTCGATGCCCATCGCCTCGTTCCAGCGGTTGGCCTGCGGCGCCAGGCGCGCGTAGAAGGCGCTGCGCAATGCGCCGATCAGTTCCGGCAGCGGATAGCTGTAGTACTTGTATTCGCCGCGACCGAAACCATGGCGCGCCATTATCACGCGGCTGCGATAGAGTTCATCGCGCGCATAGTCGGCAATCAGCGCCTCGCACTCCTGCTCCTGCAGCAAGCCGGGCAGGCGCGCGCAGCCGTATTCATTGAGCTCGGTGGCGATGTCCTGCCAGTCCAGCGCAGCGGCGCGTCGGACGACGGAATTGCTGTGGTTTGCCACGGTATTCATTACTTCATCCTCTCGCCTGCGAATCGATATGGACTCAGTGTAAGAAGGCGGTGCGGCGGCGGCACTCCGGTGCTTGCTTTTGAATTCGGCTAGAGCATTTCCAATGGGCGGCGTTTCTTCGGCGGCGCAAAAGCCCGGTCGAGTCCGGCCAGATCGGTCGCGTCGAGCGTCACGTCCAGGCAGGCGCGATTGTCCTGCACGTGCTGCACCGTTGATGCCTTGGGAATCGAGATCATGCCCGGATGGCGCAACGTCCACGCCAGCGCAACCTGCGCCGGCGTGACGCCATGGCGTTCGGCGACCGCGACCAGCGCGGCGTCCTTGAGGATGCGTCCCTGTTCGATCGGCGAATAGGCCATGAGGGCGATATTCTGCTCGACGGCGAAGGGACGCAGGTCGAACTCGATGCCGCGCCGCGACAAGTTGTACAAGACCTGGTTGACCTGCACATGATGGCCATTGTCCTGCTCGAGCAATTCCTGCATGTCGTCGAGGTCGAGATTGCTGACGCCCCAGGCGCCGATCTTGCCCTGATCGATCAGCGTTTCCATGGCCTCGATGGTGGCGGCAAACGGATGCGTGCCGCGCCAGTGCAGCAGGTAGAGATCGATGCGTTCCACCCGCAGGCGTTTCAGGCTGGCTTCGCAAGCCTTGACCGTGCCGGCGCGCGAGGCGTTGAAGGGCAGCACCTTGCTGACCAGGTAGACCTCGTCGCGACGGCCGGCGATGGCCTTGCCGACCACCTTTTCGGCGCCGCCGTCGCCGTACATTTCGGCGGTGTCGATCAGCGTCATGCCGAGCTCGATGCCGTGCTGCAGCGCGCGCACCTCATCGGCGGCGCGCGCGGCCGACTCGCCCATGTTCCAGGTGCCTTGGCCGAGCGCGGGAACGCGGTCGCCGTTGTTGAGGGGAATGGTCGGGATGGGTTTCATGGCGGCTCCGTCGTGCTGGCAGGGAAAGCTCCAATGTAGCGCAGGCGGCGCGTGCTTGCCAACGCCGTGCGCGGAGAACGATTATGATCGCTGGATGGCGCCGCGGTCCGGCCGTAACGACGCCGACATATTCGCGGCTTAAGCTTAATCTTCCGAACCCAACGTCAACTACCCATGCGCCTCTTTTTCCCGCTGTTCGCTCTGCCGTTTCTGCTGTTTGCCATCGCCGTTCCGGCACACGCCGCCAACCCCGATGCACTGTGGCAGATCGCGAACGAAAAATGCCTGCCCAACAGCCTCGCTGCCGGCGATCCGGCGCCGTGCGCAATGGTGGATCGTGAAAGCGGCTTCGTGATCCTCAAGGACCTGGTCGGCGCGGCCCAGTATCTGCTGATCCCGACCGTGCGCCTGAGCGGCATCGAAAGTCGTGAACTGCAGCAGGCGCAATGGCCCAATTACTGGCGTCATGCGTGGGAGCAGCGCGGCCGCGTCGGTGCTGCGCTGGGGCGGCCGCTGGAGCCGTCGCAGGTCGGCCTCGAAATCAATTCCGCCGCGGCGCGCAGCCAGTTGCAACTGCATATCCATATCGATTGCATGCGCCGCGACGTGCCGGGTTTGTTGCGCGCGCATCGGCACGATCCCTTGGGGAAATGGATGCCTTTCATGCTCGAGGGGCATCGCTATTGGGTCATGCGGCTGGAAGCGGACGCCTTGCAGTCACAGGACCCGTTCAAGCTGGCTGCCGCGCGCAGCGAGCATGCCGCCAACGCCATGGGCGCGCAGTCGCTGTTGCTGACGGGAGCGCGTTTCGATGGCGGCGCCGAGGGTTTTTATCTGATCAACATGCCGGTCAATTTCGACCGCGGGGAATTCGGCAGCGCTGAAGTCCTGCTCGACCACGACTGCGCGATCGCTCGCTAAGTCAGTTGCTTCATTGCTTCAGTTGCCTCGGTTGGTCAGGTTCGGCGCAAATCCAGCCCGAGCGCGCGGAAATCCTGCGGCGTCATGCCGTAGGCGCGGCGGAACGCGCGCGTGAAGTCGGAGGCGCTGCCGAAGCCCAGGCCGTAAGCGATTTCCATCACCGCGGTGCGGCGCATGCTGACCAGTTCTTCGGCGGCTTCGCGCAGGCGGCAATTGCGGATATAGGTGCCGAGGCCGCCTTCGTTTTCAAACATGCGATACAAGGTCGGGCGCGACAGATCAAAGGCGCGCAGCACGTTTTCCGGCGTCAGATCTTTGCTATACAGGCGACTCTGGACGTGGCGCTGGATCTGGCTGCGCAACACCGACTGGGCGGCGGCGCGGGCGCTGCTGGTAAGGCGCTGCTGCTTGCCGAACGCGGCCAGCAGCAGGTCGACGCAGACGCGGATGGCTTCTTCCGCCGCCGTCGCCGACATGCCGCGCAGATCCCGGCTCAGCGCCACCAGATGCGCCAGCAGCAGGCGCGTCAGCGGCGACGTGTAGGCCAGCACCTGGCCGTGCAGCGCATCGGCATCGGCGATTTCCGCTTCGACCATGGCGCGCGGCAGGAAGAAGGCCAGCACGTGTGCATAGGTCGGACGCAGCATGCGCATCGGCTGGCCCATGTCCAGCGCCAGGATGCCGGGCACGAATTGCGTCGACTTGCGTTCGCGACGGCTGTCGGTGAGGGTTTCCATGACGCCTTCCACGGCGACATGGAAGACGAAGTCGCGCACGTTGTCGCACGAGATTTTGGCCAGCGTGCGCGACTGCGCCAGCGGGTCGGTGCGGCAGTCGAGATAGATCATGTCCTTGAAGACATACGAATCCATCTCGCCGGCGAAGCTTTGCTGGCGCTGGGTTCGCGACATTGGCGTGTCGAGCAGGCCGCTGACGCGTTCGCTCCAGGCCTGCGCCTGCAGCATGATCGGTTGCTGCGAGACGCTGAAATGATGATGGGTGAACAGCGGCATTCCTGCATCTTCAGCCGGCAAAGACATCCTGCCGCGCGCCGCGATGATGCGACTGGCCAAGCCCTGATGTTCGCGCATCATGAACGTCGTCCGGCGCCGGCGCATGTCAACGCCGGAAAGGAAAGCCGGCCGGTGCGAGCGGCTGCTGGGGATGGAATCATTGCCGGGCGGTAAAGATCGATAGGGACGCAGTGAAGGGGCGAATTGGTGCAATGCAGCTACTCTAAACAATCCTGTTCTTGCTGCAAAGAAAAATGATTGCTGCATCGTATTTTGTTGAGTTCGACCAACATTCAAACGGATGATTTTCTTCGGAAAAGTCCTCACAATCCCGCCGTACCCGTGGCCCGCCGGCGCGCAGTATGCGACTATCTTGTCTTCCCGTACTACTTCAAAAACGTACAAATGACTGGTCCATGAAAACCGCTCCCGCTCCTTTGGAACTCAGCGTTGACCGCACGCTGCAATTGCCGATCTACCTGCAGATCTGCCGGCGCTTCAAGACCGCGATCGCCCAGGGCCATCTGCGCGCCGGCCAGCGTGTGCCGGCGGTGCGTGCGCTGGCGACGGAACTGAATCTGGCGCGCGGTACGGTCGAAACCGCCTACCGCATCCTCACCGACGAGGGTTACCTGCAGGTGCGCGGGGCCGCCGGCACGGTGGTGTCGCCGGCCTTGCCGACGCCCGTCGCGGTCGCCGACACGCCGGGACGCTTTGCCGTGGCCGCCGCCGGCGCGCCGGCGCCGACGCCGGGCGAACATCATGGCCGCGAGCCGGAGCCGCTCAAGCTCGGCTTGCCCGCGCTCGACGCTTTCCCGCGCAAGGTCTGGAACCGCATCGCCGGCCATCGCCTGCGCACCGGCGAGCCGCTCACCATGGCCTATCCCGATCCGGCCGGCTACGGCCCGCTGCGCGAACGCATCGCCACCTACCTCGGCTTGTCGCGCGGCGTGGCCTGCCTGCCGGGGCAGGTGTTCGTCACCGCCGGCTATCGCGCCACGCTGGAACTGGTGCTGCGCAGCCTGGCGGCGCCGGATGACGTGTTCTGGTTCGAGGATCCCGGCTATTTGCAGGCGCAGCTGTTCCTGCGCAATGCCGGCGCAAAACTGGCGCCGGTGCCGGTGGACGGACATGGCCTGATGGTGGAAGAGGGAGTGCGGCGTGCGCCCGATGCACGCTTTGCGCTGGTGACGCCGTCGCACCAGAGTCCGCTCGGCGTGACCTTGTCGCTGGAGCGGCGCATGGCCTTGCTGGAATGGGCCGGCAAGGCCGGCAGCTGGATCATCGAAGACGACTATGACAGCGAATTCCGCTACCAAGGGCGGCCGCTGCCAGCGCTCAAAAGCCTGGATCGTGCCGATCGCGTGATTTATTGCGGCACCTTCAGCAAAGTCATGTTCCCGGGTCTGCGGTTGTCCTACGTGGTCGTTCCGCTCGGCGCGGTGCAGCGTTTCCAGGCCGTGTGCGCCAGCCTCAACGCCGGCTGTCCGTATCTGTTCCAGGCCGGCGTCGCCGACTTCATTGCGCAGGGACATTTTTCGCGCCACCTCAAGCGCATGCGCCTGCTGTACGCCGAACGTCGCGCCGTCTTCGTACGCGCCTTGGAGCAGGTTTTCGGCAACCGGCTGCAGATCGAACTGCAGCCGGGCGGATTGCACATCGTCGCCGGACTGGCAGCGCATGAAGACGACGTGCTGCTGGCGGAGCGCGCCCGTGCCGCGGGTTTCGGCATCAAGTCGTTGTCGAGCTGGTATCTCGACAACGAACCGCAGCGCGGCCTGCTGCTCGGTTTCGCCAACGTGGCGGACGCGGCGATGGCGAAGCGGCTGGCGCTGAAGCTTAAAAAGGCGATGGAAGGCTGAGGCAGGACTGGCTTTCGCTGCCGGTTGCGAGCTTGCAGGCCGCCCATTCAACCACTGCCTGATCATTCGTCGGTGCAAAGGCGGCCACGGTGCAAGCCGTATCGGCATAGCGATACACCGCCGACACGCTGCCCGGCCCGGCGCCGGTATGGCCGACGGCGCCGTCCGATATCATCAATCCTGCGCCATAGCCGAAGTTGCGCGCCGGGCGTCCCGGCAGGCTCTCGCCGAGCGGCGTTTTTCGCAGCATCTCCGCCAGCAACGCCGGCGGCAGGAAATCCGTCGTCAGCAAACGATCCAGCAGCAAGGCAGCCGCCGCAGGCGCACCCAGCAGCAGGCCGTGATAGACCCACTGCGGATGGTAGCCGCGGGCATTGCCCCAGACCGACATCGCAAGATCGTCCGGCGTTTGCGCGAGCATTACGTTGTGAATGCCGAGCGGCGTCAGCACCAATTGGTCGAGCGCGTGCTGCAAGCTGAGGCCGGTGGCGTTTTCGACCAGGCGACGCACCAGAAAATAACCGGTATTCGAATAGCGCCATCCCGCATCAGGCGCGAACAGCAGCGTGTCGGCATCGGTGCGCGCCAGCATCTCTTCGGCCGGCCACGGCGCATCGCCGCGTGCCACCGCCTGCGCGTAACTCCCCAGTTCGGAATAGTTTGGCACGCCTGCGCCGTGGCGCAGCAGTTGCCGCAGCGTGTAGGGCTTGCCGGGCAGCGGCGCGTCCAGCGTGAGTTTGCCGTCGCAGACCAATGACATGGCTGCGGCGGCCAACACGGTCTTGGTGAAACTCCACCACGGCGCCGGCGATGCTTGCAGGTCGCCGCGCACCAGTTGGCCGTCGCGGACGATGGCGATGGCGGTGTGTTCGGACGCAGGAGGAGAAGGAGGCGAAGAGAGGGGCGCTATGCTCATGTGCGCATTTTATGCGAAATGGTCCGGATAGCGCGGGTTGCCAGAACCAGTGGTCGGCCTGTTTCAGGTCATTTCGCAATTCGCGGAAGCAGTGATATGAAGCGCGGCGTTCGAATCGCTGCGGGGCCGGCTGCTCATGTAATGGTGAGGTAACTACAGTAAAAAAGCCACGCCCTGTGACAGGCGCGGCTTTTCTTTTCAAGCCGCGGTGGGCGGCTGAGTCAATGCATCAGCAGTATGATGAGGAGGATGACGGGAATCGGAATTCCCAACAACCAAAGCAGTATGGCTCCCATGCTGATCTCCTTAGGTCAAAGTAACGGATTCGTGGGTGTCGCGCAGGGTGTCGCGTTCGCCGACGGCAGGTTCCACCGCCGTGTACACCACACGGTCCTTACGGTCACGCAGACGACCGCCGAAAGTTGCCGCCAGGCTGGCGATGAACGCACCGCACAGCAGCGCCACGAACATCCACAGCGAACCGTAGGCTGCCGCCTTGCGAGCCGTATCGGCAGCTTCCTTGGCCTTGGTGGTAGCGTCGTCGATGGCCTTCTTGTAAGCGGCATAGGTGTCGTCGACGCGTTTTTCCGCATCGGCCTGGCTGATGCCGCTACGCTTGGCGATCACTTGCGCAACATAGGTCTTGTCGCCGGCCGGCAGCGCGCCGGTGCGCAGCGCATTGGCGAAGATGCGCGTCACTTCGTTGCGTTGTGCAGGCGCCAGCGGCGGGCTGTCGGGAGCACCGTTGGCAAGCGGCGCAACCGGAGCTGCATCCGCTGTTGCCGGTGCACCAGTTGCAGGAGCGCGGAACAGCGTGTCGATGAAGTAGCCCGACACGGCATCGGCAGTATTGCCATCCGCTGCTGCAACGCTACCGGCAGCAGCGGTAGTGCCGGCGGCTGCTACTGCGGCGCCGGCCGAGCCTGCCACTTTGGCGCCGCTCGAGATCACGTTGCCGATGGCTGTGCTGAGTAGCGCCGCTGTCGCCAGCGATGCCACTGCCCAGGCCAGGAAGCCGTGCGCGGTGTCGCGGAAATACACTTCATCAGTGTGTACGCTGGCCCATTTCACGCGCAAGCGTCCGGCCATGTAACCACCGATGGCCGATGCGGCGATTTGCGTGAAGGTAATCCACGCCACCGTCGACCAGCCGATGGTCTGCGCGCTGAGACCGTTGCCGGACCAAGGCGAGACCGAAGAAAATCCCAGGCCGAAGCCGAGGATCACCAGGATGAAGGACAACGCCGCTGCGGCGAACGCACCCGCGAGGATCGCTCCCCACGAGACGCCGGACGCGACGCTGTCGTCCCCACCAACTGCATGTGCATGCAGGCCACTATTGATCATGTTTTTCTCCTCGAGAGCGTTCTTGTCACCAGAACAAATGTAACCAGCGCGGCGGCCGCCAGCCATAGGACGATCCCGGCACCTTTCGTAGGATTTGCGGCAGACCGGAGGGTGGCCGACGCCACAAGCGGACTTCCGCTGACAGCGCCGGTGTTGCGTCCTGCTTACAGTAGAGGTTTCCAACATCCTTTTACGGAGTGGCATGAGCGACATGGTCGTGGTGCGGAAGGAAGGCCTGTATTGCGTCCCCGGCGACTTCCATATCGATCCGTGGCGTCCGGTGGATCGGGCGGTGATCACGCACGCCCACGCCGACCACGCCCGCACCGGCCATGGCCACTATCTGGCGACCGCCGACGGCGCCGGCATCCTGCGCGCGCGCCTCGGCGAGATTCGTCTTGACGCCTTGCGCTACGGCGAGTCGATTACCCATAACGGTGTCGCGCTGTCGCTCCACCCGGCCGGCCACGTGCTCGGCTCGGCCCAGCTGCGCATGGAACACCGCGGCGAAGTCTGGGTCGCCTCGGGCGATTACAAGCTGGAACGGGACGGCACCTGTGCGCCGTTCGAGAGCGTGCGCTGCGACACCTTCATCACCGAATCGACCTTCGGCATGCCGATCTATCGCTGGCAGCCGCAGGCGGAAATCTTCGACGACATCAACGCCTGGTGGCGTCGCAATGCCGCCGAAGGGCGCACCAGCGTGCTGTTCTGCTACGCCTTCGGCAAGGCCCAGCGCATCCTGCACGGGCTTGATCCGACCATTGGCAGCATCGTCTGCCACGGCGCCGTGACGCCGCTTAACGCGCTCTACCGCGAAGCCGGCGTGGCCTTGCCGCCGACGCTGGCGGTGGGCGACGTCGAGGACAAAGCCGTGTTGCGCCAGGCGCTGGTGCTGGCGCCGCCGTCGGCCGCCGGGTCGCCGTGGATGCGCCGCTTCGGCGACTATAGCGACGCCTTCGCCAGCGGCTGGATGCGCCTGCGCGGATCGCGCCGGCGGCGCGGCGTCGATCGCGGTTTCATCCTGTCCGATCACGCCGACTGGCCCGGACTGCTCAGCGCCATTGCCGCCAGCGGCGCAGCGCGCATCATCGTCACGCACGGCCAGATTCCCATCATGGTGCGCTGGCTGCAACAGAACGGCCTCGATGCCGGCGCCTTCGATACCGAATATGGCGGCGAGGAAGAAGTTGAAAACGATAAGGAGGCGTCGGCGTCAGCGTCAGCGTCAGCAGAAGGGCCGCCCGATCATGCGTGACTTCGCCCACCTGTACGCCGAGCTCGACGCCACTACCGCCACCAACCGCAAGCTGGAGGCGCTGCAAACGTACTTCCGCCGCGCCGACGCTGCCGATGCGGCATTGGCGGTGTATTTTCTGGCCGGTGGCAAGCCGCGCCAGGCGGTGCCGACCAAGCTGTTGCGCCACTGTGCGATGCAATATGCGCAGCTCGACGAATGGCTGTTCGACGAGTGCTACCAGGCCGTCGGCGACCTGGCTGAAACCATCGCCCACATCCTGCCGCCGGCGACGCGCGCCGACGATCTCGGACTGAACCAATGGATGACCGAGCGCATTGCGCCCTTGCGCGGCGCCGATGCCGAAACCATCCGTGCGGCGCTGTTTTCGTACTGGGATATGCTCGACTGGCAAGGCCGGTTCCTGCTCAGCAAACTGATCGGCGGCGGCTTCCGGGTCGGCGTCTCGAAACTGCTGGTCACGCGCGCATTGGCCGTGGTTGCCGAGGTCGATGCCAAGACGATTGCGCAGCGCCTGGTTGGCTGGACCGACCGTAGCACGCGGCCGACTGCAGCCGGTTTTTCCGAGCTGATCGCGCCGCCGTCCGAGACCGATCGCCAGCGTCGCGGCGGCCAGCCCTATCCCTTCTTCCTGGCGCATCCCTTGCTGGCTGATCCGGCCACGCTGGGCGAACTCGGCGACTGGCAGGTCGAATGGAAATACGACGGCATCCGCGCCCAACTGGTGCATCGGGAGGGGCGCAGCTGGCTATGGTCGCGCGGTGAAGAGCTGATCACCGAGCGTTTTCCGGAACTGGCGCAGCTACCATTGCCGGACGGCGTGGTCCTCGACGGTGAAATCGTGATCAGGCGCAGTGAAGGAAACGGCAGCGTGATCGCACCGTTCGCCGATCTGCAAAAGCGCATCGGCCGCAAGACACTGGGGGCCAAACTGCTGGCCGAGTTGCCGGCGACGCTGATCGTCTACGACCTGCTCGAACTCGATGGTAAAGATCTGCGCGGCAGGCCGCAGCAGGAGCGGCGCGCGCTGCTGGAAAAGCTCGCTGAAAATATCCCGGTCCTGATTTTGGCTCCGGTGATCGGCATTGCCGAAGCCGCTGACTGGGCGGCATTGGCGACGCTGCGCGAAAGCTCGCGCGCACGCGGTGTCGAAGGAATGATGCTCAAGGCCAAAACCGCGCACTACGGCATCGGCCGCACCAAAAACGTTGGCACCTGGTGGAAGTGGAAGATCGATCCCTACTCGGTCGACGCCGTGCTGATCTATGCGCAGGCCGGCCACGGCCGGCGCGCTTCGCTGTACACCGACTACACCTTCGCGGTGTGGGACGCCGAAGATGCGACTGGGGAGCGCCGGCTGGTGCCGTTCGCCAAGGCCTATTCCGGATTGACCGACGCCGAGATCGCGCGCGTCGACCGCGTCATCCGCAGCAGCACTGTCGAGAAGTTCGGACCGGTGCGCAGCGTCAAGCCGAGCATGGTGTTCGAAATCGGCTTCGAGGGCATCGCCGCCTCGCCGCGCCACAAGGCCGGCATTGCAGTGCGCTTCCCGCGCATTCTCCGCATTCGCGACGACAAGCCGATCGCGGAGGCCGACAGCCTGTCGACCCTGCAAGCCTTGCTCAATGAAGCGGAGGGACACCATGCTGCGCGCACGGACTGAGGACGCCGGTGACGATGTCCCACGCGCCGCAGGGACTTCACGCAGCACGCCGGTGGAGCGCTGGTTCGCCGCGCAGGGTTGGAAAATATTCGCCTTCCAGCGCGACACCTGGCAAGCCGCCGTGCGTGGCGAGTCGGGCCTGCTGCATGCGAGCACCGGCTCCGGCAAGACCTACGCGGTCTGGTTCGCGGCCTTGCAGCACGCCGTGCCGGCGCTAGCCCAAGCAGGTCCCTTGCCCGTGACCGACACACCTGCCGCCGGCGGTGCAAAGCGATCCAAAGCGATCACTCAGACCGGCCTGCGCATCCTCTGGATCACGCCGATGCGTGCGCTCGCGGCCGACACCGCACGCGCATTGGAAGCGCCGCTGAACGCCTTGCTGCCGACGTGGACTATCGGCAGCCGCACCGGCGACACGTCCGGTAGCGAACGCGCACGTCAGCTGCGCAGTTTGCCCAGCACGCTGATCACCACGCCCGAGAGCCTGTCGCTGTTGCTGAGCCAGGACGACGCGGCGGCGCGCTTCGGCAAGCTCGACGCCATCATCGTCGACGAGTGGCATGAGCTCATGGGCAGCAAGCGCGGCGTGCAGACGCAACTGGCGCTGGCGCGTCTGCGCCGCTGGCGGCCGGAGCTGATGGTGTGGGGATTGTCGGCCACGCTGGGCAATCTGCAGCAATCCAGGGACGCCTTGCTGGGAGCAGGACGCGGCGTGCTGGTGCAGAGCAAGACGCGCAAGAAAATCGTCGTCGATACGCTGATTCCGGCGCATCCGTCGCGCTTCGCCTGGGCCGGCCATCTTGGTCTGCAGATGCTGCCGGCGGTGGCGGCAGAGATCGATCGCCACGCCAGCACGCTGGTGTTTACCAACACGCGTTCGCAGGCCGAGCTGTGGTATCAGAACTTGCTTGCTGCGCGTCCCGACTGGGCCGGCCTGATCGCGCTGCATCACGGTTCGCTCGACCGCGCGGTGCGCGAATGGGTGGAGCTGGCGATCAAGAACGGCCAGCTGAAAGCGGTGGTCTGCACTTCCAGCCTCGACCTCGGCGTCGACTTCGCGCCGGTCGAACGGGTGCTGCAGGTCGGCAGCGCGCGCGGCGTTGCACGCCTGCTGCAACGCGCCGGCCGCAGCGGTCACTCGCCGGGACGCGTGTCGCGCGTGACGCTGGTGCCGACCAATACGCTGGAGTTGCTGGAAGCTGCCGGCGCGCGCCACGCCGTCGCTGCCGGCCAGGTGGAGCAGCGCCCGGTGCCGGACACGCCGCTCGACGTGCTGGTCCAGCATCTGGTGACGATTGCGCTGGGCGGCGGCTTCCGTTCTCAGGAATTGTTCGACGAAGTGCGGAGCGCCTATTCGTATCGCGCGTTGCGTCCCGACCAGTGGCAATGGGCGCTGGATTTCGTCGCGCGCGGCGGCCAGAGCCTGATTGCCTATCCCGAATATCAACGCGTGGTGCCCGATGCCGACGGGGTATATCGCGTGCCGGATGCGGCGATCGCGCGGCGTCACCGCATGAGCATCGGCACCATCGTGTCCGACGCCAGCATGCAGGTGCAATACCTGCGCGGCGCGCGCATCGGCACCATCGAGGAAGGCTTCATCGCGCGCCTGCGTGCGGGCGATCGTTTCCTGTTCGGTGGCCGCATGCTGGAGTTCGTACGGGTGCATGAAATGACCGCCTACGTGCGCCGCGCCACCAGCGGTTCCGGCGCGGTGCCGCGTTGGCAGGGCGGTCGCATGCCGCTGTCGTCGACGCTGGCGCACGCCGTGCTCGATTGTCTGGAAGAGGCCACGCACGACGACTATTCCGGTCCGGAAATGCAGGCGGTGCAGCCCTTGCTGGCGTTGCAGCAGCAATGGTCAGCCTTGCCTACCGCACGCAAGCTGGTGGTCGAGCATCTGCATAGCCGCGAAGGCCATCATCTGTTCTTCTATCCCTTCGCCGGCCGGCTGGTGCATGTGGGTCTGGCCGCTTTGATTTCCTATCGGCTGGCGCAACGGCGGCCCGCGACGTTTTCGATTGCGGTCAACGACTACGGTTTCGAATTGCTGGGCGCGGCGCCGGTCGACCTCGCTGAAATATTTCCCGCTTCCGATATGGGCGGCGCTTTGTTCTCGTCCGCGCATTTGCTGGAAGACGTGATCGCCAGCCTTAACGCCACCGAACTGACGCAGCGCCGCTTTCGGGAAATCGCGCGCATCTCCGGCCTGGTGTTCCAGGGTTTTCCCGGGCAGCCGAAGAGCACGCGTCAACTTCAGGCATCGGCCAGCCTGTTCTTTGAGGTCTTCCGCAAGCACGACGCCGGCAATCTGTTGCTGACGCAGGCGCAGACCGAAGTACTGGAGCAGGAACTGGAGTTGCAGCGCCTGCGCGAGACGCTGGAAGAATTGCGCGGCCGCAGCCTGCAGGTATGCAGCATCACGCGAGCGACGCCGTTCGGGTTCCCGCTGATGGTGGAACGCTTTCGTGAAAAGTTGTCGACCGAAAAACTCAGCGACCGCGTGGCGCGCATGCTGCAGGAACTGGAAAAGGCGGCGGCGCGATGACAGCGGACAAACCATCCGATAGCGGCGCGCTGGACATCACCCTGCTCGGCGAACGACTGCGCCTGTTGCCGCAACGCGCCTTGCTGTGGCGCGCACGCAAGATGCTGATCGTGGCGGACATCCATTTCGGCAAGGCGGCCGCGTTTCGTGCCGGCGGCATCCCGGTGCCGCACGGCACCACGCGTGCCAACCTGGATGCGCTGGATTCCCTGATCGCCGCGCATGCGGTCAGCCACATCGTGTTCCTCGGCGATTTCCTGCATGCCAGAACTGCGCGCGCGCCAGCCACCTTGCTGGCGGTGCAGCGCTGGCGCGAGAGTCACCCCGGCATGCAACTGACGCTGGTGCGCGGCAATCATGATCGCCACGCCGGCGATCCGCCGTCGCAGCTGAAGGTGGAGGTCGTCGATGAACCGTGGCAGGTCGGGCCGCTGGCGCTGTGTCACCATCCGCAAGAACGGATGGGAACGTATGTGCTGGCGGGGCATATCCATCCCGTCGTGCGGTTGGCGGTGGGACGCGATTCGCTGCGGCTGCCGTGTTTCGTCTTTGGCGCGGTACAGGCGACGCTGCCGGCATTCGGTGCGTTCACCGGCGGTCATGAAGTACGCGGAAAGCAGGACGAACAATTGTTCGTCTGCACCGATGACCGCGTTTTTCCTTATCCCCGACCGGTTTGAGGAAGATCAGCCGCGCAGTACGGCGCTGAACTTGCGGGTCGCCTGCAGGCCTTGCGCCGAGTGATGTGCACCGGGTGACAGTGCAGTGATCAGCGCTGCCGGATCGTTGCTGGTTGTGTTGTCCGCGCCGACAAGATGCATGCCGGTGCGACCGATTACAGCCTCACGGGTCGCACGTACCCGGGCAGCCGCGCGGAAAGTCATGCCGCGGTTGTTGCCGTCGGCGCGCGTGATCCAGTCGTGCAACAGCTGTTGCTCGCGCGGGCTGAAGACGCCGAACATCTCCGCGCCGGCGCCGTTGATGAGTCGCCAGAAGCGGCTCTCTTCAGGATCGCTGCCGCGCCTGATCCATCCCGCGCGTTCCAGCTCGGACAAGAAGCGACCGGCGTCTTCAGGGTTGTCCAGCCATTCGTTGACCGTCTTGCCGGCAAAGCGGCAATAGTCCGAATGCATGTTGCGGCCGACTGCCGTCTTCTCCTGCAAGACGGCAACCAGTGCACGCTCGGGATCGAAGTCGGCAATCACGGAGGTGGTGCTCATGCCGAGATCATTGAGACGATAACCGTCGCGCACGCGGCGATAGAATCCGGCCGGATCATCCTGCTGCGCGACGATGTCCGCGACCGCCTGTGCCGCCTTGTGCGCATGGCCGGTGGCGGCGTTGTCGATGGTCACGTGCAGGGTGAAGTAATACGGATCAATGCCGAGTTCGTTGAGTTCGTACGCGCTGATCAGCAGATGCAGCGGCAGCTGCTCGTAGCCGAGGTTGTAGCCGATTACTTCCGGCAGGAAGCGTTCGGTCTGATAACCCAGCGCCAGCTGAATGGCGCCCTGCACGAAATGTTCGTCAGAAAGCGTTTGCCAGTCATCGCAGTCGTGCGTGGCCAGCAGCTTCTTGTAGAGCGTGACGTGGTTCATGGCCGGGTCGCCGTCGCCGAGTTCTTCCAGATAAGTCAGGATCAGCGGATGGAAGTCCGGATTTTCCCAATACCGCAACGTGCCGTACAGCCATGAACCATCGACCAGCTTGGTCGGCGCCACGGCGCGAATGAAGTTGAGCGCGTGCGAGCGTGTGGCGAAATAGCGGCGCGGCGCGCCATCCTTGCGCGCCGCCAGGTAGGCCGCGTATTGCTCGCCGACGTGGGTTACACGTTCGTTCACCCAAGCGTGGAGGTCGTCGGGCGACGCCGGCATGTCGCACGGCAAGTCCCGCGCCTGCGCCAGTTGCGCCTGCAGATAGCGGGTGCCGTCTTCACGCGCCTTGCGTGAGGGTTTCGGCACCGACAACGCGCGGTAGAGGACCGAGGCGGACGCGTGCGCCGCTTCGTTTTGTGCGTGTGCAGTAAGGGAAATAAAATTTGTTGCGGTGGAAGCCATGATGCCTCGGTGCAAAAAGGAACAAGTTTCATCTTCGCGCAGCGCGCCGTCTGAGGTAATAGGCCGATGACGCAGTTTGAAGTCGGACGAGACCTGATAGCGACGTCATCCGTGCAGACCATTGACGTACTGGTCTTACGGCAATACCAGCGATGCACCGACTGACGGGATGGTAAGTACGGACTATCGTGAAAGTGCAGACGCTCGTTTCATCACCTGCGGCGTCGCGCTGCCCTTCAGGAGAACATCATGGATAGTCGACATCATTCGAAGGCGTCCGTGGCGATTGCCGCCGGCCTGGTTGCCCTCATCGGCATCAGCGCGGTCTGGTTGCTGCGGGTGTTCTGGTTCCACGTATAGAGTTTTCACGCATTCCTTCTACCCAAGAAAAAGCCGCCCCGAAGGCGGCTGAAACCTGCAAGACTATTTTTACCTCAGTGCATCAGCTCTGTTCGGAGCTGGATGCATTGCATCATCCGTTCCCATGTGGCGGCGGGGTCGACAGTAGTGCAGCGAATGTTGCACCGCTCCCAAAGTTGGCGCGCAGGTGGACTGCGCGCCGCTCAGGGACGCCGGATCAATCTTTGCTGCGCAGGACCTTGGCCAGATCGGACAACTGATAGGGCTTGTTGAGGAACGCGAATTCCTTGCTCAGTTGCTGGTTGGACGTCAGCGCCGGGAACGGATAGCCTGACGCCAGGATGATCTTGGTCGCGGGATGGCGCTGTCGCGTGATCTGCGCCAGTTCGATGCCGCTGATGCTGTCGGGCATGATCACATCGGTAAACAGGATGTCGATCTGCGGCGTGCGCTCCAATACCTCCAATGCCTCGGCGCCGTTGGTGGCGGTGTAGGCTTCATATCCCATCGTCCGGAACAATTCGGCGGTGATGTCGAGCAGGTCGAGTTGGTCGTCGACGATCAGCACGATTTCCGAACGTTGCTTGTTGTCGGCGCTCTGCGTATTTTCGGCGTCGGCCTCGGTATCGATGGGGATGTAAATCGTGAAGCAGGTACCGAAGCCGACTTCGCTCAAGAGCGTAACCTCGCCGCCCGATTGCGTGATGAAGCCATACACCTGGCTCAATCCCAGGCCGGTGCCCTGGCCGGCTTTCTTGGTGGTGAAGAAAGGTTCGAATACGCGCGCCTGCACTTCCGGCGTCATGCCGCTGCCGTTGTCGGTCACGCTGATCTTGGCGTAGACGCCGCCCGGCAGGGCGCCCACGGCCTTGTCGCGCAGCGTGAGCTTTTCGGTGGCGATGGTGACCTTGCCGCCGTCCGGCATGGCCTGCGTCGCGTTGACCACCAGGTTCAGCAAGGCGGTCTCGAAGCGGGTCGAATCCAGTTTCACCATGACCGGCACCGGACTCTTGCGGATGTCGAACTGGATCGACGAATTTCCCGCGCGCCGCAGCACCGATTCGAAATCGGCGATGAGCGTATTGACTTCATGCGTCTCCGGCTGCAACGGTTGTTGCCGCGCGAACGACAGCAACTGCTGGGTCAGGATCGCGCCCCGTGACAGTGCCCGGCGGATGCTCTCCAGCGAGCGCGAATTCTCCAGATCGGGAAACTGCACCGTCAGCAACTGCAGGCCGCTGGAGGCCACCGCCAGCAGGTTGTTAAAGTCATGCGCCACGCCGCCGGTGAGCTGGCCCAGCGCTTCCATTTTCTGCGACTGGAACAGCGCCGCGTTGGCGCGCGACAACGCCAGCGCGGTTTCGCGCCGTTCGGTGACGTCGCGCGTGACCTTGGCAAAACCGATCAGGTCGCCCAGCTCGCTGCGGATCGCGTCGACGATCACGTGCGCCCAGAAGGTCGAACCGTCCTTGCGTACGCGCAGGCCTTCCTGCTCGTAGCGGCCTTGCTCGGCCGCAGTCGCCAGGGCGCGCTCCGGCAGACCGTCGCTGCGGTCGGTCTCGGTGTAGAAGCTGGAAAAATGCATGCCGATCACTTCGTCTGCCGTATAGCCTTTGATGCGCTGGGCGCCGGCGTTCCAGTTGGTGACCCGGCCTTCCGGCGACAGCATGTAGATGGCGTAGTCGGTGACGCCTTGCACCAGCAGGCGGAATTGCTGCTCGCTGGCCTGCAGCGTCTGTGCCGCCAGCTTGTGTTCGGTGATGTCGCGCGTGATCTTGGCGTAGCCGAGCAACTCGCCGTTGTCGGCGATGATCGGATCGATGATGGAACTGGCCCAGTATGTGGTGCCGTCCTTGCGCAGGCGCCAACCCTCGTCTTCGAACTTGCCGTGGCGCAGCGCGATGTCGAGTGCTTTTTGCGGCAGACCGGCGTCGCGATCTTCAGCGGTGTAGAACACGGAGAAGTGCGAACCGAGGATATCGTCGCTGGAATAGCCGGTGAATTGCTGCGCGCCCTTGTTCCAGCTGGTGACCTTGCCCTGCGGGTCGAGCATGTAAATGGCGTAGTCGTGGATGGCGGAAATGATGAGCTGGAAGCGCTGCGCATCGGTAAGCGTCAGGTGAGCGGGTTGACTGCTGGGCATCGGTGTTCCTTGTCTGGGACCTCCGCCGCATGACCGGACGGATCACCGGACACAACAGCGCTGCAAAGCAATCGCCAAACATCTGCCGACAGAGGGTATGGCAAAGTATGCCGGGAGCGGCGCAGTCTTTCAACCTCCATGCGTTGTAGGACTTCCGGCAATGCAAGCCATGCACGGGGGCAATTTCAGCCTGCCGTCACCAGTTTGAGCCCGATCACGCCCGCCAGAATCAGCGCGATGCACAGCAGGCGCAGCGGCGCCGCCGAGTCGCCCAGCAGCGCCATGCCGAGGATCGCCGTGCCGGCCGCGCCGATGCCGGTCCACACCGCATAACCGGTGCCGACCGGCAGCGTGCGCAGGGACAGCGACAGCAGGATGACGCTGGACAGGCCTGTCGCCACCGTCAGCAGCGAAGGAATCAGGCGGGTGAAGCCGAGCGAGGCCTTCATGCCGAAGGCGAATCCGATTTCAAGTACGCCCGCAATGCTCAAAAGTAGCCATGCCATGGGAAATGTCCGTGGTTAATGCGCCGGGCCGAGCGGCCGGGCGCGATGGTGAAAATGACTTAAGCGGAAACTGCCGCAGCTGCAGCTGCAGCAGGAGCGGGCCGGAAAGCAACCCCGAAACGATTGAAGGCGTTCATCAGGCCGATCGCATAGGTGAGGTCGGCCAGTTCCTTGTCGTTGAATTCGGCTGTCGCAGCGGCGTAGTTGTCGTCGGGCACGCCGGTGTCGGCCACGCGGGTCACGCTTTCGGCCCAGGCCAGCGCGGCGCGTTCACGGGCGCTGAACAGGGCGCCGCCTTCATGCCAGACCGGCACCAGCACCAGCTTGTCGACGGCCAGGCCGGACTTGAGCAGGTCGCGGGTATGCATGTCGATGCAGAAGGCGCAGCCGTTGATCTGCGACACGCGCAGGTAGACCAGGTCGATCAGCACCTTGGGCAGGCTGCCCTTGAGCAGGGAGGAGTAGACGCCGCCGAAGGCCTTGTAGGTTTCAGGGGAGGCGTTGGCGTAGTCGATGCGCTTGTTCATGATGAGTCCTTGTGTTTGTCATTGAAGAGACTCCATGGTGCGCCGGCTTGGTCTAGTCCGGAAGATCCATAAATGGACTTGGTTTATGGACCATGATTTTGTGTGCGGACGGACCGCTGATCACTTAAAAGGACCGCTCAAAGAAGCGCCAGGATGCGCCGTCCCAGCGCCTCGGCGGCGGCTTCGGAAACGACGTTGGTGAAATTGACCAGCAGTGCGGGCACACGCACGCCGTCGGTGGTCCAGTCGGTCAGCGCTTCGGCGTAGAGGCCGTCCTCGTGCATGCGCGCCACCAGCTTGCGGTCCGACAGGCGGCCGCGCAGGCGCAGGATCAGGTGCATGCCGCCGGGCGGCGATTCGATGCGGATGTGTTTGCCGAGCACGCGCTCCAGGCCGCTGCGGACGGCATCGCGGCGTTCGGCGTAGAGCTTGCGCATGCGCTGGATGTGGCGGGCGAAATGCCCTTCGGCGATGAAGGCGGTGACGATCTCCTGCGTCAGCGCCGGAATCCCCGCGGCGAACACCTGGCTGACTGAGGCGAAGCGTTCGACCTGCGACTCCGGCACCACCAGGTAGGCCAGCCGCATGCTCGGGAACAGCACCTTGCTGAAGGTGCCGGCATACAGCACGCAGCCGTCGCGGTCGAGGCTCTTGAGCGCCGGCAGCGGGCGGCTGACGTAGCGGTATTCGCCGTCGTAATCGTCCTCGATGATCCAGGCGCTGTTGCGCGCCGACCATTCCAGCAAGGCCAGCCGCCGCGGCAGCGACAGCGACACGCACAGCGGGCTCTGGTGCGCCGGCGTGACCACCGCCGCACGTGCACGCGGCGCCGCGGCGATGCCCTGCGCGACCTGCATGCCGTCTGCATCAACCGGCACCGGCACGGCGCTCATGCCCATGTGCGTCAGCAGCTCGCGCGTGGGCGGATAGCCGGGATCCTCGACCCAGACGCGGTCGCCGGTTTTCAGCAAGGCATGGCCGATCAGTTCCATGGTGTGGCGATAACCGGCGGTGACGAACACCTGCGCCGGCGAGCAATTGATGCCGCGCGACAGTTGCAGGTAAGACGCGATCTCGGCGCGCAGCGCAGGCAAGCCGTAGACCGACGGGTGCGCCATGTCGGCGGCCTGCATGGCACGCACGCAGCGTGCGCCCAGGCGCGCCCAGATCTTGCGCGGGAAGGCGTCCAGCGCCGGCAGGCCCATCTGGAACGGCAGAATGGAATCGGGCCGGAAGCTGCTGACCGGCGCCTGCTTCGGCGCAGGCAATTCAGCAGCGGCCAGGCGCGGCTGGAGATCGGGCGTGACCACGGTGCCGGCCTGGCCGCGCGCCTGAATATAGCCTTCTGCCGCCAGCAGCGAATAGGCCGCCTCGATGGTCCCGCGCGCCAGCCCCAGCTCCTGGGTCAGCGCACGCGCCGACGGAATGCGGTCGCCCGGCTTGAGCACGCCGGCGGCGATGGCGCTGCGGAAGCGGTCGTAGATCTGGCGGTAATACGGCGCGGCCGCCTGCGGATCCAGGGGCGCGAGGGGATTGACGGGCTTGCTTTTGGCGGAAGGCATGGTCTGGCGACAGTTATGCAGCTATTGGAAAGCGATGACGCCATGATGCTATCGGCCCGAGGTAGAGGCAAGATGGATCTGAGTCATCATGGATCAATCAAAATGAAGATTCATGGATCTTGGAGATGGGGCATGGGTTTCTTAAAATGAACGCCATTACTTCCAATTACTTTCAGCTTGGAAGCTCCTCTCCCACCTCAAAACCTTGAATGAATCGATCATGAACATGTTGCATCTCAGCTGCAGCCCGCGCGGGCAAGAATCCGAGAGCTACCGGCTCTCGCAGAAAATCATCGGCTTCCTGCAGGGCCGCACGCCGGCGCTCACGGTAGTCCACCGCAACGCCGCCGAGGGGGAGATGGTGCATATCGACGGCAATTATGCCGCCGTGCTCGGCGCGGCGCAGGAACCGTCGGGCTTTTCCGTGGAGGGGTCGATTTCTCGCTCGGAACAGCTGATCCGCGAACTGGAGCAAGCCGACGTCGTGCTCATCAGCACACCGATGCATAATCTGACGGTGCCGTCAGCATTGAAGGCGTGGATCGATCATGTGGTGCGCATCCGCCGCACCTTCGACGTGACGCCGCAGGGCAAGATCGGCACGCTGCGCGACCGGCCGGTGTACATCGCCGTCTCGTCGGGCGGCGTGTACGCCGGCGAACGCGCGCGCCAGCCGGATTTCCTGACGACTTACCTGAAGACCATCCTGGCCTCGATCGGCCTGCACGACCTGCGCTTTTTCTCGGTGCAGGGGACGGCTTTCGGCCCGGATGCGCTGGCGCAGGCCAGGGCGGAAGCGGACTTGGCGCTGCGCACTCACTTCGCCTGATCATGTTCCGATAACTATTTCCTTTTTAACAAGAGGCAAAAAAAAGAGTCACGTTTTACACGTTTGCAATATTATTTGGGCCGGAGAGATAAACAACGCTAAACAGCATCGTCATTGGCCCTAGCCTGAGCAGATTGTAGAAACATGAGCCTTTTGAAAAAGATCAAAGTCGACGAACTCGAATTGGGAATGTATTTTTGCGGCTTCGAAGCTGCATGGCTGGATCACCCATTCTGGAAAAATCGCTTCCTGCTGAAAGACACCGCCCATTTGCAACAGGCGCGCGCCAGCGGAATCGCGTATTGCTGGATCGACGTCGGGCAGGGCAAGGACGTCGCGGCGGCAGAGCAGAACGCGGACGTTGCAGCTGAATCTGAAGCTGAATCCGAAGGTGCTGAAACCGCGTTGAGTTTGCGAGATGAACTACCGGTTGCCGTCGGCGCCGATCCGTTCTTCGAAGAACTGGAACAGGCGCAGCGGTTGTGCGAGACCGCCAAGGACGCCACCAAGGCAATGTTCGCCGACATCCGCATGGGCCGGGTCATCGACATGGAACGCTGCCTTGACCTGGTGGATCAGGTGACGGCGTCGATCCTGCGCAACAGCGCCGCCATGACCAGCATCGTGCGGCTCAAGCTTGCCGACGATTACACCTACATGCATTCGGTCGCAGTCTGCACGCTGATGGTGGCGCTGGGCCGCACCATCGGCATGGACGAACCCGCCTGCAAGGAGGCCGGTCTTTCAGGCCTGCTGCATGACGTCGGCAAGGCCTTTATCCCGGTGCCCATCCTGCACAAGCCGGGCGGCCTGACCCCGGCGGAAATCGACATCGTGCGCCGCCATCCGGTGCTCGGCTACAACCACCTGATCAAGAATTCCAACATCCCGCCCTACGCCGTCGAAGTGTGCCTGCACCACCACGAAAAGATCAACGGCACCGGGTATCCCGACGGCCTCAGCGGTGCCGGCATTTCGTTGTTGTCGCGCATGGCGTCGATCTGCGACGTCTATGACGCGGTGACCTCCGACCGCCCTTACAAAAAAGGCTGGGATCCGGCCGAGTCGCTCACCGCGATGGCCTCCTGGAGCGGTCACTTCGACAAGACCCTGCTGTCGGCCTTCGTCAAAACGCTCGGCATCTATCCGATCGGCTCGCTGCTGAAAATGGAATCCGGCAGGCTCGGCCTGGTGATCCGCCAGAGCGCGGCCGGGCTGACCAAGCCGGTGGTGAAGGCGTTCCGCTACGACAGCAACGGCGACATCATCGACTCGGAAATCATCGATCTGTCGGATCCGGCGGCAAGCGACAGCATCCGCCAACGCGGCGGCGAGGAATGGCTGAAGTACAACGGCCTCAACAAGCTGTGGATGCAGCCGACCACGCTGCAACCGCGTTAGGCCGATAGGCCGCGGCCAAGGGCGGTTCTCCATCTCGCGAATCGCAAAGCCGCGTGCCGCAATCTTTTGCTGATCGGGCCGTTGCCGACCGACCGCCAGGTGCAGTTGCGCGATGGCGGTTGATTTTGATTGATACGGCCGATGTACGCCGATCCGATGCAGCTGAAGTGGTCGCATCGGACGGCGCGTCTTGTAATCAGGAACCCAGCACCAGCGGCTGCCCCCTGGCCCAGCGATTGGCCGACAGCGAAAACGTCAGTGCGCGCACCTGGTGATACCAGCCCGCCGGCACATACAGCAGCTCGCCGGCTTGCACGATGCATTCGGTCAGCGCCGCTTGACGCGCCAGCGGGAACTTGTCGAAGTCCGGTGCTTCGGGATCGAAGGGGGAGCCGAACAGGATGGCGTTGGCCTCGCGCGGATAGAGAAATTCATCGTGATGCGGCGGCGTCAGAAAGATGCGCTTGACGCCGCGGATCTGCGCAAAGATGTTGTCGTCATAGTCGCAATGCAGCGGTGTCACCGTGCGCGCCGGACCGAGCCAGAAACGCGGTGGCCCCATCTTCTTGAAGTAGGCCGGCCAGTGGCACAGCCGGTTCAATGGCCGCATTTCCAGATTACCCACGTAGGGCGGCAAGTCAGCATCAGTCGTCAGGTCAAGATAGTCCCGCAACGACATGTCCTGCATCGCGCGATCGCTTGCGAACGCGGTGTTGACGTAATCGCCGACCCGCGCGCGCACCTGCAGGTCACCGAATTCTTCACGCAGGGTTTGCGGCGTCAGCGCGCACAGCGGCCACTTGCCGACCAGGCCGGTGATGATGAACGGCAAGCCTTTTGCCGCCAACGCGTTGAAGGCGCCGGCGTCCGGCACGCCCACGCGCGGCACTTCGGAAATGACCGGAAGGCCGCGGCTCGCGCGGCGGATGGCGTCGCGCATGTCGGCGATTGAGGCAACCCCGCGCACCTCGGCGTCCTTCTGTTCGCGCGCCTGTTTTCTGGCGAGCGCGTCTTCGGGCGACAGCGGTGTTTGCGGTCGCGGCGGCAGCAGCCGGGCTGCGCGCTTGCCGTCATTCTCACTGCTCATTTTTCCGTCGCTGCGGCCCAGCGCAGTTCGCTGAGATAGTCGTGCGTGTCCGTGGCCATCCATGAGGACCGGAACTCCACCGGTTCGCCGCGCAAATCATAGCCGGTGCGCAGCGCCAGCAGGACCGGATGGCCTGCCGGCAGGCCGAAATCCTTTGCCACTTTTTTAGGCAAAAGGCAGGCGCGCAAGCGATCTTCGACGCGGCTGACCGAGATGCCGCATTGCTGCTCCAGGAAGGAATACACCAGATGGAACGGTGCGCCGTCAGCGCCCCATTCCTTGTTGCCCACGCGCGCAAAAGGGAAGCTGATGGTTTCCAGCACCAGCGGCGTATCGTCCAGCACGCGCAGCCGCCGCAGGCGATAGACCAGTGCGCCGGCATCCAGTTTGAGCGCTGCGCGTTCATCCGCGTCCGCCGCTACGCGCTCCCGTAACAACAGCGTGTCTTGCGGCAGCCTGCGCACGCCGTCCGCGCGGTCGGTCAAGCGGTAGAAACTGGTGAATGCGCGCTCGTTGGTGGCGCGCGTGACAAAGGTGCCGCGGCCCCGATGGCGTGTCACCAGCCCCTGGCCGCTCAAGACGTCGAAGGCCTTGCGCACGGTGCCGACGCTGACTTTCATGTCTTGTGCAAGCGCCTCTTCGCCGGGTAGTACCTGGCCGGGAAGCCACTCGCCGGCAATGATGCGGTCGTGGATATAGCGGGCAAGCCGGACGAAGGCCGGGCTGAGATCGATAGGAGTCATTTCTTTATTCTATAGAGAATAGAGAAGTAACACTATAGAATTTGATTCCGCATCGCTTTTCCCCTCGTTATAGTCCTCCCAGTCGATGTCATTGCGTGAGGTCCAGTGCCGAGCTTGTGCGGGCATCGATATTTCCTTCATTCATTCGTTGAGATATCGCCATGACCCAGCAAATCCATCGCATCGCTTCCGTCGAGGCGCTGCACGTAGGCCAATTCCTGTATGCCCGCATCCGCACCGAGGCGGGGCTGACCGGTTATGGCGAAGCCGGCTCCTGGGGGCACATCGAGGCGGCCAAGGCGGCGCTGGAAAAGTTCGGTAAATATCTCGTCGGCCAGGATGCGAACCAGATCGAATTGCACTGGAACGTAATGCAGCGCTTCTCGCATTTTCGCGGCACGGCGGTGAACGCGGCGGTGTCGGCGATCGACATCGCGCTGTGGGATTTGCTCGGCAAGCGCCTGCAGGCGCCGGTCTGGCAGTTGCTGGGCGGCGCCTACCGCAACAAATTGCGGGTCTACGGCCATGTTTACGCAGAGACCCTGGAAGAAGTCTTGTCCGAATGCCGCCGCCTGCGCGAAGAAGGCTTCACTGCGGTTGGCCACATCAATCCTTTCCTGGACGAACCGGAAGGACACGAATATTTCCGTTCGCACGCCGGCAAGGTGCGTGATGCCAAGGAGCGCGTGATGGCATTCCGCGAAGCGGTCGGTCCCGATGTCGACCTGCTGATCGAAATGCATCGCCGCCTGAGTCCGGCCGAGGCGATCGCCATCGGCCAGGTGCTGGAGCCGTTGACGCCGATGTGGCTGGAAGATCCGCTGCGTCCGGAGTTCTACGCGCAGATGACGACGGTGGGCCATGCAATTCGCGTACCGATCGCCACCGGCGAACGCTTCTGCACCCCGGCGGAATTCCAGCAACAGCTGGCCGGGGGCGGCGTGCGCTACGCCCGCGCTTCGGTCTGCGTATGCGGAGGCATCACCGGCGCCAAGAAAATCGCGGCGTTGGCCGAAGCCCAGAACGTCGACCTGGCACCCCATAATCCGCTGTCGCCGATCAGCCTGGCGGCCTGCATGCAAGTCGCCGCGGCCGTGCCCAACTTCTCCATCCAGGAATACCCGACCGGGTTTGAAAACCTGGTCCTGAAGTCGGGCCAGAAGCTGCTCGGTTCCGATCTGGTAAAGAGCCATCCGGTGCCGCAAGCCGGCTTCATCGCCGTGCCGGATGCCCCCGGCATCGGCGTCGAACTGGTCGACGAAGTCGAGTTCAAGCGTGCACCGCTGCACCGTCCGGTGTCCATGCGCCGCACCATCGACGGCGCGCCGCTGGACCAGTAAGTCAGCCAAAAAACAGAAGGCAACCATGCCGCATCTCATCGTTGAATACACGCCGGCGATGTGCACGGAGTTGTCGCAACGGATTGTCGAGATGGAACGCGATTCCGACGTGAAAGAAGTGCTTTAAAAGTAGCTTGGCCCATTGCGACAAGGCGGCAGGTTATCGTCAGCGACGGCAGGGATCTGTCGCCGGCGACATGAGACCGCTGGCGCGTTCACCAAAAGCAGGAACAGAGGAGACTGCAACATGCCAAAAACCCTAAGCGGCGAGCTCAACACCGGGCTCAATGGGTCCGATATCGGGCGCAACAGATGGATGATCATCCTGCCGACCGTGTTCATCGTCTACATGCTGTCGTATTTCGACCGCGTCAATATCGCGATGGCGCTGCCGCACATGACAAAGGAACTCGGGCTGACCTCGACGCAGGGAGGCTGGATTGGCGGCGCCTTCGCCTGGGGTTATGCGCTGACGCAATTGCTGGCGGGATACCTGGCGATGAAGTTCGGCGCGCGCAGACTGGTTGCGGTCTGTCTGGTGCTGTTCGGCGCCGCCGCGATGCTGACCGGTCTCGCCACCACATTCTGGCAAGTGCTGAGCGTACGCATCCTGCTCGGCCTGGCCGAAGGTCCGGTCTATGCCGGCACCTCGATTCTGCTGGCACAGTGGTTCATGAAAGCCGAGCGCGGTCGCGCATTCGGCATCTGGAATCTGGGCGCCCCGCTGGGCGGTTTCCTGGCCGGTCCGATTTCAGGCGCCATCATCGCGCACTACGACTGGCGCGTCATGCTCATCGCCGAAGGTCTGCCTGCCTGGATTTTCTGCCTGATCTGGTTCAAGTCGATTCCGAAAAGTCTCGATGCGGCGGCATGGCTTCCTGCCGGCGATCGCGACACCATCAAGCGGACGCTCGACGAAGAGCAGGCCGCACATCAGGCGCCCGAATCGGATCCGTGGTGGACGATCTTCAATGAGCCTGCTGTGTGGCTCATGACGCTGGGTTTCGGTCTCAACACCATCTTGTTGTATGGCATTACCTTGTGGCTGCCGACCGTAATGAAATCGTATGGCCAGCTCAGCGAAACCGCCATCGGCTTCTTCGCCGGCGCGCCGTTCGTCATGTCGATGCTGGGCATCTATTACATCAGCCGCCGCTCCGACAGGAACGGCCAGGAACGCCGCTGGCACGCCGCCATACCGACCATGATCACCGGCCTGCTGATGGCGGCGGCGGCATTCGTTCCCGCGCCTTTGTTCTATGTGCAGATCGCGCTGTTCATCCTGATCGGCTTCACGCTGAAGATGCTGATGCCGTTGATCTTCTCTCGCCTGACCGAGATCCTGCCATTGCGCAAGGCGATGCCGGCGGTGGCCTTCGTCAGCGGCGTCGGCAACCTGATAGGACAATTCCTCGGGCCGCTGCTGGTCGGTTACGTCCGCTCGATTTCTCCCGATTACAAGATGTCGCTGCTGATGCTGGGCGTGGCTGCTTTCCTCGGCGGCGTCGCGATTGCGGTATCGAAGACGGCTGGCGAACGGGCTTGAAGTCCCTGACTTCCTCGTGCTTGCGGTGAAGTCGACAATTTCTCCAACATGCCGGCCCTCCGCATCGCCACCACGGCAGATGCCAACGGCAAGGGCGTGATGGTGGTGATGAATAATCAGATCAGCGTCGTCCGCAAAAATAGGATAGCGTACGAGACTTGATTACTTGTACGAGAGAAGAAAATGGATCAAAAGCTAGTCATTGTCGCCACGCTGACGGCCAAACCGGGCCATGGCGCTACGTTGAAAGCCGCGCTGGAAAAGGTGGTGCCGCCAAGCCGGGCCGAAGCCGGATGCCATCGCTATGATTTGCACGCCGACAACGAGAATCCCGAGTTGTTTGTCATGCTGGAAGAATGGCGGGACGCCACCGCACTGAAAGAGCATGAGTTGACACCGCATTTCCAGGCGCTTGTTGCTGCTGTCGGGGGGATTGCCGAGATCCGGATCAGGAAGCTGACCCAGATTGCCTAGGAAAATGAACGCGGATTGATCGGGAGGGAGCTGCGCAGGACGCAGCTCGCGGCACATTTCGGGAAGCGTTGATTCGCTCAGTTCAGCGTCGTTCCTGAATCATCTTCCAGCCGTTTCCCGACGGATCGCGGAAGCCCGCGTCAACCGTGCCGTAGCGTTCTACCGGCTCCTGGGTGATCTCCACGCCCTGCGCTTTCATCCGTTCACAGGCATCGCGGCAATCGCGTACACCCAGCACCAGCGGCGGCATCGCGCCTTTCGCCACCAGCGCTTTCAAGGCCTGCGCGGTTGCGGCGTCATGCATCGGCGGGCCGGGGGTGAACAGGCCCAGCTGGAAAGCCGGTTGATCCGGATGTTGCACGGTCAGCCAGCGATAGTCGCCGTTTTTCACATCGGTGTGAACCCGGAAGCCGAGCTTGTCCACATAGAACGTCAGCGCTTCATCCTGGTCCCGCACATACAGACCTGCTACTTGTACTCCGTCACTCATTGTCGATCTCCTTTGGTTGGGTCTCCTTTATACCGTCGCCCGATAGCCGCCGCTTCTCCAAAACTGAGGTCTTGAGGTCCGGGCGATGGGCGGCGCTGACGATGCAGGCCGGCACGCTGCTCAGTTCCTGCGCGGCGATCCGTGCCTGCTTGCGCACGGTACCGGGGTTGTCCCCGGTGATTTCGCGGAAAATGCGCCCGAATGTGCCCAAGCTGCGCCAACCGGTCCGGAAGGCGATTTCCGTGATCGGGAGTTCGCTGTCGCGCAGCAAGGCGGCTGCGCGTTCGATGCGCCGGGTCAGCAAATAGCGATGCGGCGGAGTGCCGAATGCTTCTTTGAAGGCGCGGGCGAAATGCGCCTCGGATACGTGGCTCACGCTTGCCAGCCGCGCAACGGGCCAGTCTTCGTGCGAAGCGGCGTCCATCCGATCCTTTGCACGCAGCAGGCGGCGCAATAACTCGGGGCTTTGGAGGAGGGGGTTTCTGCTCATTCGATATCAGGTCGTCTTCACTGAACAGCTATGTTATCTCGAAGCCTGGCCCCCGCTTTTATTTTTTCTTGATCGTCGACAGCTGTTCCTTTGGTATTGCTGCGTAGTCAGCCGGATTCGGTGAGTTCGTGATCTTGGCGATGGCGGCCTGTGTCTCCGGGCTCATCGGCCAGTTCAGGTTTTGTCCATGGGGCAGCGCCGGAGACTGGAACCACTTCGCGTAAATCTTGTTGATGTCGCCGGACTTGAAGATGGTGCTGATGCTCGTGTCGACGATTTGCTTGAATGCAGGATCGTTCTTGCGATAAATCAAGCCGAACGGTTCGACCGACAACGCTTCCTTGCCGACCACCAGTTCGCTGCTGATCTTGCTTCCGCCCGCCAGCGATGCCAATACGATATCGTCGTTGATGAATGCCGCGGCCCGGCCGGTTTCCACCAGCAACATGCCTTCCGCCGTATCGCGCGAGGCGATGATGTCGATACCCAGTTTCTGTTCGTCATTGAGGGTGCTGACCATTTTGATGTGGGTTGTGCCACTATTGATGGCCAACTTCTTCCCGCGCAAATCTGCCAGCGTCTTGATGTTGCTGCTGCGCTTGCTCAGGATACGGGAACCGCTCACATAGTAGGTCGGTGAAAACTCCACGATGTTTTGACGCTCAGCGGTATTGGTGGTGTTGCCGCATTCGATGTCAACGGTGCCGTTCTGGATCAACGGAATACGGCTGGAAGAGGTCACCGGCAACATTGAAATGGTCAGCTGCGACACGCCCAGCTTGCGTTGAATATTCTTGGCGATGGCCAGGCACAGGTCCACCGCATAGCCCTCATAGCTTTGGTTGTCATTCAGGTAAGAAAATGGCTTCGTCGAATCACGAACGCCCAGCACCAGAACGCCCTTTTCCTTGATCTTCTTCAGTGTCCCGGTCAAGTCTTCATCCGGAGCGGCGTGGGCAATATGTACTACCTGGCTGCTCATGAGGCAGAGCGCCATGACGATTTTCTTCATTTTCTTTTTCCTTGAAATTTCAATGACTCAATGACTACTTTGCAAAGATGTAGTCCATGTTGGCGAAGGACTTGAACTCAAGCGCATTGCCGGACGGATCCAGGAAAAACATCGTGGCCTGCTCGCCCACTTCACCCTTGAAGCGGATGTACGGCTCGATGATGAATTTGATCTTTGCGGCCTTCAATTTTTCCGCCAGGGCTTCCCATTCCGGCAATGCCAGGATCGCACCGAAATGACGGGATGGCACGTCGTGGTCATCCACCGAATTGCTCACGCTGAAGCCAGTTTCTTCCGGTGCCAGATGTGCTACCAACTGATGACCGTAAAAATTGAAATCCACCCATTTTTCCGAACTGCGACCTTCCGGGCAGCCCAGTAAATCGCCATAGAAAGCGCGCGCCTCGGCAATGTCTTTGACGGGAAAAGCCAAGTGGAACAACGACGTCGATGTCATTTTCAATCCTTCTGTTGATGTTGGTTTGATGCTGCCAGGCAATGCGCAGCGTGAATGCTGATACGGCACGTGACCTTGTGAGTGGTAACGGATTGAGGCAGTCTAAATACATAAATTTGTAATGTAAAATTCTGTATTTTCGTCTTTCATATTCATATTTTTCATAAGCATGATTCGCTATCTGAAAACATTCATTGCCGCTGCGCGGCTCGGTTCCTTCTCGACGGCGGGCGCCAGGCTCGGTTTGACGCAATCGGCGGTGAGCATGCAGATCAGGCGGCTCGAAGATGAGTTGAACTGCGAGCTTTTCACGCGCGTGGGAAAGACGGTCGCTGTCAGCGAGCACGGCAAGCAACTATTCGTCACCGCAGAAGAAATCGTGCGGCTCTTCGAATCCATGAAAGGACAGACAGACGTTGCGGCCACGCGAGGAAAGATCGATATCGGCGCGATCTCCACCGTGCAGCTTGGATTGCTCCCTGCCGTGCTTGCCGACTTCTGCAAGGAACTGCCGCTGGTCGAAGTGAACGTGGTGCCGGGAACTTCGGTGCAGCTCATGTCCCAGATCGACAGCAATGACTTGTCATTGGCAGTCATGATTCGTCCAAATCTCAAAATGACAAAGGGTCTGAAATGGACGACCATGCTGCGCGAAACCTATGTCGTCATTGCTCCCACATCTGCGCGTGAGACCTCGATAAAGTCCTTGCTGGAGTCGCATCCGTTCTTGCGTTATAGCCGCAGGTCATACGGCGGGCAACTGGTGGATCGCTATCTGAAACGTACCCGTTTGCAGGTGAATGACACGATGGAGCTGGATGAACCGATGGTCATTATCGAGATGGTGAGAAAGGGACTGGGCGTAGCGATCATCCCCTATGACCTTGCCGCCGGCGCTTCCATCCGGAAAGTGCGTGTCTTGCCATTGGAAGGGGATGGTTTTTTCAGGGAGATCGGTGTTTTGCAACGTGTGACGCCGACGTCAAGCGTCGTGGTGTCCACGCTGATGGAGTGTATTGCGCGTGCCGCTCAGGCAAAGGAAGAGAGCAGCATGCAAACCTTGAAGGCGGATATCGAAAAAGGGGCGCGCTAAGCGTTATGCCAGACACCACGCCGGACGTGCGCCTGTTTTGCCGGCGATAAGTACTCTACGAAAATCTTATCGGGGGAGGCCGCCGTCGATTGACCTGTAATCCCGATAAGATCTAGTTTTATCATTTTTATTTTTATGGCCGGTATTTACGACACGCGAAGTCAGCGCTTAATCAGTAATGACAATACCGCGCTCGTCGCACAAAGTCCCGCCACAATCAGAAAAATGATCGACGTATTTCCGGTTGAATCGATCATGTGGCCGATAACCGGCTCGCCGATACCTGCGAATATATAGGACATGGTATTGAGTACGCCCGTCGCGGTGCCTGCGACATGACGTCCAAAAATGTCCGGACAGAGCGCCCAGAACGACGACGCCGGTCCGAAGACAAAAAAACCGCAAAGGAAAAGCAGGCCAATCGTGACCATGTTTGCATGCGGAATGAACATCATGATAATCGCGGTTGTTGAAGCTAACACCATATACGAGACGATCGCGAGATAGCGCCTTCCCTGAAACACACTGTCGGAAATCCAGCTGTTCGATAGTGCGCCAAGCGCCATCCCTATCGGCAGCGCGACAGTGATCCACTTCGGATCGATCAGCGCTGAAGAAGTCTTCCAGTCCATGCCGAGAAAATGCACTGGCACCCAGACCACCAAAGCGTATCGCGCAGTGTTCTGAAAACCTATGGCCAGTCCGGTGATATAAAGTCTCCAGTTTCGCAGCACGGTTGCATATCGCTGTGCACTCGTCAGATCGTCACCCGCTGTCGACGGCTGGGTGCCATCCGACGGTTCAATGGCGCTGAGCTGTCTATCTTCCGGACGCTCCGATACAAAAATCCACAAGACCATTGCGCCAAGCAGCATCGACAGAGGGGCCAGTCTGAAAATCCAGACCCAGTCGAGATGCATCGTGCCCAAGATAAGAAGCGGGAAAATATAGGCGAGCACGGAAGAAAATCCTGAAAATCCGACATATACGCCGTACACAAAGCCGCGATTTTTATGGCTCCACCAGTTCGACAGCAAGCGGCTGCCGGGCGCGAAACCCATCGACTGAAAGTAGCCGTTCGCGCCCCACGCAAGCAGAAAAAACCAGAATGAGTGACCGAAACTAAAGACCCAATTCGCGGCCAGCGAGAGTACCGCGCCCGCGATCATCATCCGCTTGCCGCCCAGTTTATCGCCCAAATTGCCGTTGATGAACTGACCGGCTGCATAGCCCCACAACATCGTTGCACTGATCCAGCCAATTTGGTATTTCGACAAGCCGTAGTCATGTTCAATGCCGGGGATCGCGAAGCCCAAGGTCTGTCGTCCGGTGTAATAGAAGAGATAGCAGAACGTCACGCCGATCAGCGCGCGCCATTTATATTGATCGAAAGCGGACCTTCGCGATATCGGCTTGCATGGCAAGGCATCCGTTGTATTGAATTGCATGTCTGTCTCCGCGTAGGCGCAGTCTTCGCTGCGCTGGCAAGTTTTGGAATCAAGCGAGGTGATTGAGCGCGATATCGATGATGTCGAAATTGCGCAGACGACGGGCGTTATCGATGCCGGCCAGTTTTCGGTTGAAGATGAGCGGTACTTTTTGCTCGGACACGCCGCCGTGGGAACGCAACGGCACCGTCAATCCGGATAAGTCGTGTTTGTCGGCAGCGCTTCCAAGCACCGTCAGCCGCTCTCCCAGCACCACCAGATCGCCAATCCGGTCTTCGGGTAGTTCGAACCTCTGGCTGGCTTGCGAACGCGTCAACACTGCCTCGACACCGGCGATGCCGACGAGAAAATCGGTGACATCGCGCTGGCGTTCTCGATCGTGCAAATAAATCGTCGCATAAGATCCCAGCGCACCGTGATGCACCACGTAGGGATCCGTAATCGGCAACAGCACGCGCGCGATCCGCGCGCCGTACCGGGTGTCCAGAAGGTTTTGTAAAAACACGATGTTCGGGTGGCCTATCGCGTCGGTCTTGGCATTCATCCCGTGGTCTGCCGTAATCGCCACCACCGCGCCTTCCTCGTGATAGCGCTTAAAGTAACCGTCCATCATGGCGTAGAACGCATTGGCTTCCGGCGTGCCAGGTGCGAACTTGTGCTGGACGTAATCGGTTGTCGACAGATACATGAAATCGGGACGCTCGTTGGTCAGCAAGGAGAGTCCTGCGGCAAAAACGAATTCCGACAGCTCTGCGCTGTACACCGCAGGGAGTGGCATGCCGACCCTTGCCAAGATGTTCTCGATGCCGTTCTCCGCTAAACTCACCTGGTCGGCTTTTTCCGCCGAAAAGCAGATGCCTTCCAATTCATGTCCGAGCAGGCTGCGCAGCTTGTCCTTTGCCGTTACCACTGCAACGCGTCCACCCGCCCGGGCCAGTTCGGCAAGGATGGTCGGTGCGCGCAGGTACTTCGCGTCGTTCATCAGAACCTCCTCTTGCACCTCCTGATCAAAAAAGAAGTTGCCGCAAATGCCGTGAACGGATGGCGGTGCGCCGGTAACGATCGAAAGGTTGTTCGGATTGGTGAACGACGGCACCACGCAGTCGCCTGTCCGCACCGTGCCAAACGCGGACAGCCCGGCGAGAAACGGCGCTTGCCCGGCCTGAATGGCCTGATTGATATATTCCTGTTCGCATCCGTCGACGCAGATAACAATCGTCGGCGCCGAGGGCAGTCGATAGGATCGGGAATTAACGTTTATTACTTCAGTCATGAATAAGCCTTTTCATCGATTATTGAGTGCACGGCACAGGCTCGGATGCGAGCTGCGCGCAACGGGAGCTTTCGGTAAGCGGGTCTGAACCCTGCGCTTGAGCGTATAGTGAACATTTTTCTCACACAATCGAATTAAAGTAGCCTTAAATGCGCGTAAAACTCACATATGAGACAAAAACTCCCACCGCTTCATGCCTTGCGTATTTTTGAAGTTGCCGCCCGTGCCGGCAGTTATTCGGCTGCGGCCCGGGAGCTGAGCCTGACCCATGGCGCGGTTAGCCGGCAAATCGCGATCCTGGAAGACTGGCTCGGTCAACCGCTGTTTGTGCGTGACGGGCAGAGCATGGTGGCGTCTCCACATGCTCGGGCGCTTGCCCGCGAAATCAGCTCCGCGTTCGATCACATAGCGGACGCTGCGGAACGCTACGGCAAGAACCGGCAGCTAAAGATCATCCGGGTCAGCGCCCCTGCCACGGTTGCAATGCGCTGGCTGATTCCGCGCTTGCCTTTATTTGCCGCTACATGTCCTGGAGTGGACGTTCGCGTCTCGACCGTGCTGTCGACGGAACCTGCGTTCACGGGAAGCTTCGATGTGGCGATACGACGGGGCATACCGAATGGCGGCCAATTTCAGGCATGGCCGTTGTTTCGGGAATCGAATACGGTGATTGCGAGCCCGTCTCTGCTCGCCAGAACAGGAATCAGGACGGTTGAGAAGTTGGCAGCTGAAACCTGGTTGACGACCGAAACCCGCCCAGGCGATTGGGAAGCCTGGATTGAAGCTGCGAACCAGCCGATGCTGCGAGCCAGTCGGACGTTGCGGTTCGACCATTTTTTTGTGACCTTGCAGGCCGTAGTTGATGGGCTCGGTTTCGGAATAGGACCCTTCCCAACGCTTGAGGCCGAGTGTGCCGCCGGACGATTGCAAAAGCCATTTCACGATTTGCGCTCTCTTGGCCCAACCTACCATGCGTTGGTGCCGCTCGATGCCGACAAACCGTCGTATATGCGGGCCTTTGTCGATTGGCTGCAATCAGTGAGTGCGACAGGTGACGAACCATGACGCCTGTAGTTGGCTATATCCGATTTTGTTTACTCTCCAGTTCTGCCGAGAGCCACTTTATTTTTTGCTCTGCCCAGTCTGCGAATTTTGCGTTCCCTGTATTTCCCAGGTCAAATTCGTCGCCTTCGTTTATCGGAAAATCCTTGTCGATCGCTTTGGCAATTTGTGTCGCTGCCATGATGATGCTGCGCCTTAGTTGAGTAGCAGGCGCCAATGCACGAATATGCGAGATACATGCATAAATTTCTTCAAATTTCTCAGAAAAATCCATGTTCATCATGTTCTCCTGAACTTATGAACCCGACGGCGGAACGGGTTAATCACGTCATCAACGTATCGCTCAGAAACCGGCGTCCGGGATCCCGGACGCCGGAGCAAAGCCGCCTTGGGCTTGTGCCTTGAGCTGATTTAAACGCCGTATTCCGGTTCCGTTCTCGGTGTTTTTTCTTCCACCGGCGCGTCTGACACCGTGGCATCAGTGGTGAGAATCAGGGCGGCAATGGAAGCAGCGTTTTGCAGCGCCGTGCGTGTGACCTTGGTTGGATCGATCACGCCGGTTTTCACCAGGTCGCCATAATCACCTGTTGCGGCGTTGTAGCCGAAGTCACCTTTTTCGGCCATTACTTTGGCTACGACGACAGAAGGCTCGTCACCTGCATTTGATGCAATGACGCGCAGCGGCGCCTCCAGTGCGCGCAATACAATCTGCACACCGGCATTCTGGTCGGCATTCGCGCCTTCAAGCTTCGAGATTGCTGCACGCGCACGCAACAGCGCCACCCCACCGCCGGGGACGATGCCTTCTTCGACGGCGGCCCGTGTCGCATGAAGCGCGTCGTCGACCCGGTCCTTCTTTTCCTTCATCTCAACTTCGGTCGCTGCACCCACTTTGATGACCGCCACGCCGCCGGCCAGTTTGGCGACCCGTTCTTGCAATTTTTCTTTGTCGTAGTCGCTGGCAGCCTGCTCGATTTGAGTCTGGATGGAAGCAACGCGGGCATCGATCTTTTTCTGTTCGCCAGCGCCATCAATGATGGTTGTGACGTCCTTCAGAACTTCGATTCGTTTGGCGCTTCCGAGCTCTTGCAAGCTGGCTTTTTCAAGCGTATGGCCGGTCTCTTCCGAAATGACGGTAGCCCCCGTCAAGATCGCGATGTCCTCCAGCATTGCTTTGCGCCGATCACCGAAGCCCGGCGCTTTCACCGCCGCCACCTTCAAGACGCCACGCACTGAGTTGACGACAAGCGTGGCCAAGGCTTCGCCTTCGATATCTTCGGCGATGATGAACAACGGCTTGCCGGCCTTTGCGGAGGTTTCCAGGATCGGCAGCAGCTCCCGTATATTCGAGATTTTCTTATCGTAGAGGAGGATCAGAGGATCTTCCAGCTTCGCAAGCTGCTTGTCGGGATCGTTGATGAAATACGGGCTAAGATAGCCGCGATCGAACTGCATGCCTTCGACCACGTCAAGTTCGTTATCCAGCGATTTACCGTCTTCCACGGTAATGACGCCTTCTTTTCCTACGCGTTCCATCGCTTGTGCAATGATGTTTCCGATGGCTTCATCGGAGTTGGCGGAGATGGAACCCACCTGGGCAATTTCCTTGTTGGTGGTGATCGGGCGCGAGATTTTTTTGAGTTCGTCGATAGCCGCTGAGACGGCTTTGTCGATGCCGCGCTTCAGGTCCATCGGGTTCATTCCGGCAGCGACATACTTCATGCCTTCCTGAACGATCGATTGGGCCAGTACCGTCGCGGTAGTCGTGCCGTCGCCGGCGACATCCGCCGTCTTTGAAGCGACTTGTTTGACGACTTGCGCCCCCATGTTTTCCAGGCGATCTTTCAGTTCAACTTCTTTTGCGACCGAGACGCCGTCTTTGGTAATGATCGGTGCACCAAAACTCCGGTCGAGCAATACATTCCGGCCTTTGGGCCCCAGGGTCACCTTGACTGCGTCCGCCAGCACATTGACGCCTTTGACGATACGGGCGCGGGCGTTGTCATGGAATTGAACGTCTTTTGCACTCATTTTCTTTCTCCGTAAGTCACGACGCTGCAATTAAGCAGCTTTCTTCAATGCTTCTTTATCCTGCTTCAGGACGCCAAAAATGTCTTCCTCGCGCATGACCAGAAGCTCCTCACCGTCAACTTTCACAGTTTGACCGGCGTATTTTCCGAACAAGACGCTGTCTCCGACCTTCACTTGAAGAGGACGAATAGTGCCATCTTGCAGAGCTCGTCCGTTACCGACGGCAAGTACTTCGCCTTGCTCCGGCTTTTCGGACGCCGCATCCGGAATAACAATTCCTGAGGCTGTCTGGCGTTGCTGTTCAATTCGCTTAACAATAACCCGGTCATAGAGGGGACGAATTTTCATTTTTCAATCTCCAAAGTGGTTACAGATCATTTGAAAGTGAATAGGACGCTTGATGTCCTAGCCGGGATTTCGGCGAATTGAAAAATAGGTTTCCCCTAAAATTTTTTCAAGAGTCCCTTAACGCTCGTTTTGTAACAAAATGTATCAAGAAATAATGATGCGATCAGTCCGGCCCAACTGATACTTGAAGCGACGCTTATTTCGCGTGGCTAAAGGGCTGACAGGGCAATCCGTCCCCCGGCCACCGTCCATATCCAGCGAATCATCGGTATATCCGACGTCCTTCCAGAGACCTCCTTTGACCGGATGAAACAGCCATCGGACATAACCTTTCCTGGCCGCCAATTCCATCAGCTCACGGCGCTCCGGTACCTCGTCGGCAAGCGTAACTTCAGATGGATAGTCCGCAGGATTTTCACCAAAGGCGATACGGCATGCGTAGGCTTCGCTCGTCGGAGCACCTGGTTCGTTGCAAGGTCGAAGTTGCAAGCGCTCCACGCTCCAAGCCCCTAATCGCCAGGCAAGATCAAGCAACTCTTCTTCTTGCGAAGTTCGGCTCAGCCAAGGCCCCCTGAACTGCAGCGCCGAGCTGGGAACCGCCCGGGAAGGAATTTTTACGCCCTCAATGTTGAGTGGCGTGCTACGACGAAAGCCGTGCCAATGAAGGAAAACCAAGAGGGGGCTATCAGAGATATTTACTGCCGTGGCACTGACGGCATATAAAGGAAGATTGATTAATTTTATCTGTGCAGAAACTGCATTGAAAGTTTTCATCGGTGGCATCTCCAAGAAAAAAATGAATTCCAATTCTTCGTATCAGCAACCGCGAGGGCGGTACAGAGGTCTTGAAAATTTGAGAGCACGAACTATTTTAATAGCATCACAAGAAAGTGATGCGGGGCGCAGGGTCGGCGCCCAAGCGGGATTTTTTGGCCGTAATACGACCGCTTACGGCGTTCTTATTCCTTTATGGAGGTATCTCATGAATGTGACTGATTTACTCCCTTGGAGTAAAAATCGCGACGTAGCTGTGAGTCCGGCACAACGGGAACCTTTTCAGCTATTGCATCGGGACATCAATCGTCTCTTCGATGAATTGTGGTCTGGCTTTGACGGGTTGCCAAGTCGAAGAGGGGGACTGAACTGGCCTGCGATCGCAGTACAGGAAAACGAAGACGAATTCCAGATCTCCGTTGAACTGGCAGGGCTCGAGCAGAAGGATGTCGAAACGTTTCTAGATGACGATGTCTTGGTAATAAAAGGCGAAAAAAGGAACCAGCATCAAGACGCGCTGTTCAGCGAGTTCTTTTCCGGACAGTTTGAGCGCCGTCTCAGGCTGCCCTCTGCAGTTCAAGCGGATAAGGTCCAGGCGCGTTTCAAAGAGGGGATGCTGACGATCACGCTGCCCAAATCTGCCGACGCTCGCACAAAACTCAAGCGCATTAACATAGAGTAAATGCAAGGGCCCGCTTTGGCGGGCCCTATGCCGTGCACTCCTGATGAATGGTCATTGCAAACAGGTCGACCTGGAGAGTGTTTCGGGAGAAACCGACGGCAACATCTCCCAGATCAAGATCGTCTTAGCGCGATGGCATGCAGCGTGGTCATGGTTGACTGCAGCGAATAAAGTCGGTCGGGAGTATGGCGGCTAACTGATCGATTTACTGGGCATAGTGCTTTTAGTCAAAGTTGGTCGGGATGGTCTACGTAGCTCCGGCTAATGACAGACGCCACAAATAAAGTTGGTCGTACATGAAAGTCCGCACTTGGCCGGTTTGGGAAGACTTGAGCACTGCACTCAAAGAGTGGCTGTTCGGTCCAAAAATATCGTGAGTGCTCATCACTTACATGGCGTCACTCATAGGTCGTTGCCAGCTTTTCCGGCAGCGGCGCATTCAACCACTTCTTGACGAGAGCACTAAGTTCACCTGACTTCTTGGATTTTGTCAGAATCTCATTGACCTTGGCTTGCAGAAGCGCTTCGCCCTTGTTGAGGCCGATCACACAACGCGATTCCTGAATCGTGTATTTAAAGACAGGTTTGTGGTCAGGATCCTTTTCGCCGAGCGTGATCGCCACAAAGTCACCGGTGCCTATCAGCTTTACCTGGCCAGAAACATAGGCGGAGATTAACGTATTGTTGTCTTCGTAGCGCTTGATCACCGTGCTCGACGGAACAGTCTTGGTCAACTGAATATCTTCAAAAGTACCGCGTGCCACTCCTACGGTCTGGTTAGCCATATCGGCAGGGCCGCTAACCTTGATCTCCGGAGCGCCAAACAGACTATTGTTAAATGGTGCATATGGCTGGGTAAAGTCCAACACTTTGTCACGTTCGGCGTTGCGGCCGAGTGTCGAAATCACTAAATCGACCTTATGCGTTTGCAGATAAGGAATACGGTTAGCGCTAGCAACCGGAACCAAGGCCACCTTGACGCCGAGACCTTTAGCGACGAGTCGCGCAACATCGATATCGAGTCCTTGCAATTGCAAATCAGAATTGACCGAGCCGTATGGTTGGAAATCTTGGGGAACCGCGATGCGGATGGTACCGGACTTCGTGATGTCGGATAGCGCATCGGCACGTACACCGAAAGCAGCCAAAGCTAGTGAAATGGTAGAACAAAGTACTAAAATTTTTGCGAATTTCATTTCTTCCCCCAAATTAATCATGCAGTAAATGCACTTCCAATAATGATGCGCACGGTTAGTAACAGCAAGAAAGACAAAGTAATGCCAAAGCAAAACAACCACAAAGATATCAAAAAGAACCGCAACAACCAGGCGACATGATAAGCGCCTGAAATTCGATTTCTCGTTATTGCGGTGGCAAGTCTAGGAGTGCGATAGCGCCATGTAAACTACCGTTTAAGCATAGATTTCATGTTTTTAAAGTATAAGCAAAAATTCCTTGAAACCCTTATAAGTATTACGAACCGGCTCAAATCGTCAGTGCTCCATTTTAGTGATTGGTGATGGCAAATCTGTGCCAAGTTGATGCAGCTGAAATGATCGGGAAAACCATTTCCATCTTTCTCACATACGTAAAAAGATCGGAGGAAATGTGATGCAGATCGCTACGCAACGTTGAGCCGGAGGTCACTCAACGCAGCAATTGCATCAAATATCAAGGAGGAAGAATGAAACGCTTGAGCAACATGAAAATCGGAGATCGTCTCGCCATCGGCTTTGCCATCATTCTGGCGTTATCCATCGTCAGTACCGGCATCGGCATCTGGCGTATGCAGGTAGTGTCAAAGGTCACGCGCGCCATGGTTGACGAATCGGTACGCAAGGAACGATTGATCTCGTCCCTCAACACGAATCTGCGCGGAGGGATTTTGCGTACGATCGCGATTTTGCGCAGCACGGACCAAATGCTCAATGCGTTTTTTCTTAATGAAGATTTGATCGCAAAAAAAGATGCCATCGCCTTGCAAAAGCAGATTGGACCCTTGCTGGTCAGCGACGAAGAAAAACAGCTCTACAAGCAGGTGCTGGAACAGCAGGTCAACTACGCCAAAATCAATTTCCATTTGATGGAGCTAAAATCCAATGGCGACGCCGAGGAAGGAAATCAGATTCTGGTGCAAGAATTCGTACCTGCTTCCAAGCGCTATCAGGCAACATTGCAAAAGCTGCTCGAATGGGAGCAAGCCGAAATCGACAAGACTTCTCTGCAGATTGATGTCATCGCCGCCCAAAGCCGTATTCTGTTGCTGATTGTAGAGGTCGCTGCGCTGCTTTTTGGCGTGTCGTGTGCGTGGCTGCTCACACGGAGCATAGTTTGGCCTCTCAGGCAGGCAGTGGAAATCTCGAGAAAAGTAGCTGATGGAGATTTGACTACGGAGATCCAGATCAAGAGGACGGATGAGGTCGGACAATTACTGATGTCATTGCAGGGCATGAATACCAATCTTCGGAATATCGTCAATAACGTGCGTACCGGCACCGTGACCATCGCGACAGCGTCGCGCGAGATTGCAGCAGGAAACATGGATTTGTCCTCTCGCACCGAATCGCAAGCCAGCGCACTTGAGGAGACAGCATCTGCGATGGAGGAACTGATCTCGACCGTACGTAGCAACGCGGATAACGCTCGCGAAGCCAGTGAGCTTGCCAGTTCCGCTTCAAGCATCGCGATCGAAGGAGGTAATGCCGTCGACAACATGGTGCAGACCATGGGGGAAATCAATGCATCTTCGAAGAAGATCGTTGATATCATCAGCGTGATTGACGGTATCGCTTTCCAAACCAATATCCTTGCCTTGAACGCGGCCGTGGAAGCCGCGCGTGCAGGTGAGCAGGGCAGAGGTTTTGCTGTAGTTGCATCTGAAGTGCGCAGCTTGGCACAGCGTTCGGCAGCCGCCGCCAAAGAAATCAAAGCGCTGATCGATGATTCGGTCAAGCGGGTAAGCAACGGCAGCATGCAAGTGGAACGCGCCGGCGCCACAATGGCCAATGTTGTCTCCAGCGTCAAGCGCGTAACCTCCATCGTGCATGAAATCAGCGAGGCCAGCCAGGAGCAAGCCGAAGGTATAGAACAAGTCAATGATACCGTCACGCAGCTTGATCATGTGACGCAGCAAAATGCTGCGCTGGTGGAGGAAGCTGCATCGGCTGCCGACGCAATGCAACAGCAAGCGGCCAATCTGGCCAAGCTGGTTAGCGTGTTCATCACAGATTCATCAGCGCCGGTTGCCGACAGCAATGTCGCGGCATCGCATATGGCGACAAAAGCATCTCCAGCCTCGCCCGCATTGTCTGCACCGAAGAATGGAGCAAGTCACAGAAGACTATTGCGCGCTTGATACCTGTCGCCAATCCGTTTCAACCTGGCTTCATCTAAAAAAATGCCGGCATCCTCATGAATGCCGGCGTTGAAAAAATGGCCTTTGTTCCGTGTCTATTCAGGAGATCAGACGCTGACCATACCGAGGAATTGTTGGAGCTCAGGGGTCTTTGGTTTGCTGAAAAATTCTTCCGGTGGCCCGATTTCATGCACTCTTCCTTGGTGCATGAATACCACGCGGTCGCACACTTCACGTGCAAAGCGCATTTCATGCGTAACCATGACCAGCGTCATGCCTTCGGTAGCAAGCTTGCGCACTACACCTAATACTTCGTTGACCAGCTCCGGGTCAAGCGCCGAGGTAATTTCGTCGCATAACAAGGCTTTCGGTTGCATGCTCAGTGCTCGCGCAATCGCGACACGCTGCTGCTGGCCGCCAGAGAGCTGATCGGGATAACTGTCGAATTTTTCCGCGAGGCCGACACGTGTCAGATTTTGTTGTGCGATTTCTCGCGCCTGCTGCTCTTTCGCGCCCTTGACGATAATCGGAGAGATCATGACGTTGCGGCCTACGCTCAGATGGGGGAACAAATTGAACTGCTGGAAGATCATGCCCACCCGCAGACGCAATTCGCGCAACTCGCGTTCACTGCGGCCGAGCAGAACATCGCCGACGCTGATCAAACCTTCATCGATGGTTTCCAACCCGTTGATACAGCGTAGTAGTGTGCTTTTTCCGGAGCCGCTTTTGCCAATAATGGCAATGACTTCACCGGGATTGATTTCAAGATCGATGCCTCTGAGGACAGCATTGTTCCCGTAACTCTTTTTGACGTTCTCAATGACGATGAGCGACATTGAACTTCCTTTCCAAGAATTGACTATATTTTGACAGTGGCCAGCACAGCACGAAGTACATAAGACCGACCAAGCCGAAGACGATGAACGGTTGAAACGTGGCGTTGGTGATGATGGTGCCGGCCTTGGATAACTCGACGAATCCGATAATCGAGGTCACCGCTGTTCCCTTGATGATTTGAACGCCAAAGCCCACTGTGGGGGGAATCGCAATACGCAGTGCCTGCGGCAGGACGATATGGCGCATTTGCTGAAAGCGATTCATCGCCAAACAGGCTGAAGCTTCCCATTGGCCACGTGGAATGGCATCGACGCAACCGCGCCAGATTTCTGCGAGAAAGGAGGCGCTCCACAACGTTAGCGCAACGCCGGCGGCGAGCCACGCAGGCACCTCGATACCGAACAGTGCGATACCGAAGAACACCAGGAACAATTGCATCAGCAGCGGCGTACCTTGGAACACTTCGATGTAGACGCGGACGATGTCGCGCAGGATGCGATATTTGGAGTTACGCATGAACAGCAGCACGATACCTAGTGTGCCGCCCATCAAAAACGACAGCAGCGACAACGCCACTGTCCAACGGAGCGCCAGTAATAAGTTGCGGACAATGTCCCAGATTGTGAAGCCGATCATGCTTGGCCTCCCTTGAGAATGGCAATGGATTTCGGGGCAACGATACTGGGTCGATGAAACACAAAACGTCTTCCTATGTAATGCAAAATCTGTCTCAGCAGAATCGCCATGATCAGGTAGATAAGGGTGGTGACCAGATAGGCTTCGAAGGCGCGGAAGTTGCGGCTCTGGATGAAGTTGGCAGCAAACGACAATTCTTCCACTGAAATTTGTGAACAGATCGATGAGCCGAGCATGACAATGACAATCTGGCTCGACAGTGCCGGCCAGACTTTTTGCAAAGCGGGGCGCAGGATGACATATCGGAACACCTGTAGTCGCGTCATAGACAGACTCAGCGCTGCTTCAATCTGACCGCGGGCGATTGCGGATACGCCGGCTCGGATGATTTCAGTGCTGTATGCGCCGAGGTTGATCACCATGGCGATAATCGCCGCCTGTAATTCGGTGATCGTCACGCCGATACTAGGCAGACCGAAAAAGATAAAAAATAGTTGAACCAGAAAAGGAGTATTGCGGATCAACTCTACATAAGCGCTGATAATCGGCTTGAGCCAGCGTGGCCCTTGAGTGCGCGCCCAGGCACCGAAGATACCAAGTGAGACGCCTGCAACGCCGCCGATGACGATTAATCGTATCGTCATCAACACGCCTTGTTCAAGCACCTTTGCATACTCGAGGATAGAAGAAAAATCGAACTGGTAAATCATCAAACTTCTCGCTAGGTAAATGTTATCCGGCATTTTCAATCTTCAGACGTGTCTATTCCCGAACGCTCAAGCTTCTCCGCCAACGACGATTGGAGGAGACTTGTAGCCGCATCCATAGGCCGTAACGCCCCCCGGTCATGAACTGGGTTTCATTCAAATGAATGAAGCAAAAAATGTAATGGGAAATGGGAAAAGTCCTGACTCACGGCAAGAGCGGGCAGAGCACGTTTCGATATTTTCTCGTTGATCGGTCTCCTGTGCTGACCGGAAACGATTGAAAAAAGATGAATGCCAGGTAAAGACTCAGGCCCTTTTGCAATCTGCCGATATCGCAATATTTTTCATTGTGATGAGAGGATATGCAGAAGTTGGAGGTTTGAAAATTACTGTTTTTCTATTGCTTCTATGCTTGTTAAGTATAGATGTTTGGCGTCAGCCATAGCCGGTGAGAGTGATGAGAGTGTCATGCTGGTGGCCTCCCGGCCTCCAGTCGGGGCGAGCTGGTAAAGGACATTGCTACCGATGCACTGGACGATCACTTGGTGCGATGCGAGTCGCTCTTGCGATGTTTTAAGACTGGCTATCGGATCCGCCATCATTCATGACTTCCGCGAAGGCGCGCAAAATAGGCGAATCGTTTTCGCTGAGGAAAATGAATTCAACGTCATGGATATCAGGTATGTCGGCGTGCTGATGCAGTACGACGCCGTTAGGGCTATTGTATTTCGATGCTTCCGACACGATGGAGTAGCCCATGCCGGCCGCAACCATACCCAGGGTAGTGCCAACGTCGGTGCCGACAAGAATTTGTTTGGGCGTCAGACCTGCCGCCATGCATTGCTGAATCAGATAGTCGTGATACTCGGGAGCGCGGTCGCGGGGAAACCAAACGCAAGGCTCATCCTTCATTTCGCTGAGTCGATCGGGTGGTTGTTCAGCGTACTTATGATCGCTCGAAACCGCCAGCATCAGCCCCGAGCGCAAGACCTTTATCCCGGATAACTGTTTGTCGGCAAGATCGCGAAACGCGATAAAGCCTCCGTCCATACGTTCTTCTTTGACGTCCAGCAATTGTCGTGGCGACAATGCCGGTTCCAGCATTAGTGCAACATCGGGACAGATCTCGCGGAATCGTCGCAGCCGTCTTAATAATTCAGGATGGGCGGTGTGATTGGGGGAGATGCCAATGCGCAGCGAGCCGAGCTTGCCGGAAGCGGCGCGCAGGGCGCGCTTCTTGGCGTCCTCGAGATCGATCAACAACTTGCTGCAATCCTTCATGAATTGCACGCCGGCTACCGTGAGCTGGGTGCCCCTGATGCTGCGTTGAAACAATTGCGTTCCCAATTGCTCTTCCAGATCGTGAATCTGGCGACTGAGCGCCGGCTGGACGATATTCAGTTTGCGCGCCGCTTCGGCCACACTGCCGTGTTCGGCGACGGCTAGGAAGTAGCGAAGATGTCGGATTTCCATGATGAGCGATATACCTTGAAGGTATTTTATCTATACAAAAACAGTAATTTTCAAGTCCAGGCAACGTACCTACAATCGCCCCCAGACTTTCCAATCCCGGCTCTTCCCGTCTTATTTTTCGGCGTTCATTCTTGCCCAGATAGTACTGTTTTTACTTGGTGCGACGGTTATTTTTCAGGTGAATCTGAAACGCATCGACAAGTTTACATGCGTGAAATGTGATGCCGGAATGACCTTGACAGCATGTCAACCATTCAAAATTATACGATGCAAAATATGAATTTAATAAAAGAAATTGAAACTTCGCACGCCGAATTTTCACACATTCGACGCGATTTACACGCTCACCCCGAGTTGGCTTTTCAGGAGGTACGCACCGCCGATGCTATTGTCGCCAGCTTGCAAAATTGGGGGATTCCGGTGCATCGAGGTTTAGGCGGTACAGGGCTGGTCGGCATTATTCGGAACGGCCGCAGCACGCGCGCTATCGGTTTGCGCGCTGACATGGATGCGCTGCCGATTCAGGAGTTAAACACGTTCGAACACGCCTCTCAATATCCAGGGAAAATGCATGCTTGCGGTCATGATGGACATACCGCGATGTTACTGGCCGCAGCTTGGCATCTCAATGCGACACGCAATTTTGACGGCACCGTCTATCTTATATTTCAACCTGCGGAAGAGGGAAAAGGTGGTGCTGCGAGCATGATCAAGGACGGTTTGTTCGAGCAATTTGAAATGGAATCGGTCTACGCCATTCACAACTGGCCGGGCATGCCACTTGGTTCTTTCGGCGTTAATTCGGGTGCCATCATGGCATCCAGCAATGAGTTCAAGATCACTTTGCGCGGTAAAGGATCGCATGCCGCGTTGCCACATCATTCCATTGATCCGGTGGCGGCGATGGCGGCGTTGTCGCAGGCATTGCAAACTATCCTGACTCGCAACAAGCGTCCCAATGATGCCGCCGTATTATCAATTACTCAAATGCAGGCAGGTGAAGCCAGCAACGTCATTCCCGATTTCGGCTGGATCGGGGGCACGGTGCGCACGTTTTCGATTGACGTGCTGGATCTGATTGAGTCACGCATGCGCGAAATGTCAGAACATTTGGCACATGGTTTCGGCTGTGACGCAGAAGTCATATTCAATCGCAACTATCCGCCCACTATCAACCACCGCGCAGAAACTGCCATTTGCGTCGAAGTCATGCGCGATGTTGTTGGCGCAGAAAACGTCGATGCTGATATCGAAGCACCTCTCAGTTCCGAGGATTTTTCTTTCATGCTACTCGCCAAGCCGGGCTGCTATGCCCTCATCGGCAACGGCGACGGCGGCCATCGCGATCACGGCCACGGATTGGGGCCATGCATGCTGCACAATACCAGCTACGATTTCAACGACAACCTGTTGCCAATTGGTGCCACGTACTGGGTCAGGCTGACCGAACGTTTATTGGCATTGACGAACCAGGAATAACATCCGGTAACGCCGATGTAAGGCCCATTGATGTCAATAGATTTATGTTTAAGCCAGTAAGAGATCAGATTCAGAGTTCTGCGAAGCGACCGCAGGGCTCGCTTCATCCGACAGCTGGAAAGTGAAGCCTATTACCAGATGCATGATATTCAAGACTGTATTAACCGGGTCGCTATCCAATCCCGGCCGCTCGCAATGCAAGGTCAGTTAGCCGGCTATATACCTGCACTGATGCGTGTAGATCCATCCAAATTTGGTTTTGCCGTGGCTACCCTGGATGGAAATGTCTATACGACAGGCGATGCAGATGAACCGTTCTCTATTCAAAGCGTTTCAAAGCTCTTCGCTCTGGTGTTGGCTTCGAGTCGTGAGGGAGATTCGTTGTGGATGCGTGTCGGCAGGCTGCCTAGCTCAAACCAGTTCAACTCATTGCTGGAGTTGGAACTGGAGTCTGGCAAGCCGCGCAATCCATTTTTAAATCCTGGGGCGTTAGTTGTATCGGACTTGCTCTATAGCCGAAATACGCAAATGGAGCGGGCGGTCATTTCACTCATGCGTGAGCTCTCTGGCAATCCAAGTATTAACTATGACATGGAAGTGGCGGCAGGCGAATTCGCTTGTGCTCATCGCAACAAGGCCGCTGCCTACCTGATGAAAAGCTTTAACAACTTCCACAACACAGTCGATGAGGTGGTAAATGCGTATTGTGCCCAGTGCGCGATCGCCGCTAGCTGTCGAGACCTTGCAGTTGCGGCACTCTTCCTGGCGAACGCCGGTATTGATCGTGACGGTAGACAGATTCTTCAATCTCGCCAAGTGCAACAAGTCTGCGCGCTTATGATGAGCAGCGGTACTTACGAAGCTTCAGGCGAAATCGCCTTCAGCATTGGCTTACCGATTAAGAGCGGCGTTGGCGGAGGTGTCCTGGCAGTGATTCCTCGATTTGGTGCAGTATGCGCCTGGTCGCCACCCTTAGATAAGACAGGGACTTCGATTGCGGCTATCAAGGCGGTTGAACTGTTCGCCATCGAAATGCATAAAACGGTATTCGCATAAAGACTGGGCATTATTCGACGCCGGCAACAACCTGGCGCTGACTAAAATGAATAAAGTTGGTCTGTTGAATCCAGCACTGAACAGCTAACAGGACTCTAAGCTTCTACTTATCGAGAATGCGCTTGCATTAATCTGCCGCATGTAGTCAATAGTGATTGCCGCCCTTACTCCACCGTCACCGACTTGGCCAGATTCCGCGGCTTGTCCACATCTGTCCCGCGCGCCAGCGCCGTGTGATACGCCAGCAATTGCAGCGGCACCACGTGCAGGATCGGCGAGAGCAAGCCGTAATGTTCCGGCAAACGGATGACGTGGACGCCTTCGCTGGAGGCGATGCTGGAGCCGGCGTCGGCGAAGACGTATAGCTGGCCGCCGCGTGCGCGCACTTCCTGCATGTTGGACTTCAGTTTTTCGATCAGCGCGTCGTTCGGCGCGACCGTGACCACCGGCATTTCTTCCGTCACCAGCGCCAGCGGGCCGTGCTTGAGTTCGCCGGCGGCGTAGGCTTCGGCGTGGATGTAGGTGATTTCCTTGAGCTTCAAGGCGCCTTCGAGGGCAATCGGGTAGTGCAGGCCGCGGCCGAGGAAGAGGGCATTTTCCTTGCGGGCGAAGGCTTCGGCCCAGGCGGCGATGTTCGGCTCCAGCGCCAGCACGCTTTGCAGCGCGGCCGGCAGGTGGCGCATGGCCTTGAGATGTTCGGCTTCCTGCTCGTCGCTGAGCAGGCCGCGTGTTTGCGCCAGCGCCAGCGTCAACAGAAACAGCGCGGCCAGTTGCGTGGTGAAGGCCTTGGTCGAGGCGACGCCGACTTCGACGCCGGCGCGCGTGATGTAGGCCAGCTGCGATTCACGCACCATGGCGCTGGTGGCGACGTTGCAGATGGTCAGCGTGTGCGGCATGCCCAGTGCGCGTGCGTGCTTGAGGGCGGCGAGGGTGTCGGCGGTTTCGCCGCTTTGTGAAATCGTGACCACCAGCGAGTTCGGATTCGGCACGCTGTCGCGGTAGCGGTATTCGCTGGCGATCTCGACGTTGACCGGAATTTTGGCGATTGACTCGAGCCAGTATTTGGCGGTCAGGCCGGAATAATAACTGGTGCCGCAGGCCAGGATCAGGACGGAGTCGACGCTCTTGAACACCTTGTGGGCGCCGTCGCCGAACAGTTCCGGCATGATGCCGCTGACGCCTTCCAGGGTGTCGGCAATGGCGCGCGGTTGTTCGAATATTTCCTTCTGCATGTAGTGCTGATAGGGGCCGAGCTCGACCGCACTGGTGAAGGCTTGCACGGTCTTGACTTCGCGCGCGACGCTCTTGCCGGCGGCGTCGACGATCCAGTAGCGTTGCAGTTGCAGGTCGACCACGTCGCCTTCTTCGAGGTAGATGATCTGGTCGGTGGTGCCGGCCAGCGCCATGGCGTCGGAGGCGACGAAGTTCTGTCCTTCGCCGACGCCGACGATCAGCGGCGAACCCTGGCGCGCGGCGACCACGCGGTGCGGTTCGTCGACGCAGAACACGGCGATGGCATAGGCGCCAGTGAGGCGGCGCACGGCTTGCTGCACGGTCTCGAACAGGTCGCCGGTATACATGTGATCGACCAGGTGGGCGATGACTTCGGTGTCGGTCTGGCTTTCGAAGACGTAGCCGACGCCTTGCAGCTCTTGGCGCAGTTCTTCGTAGTTCTCGATGATGCCGTTGTGGACCAGCGCAATGCGGTCGCGCGAGAAATGCGGGTGGGCGTTGTGCGTAGCCGGTGCGCCGTGCGTGGCCCAGCGTGTGTGGGCGATGCCGGTGAAGCCGGCCAGGTGGGTTTCGGCGACCTGCTTTTGCAACTCGGCGACACGCGCGGTGCTGCGCGAGCGCTGCAGTTTGCCGTCCATGTGTACGGCCACGCCGCAGGAATCATAGCCGCGGTATTCGAGACGCTTGAGGCCTTCGAGCAAAACCGGGGTGACATCTTGTTGCGCAACCGCGCCGACGATACCGCACATGAGGTGACTTTCTAAAATGGGGTGAATGGCGTCATCTTAGGCTAGCGGTATTGAAATAAGATTTCTAAATTTTAATTAATTTGGATTATTATTGCTTTCAATATTCAATGTGAAATAATATTTCAAATTAATTGATAAATTTATTAATATGATGATCAATCTCGATGAATTGGACCGGCGCATTCTCAACGCCTTGCAGGAAGACGCTGCGCAAACCAATTTCCAGCTGGCCGAGCATGTGCATGCCTCGCCGCCGACTTGTCTGCGCCGGGTCAAGCGCCTGGTCGAAGCGGGGGTGATTACACGTCAGGTCGCCATCCTGGCGCCGGAAAAACTCGGTCCGGCGCTGACTGCCATCGTGGAAATCACGCTGGACCAGCAGGGCGACGAGCGGCAGGTGGAGTTCGAGGGGATTGTCGCGGCGGAGCCGGCGGTGCTGCAGTGCTACCGCGTGTCGCCGGGGCCGGATTTCGTGCTGATGGTGCAGGTGGCGGACATGCCGGCCTATCACGCGCTGGCGCATCGCCTGTTTGCCACGCATCAGAACGTGCGCAATGTGCGCAGCTATTTCTCAATTCATCGCAGCAAGTTCGAAACCCGGATCGCCGTCTGAACAGGTTCTGAGCGATCCGGGGGACGTGCGTCGCTGATTACTTCTTGACCTTGACCGGACGCGTCCAGCCCGGCAGCGACAGTTGCTTGGCGCGTGACAGCGTCAGCTGGCCCGCCGGCGCATCCTTGGTCAGCGTGGTGCCGGCGCCGATGGTGGCGCCTTTGCCGACACGCACCGGGGCGACCAGCTGGCTGTCGCTGCCGATGAAGGCGTCGTCTTCGATGACCGTTTCGAATTTGTTCACGCCGTCGTAATTGCAGGTGATCACGCCTGCACCCACGTTGACGCCCGAGCCGATCACGGCGTCGCCGATGTAGGCCAGATGGTTGGCCTTGCTGCGCGCGGCGATGCGGCTCTTCTTCACTTCCACGAAATTGCCGATGTGCACTTCTTCGCCGAGTTCGGCGCCTGGACGCAAGCGCGCGTATGGGCCGACCTGGGCGGCTGCCCCGACCACGGCGCCGTCGATGTGCGAGAACGGTTTGATCTGTGCGCCCTTGCCGATGCGCGCGTCCTTGACGACGCAGTTGGCGCCAATGCTGGCGCCGTCTTCGATCTCGACCTTGCCTTCAAAGATGCAGTTGACGTCGATGCTGACGTCGCGGCCGCAGGAGAGCGTGCCGCGCACGTCCAGCCGGGCCGGGTCGAGCAGCGTGACGCCCTGTTCCAGCAACGTATTGGCGACGCGGCGCTGGTAGGCGCGTTCGAGCTCGGCCAGTTGCACCTTGCTGTTGACGCCGAGCGTCTCCGTGATATCGACGGGGTTGGCCGAGACGACTTCGACGCCGTCGGCAACCGCCGCAGCGATGACGTCGGTGAGGTAGTACTCGCCCTGCGCATTGTCGTTGGACAGCGCTGCCAGCCAGGCGCGCAGCCGGGCGGTGGGAGCTGCGATGATGCCGGTGTTGATTTCACGGATGGCGCCTTCGGCTTCGCTGGCGTCCTTTTGCTCCACGATGCGGGTGATCTTGCCGTCTTCGCGCACGATGCGGCCATAGCCGGTCGGGTCCGCCACGGTGATCGTCAGCACCGCCAGCTTGTCGTCGCCGGCGGCGGCCAGCAGTCGTTGCAGCGTGGCGGGCGTGGTCAGCGGAACGTCGCCGTACAGCACCAGCGTGGGCGCGTTGTCGTCGATGAAGGGCAGCGCCTGCGCCACCGCGTGGCCGGTGCCGAGCTGGGGCTCCTGCAGCGCGAATGACAGCGTATTGTCAGCAAAGCTGGAAGGAACGGCGTCGCCGCCGTGGCCATAGACCACGCACAGTTTCGTCGGCGCCAGTACCTTGGCGGTATCGACGACATGGCGCAGCAGCGGTTTGCCGGCGAGAGGGTGGAGGACTTTCGGGAGCGCTGACTGCATGCGCTTGCCCATGCCGGCGGCGAGGATGACGATGTTCATACGTTCAGGAATGGTGGAAAAAACATTGCAAAAGTGTAGCACGCACCTGCCCCGGCGGCGGGTTCAAAAGCTTGTGCAAATGCAAAGTTGAGGGCCATTTCTGCATGTTCTCGGCCCTTTGGTCGTCGCTGTTGTCATTAAGATGATGGGTGGTCATGCTGCCCGTGGTGTCGATTGTGCGCATGAAAGACCTGACGACTCGCCCTTGCCAAAAGAAAACGGACAAGCGGGCGGCGTCAGTTCGCTATTGAAGACGGCTTTTTAAGGTATGCATGAAGATTCTCCTCCTGAATGACGAGTTCTATACCACCGGCGCCAGCATTGCCATGTTGCGTCTGGCCGAGCGTTTGGTGCAGAACCATGAAGTTTCGGTCATGGCGCGCATCGATGGCGAAGGCGAAATCAAAAAGAAATTCGAAGCGCTCGGCATCCCCATCGTCAAGGACATACAGGCGGGAGCGATCGATCTGTTGATCGCCAATACTCTGTTGTCCGGCGCCCATGTCGCTCAAGCAGCGCTTAAAGTCCCCGTCATCTGGTGGATTCATGAAGCCGAGATCGGCCGCGACATGATGCTGCGCTTTCCCCAGCTCGCCGACGGTTTCAAGCATGCATCCCACATCGTGTTTCAGACCGAGTTCCAGCGCATCGTGTACGGCAGCTTCCTGTTCGACAGCCCAGCCACGGTGCATGTGATGCCGTTCTGGAACGACGCGATCTACCGGCAGACCGATCTGCAGCCCGAGTCCAAGCCGGTCAACAAAAAACGCATCCTGTGCATCGGCACCGTCGAGCCGCGCAAGCGCATGTTCGACACCATCATGGCGATCGACAGCTTGGAATCCTCGTTGCGCAACCAAGTCGAATGCATCTTCATCGGAAAATACCTGCAACTGCCCGAGGGCGCGCAAAAGCTGGTTGATACCTTCCCGGACCGCTATCGCATGCTTGGTGAATTGCCCAACGAAGTGGCTCTGTCCTACATGGCGTCCGCCGATCTGTTCGTGCTCGCCAGCGACAGCGAGTCGCAGCCGTTGACGATCTGGGAAGCGTTCGAACTGGGCGTGCCTGTATGTCTCTCCGACCTGGAAACCTACCGGCACATCGGCCTGCGCCATGCGCGCAACGCCATGATGCATCCGGTCGGCAACATCGACATCCTGACGACCAACATCCGCATGATGCTGACCAACGACAACCTGCGCAAAAGCGTCACTTCAGCCGGCAAGAGCCTGTTGCTGAAGAATCTGACCGACGACTGGACCGACAGGTTTGAACGCCTGGTGTATCGCGTCAACACAGAGATGGAAATCAAAAAACTTGGCTATTGATCCGGCGACGAAGCCGAGATCGACTGCTGCACGAATAACCTGAATGAGAACACGATGACCTTCAACCAACGCGCTACCGCAGTATTGCAATTGCCTGTATCACCGTTGACCTGGGATAGCATTCTGAAAGAATGCGACCGGTTGGAGGCCGAATTCCTTCATATTCCATCCGGCTACAAGTGGACGCTGGACTACAAGCGCTTCCAGGTCGAGCAGGCGCGCGGCAACAACAGTGCGGCGATCGCGCATCTGAAATCCGCTATTGCGACGATGCCTTACAACGCTGACATCCAGGGAGATTACAAAGCGCTTGTCAGCAAGGCATCAGGTATCAAAAATCTGGTCATGATCATCAGCAGCAAAAGAACCGAAGCAAATGCCATGAGACTGGCGAGGCAGTTTGACAATGCGAATGTCGAATACATGATTGTCAGCGGATCCGATGCCGCTTCGATAAATCATGTACGTGCGCTGCAAGTAGATGCTCCGGACAGTTACGAAGGGATGCCAAGAAAGGTCATGGCGGCGTTGACGTGGGTATATGAACATATCGGCAACAACGTCGGCGTGTTGAAAGTTAGCGATGAGATGTCTTTGCAAGCCGCCGATCGCTTGCGCGAAAGCCTCCATCATCTGCTGCAGGTGGATGCCTATGTTGGCGTCATTGACGCAGCCAACATCGAACACGATCGCTGCCGGCATTGGGGTAAATGCCAGGATCAGAGTCTGAACCGCCGGGCATACGGACGCCCATTTCTGCGTCCATGGGCTGATGGCCGCGCCTATTACGTTGGGCCGGGACCGCTAGAGAAATTGGTTCTGGCGTCTATACGTTTCCCAGGGTTGTTTGAAGGCGAATACTATGAAGACAAGCTGATTGGCGATACTCTCGTGTTCGAAGGGGTGAGTTTGAAATCAATAACCGGATTCGACGAATTCGGTCTTGTTTTTGAGGCCCCCAAGGGGCAAAACTTCTTGCGCCTATGAGCGGAGAAGTGAAGATTGATTTGATGTGGTCCCGGTAGTCGGAAATAGCTTTTAACATTAAAAACGATCGGTTGCATGCCATAGCGTTGTGCTGTCCAGATCCTGGTTTAGGTAAAGAGGAAAACAATGAGTAATTCTGAACAAGATCTTATCCAATGGAAAACCGATGCATGGAAGGATCGGGGGATGGTTTCCTGGTACTCGGACCGGATGGTGGAGGATTCCGGTCCCATCAAATTGAAGAATGCCGTCGAGACAGAGCTTTGCGAACGCTTCCTGCAGGGAAAGACGGTACTTGATGTTGGCATTGGGACCGGGCGTGGATCTCTGCATCTCATTGAGAAGGGATATGAGTTGACAGGAACGGACAGTTCGCAGGCCATGCTTGATGAATGTCGCCGCTTGGCTGGCGGCGCACCCATTGAACTGATGGTCGGAGATGTCCAGGCTTTGCCTTTCGTCGATACGAGATTCGACAATCTTGTTTCACTCAACGTGATGACGCATTTTCCTCATGTGGAGAGGGTGCTGCGAGAGTGGAAGAGAGTTGTCAAGCCAAATGGGCGCATGGTTTTCGATATTTATTCATTGGACCATCTCAGCTATGCGCGCGGCCGCAACGTGACGGTTGAAGAATTGATTGCACAAGGTGTCAGCAAATTCAATATGCATGTGTCGCGAGATAGCCTCCGTGCGATTGCTGACAGTGTCGGGCTGAAGATTGTGGCGACTGTCCCTTACGGCAGCTTCCTTGGTGGCGAATATCGTCACCCGGTGTTCTCGACCACATTGCAAGCGAGCAATTGGTGGGGACGGCAATTATCCTGGCTGTCGGCGGATGATGCATTGTTCGACATGGCGGTGTTTCTTGAGCGCGAATGGTTCGGCTGCCTGAGCGGTATCATGACCAATCGTTTCATGGTCGTGTTGGAAAATACAGCGGGCGAGCAGCAAAACAATCAAACCTGGCTCGAACAAGATCTCCAGTTGGGTAACTATCTGGAGCACTCGCGTATTCAGTTGAATGATCTGGCGCCTTGGCTCAATCTGGCTCCTGAAATCTGGAGAGAACAGTTTGATGGGCATCTTGATCGCATGCGTAATCGCAGTATGGCGTACTACCTCATGACAAGTTTCTTTCTTGGTCGCACTGATGGACTTGATTGGAACGATCTGGCTCCGCGCAATGGTCCGACGATGCAGCAATGGGCGCAAGCCGAGGAAATGGACCGTGGAGTGCAGTCTCTGGCCAGAACATGGCATCAGAACTCGTCACTTGTAGAATTGAGCCGAGTTAACGGAGTCGATATCGGCGATACGTTGGTCTACTCTCTCCAAAAAAATATCGTGCAACAATTAAGTCAAAAAGATAACGGAATTTGATTATGAAGAAAGCTGCTTTGCTTTATGCGTTGTGGGAAAAGAATCTGCCTATTTTGCAGCAGTATCTGAGTGATCGTAAGCGCGTTGTCATCATTCCTGCCTTCCTGAATACGGAAGCCATGCGTTCGGCAGTCGAAAGCGCGGGCTCCGAATTGCAAGTGTTGCCGCCAAATGCCGACGAGTCACGTGTCCCGCTGTTTCTGGGACGTCTTCAGCAAAACACGAGCGAGATCGGTTTTGCCGACGATGAGTATTCCCAAAAAATATTAATGCTGCTTCAGCAACAAATTCTCGTCGAATGGCCATATGCGCATGGCATGTTCAATGTGCTTGAAACGCTGACAGATCGTTTCGACATTGAACTCACTATGCTCAACGATGATGTTGTCCGGGACAGCAAGGTGCTGGCGTTATGGTCACGTAGCAAGAGAATTCCCGTAATGCAGATTGCGCACGGTTCGGGTATCGGCACGCCGTATGCCGGTGAGGTCAATCTGTCGGATTATCTGGTTGTGCCAAGCAAGCGCAGTGCGGAGTACTTTGCCGACATGGGTGTGCCTGAGACAAAAATTCACGTACTTGGTAATCCCTACTGGGATGTGGTTCCTGCTGTAATTCAGCGGCGCTCGGCGTTGCGGGAAACGTTTGGCAACGAATACAAATTACCGCTGGATCAGAAATGGGTGGTGTGGGCGCCAACCTGGAATGCCCATCTGAGCTTCCTTGATAATCGAGATTACCGTCTGCAAATGACGCAGGCCTGTGCCGCATTGCGTGATGCACACCAGGCCGGGCTTAAGGACGCATGGTTGATTTATAAGGACAGGCATACCGGGGAAGATACGATCGAAAACAAGCGGGCACATTTCATGCAGCTTGCCGAGCAGCATGGCGTGGGCAAATGGGTGCGTTACGCAATAGACGATCCCATTTATTGGGTCGGTGCAGCCGACGTGGTTGTCTCTTATGACTCCAATATGTCGATAGAAGCGGTGCTGGCAAATGTTCCTGCGATCAATGTGATGAGTAACTTCGGTTGTGTTACCGGCGGTGGATATGGCGCCAGAGATGGGGTGCTGGTGCTGGAGCCGGAAGAAGTCAGTCCTGCGTTGGTCGCATTGTTCGGAGATGCGACTTTCCGGCATCGTTTGCTTGCCGACGGCAGCGCCCGCAAATCTTATTTTCATCACCAGGAAGGCAGCGCCGTCAGCAATATCGTCAATCTGATGCGACGTGCCGCCAAACCGCTGGAAGCGCCCGAACAAGGTTATGTATGGCAGCAATATCTGAATTTTGAAGACAGTAGCCTGGTCGACGCGTACCACACCGCAGGGCGCATGGACGTCGTGGATATGTTCCGCATCAATCCGGGTATTGTGCTGGATGTCGGCTGTGCTGCGGGCAGCACCGGCTATCTCGCAAAGCAAAAATTCCCCGGTTGCAAAGTATGGGGTATTGAGGCAAATCGTGTGGCTGCGACGATCGCGCAGGATCGTCTGGACAAAGTAATGATAGGGATGTTCGAGGACTTCGATCTCGAACGCGAAGGTCTTGTTCCCGGCACGCTTGACGGCGTGATTCTGGCTGATGTGCTGGAGCATATGTACAACCCATGGGATGTCATGGTGAAGCTGCGCCGCTATATGTCTCCCAAGGGACAACTGGTCGTCAGCGTCCCCAATGTGCGCAACTTGATTCTCGTGGACGGTTTGCATCGCGGCAACTGGGCTTATCATTCATCAGGGCTGCTGGACATCACGCACATCCGTTTTTTCACCTACAAGGAAATAATCAAACTGGTGACGGAAACAGGCTACCGCGTCGTTGGCGAACATCACGTCATCGACAAGAGCCTGCAGCAGTCGATGGACAATTTCATGCCGACCTTGCCGGGAAATATTGAAACTGAGCGCGTGATCTACAAAAATGTGACTCAGGAAGAATGGCGTGAGATGTGTACTTTCCAGTTCTATCTGCTGCTGGAAAAAGATTCTAATTAATAACGTCGAATGCGGGCCGTTTTGGCCTTGCAGAATGCTCGAGAATCAACAGATCAGAAGGAAGAATCATGTTTAACGGCAAGTCAGTGTTTATTTCCGGCGGTACCGGCTCCTTTGGGAAGCAGTATACAAAAACCCTTCTTGCGCGTTACAAACCGAAAAGAATTGTCATTTTTTCCCGCGACGAGCTCAAGCAATTCGATATGCAGCAGGAGTTCGGTAGCGCGGAGATGCGCTATTTCCTTGGCGACGTACGAGACCTGTCTCGCTTACAGGAGGCGATGAGCGGCATCGATTACGTGATTCATGCAGCCGCGCTCAAGCAAGTACCGGCGGCGGAATACAATCCGATGGAGTGCGTCAAGACCAATATCTACGGGGCTGAGAACGTGATCAAGGCGGCGCTGGCAAATGGCGTCAAGAAAGTTATCGCGCTATCGACCGACAAGGCCGCCAATCCGATCAATCTGTACGGCGCCACCAAACTGGCCTCCGACAAGTTGTTCGTTGCCGCCAATAACATGGCCGGCGGCAAACCGACCAGGTTTTCGGTGGTGCGTTATGGCAATGTCGTGGGGTCGCGCGGATCCGTGGTGCCATTCTTCGACAAGCTCATTGCCGGCAATGCGGAGGCGCTGCCCATCACCGATGAACGCATGACGCGCTTCTGGATCACCTTGCAACAGGGCGTCGATTTTGTGTTGAAGAATTTTGAACGCATGTATGGCGGCGAGATCTTCGTACCGAAAATCCCGTCTGTGCGGATTGTTGACCTGGCCAGGGCGATGGCGCCGCATTTGCCGCACAAGCATGTCGGCATCCGCGCTGGCGAAAAATTGCACGAGATCATGTGTCCGATGGATGACTCGCACTTGACGCTTGAATTCGACGACCACTTCGTTTTGCAGCCGACCATCCGTTTTCACAGCGCCACCAACGATTACAGCGTGAACAAACTGGGTGAACAGGGGCATCCGGTAGCTCATGGATTTGAATATCAATCGGGGAAGAACCCGCACTTCCTTGGCGTGGATCAAATTCTTGAATATAACAAGCAGGTAAGTTGATGGTCATTCCTTATGGTCGGCAGGATATTTCTGCGCAGGATATTCAGGCGGTGGTGGATACGCTGACGTCTGACTGGATCACGCAAGGCCCGGCGATATCGCGCTTTGAAGATGCAATTGCAAGCCGCTGCGGCGGCAAGCATGCGATTGCAGTATCGAACGCCACGGCGGCGCTGCACCTGTCCTGTCTGGCGTTGGGCGTTGGCCCTGGCGATATCGTCTGGACTTCGCCGAACACATTTGTCGCGTCGACCAACTGTGCGTTGTACTGCGGCGCTACCGTCGATTTTGTCGATATCGATCCTCGTACCTACAACCTCTGCGCTGAAAAATTGCAGGCAAAACTCCAGTCGGCGCAAGCGCAGGGGCGATTGCCGAAGGTTGTCATCGCGGTGCATTTCGCAGGCCAGTCTTGCGACATGCGCGCGATCAAAGATCTGGCGGACCAGTATGATTTCCGCATCATCGAAGATGCATCGCATGCTGTCGGTGGGAAGTATCTTGATGAGCCGATCGGAAACTGTCGTTATTCGGATGTGGTCATTTTCAGTTTTCATCCGGTCAAGATCATTACTACCGCCGAGGGCGGCATGGTGCTCACCAGAGACGACGCGCTGGCGAAATCGGTTCGCCAGTTGCGTACGCATGGCATTACAAGTGATCCTGCAGATATGGTGTTCCGCGAACCCGGCGAAATCTGGAACTATCAACAGACGGAGCTGGGGTTTAATTATCGGATGACCGACATCCAGGCGGCGTTAGGGGCGAGTCAGGCGCAACGCCTGGAGGAATTTGTCGCCCGGCGCCATGCCATAGCCCGTCGCTACGACGAGCTGTTGGAAAAGTTGCCGGTCATTACGCCTTGGCAGCATCCCGATAGCTATTCAGGTTTCCATCTATATGTCATCCGGCTCGATCTGACGAAAATCGAAAGAACGCACAAGCAGGTGTACGAAGCCATGCGTGCTGTCGGCGTGCTTGTCAACATTCACTACATTCCGGTCTATCGGCAACCGTATTATGAAAAGATGGGTTTCAAAAAAGGATATTGTCCTGAAGCAGAGCAGTATTACGCGGAAACGCTCAGTCTCCCGTTGTTCCCGACCCTGACGGCGGAAGAACAGGATTTTGTTGTCGACAAGCTGGGCGACATCCTTGCGATCCCGTCTGTCGCGAGTCAAGCATCGTCGGACGTATAAACCTATGCAGCAACATCTTGAAACTGGAAAAACGCTCGTGTTGATCCCGGCCAAGGCCGGTTCGGTGCGCTTGCCCATGAAAAACGTGCGACCGTTGAAGGGCGTCAGTTTGCTGGCGCGGACCATCAGGCGCGCACAGGCAATGGATTTTGTCGATCGCATTTGCGTTAGTACGGAAGATGAGATTGTCGCCGAGCAGGCGCGCCAGTGCGGTGTGGATGTTCCCTTCATGCGGCCGGCGCATCTTGCGCGCGATCCGGCCGGTGTGGTCGATGTCGCCTTGCACGCGTTGGATACGTTTGAGCAGGCTGGCGAGCGCTACGATACCTTGATCATTCTGTTGCCGACTTCGCCATTTTGTCGTGCGCAGGATATTGCCGATGCGATGCAGGTATTCGACGAGCGCAAAGTCGAGTTCCTCATGAGTGTGTCAAAGGAAGTGCATTCGCCACTGTCTTCTCTGATCTTGAAAGACGGCGGCTTGTCGCCGTTGCACCCGGAATGGCTCAGTCGCACCGGTGCCAAGGCCGGCACAGACTTGCCGGTGCTGGTCAGGAGCAACGGCGCCGTGACGATTGTGAATGTGAAGGCATTCCGGCGCGAGAAGGATTATTACGGCTATCCGCTGGCGGCGTACGAAATGCCATGGGAGCGCAGCATCGACATCGACACGGAAATGGACTTCCAATTTGCCGAATTTCTGGCGGAACGCATCGATGGATTGCTCGATTAATATTTTCTTTCGCGCCAATGCGTATGCGGCCATCGGCACCGGTCATGTGATGCGTTGTTTGTCGCTGGCCAACGCGTTTGCCGGTACGGCCGCCACGACATATTTCGTCGGTCATATCGACGATGTGGTCTTGCGTGACTGGATCGTCCGGAAAGGGCATCGGCTAGTGTTGCTGGACGAGTCAGGGGATAGCGACAATGCTGCCGTCTGGCCGTATTGGGCGAAGCCGCAGCAGGATGATTGGGTCGTTCTCGATGGTTATGCATTCGATATGGACGATCATCTTGCGATCCGCAGGACCGGTGCCAGGCTGATGGTAATTGATGACCTGCCAGCCTTGGCGCACTACTGTGTTGACATGATCCTGAACCAGAATTTCTACGCGGAGGGGCTGAATTACCCCTGTGACGGCAGTACGCATCTGTTGCTGGGGCCGCGTTTCTCATTGTTGCGGGAAAGCTTCGTGCGCACCGATGTGGCGTCGGTTCCCGCATGCGCTACGCGTTTGCTGGTGTCCTTGGGCGGTTCCGATCCCGCCGGTGTGGGTCTGACCATCATCGCAGCGCTGGAGCGGGTTGTCGATATTGGTTTCGAAGTCAGATACATTGCCGGATCGAGCAATCCGCACCTCGACCGTATCAACACAGCCGCCGACCAGGCTAGATGTGCAGGACATCGCATTGACGTCTTGCCGTATACCGACGACATGCCGGGCGTCATGCGATGGGCGCAGATGGCGCTGATTGCCGCTGGTTCAACCACCCTGGAAGCAGCGTATATGGGATTGCCTTGCCTGGTCGTGGTGCTGGCGGAGAATCAATGCGCCGTTGCAGAGTCGATGGAAGCCGCCGATGCCGCCCGTTCGCTGGGATGGGGCGACCGGCTGGATGTCGTGTGCGTGGCTGAGGAATTGAAGAAACTGGCGCTGGACGCGCCGGCGCGTGAAAAAATGCAGGCCCGCGGCAGGGCGCTGGTTGACGGCGCAGGCGCCAGGCGCGTCGTTGAAGAAATGCTCAGGGAGAGATCATGAAACCAATTCAGGCAGGCAGCAAACACATAGGTCCCGGTTATCCGTGTTTTATCGCAGCGGAAATAGGCATTAATCACAACGGCGATATGGCGCTGGCCAAGCGCATGATAGACGCCGCCGTGGATGCCGGTGCCGATGCAGTCAAATTCCAGAATTATCGTACTGACAATTTCCTATCTGACCGTACCCTGATCTATACCTATCAGTCGCAAGGAAGAACTGTCACCGAAACCCAGTACGATATGTTCAGGCGTTGCGAACTGAGTGTGGTGCAATTGCAAGAGTTGCGCATCCATTGCGACGCAAAGAGGGTGGTGTTCTTTAGTACGCCGACGGGCGACGATGGTATCCGCGACTTGCTTGACGCGGGCGCTCCCTTGCTCAAGAACGGTTCCGACTATTTGACGAATTTGCCGTTGATCAGAAGCATGGCGCGTTCCGGCTTGCCGACCATATTGTCCACCGGCATGGCGATCGAAGAAGAAATCGCCGACGCCGTGAACGCGTTCGAAGACGCCGGCGGCAAGGAACTCGTGCTGTTACATTGCACCTCTGCATATCCGACGCCGGACGAAGAAGTGAACCTGCGCAAGATCGACACCTTGCGTCAACGGTTCGGCCATCTGGTCGGGTTCAGCGATCATTCGTGGGGGAATATGGCTGCCCTGGGGGCGGTAGCCTTGGGAGCGTGTTTTGTGGAAAAACATTTCACGCTGGACAAGAACCTGCCTGGCCCAGACCATGCATTTTCTTCTGACCCCACAGAATTTTCCGAATTGACTGCCGGCATCCGGCGCCTGGAAAAAAGTTTGGGGCAGTCAGTGATCGGCCCGACGGACTCAGAGATGCGTAACCGGACCAACTTCCGCTTGTCGTGCGTTGCCATTGCTAATTTGCCGGCAGGACATGTCGTGGGAATGGAAGACATCGTATTCCGCAGGCCAGGAAATGGTTTGCCCCCGAAGATGGCCGAGTCACTGGTAGGAATGGTGCTCACCCAGCCACTTGAACGCGGCGCCTGTTTTCCTTCCAGCGACTCGGCTTGAACAGACGTTTGCATGCGAAAGGTTGAATTGACGTGACTATCTCTTTGCGCCCAGCAAGTTCAGACGACCAGCGGCAGATTTTTGCATGGCGGAACGATCCCTTCATTCTGGCGCGTTCGACCAGCCAGCGTGAAGTGAGTTGGGAAGAGCATCAGACCTGGTTTGCCGCAACGCTGCGAAATGCCGACCGGATGATGTATGTCGTCAGCCACAGTGCTACGCCGATCGGTGTCGTTCGCTTTGATCGCGACGATGGCGACGAGTGCGTGATATCAGCCTATCTGATGCAGGAATTCACCGGCAGAGGTTGGGGCGCGCAAGCAATTCGCGAAGGTTGCCGCCTGATCCGTGGCCAGTGGCAGTTGACCCGGGTCATTGCGCATGTGCGTGCGGACAATACCGCCGGCATGTCAGGATTTCTGAAGTCGGGTTTTGTACAGAACGCTTTCCGCGCTGACACGCCGGCAGAACATGTTACGCTGGTTCAATATGCGCCGGACGATGATCGACAGGCATGGCGACAGGACGATCAACTCAACATCGATTATTACGCAGCGCAGGCAAAGCTGTATGGCGTGGACAGTCGCTCGCTTAATTGGGGAAGCCGGCAATCGCAGCAGTTGCGCTTCAGGGTGCTGACCGAGGTGGCACCATTGGTTGGGCGGCGCATACTGGATGTCGGCTGCGGCTTGGGGGATCTGTACGATTGGCTCCTTACGCAGGATGTGGCGGTGGAATATGCCGGGGTCGACATCGTGCCGAAATTCATTTCAATGGCCCAGGAGCGTTTCGGCGCACAGTATTTTTCCGTGAGAAACCTGCTGGATGAGGCCAACGACATCGCTCCTGCCGATATCGTGGTCGCAAGCGGGATTTTTGCCAAACGACAGGGTAATCCCATGGGCTTTCTGCAAACAATGGTGACGGCGATGTTTGCACGCGCAGGTGTTGCAGTTGCTTTCAATTCGCTCAGCAGCGCCGCAAAGAACAAAGAGGCCGGAGAATTCTATGCCGATCCTGTGGAAACTTTTAGATTTTGCCGGACATTGACGCCATGGGTGTCTTTGCGTCAGGATTATCACGCCAACGACTTCACGATCTACTTGTACAAAGACCGCAACCAATGAGGCTATCGATCAACCAACCAGCCTATCTGCCGTGGCTGGGTTATTTCAACCGCATTGCCATATCGGACATGCACGTGGTGTTGGACCAGGTGCAGTTCGAGAAGAACAGTGCCGTCAATCGCAATAAGATACGCACGGCAAACGGTTGGAACTGGTTGACTGTGCCGGTCAGAACCAAGGGCAAGTTCGGCGAACTGGAAATCAATGCGGTGGAGATCGACAATACCGCCAACTGGGCGGAAAAGCATTGGAAGGCGATTTGTCACAGCTATGGCAAATCGCAGTACTTCGAGCGCTATGCACCATATCTGGAGCAGCTTTACGAACGCCCCTGGACGCGCCTGTTCGACCTGATCGACGCAATTAATCATTACTTCATCAGCGAGGTTCTCGCGCTGGCTACGCCGTTGAAATACGGTTCGGCCTTGGGCGTGGATGGCAAGAAGAGCGATCTGGTGCTCAACATCTGCCGTGAGCTGGGCGCCACTACCTATATTTCAGGTCCGTTCGGGCGCGACTATCTGGAGCACGAGAAATTTGCGGCGGCAGGTATCACCATTGAATATCATGATTATGTCCACCCCGAATATCCACAGCAGTACCGGCCATTTGAGCCGTACATGAGTTTCCTCGATCTGGCCATGAACTGCGGTGAGCGCAGTCGCGACCTGATCATGACCAACCCTTCTCAATCGTGAAAACTGATATGTCGAACAATACCTTTACCGTGGGACCGCGAAAGATCGGCGGAGACGCTCCTTGCTATCTGATTGCAGAAGTCGGCACGACCTGCATGGGCGATATCGACAAAGCCCTCGCATTGATCGAGAAGGCCAAGGCGGCCGGTATCGACGCGATCAAGTTCCAGGTCATTGATCCACAGCAGGTATCTGATCCCAACGCGACCTATCTGGTCGTACACGACGGCCAGGAGCAGCGTGTGAACATGAAGGAAATGTTTGCCAAGCTGACCTTCACGGAAGCGCAATGGAAGCGTATCGTCGATGCCAGCGCCAAGGCTGGACTCGATTTCTTTGCCACTGTCGACTACTTGGAAGGCGTCGATATGCTCGATCGCCTGGGGGTGAAATTCCACAAGATCGGCGCTTGGGACTCAACCTACAAGCAACTGATCGAAAAGATCGGCAAGACAGGCAAGCCGATGTTCGCCGACCTCGGACCCACTACGGAAGAGCAGGCGCGGCAGATTGTCGACTGGTACATGGCTGCAGGAGGCAGTGCGGTATTGTTCATGCATGACTTCCATACTACCGACGACATGCAGATGAACATGCGCGCGGTTAATAAGCTTAACGAGATGTTCCCGTGGCCAGCCGGTTTTTCATCCCCTGCGCACGACCACGATCTCGACGTGGCAGCCTTGGCGCTGGGCAGCGCCTATCTTGAAAAGCGCCTTATCCTGAGTCGTTCGGATTTTGCATTCCATGCACACGAATCCCTGGAGCCGGATGAGTTGGCCGCATGGGTGAAAAAAATCAGGCATGTCGAGCGTGCGCTCGGTGCCGCCGTCATCGTGCCGTCTGACAAGGATGTTGCTGGCAGTCGTGAATACTATCGCAGTGTTTGTGCGCTTAGGGATATCGAGCCCGGCGAGCCTCTGAACGAAGGAAATGTCGGCGCCAAACGTCCCGGCACCGGCATGCCGACTTCTCGCCTGGAAGAGGTGTGGGGCAAGAAGGCGGCCGGCTTCATTGCTGCCGACACCTTGCTCAAGGAAGGGGATCTGGCATGAAGGTGTTGGTTGTCGCAGCGCATCCCGATGATGAAATATTGGGATGCGGCGGCGCTATGGCCAGGCACGTTCGAGAGGGCGATGAAGTTCATGTCATGATCATGGCCGAAGGGCTGACCAGCCGCAGCGACTTTGATGCCGCTTCCGGACATGACGAATTGGCTGAACTGGCGCGCGTGGCCCAAGCAGCCAATAGCCGCTTGGGTGTGATGGAAGTGTCCTTGCATGGCTTCCCGGACAACCGGATGGATTCGGTGGACCGGCTGGATGTGACCAAGGTTATCGAAGAAAAGATTGCCTCGTTCGCGCCTGCGCTGGTCTATACCCACCATGCTGGCGACATGAATATCGATCACCGTGTGATCCATGATGCCGTCAATACCGCATGTCGATCAACGCCTGGAAATCCCGTGCGAACGCTGCTGTATTTCGAAGTGCCGTCCAGCACTGAATGGCAGATTCCCGGCTCCGCGCCAGTATTCGCGCCTACCTGGTTCGTTGATATCTCGACTACGCTCGATGCCAAGCTGGCCGCGTTGCATGAATACGAAATGGAGATGAGAGACTGGCCACATCCTCGTTCGTACAAAGCGGTAGAACACCTGGCGCGCTGGCGCGGCGCGACCATCGGTACCGATGCGGCGGAAAGCTTTGTGCTCGGCCGTATGGTCAGGTAGGCTGGCCGCGCGGTATTGCGCGGAAGGCGAAATGATGTGGTCGCTCCGGCGCCATTGCACACATCCCTATTTCATTTTCAGTTCAGATCAGGCTGCGGTAGACCTGGTTATAGAGCCTCGATTTCTCTTGCAGGCCATAATTTTTGCAGACCTCCTGTTGGCCTGCGCTTGCCAAGGCATGGCGTTTTTCGGGCGACTCGATCAGCATGGTGATCGCGTTTAGCCATGCTTCGCTGGAGTTCGGCATCAACAAACCCGTGCGGTCGTGTGTGACGACCTCGTTGTAGACCGAGACGTCGCTGAACACCGAGGCAATTCCCGCCGCGGAATAATCTAGCCATTTGATGTAACTCTTGCATTGATTGTATTCGTCGGACGCCAGCGGAATCAGTGCAATGTCCCAGTTCCATTCCTTTAGTTGTGCAGCATAGTTGACGTACTCGTGTACGAACGACAGGAAGGTGGTCTGAGGATGATGTTCCCATCCTTTCGGGCATTCCCAGCCAACAAAATAGATATGCAGCCGGGAGCCGTAGCGTTCGACTAGTGTACGCAAGGCGGCGTCAACGAGAGCAAAGTTGGATGGCTGGATGGAGGAGCCGAGCAGGCCGATGGTGATGTTGTCATCGCTTCGCTGCGGAACGGGCCGATAGAAGATGTCGTAGTCGATATAGTTTGGCAAGACATATACGTTGAGATTTAGCTTGCGGTATTTTTCTGCGAGGAACTGCGTCGACACCACGACGGCTTTGGCACGTTGGACCGTGTATTCGATACCTTCCTTCCAGCTGGCGCCGGCGGCGGCTTCGGGATGATCATGCGGGATCTCGTTGAGCAGATCGTCGGACTCGTAAATGATCGGTTTGCCCAGATCGAAAATCGCCTTGAGCGATGCAAGTGGCATCAAGCCGGGCGTAAACCGATGCAAAATGATCAGGTCGGCGCCGTCGATGGGGTCGGTCTGCAACTGGCCGTTCTGGATTCCCCAGATCAGTTCCCATTCCTCCTGCAAATGCGCAAACGGTCGGATCAGGCGGATTTGCGGGCAGGGGCTCCAGGTCGATTCCACTGAATAGACCAGAGCGCGTTTCCTGCGTGCCGGTGTTGCATTGGGGGAGATCAGGGTGGAGATGGCGGCTGGGGTGGGCGTCACCGATGGCCCAACTGGGGTCTTTTGGTCGAAGCGTTGTTGCGTGGCGGAGATAAAATCTTCCAACTCCAGCCAGAATCGCTCCTTGGATCGCAGGTAGATATTCTGTGCCAGATGGACGGTTTCTTTAGCCTTGCGCAATTGTTCATCGGAAGCCCCCCATGCAGAGCCGGCGCCTTCCAAATAAGAAAGGCCTTGCATCGGTCGGCTTAATGTTAGCGGATTGGGCAGATAGACAACCGGGCAGCCGCACAGGATCGCTTCATAGCAAGCCGTCGAGGCTTCGTAGGTGTACATGACTTCGGACTGGCGAAACAGCGTAGCCAGCTGCTCAGGAGAGCGCGGCAGCATGCGGGAGGATATTTCCTGCGCGTCGCGCGTAAAAACATCGAGCGTGCCGCCTTTGTTCAAATACTGGCTGAGCCACAATAGCGCACCCTGTCGCGGCGCTTCTGGTGCTGCGAGATGAAATATTGTGTCGTTGACCAACGGTGTGGCCAGAACTGACGCTTCCATGTGCGCAGGAATCAGTTCTTCTCGCTGGGCATAGATCAAGTCTTGTGGTCCCCAGTTCATTTCTTCGCGGGTGCGTCCCTCGGGAGCATCGACCAGATAACGTACGACATTGGGTGCGCTCAAAGGGTTGCCCGTGATCGTCTGCGGGTAGATCATGACAGGATTACGGCCGTTCTTGATGTGGCCGTTGATGATGTCTTGCGTCAATCTTGGCGTCCGCAGCGTATCCACGCTAGCCTCGGTGACATAGGCCTCCTCGCCGGCAAGATTAAGTGCATGGCACAGGTAGTGCAGCACATTTTTCTCGCCTGAGTCAGGTGAAAAAGGCGAGCAGTACACGTAATAAGGCGAATGTAGCCGGGCAAACAAATCTTGTTTCATGAGTAATCTATTATCCCTGGGTGTCTGCAGATGGCGGGAATCTGCCTCATTGTTTTAATGAGCGGAGTGGTCGTCGACGCGTGGACTGGCGCAGTGCTGATGAGTATATCAGTGTAATTTTCTGCCAAAATTCAAAGATGGCAGCCAAAAACAGGACAAATCGAGTCATTACAATCGGAGAATATCTTATCCACCGCTTAAAAAGCCAAATTGGGGCGGATAAACCGTCTAGTCCAAAGGATCTCGGCCAAGCTAAAACGGATAGGATGCTTGAAAAATACGTATCAAACAGAAGGCTCAGGGTAAATCGGCTCGCACCGTATTTCGGTGGGCCGCAACTTCAGTGTTAGGGAGCAGAGAGTGAAAGTTGTGATTCTTGCAGGTGGTCTGGGAACGCGTCTGGGCGAAGAGACCGATGTGCGTCCAAAGCCGATGGTGGAAATCGGTGGCAAGCCCATCCTGTGGCACATCATGAAGAGCTATTCGCACTTCGGTTTCAACGAATTCGTGATCCTGCTCGGTTACAAGGGCTTCCTGATCAAGGAATACTTCGCCAACTACTTCCTGCACCAGGGCGATGTCACCATCGACCTGGTCGATAACAAGGTCGAGGTGCATCGCAATAAATCCGAGCCGTGGAAGATCACACTGCTGGAGACCGGCTTGCATACGCAAACCGGCGGGCGCCTGTTGGCGGCACGCGATTACCTCGGCGAACAGGACTTCATGCTGACCTACGGCGACGGCGTGGCCGACGTCGACATCAAGGCGCTGGTCGCCCATCACGACAGCCACAAGGCGCTGGTCACGATGACCACCGTGCAGCCGGAAGCGCGTTTCGGCATGGTCAACACCGACGACCAAGGCTATATCAACGACTTCCGCGAAAAGCCGCCCGGCGACCTCGGTTGGATCAACGGCGGCTTCATGGTGTGCCGCGCCGGCGTGTTCGATTACCTGCAAGACGGCGAAGCCACCATTTTTGAACGCGCGCCGCTGGAAAACATCGCCCGCGACGGCATGCTGCTGAACTGGCAGCACCACGGATTCTGGAAGTGCATGGACACGCTGCGCGACAAGATCCAGCTCAATCAGCTCTGGGACAGCGACGCGGCCCAATGGAAAAAATGGGCGTGAGAGCGGACGTCAGCGCGGACGTGGGGCGACGTCCATGAGAACTATCGCCACCGACATTGCCGGCGTGCTGCTGGTGGAAACCGACCGCCGGCGCGACGAGCGCGGCGGTTTTGCCCGCTGGTTCTGCGATGCGAATCTGGCCGACGCGCTGCAGGGCGCCGTCATCCGCCAGATCAACCACTCCCATACGGCGCAGCAGGGCAGCGTGCGCGGCATGCATTTCCAGCATGCGCCGCATGCCGAGAAAAAAATCATCCGCTGCCTTACCGGCAAGATCTTCGACGTAGTCGTCGACCTGCGTCGCGGCTCGCCGACTTTCCTGGCTTGGCGCGGTTTTGAACTCGAAGCAGGGGATGACCGCGCCTTGCTGATTCCGGAAGGCTGCGCCCACGGTTTCCAGGCACTGACCGATGAAGTGCAGATGCTCTACCTGCACACTGCCCCCTATACACCTGCGGCCGAAGGCGCGCTGCGGTTCGATGATCCGCGCATCGCGATCGCCTGGCCGTTGCCGCCGCAAAACCTGTCCGAACGCGATCTGCAGCACCCATTGCTGAGCGCCGATTTTTCCGGGATCACCTTATGAAATGCCGTCATTGCCAGACCGAGTTGCACGATACCTTCATCGACCTCGGTTTTTCGCCGCCATCGAATGCCTATCTGCGGCAGGAGGACCTGTTGCGCCCGGAGACGCATTACCCGCTGCGCGTCATGGTCTGCCGCTCGTGCTGGCTGGTGCAGACCGAGGACTATGCGCATTACGATCAGCTGTTCGAATCGGACTACGCGTATTTCTCGTCGACGTCAACGACGTGGCTCAGGCACGCCGCCGACTACGTCGACATGATCGTCGGCCGTCTTGGCCTCGGCAAGGATTCCAAGGTGGTGGAGCTTGCCGCCAATGACGGCTACCTGCTGCAGTACGTGCAGCAGCGCGGTATTCCTTGCCTCGGCGTCGAACCGACCACCAGCACCGCCGACGCAGCGCGCGCCAAGGGGATTCCGATCATCGAGGAATTCTTCGGCGTGAAATTGGCGCAGGACATCGTCGCCCGCGACGGCAAGGCCGATTTGATTGCCGCCAACAATGTGTTGGCGCATGTCCCGGACATCAACGATTTCCTCGGCGGCATGGCGGTGTTGCTGAAGGACGAAGGCACCATCACGATTGAGTTCCCGCATCTGCTGAACCTGATTGAGCAGAGCCAGTTCGATACCATTTATCACGAGCATTTTTCCTACCTGGCGCTCGGCAGCGTCGACCGCATGATGCGCACATTAGGCTTGCGCGTGTACGACGTCGATCAGATCCCCACACACGGCGGCAGCCTGCGTGTGTACGCCTGCCACCTGAACGCGGCGCATCAGCCCGGCGCAGCGCTGGCGCGCGTGCAAAAGCAGGAAAAGGAATTCGGACTGGAAGCCATCGAGACGTATCAGGGATTCCAGGCCCGGGCCGAGGCCATCAAGCTGGGCCTGCTGCAATTTCTGCTGGAACAGAAGCGTGCCGGCAAGACGGTGCTGGCCTATGGCGCAGCCGCCAAAGGCAACACCCTGCTCAACTATTCCGGCGTACATGCCGATCTGTTGTCCCTGGTGGCCGATGCCGCCGCCTCCAAGCAGGACAAGTACATGCCGGGCAGCCATGTGTCGATCGTGACGCCGGCGGCGCTGCTGGCGGCGCGGCCGGACTATGTGCTGATCCTGCCGTGGAACCTGAAATCCGAAGTCGAAGCGCAACTGGCCGAGATCCGCACTTGGGGCGGGCAGTTCGTGATCGCCGTGCCGCAGCTGCAGGTCTGGTGAGCGCACCCTCAAGAAACGAATACCGCAGGCATCATGAACATCCATCTCTACCAGATTTCGCACCATCCTGAAGCCGGCTTCCTGCCGTTGCAGGAGGGCGATCGCCCGGATTGGGGCAGCTATGCAGCGATCCGCGCGTACTTCATCAACGAGGTGGTTGATGAAGAAGCGTTGTACGGATTTTTCCCGGCCGAGTTTGCCGAGCAGAGTGGTATCGCCGCTGCGGACATGTTGCAATTCGTGGAGCGCAATCCCGGCAACGACGCCTACCTGTTCGTGCCGAACCAGCGCGATGCGGCATGCTTCCTGAATGTGTTCGAAGAAGCCGAGTCCCGTCATCCCGGCTTCCGTCAATTGGCGCAGGATTACCTGGACGCCGTCGGCCTGTCGCTGGATCTGCGCGAGTTTGTCACCGACTCCCGCGCCACCGCGCATGCCGGCAACGTGCTGGCCAAACCGGTGTTCTGGAAGACCTGGTTCGACCTGTGCGAACAAGTCTTTGCACTGGCCGAGTCCGGCGACGGGCCGCTTGCCGCCGGTCTCAATGCAACTTCAGGCGACACCACGCCGGTTGCCCTGAAGGCCTGGCTGACCGACCGCATCGCCTCGCTGGTGCTGGCGCTGGACCAGCAACTGCGCATCGCCGTGTTCGATCATGCAGCACGCCCCTTGTCTGATCTGGCCTCGCTGGCGTATCGGGACAAGCTGCCGCGCCTCGACGCGATGAAGCGCGACTATCTTGCGAACGGCGATATCACCTTGATCGATCGTTTCCTGGAGCTCAGGAACAGCATTCTGCAGTACACCGGGGAAGCGCCGGAGACGTCTCCGGCGCCCGCCGCCATCCCGGCGCGTGACGTCGAACTGATTTACGGCTGCATCACCCACGTCGAATTGCCGATCCGCTTCCCCGATTTCGTCACGCCGATCTACCTCGGCGAATCGCAGGCGCCCGGACGCTTGAACCTGCGCGAGCTGGCGCCGAAATGGGTGGCTTACCATCCCATCGTCGGCGGCATGGTGGGCAACTTTGCGCTGCGCAACTATATCCTCGCGCATCATCCGAACGTCAAACGCATCGGCGTCTGCATGTACCGCAAGTTCATTTCGCGTGAACGCATCAGCGGGGTGCCGGCGGAGGACAACTGGATGATGGACGTGGTCTCGGACAAGGAGTTGGAGCGCCAGAGCTTCGACAGCATGCTCGATCCCGGCGCCAGCGATTTGCTGATCGGCAAAACCTGCGGATTTCTCTCCGACGGGCAAAGCGCCGGCTATCTCAAGCACTACGCGAGTGCGCATCATGTGGAAGACTTGCTGCGCTTCGCGGCGGCAGCGGTCGAGCTGGGTGTCCTGCACAGCAGGGAAGTGGCATTGTTTTTTGACGAGCGCGTATTCTTCATGGGCGGCGTCGAGCTGGGTGTGTTTCCGGCGCAGTTCTGGCTCAAGAGCATCGCCGACATCGAAGCGGTGGCGTGGGCTTGCGTGCAGCGCTACGAAGTCAAGCGCGAAGGCTATCAGTCGCGCGCTTGGGCGTTCTGCGCCGAGCGGCTCGGCAGCTATTTGCTGTTGCGCTACCTGCGCTCGATTTGCGGCGGGGACAATTTCGAACAGTACATGGGCCAGCTGAACCTGATCACCCGTGGCGACCAGACACTGTACGTACCGAGCAACTGATGCGTTCATTTTCTTCCGGCGAGATCGCATGCCGGAAGAAAATCCTCACCTCTTCAAACCAGCTTGCGTCCCTCGGCCAGGCCGTACTCGCGCACGATATCCTCAAGGCAAGCGGCGACGTCAGTCTGCCATGGCGGCATCGTCACGCCGAAAGTCGACGCCAGCTTTGCGCCGGACAGGCGTGAACTCCGGGGACGATGCGGCGGCACCGGGTAGGTGCTGGACGGCACTGGGGTGATCATGCCGCTGCCGCCTACCTTGATCGGCACGTGCAAGGCCTGCAGCTTCTCGACGATGAACGATGCGTAGCCGTGCCAGGAAGTTTCTCCGGCGGCAGTCAGATGATAGATGCCGCTGGCGCCGCGCACGCGATCGCCGGAAATCTGCGCTTCGTCGTCGAGCAGCAGGCGAGTAGTCACGTCGCTGATGGTCTTCGACCATGTCGGTGCGCCGAACTGGTCGCCGACGATGGTGAATTTTTCCTGCTCTTGCGCGAGGCGGATCACGGTCTTGAGGAAGTTGCCGCCGCCGACGCTGTACACCCAGCTGGTGCGCAGTATCCAGTAGGCTTCACAATGGCGCGCGATGGCCTCTTCTCCGGCGCATTTGCTCAGCCCGTAGACGTTGATCGGATGGGTTTGATCGTCCTCGCCGTACGGAATTTCCTTGGCGCCGTCGAACACGTAGTCGGTAGAGTAGTGCACCAGCGGCGCACCGAGCCGTTCAGCCTCTTCGGCGATGACGCCAGGGGCTTCGCCGTTGATGCGCGCGGCCAGTTCCGGCTCGCTTTCGGCCTTCACCACGGCAGTGTAGGCGGCCGGGTTGATGATGAGGTCGGGGCGCGCAGCGCGGATGGCGTCGCGCACCTGATCGAGGTCGGCCAGGTTCATCTGTGCGCGCGAGAACGACACGATCTCCGCCTTGCCTTTCAGGCTCAACGCCAGTTCATTGCCGATCTGGCCGCTCTGGCCGGTAAGCAGGATTTTCATGGGAACACATCGGCGTCGGCCAGCAGTTTCCCTTGTACGTCCTTGGCCGACAGCGCCGGCGTGCCTTCGATGCCCCAGTCGATGCCGATGGCGGGATCGTTCCAGAGGATGCAGCGCTCGTGTTCCGGCATCCAGTAGTCCGTCGTCTTGTACAGGAATTCTGCATATTCGCTGCGCACCAGGAAGCCATGCGCAAAGCCGGCTGGTATCCACATCTGCAGCTTGTTTTCCGCTGACAGGATGGTGCCGGTCCATTTGCCGAAAGTCGGCGAATTCTTACGCACGTCAACAGCGATGTCGAGTACTTCGCCGGAGGTCACGCGTACCAGCTTGCCCTGCGGATGCTGGATCTGGTAGTGCAGTCCGCGCAAGACATTACGCCCCGAACGCGAATGATTGTCCTGCACGAAGTCGGCGGTGATCCCCGTCAATTCGGCAAAGCGGCGGGTGTTGAAACTTTCGAAGAAAAAGCCTCGGGAGTCGCCGAAGACGGTGGGCTCGACAACCATGACGTCGGGAATGTCGGTAGGAATAATTTTCATCTTGGTGCTCAGTAACTCATGTCGGTCAGCAGATGCAACAGGTATTGACCGTATGCGTTTTTCTTTAGCGGTGCCGCCAGTTGTTCCAATTGCGCGGCATCGATATAGCCGCGTCGATAGGCGATTTCTTCGGGACAGGCCACTTTCAAGCCTTGGCGTTTTTCGATGGTAGCAATGAATTGGCCGGCTTCCAACAGTGAATCGTGGGTGCCGGTGTCGAGCCACGCAATGCCGCGTCCCATCAATTCAACCTGCAACTGGTTGCGATTCAGATAGGTGTTGTTGACGTCGGTGATTTCGAGTTCGCCGCGCGCCGAAGGATTGATGTCGCTCGCGATGTCACACACCTGATTATCGTAGAAATACAGGCCGGTGACGGCGTAGTTCGATTTGGGCAGAGGCGGTTTCTCCACGATGCTGACGGCGCGTCGATTTTGGTCAAACTCGACCACACCATAACGCTCCGGATCGTTGACATGGTAGGCGAAAATCGTTGCGCCGTCTGTCGCAGTCGAAGCGGCGCGCAGTTGCGTTTCGAACTCGCGACCGTAGAAGATGTTGTCGCCGAGAATCAACGCGGACGGTGCATTGTCGATAAAACTACGGCCGATAATGAAGGCCTGCGCCAGCCCGTCCGGCGAAGGTTGCACCGCATAGCTGAGGTTCAAGCCCCACTGGTGCCCGTCGCCCAGCAGCTCGGCAAAGCGCGGCGTATCCTGCGGCGTGGAAATGATCAGGATGTCGCGGATACCCGCCAGCATCAGGCTGGTCAGCGGGTAGTAGACCATCGGTTTGTCATAGATGGGCATCAATTGCTTGGAGATTACTGTGGTCGCCGGATACAGGCGCGTACCCGAGCCGCCAGCGAGGATGATCCCTTTGCGTTCAGGCAGGATGCGTACTGCTGTGGTCATGATTTTTCCTTACTGCCGTATTGGAGCTCCAGCCATTTCAGGTAGCCGCCAGAGCGCACGTTGGCGACCCATTGTGGATTGTCGAGATACCAGCGCACGGTTTTGGCGATGCCTGTTTCAAAAGTTTCGGACGGCTTCCAATCCAGTTCGCGCTCGAGCTTGTGGGCATCGATGGCATAGCGCCGGTCATGGCCGGGGCGATCCTGCACGAAGGTTATCTGGTCGCGATAGCTGCCGGCGGCCTTGGGACTGAGCTCGTCGAGAATGTCACACAGCGTATGCACGACGTCGAGATTGGCTTTTTCGTTCCAGCCGCCGATGTTGTAGGTCTCGCCCGGTACGCCGCGCGCCAGCACTTCGCGGATCGCGTTGCAATGGTCGCCGACGAATAGCCAGTCACGGATTTGCTGGCCGTCGCCGTAGATCGGCAGCGGCTTGCCGTCGAGCGCGTTGAGGATGACCAGCGGAATCAATTTCTCGGGGAAATGATAGGGGCCGTAATTGTTGGAGCAATTGGTGGTCAGCGTCGGCAGGCCATAGGTGTGGTGATAAGCGCGCACCAGATGGTCCGAGGCGGCCTTGGACGCCGAATAGGGGCTGTTGGGCGCGTACGGCGTGGTTTCGCTGAATGGAGCGTCGTCCGGACCCAACGTTCCGTAGACTTCATCGGTCGAGACGTGCAGGAAGCGAAAATCTTCCTTGGCGCCTGCAGGAAGCGCAGACCAGTAAGCCCGCGCTGCTTCCAACAAGGTGAACGTGCCGTTGACGTTGGTGTGAATGAATTCCCCGGGGCTGTGAATGGAGCGGTCGACGTGGCTTTCGGCAGCAAAGTGAATGATAGCCCGCGGCTGGTGTTGTCCGAACAACTGGTCGATTTTTTCGCGATCAGCGATATCGGCCTGCGAGAAATGATAGCGGGCGTCGCCTTCAAGGTTGGTCAGGTTGTACGGGTTACCTGCGTAAGTCAACTTGTCGATATTGAGGACATGCTCATCCTGGCTTGTCAGGAAATCGAGAATGAAATTACTGCCGATGAAACCGGCGCCACCTGTTACAAATATCATAATTAATCAATCGTTTGTTCGTCTTGTCTAGGCCTTATTTGGGACCTCGCAGGCAAGAATCATACGCGAAAGCCATTCGGATTGGCTACTTGCCAGCGCCAGCTGTCGGCGCACATGGTTTCCAGGGAGCGCGTCGCTTTCCAGCCCAACAGCGACTTTGCCAGCGTGACGTCGGCATAGTATGCGGGAAGATCGCCGGCGCGGCGCGGCCCGATTTCATAGGGGATGCTCTTGCCGCAGGCCTGTTCGAAGGCCTTGACGACCTCGAGCACGCTGTGGCCGCGGCCGCTGCCGAGATTCACGGCGAAGCACTGCGGTTGCCGCAGATGTTCCAGCGCCTTGACGTGGCCGACGGCGAGGTCTTCCACATGGATATAGTCGCGCACGCCGGTGCCGTCGGGAGTGTCGTAGTCGCCGCCCCAGATCTGTAATCTGTCGCGTTTGCCTATCGCCACCTGGGTGACGAAGGGCATCAGGTTGTTCGGCACGCCTTGCGGATCTTCGCCGATCAGGCCGCTGTGGTGCGCGCCGACAGGATTGAAGTAGCGCAGCAGGGCAATGCGCGAGTCCGGCTGGGCGACATGGTAATCGCGCAGGATATCTTCGACCATGAGCTTGCCGCGCCCGTAGGGACTGGTCGAGGACAGCGGATGATCTTCGGTATAGGGTAGAAATTGCGGCACGCCATACACCGTGGCGGAGGAACTGAACACGATGGTCTTCACGCCGGTGGCTTGCATGGCTTCCAGCAGGCGGACCGTGCCGATGACGTTGTTGTCGTAATACAGGAGGGGTTTGGCGACCGATTCACCGACGGCCTTGAGGCCGGCGAAATGGATGACCGCGTCGCAGGCGTTCTCGCGCAAGGCGCGCTCAATCGCCGTGCGGTCGCGAATGTCGCCTTCCACCAGCGTCAGCGGGGTTCCGGCGATTTGCCCGATGCGCCGCGTCGCTTCGGGAAAACTGTTGCAGAAATTGTCGAACACCACTACCTGGTGTCCGGCCTTGAGCAACTCAACGCAAGTGTGCGAACCGATGTAGCCGGCGCCGCCGGTAACGAGAATATTCATGCTGATTTCTTGCGAGTGACAGAACGCTGGATTATGTCAGATTCTGGTAAAACTCAATCTGGCTTTCGCTCAGCGTCCGCAGGTCTTCGTTATTGATATAGCCGCCGTACCACTGCGCGGTCAATTCCAGCGCGGTGTACAGTTCCATCTTCGGAACCCAGTCCAGCCGTTGGCGCGCCTTGGAAATGTCGAGGCGCAGGAAAGCGGCTTCATGCGGTGCGCCGGCCTGGCTTTCCAGGCGCACCTCCACCGGCGCCACGTCGTTCTTCTGCAGCGAATGGTTGAACGTCGCGCACAGCTGGCTGACGGTCTGCAGGTCGGTGTCGGCCGGACCGAAGTTCCAGCCTTCGGCGAATTGCTGGCCCGATTCATATAATTTCTGCGCCACCTGCAGGTAGCCCGACAAGGGCTCCAGCACGAATTGCCATGGACGGATCGCGTGCGGGTTGCGGATGCTGACGGCTTCTTCCTTTTCCAGCGCACGGATGAAATCCGGGATCAGGCGGTCGCCGGCGAAGTCGCCGCCGCCGATGACGTTGCCGGCGCGGACGGTGGCAATCGCTGCGTGGGCGTCGGCGTTATGCTGGAAGTAGGAACGGCGGTACGCCGAGGTCACCAGTTCCGCAGCACCCTTGCTGCTGCTGTACGGATCGTGGCCGCCCATCGGGTCGTCTTCGCGGTAGCCCCACAGCCATTCGCGGTTTTCATAGCATTTGTCGCTGGTCACCACGATTACCGAGCGCACGCTCGGCGTATGACGTACGGCTTCCAGCAGATGGGCGGTGCCCATCACGTTGATGGCAAAGGTGTCGATCGGCGTGTTGTAGGAGTCGCGCACCAGCGGTTGCGCCGCCAGGTGGAACACCACGTCCGGCTGCACGGCCGCCATGGTGTCGCTCAAATGCCTGAGGTCACGCACGTCGCCGGTGGTGGTTTGGACGCAATTCTGGAGTCGCGCCAGATGGAACAGGCTCGGATTGGTCGGCGCTGGCAGCGAATAGCCGTAGACCTTGGCGCCCCAACGGTGCAACCACAAGGTCAGCCAGCTACCCTTGAAGCCGGTATGGCCGGTGATGAATACGCGCTTGTCGCGCCAGAATTGTGCTGCCATCAAACTTCCTCATGCACGAAATAAGCAGTGTCGGCATGGGCAGAGGTGCGGATGGTGGTTCCATCTCGGTGGCGGAAGGGGTTGATCACCAACTCCTTTCTGAGGCCCCTGCGGCTGTCGCGACTTTCTTGATTTAATTGATATTGTGATCCTGCTGCGTATTGCTCAGGAGTACTGAAAATTACGCAGATGACGGTCAAATTAAATCATGGGGGGCAACGGCTTCAAGCGATGATCAGGAGGGTATTTGGCATCCAATCCGTGCAAATATGGACTTTGAAATAATTTTTTACGCATAACTGCACGCAAGGTGCGTCGTTATGCTTAACCGATATTTACTTTGCAAGTTAATCGTCGACGTGCAGCTTGATCACATTCTGCCCGGCAGGCGCGCCGGTCGCACATGGATCTTCATCGAACGCGATGTCGCCGTTGGCGTCAGCTTCACCGGTCGCCTTGAGGTTGGCGAAGTCGAACAGCTTGCGGTCCATCAGATGCGAAGGCGCCACAGTCGAGAATGAAGCGAAGATATTGTCGACGCGGCCCGGGAATTTCTTCTCCCATTCACGCATGAGCCCCTTGATCTGCTTGCGTTGCAGGTTCTCCTGGCTGCCGCACAGGTCGCACGGAATGATCGGGAATTCCTTGACCTCGGCGTAGCGGGTGAGATCGGCTTCCTTCACATACGCAAGCGGACGGATGACGATCTGCTTGCCGTCGTCGGACTGCAACTTGGGTGGCATACCCTTGAGTTTGCCGCCGAAGAACATGTTCAGGAAAAAGGTTTCAAGGATGTCGTCGCGATGATGCCCCAAGGCAATTTTTGTGGCGCCCAGTTCTGTTGCAACGCGGTACAGGATGCCGCGGCGTAAACGCGAACACAGCGCGCAGGTGGTCTTGCCCTCCGGGACCACGCGCTTGACGATGCTGTAGGTGTCCTGGTTTTCGATGTGGTACGCCACGCCCAGTTTTTCCAGGTAGGCGGGCAGGATATCGGCCGGGAAGTTCGGCTGCTTCTGGTCCAGGTTCACCGCGATGATGTCGAAGTGGATTGGCGCGCGCTCGCGCAGCGTCAGCAGGATGTCGAGCAGCGCGTAGCTGTCCTTGCCTCCGGACAGGCAGACCATCACCTTGTCGCCGTCCTCGATCATGTTGTAGTCGCCGATGGCCTGGCCGGTCAGGCGGCACAGGCGCTTGTGCAGCTTGTTGTTTTCGTAGGCGAGTTTTTCCGCCTGCTTGACCGAGGGGATGGCCTCGGCAGGAGCGGCGCTGTCGGCGAGTTTGGCGTGTTCGAGCAGATCGTTCATCTTGGGTCCTGCAAATAGAGGGTTCAGAGCGCTTCTTTGACGCGGAAGACTTCCACGCCGACGGAGTCGCAATCGGGATAGACGTCCGGCTTTTCGGTGGAAACGCGGACGGCGCGCACCTTGGGATGCGCCAGCATGGCCTTGACGACGTCGTCGCACAAGGTTTCCTGCAAATGGATATGGCCCTGCGCCATGCGCTTGGCGATGGTGCTGCGGATGAAGTCGTAGTCGACCACTTCCTGCAGCTGGTCGTGTTCCGGCGTCGACATGGCCAGCGGGATGAAGAGGTCGACATTGATCAGGATGCGCTGCTCGCCCTTTTTCTCGAATTCGTGCACGCCGATGTTGATCAGCACTTCATAGTTGCGCAGGAACAGGCGGCGGCAATCGTTCAGTTCGGGATGGGAAAGAGAAAACATGGAATCCAGACAAGAGATAAATGAATAAAAAACGAAACGCCTATTTGGCAAGGAACATCACGTCGCGTTGCAGCGGCACCAGGTGCTGGCCGCCGTCGACCAGGATCGTCGTGCCGGTGATCGCCTGCGCGGTGGCAACGAAGCAGACCGCGGCGGCGACGTCGTCCGGCGTGCTGCTCTTGCCCAGCGGCGTCACGCGATGGGCCTTCCGGAACCCGGCCTCGCTCTGGTCGCCGGAGACCATGGTGATGCCGGGCGCCACGCCGACCACTCGTACGCGCGGCGCCAGCGCCTGCGCCAGCAAGGTGGTGGCGCTTTGCAGCGCGGCCTTGGACAGCGTGTAAGACAGGAAATCGGGATTGGGATTGTACAGCTTCTGGTCGAGCAGGTTGACGACCACGGCCTGGCGGCCCGGCGGCGTGGCGTCGTACAAGGCCTGCGCCAGCAGTACGGGGGCGGCGACGTTAGCGCGCATGTGGGCGTCCAGCGCGTCCATCGAAAAGCTCTCGGCCCGGTCTTCGCGGAACAGCGAAGCATTGTTCACCACGCACGCCACCGGTCCCAGCCGCCCGGCCTGGCGCACCAGCGTGCGCACGCCGGCCTCGTCGGCCAGTTCGCATTGCAGCGCGATGGCGCGCCGGCCCAGCGCGGCTATTTCAGCCACCAGCGCTTGCGCCTCGGCTGCCGATTTGCCGTAATGCACGGCGATGTCCCAGCCGTCGCGCGCCAGTGCGAGCGCGATCGTGCGGCCGATACGCTTGGCGGCGCCGGTGACGAGGGCAACTTGTTGTCGAGACGGAATCATGATGTTCATTTCGTGATGGGGCCGGGAATGGAGCGCGCAATGACGGCGGGAGCCAATTGCGAAGGCAGGGGCGGATTCAAATACAATACGCCCCATCATGCAACTGCAACTACCCGAACCTTCCGCCGACGCGCTTGCCGCTTCCCGCGCTCTCCAGCTCCTGATCGCCGACGACATCCGGCGCAATGGCGGCTGGATTTCGTTTGCGCGCTACATGGAACTGGTGCTGTACGCGCCTGCACTGGGCTATTACAGCGGCGGTGCGGCCAAATTGGGCAAAGACGGTGATTTTACAACCGCACCGGAAATTTCGCCGCTTTTCGGCGCTACTTTGGCGCATTTGGCGACAGAATTGTTTCCGCAGACCGGCGCGGCCATCATGGAGTTCGGCGCCGGCACAGGCAAACTGGCGTTCGATATCCTGAGCGAACTGCGCGCAGCCGGCAAGTTGCCGGAGCACTATTACATCGTTGAAATCTCGTCGCAATTGCGCGCGCGGCAACAGGAAAAGCTGCGCGACTTCCCGCAGGTGCAATGGCTGGACAGCCTGCCGGCGACGTTTTCCGGCGTCGTGATCGGCAACGAGGTGCTCGACGCCATGCCGGTGCAACTGGTAGTGCGTAGCGAACGGGGATGGCTGGAGCGCGGCGTGGCGCTCGATGATGCGGGCGCTTTCACGTTCGCCGACCGCGCCGACCGTGCCGACGCCGCCGCTATTCTGGCAGCGCAGATCCCTGACGGCGACGCGCTGCCGGTCGGTTATCTGACTGAAGTCCATCCCGTCGGCGCCGCGTTCATGCAATCGCTGGCGGCAATGTTGCAACAGGGAAATTCCGCGGCGCTGCTGATCGATTACGGCTTCCCGGCGGCGGAATACTATTTCCCCGGACGCGCGCAGGGCACGCTGATGTGCCACTACCGCCATCATGCGCACGCCGATCCGTTTTACCTGCCGGGTTTGCAGGACGTCACCGCGCACGTTGACTTCACGGCGATGGCGCGTGCGGCGATCGAAGGCGGGCTGGACGTGCTGGGCTACGCCAGCCAGGCGGGATTCCTGCTCAGCGCCGGCATCGGCGAGCTGTTGCTGCGCACGTCGCCGGAACAAAGCGCACAATATCTGCCGCAATCCAATGCGGTGCAAAAGTTGATCTCGCCCGCTGAAATGGGCGAGCTGTTCAAAGTGCTCGTCGTGGGCAAGAACGTCGACTGGCCCGGGCGTCTTTTGACGCATGACCGTACCCATCGCCTTTAAACAGAGATAGCAGAGAGTTCATATGATTCGTTGGGTCGTCGTCATCTTCATCGCCGTCGTCGTGTTTTCCAGCTTGTTGCCGTGGCTGGAAAAGCTCGGCATCGGCCGTCTGCCGGGAGACTTGCGCTTCAAATTGTTCGGGCGCGTGTTTTCGCTGCCGTTTGCATCGACCATCCTGATCTCGGCTGTGGTGTTTTTGCTGGCGCGCTTCCTGTAGGAGACCACCATGCGCATCCTGCTGGTCGAAGACGATCTGATGGTAGGTGAAGCGGCCCGCAAGGGTTTGCGTCAGGACGGTTTCGCGGTCGACTGGGTGCAGGACGGCGCCGCAGCGGCGCTGGCATTGCGCCAGGAGGATTACGCGCTGGTGCTGCTCGACCTCGGGCTGCCGCAAAAGAACGGCCTGGCCGTATTGCAGGAATTGCGCGCGGCCGGCAACAAGGTGCCGGTGCTGATTACCACCGCGCGCGACGCCGTCGCCGATCGCGTCGCCGGGCTGGATGCCGGCGCCGATGACTACCTGATCAAGCCTTATGACCTGGAAGAACTCTCGGCGCGCATGCGCGCCTTGCTGCGTCGCCAGGCGGGCCGCGCCGACAGCCTCATCCAGGTGCGCGACGTCAGCCTGAATCCGGCCACGCGCGAAGTCTTGCTGCAAGGCCGGCCGGTCGCACTGTCGGCGCGCGAATTCACCTTGTTGCAGGCCTTCCTGGATCGCCCGGGCGTGGTGTTGTCGCGCGCCCAGTTGGAAGAAAAACTCTACGGCTGGGATGACGGCGTCGACAGCAATGCGATCGAAGTTCACATCCACGCCTTGCGCAAGAAGCTCGGCAGCGACTTCATCAAGAACGTGCGCGGAATCGGTTATCTGGTGCCCAAATGAACTCCATTCGACGACAACTATTGCTGTGGCTGGCGCTCGGCCTGAGCGCCGGCATCCTGCTGGCCGGCATCGCGCTGTACTTCCAGGCGCGCGGCGAAGCCAACGAAATCTTCGATTACCAGATGCGCCAGATCGCCGCGTCGCTGCCGCGCCAGGCCTTTGCACCGATTGCCCCGGGCCAGGACGCGCCCGGCCTTGATGATGAAATCATGATGCAGATCTGGGACAGCACCGGCACCGTGATTTACCACTCGCACTCGCGCAGCGTGATGCCGCAGCAGGCCGAGCTCGGTTTCGCCGACGTCCCGGGACCGGGCGGCATGTGGCGCGTCTACAGCGCGCAGATCGGCAATACCGTGGCGCAGGTGTCGCAGCCGCAGAGCGCGCGCAAGCAGGTGGCGGCGCAGGCGGCGGTGAAGACCGTGATGCCCTTGCTGTTGCTGTTTCCCTTCCTCGGCGCGCTGATCTGGATCGCGGTCGGTCACGCGTTGGCGCCGGTGCGGCGCGCCGCCGCCGACGTGCAGTCGCGCGACATGCACACGCTGGCGCCGGTGGCCGATCACGGCCTGCCGCAGGAAATCCGGCCGCTGACGCATGCGTTCAACGATCTGCTCGAACGCCTGCGCCAGGCCATGCAGACGCAGCGCGCTTTCGTCGCCGATGCTGCGCATGAGTTGCGCACGCCGCTCACTGCCTTGCGGCTGCAGGCGCAACTGGCCGAGCGCGCCGGCGACGACGAAGAGCGCCGCGCGGCTTTCGCCGATCTGCGCCATGGCCTCGATCGCACCACGCATCTCGTGCATCAGTTGCTGACGCTGGCGCGTCAGGAACCCGGCGTGCAGGAAATGGCGCCGCTGGAACTGGCTCCGTTGTTGCGCAGCACGGTGCAGGATCACGCGCCGCTGGCGGAACACAAGGGCATCGACCTCGGCATGACGACGCAGGTGGAGGGCGCCGTCAACGCCAATGTCGACGCCTTGCGCATCCTGTTCGGCAACCTGCTGTCGAATGCGCTGCAGTATAGTCCGGCCGACAGCACCGTCGATGTCGCCATGCGCAGCGACGGCGACGCATTGGTCGTCACCGTGGAAGATCGCGGCCCGGGCATTCCCGAGCAGGACCTGGAACGCGTGTTCGACCGCTTCCACCGTGCCGCCAACGTGCCGCCGTCGCAACCGGGCAGCGGCCTCGGCCTGGCCATCGTGCGCCAGATCGCCGATTTGCACGGCGCACGCGTACGGCTGGAAAATACCGGCACGGGTCTACGTGTTGAGGTCCGTTTTGCCAAAGCCAAGGTGTAACAGTTTGTTTCCTTAAGTCTGCCTTAATTTTCGCGACTTACGCTGCATTCCATCGGGTGGAGAGGCCACCCCTATCGCAAGGAGTGCATCATGAATCGCCGTACCGTTTTCGTTCGCAATACGCTCGCCATCGCACTGGCCGCCGTCGTCGGCGGCAGCTACGTGTACTTCCGCGGCGCCGAACTGCCGGCGGCGCAGGCCGCGATCCTGCCGGCGCCCGTTGTTGCCGCCCCGTCGTCACCCACATTGGCGACGCCGACCGATTTCTCCGGTATCGTCGAGCGTGCCGGTCCTGCAGTGGTCAACATCAGCGTCACCGGCAAGGCGAAGCGCGTGTCCGACGACGCTTCCGACGACGTCGATCCCAACGATCCGTTTTCTGAATTCTTCAAGCGCTTCGGCCCGCAATTCCAGCAACCGCCACGCACGCCGCAGATCATGCGCGGTCTCGGCTCGGGCTTCATCATCAGCCCGGACGGGCTGATCCTGACCAATGCCCACGTGGTCGACGGTGCACAGGAAGTCACCGTCAAGCTGACCGACCGCCGCGAGTTCAAGGCCAAGGTGCTGGGGGCCGACAAGCAGAGCGACATCGCCGTGATCCGCATCGCGGCCAAGGATTTGCCGACCGTGCAGATCGGCAACCCGGCGCTGATGAAGGTCGGCGAACCGGTGCTGGCGATCGGCTCGCCCTACGGTTTCGACAACACCGCCACGGCCGGTATCGTCAGCGCCAAGTCGCGCGCCCTGCCGGACGACAATTACGTGCCGTTCATCCAGACCGACGTCGCCGTCAATCCCGGCAATTCGGGCGGTCCGTTGTTCAACCTGAAGGGCCAGGTGGTCGGCATCAATTCGCAGATCTACAGCCAGACCGGCGGTTATCAGGGGCTGTCGTTTTCAATCCCCATTGATGTCGCGATGAAGGTCGAGCAACAACTGGTCCAGCACGGCAAGGTGACGCGCGGCCGTCTCGGCGTGTCGGTGCAGGAAATCAACCAGGCGCTGGCGGAATCCTTCGGACTGAAGAAATCGGAAGGCGCATTGGTCAGTTCGGTCGAGAAGGGCAGCCCGGCCGAGAAGGCCGGCGTGCAGGCGGGCGACGTGATCCTGCGCTTCAACGGCCAGGCGATTGATCACTCGGTGGATCTGCCGACGCTGGTGGCCGACACCGCGCCGGGAACCACGCAGAAAATCGAGGTGATGCGCAACGGTGCGCTCAAGTCGCTCAACATCACGGTCGGCGAACTGAAGCCAACCAAGGAAGCCGCAGCCAGTCGCAACGAGCCGCAGGGCCGGCTGGGGCTGGCGGTGCGTCCGCTGGACAAGAGCGAACAGCAGCAGATCGGCGTGCACGGCGGCTTGCTGGTGGAAGACGTCAACGGGCCGGCGGCGGTGGCGGGCATCCAGAGCGGCGACGTGATCCTGTCCTTGAACGGCAATGCGGTGACCAGCGTGGAGCAATTGCGCAGCCTGGTGAGCAAGGCCGGCAAGAGCGTGGCGTTGCTGGTGGAGCGCGGCGACGACAAGATCTTCGTGCCGGTGTATTTGAACTAAATCGGTTGGCGTAATAAGAAAAGGCCGGATCGCATTAGCGTCCGGCCTTTTTGCATTTGCGACCTTAATCCCAGCGATGCTTGTCGCCGTCGGTGATGGCGTCGTTGTCGCTGGCGAACATCGCCTCCAGTTCTTCGCGTGCCTGTACGGCCATCGACACCATTTGCTGCTGATCCTTGTAATGCGGATACAGCTTGTGCAGCGTTTCGATATTGTGGGCGCGGAATTTCATCGCGGCGCGGTGCGCGCGATACGCGCCGAAATCCAACTGGCGCAATACCTGGCGACCCATCTGCAGCGCGCTCTCGAAGGTCTCGCGTTCGAGCACGGTGACGCCGCGGTCCATCAGGTCGTACAGGTGCGTGACGTTGCGCGCGCGGGCGGCGATCTTCAGGTGCGGGAAGGCGCGTTGCACGGCTTCCACCAGCTTCAGGCTGGCCGGCGCATCGTCGATGGCGATCACGATCAGGCGCGCCTTGTCGGCGCCCGCGGTGCGCAGCAGGTCGATGCGCGTGGCGTCGCCGTAGAACACCTTGAAGCCGAACTTGCGCAGCGATTCGACCTGGTCAGGATCGTGGTCGAGAATGGTCAGGCCGATGCCGTTGGCGTGCAGCAGGCGACCGACGATCTGGCCGAAGCGGCCGAAGCCGGCGATGATCACCGGATTGTCCTGCGGCTCGATGTCATCCTCAGGCTGTCTGCCGCGCGCCTGCAGGCGCGGCAATAGAACGCGATCGTGGAACAGCAGCAGCAACGGCGTGATCACCATCGACAGCGCCACCACCACCACCAGGATGGACGAGATGCGCGGCGTCAGCACTTGCGCGGTCGCTGCGGCGCCGAACACCACGAAGGCGAACTCGCCGCCCTGCGACAGCAGGAAGGCAAAGAAGATCTGCTGGTCGCGCGGGATGCGGAAGCATTTCGCCAGTCCGTACAGCACGGCGGTCTTGATCACCAGGAAGCCCAGCACCATGCCGAGGATCAGCCACGGCTGCTCGAGGAAGATGCCGAAGTCGACCGACATGCCGACGGCAATGAAGAACAGCCCCAGCAGCAATCCCTTGAACGGTTCGAGATCGCTCTCGAGCGCGTGGCGGTATTCCGAATCCGCCAGCAGCACGCCGGCGAGGAAGGTGCCCAGCGCCATCGACATGCCCACCGATTGCATCAGCAGGCAGGTCGCAATCACCAGCAGCAGCGAGAACGCGGTGAATATTTCACGCATGTCGGTCTTGGCGATGATGCGCAGGATCGGACGGATCAGGTAGCGGCCGCCGAAGATCAGCAGCGCGATCACGGCGACCACTTGCAGCGTGTGCAGCCAGCCCTGGCCGCTGCCTTGCGCCACCGCCACGCCCAGCAGCGGCACCGCCGCCATCATCGGGATCGCGGCGATGTCCTGGAACAGCAGGATCGCAAAGCCAGCCGAGCCGGCCGGCGTCGCCGTCAGCTTGCGCTCGCCCAGCGTCGCCAGTGCAATCGCGGTGGAAGAGAGCGACATGCCGAGCGCGCCGATCAGCGCCACGCGCCAGTCGATGCCGACCGCCAGCGCCGCGCCGAACAGGCCGAGGCTGACCAGTCCGACCTGGGCGCTGCCCCAGCCGAAGATGTGCCGGCGCAGCGACCACAGCCGTTTCGGATCGAGTTCGAGTCCAATCAGGAACAGCAGCAGCACGACGCCGAATTCGGAGAAGTGCAGGATGTCCTCGACTTCACTGATCAATCCCAGGCCCCAGGGACCGATGGCGATGCCGGCCAGCAGGTAGCCGAGCACGGCGCCCAGGCCGAGCTTCTTGGCGATGGGCACGGCGACGACCGCGGCCAGCAGGTAAATCAACGGATGCAGGAGAGTTTGTTCCATGGTGTTCTGGTGGTCCTGGCGTTAACGTGGAGAGGCGGCGGAGGCAGCGTCCGGCCAATCAGGGTAGCTGTCGAGCAGGGCGCGGTAATTGGCGGCATGCAGGGTCATGGCGTTGTTGTCGATCTGGTGCGCGCCGTGCAGCAGGTAGGGCGTCTTCCACTGCATGCCGCACAGTCGCGCGGTCTGCTGGTAAGGCGGCAGGAAGTCGTCGAAGGGATGGCCGTGGCGCCCGCCCGGCTGATACGACGTCTCGTCGCCGCCGGTGGTCGCGACCAGCCAGAAATCCTTGCCGTGCAAGGCATCGCCGCCGGGGCCGAAGGCCCAGCCGCGTTCCAGCACCAGGTCGGTCCATTCCTTTTGCAGCGCCGGCATGCTGTACCAGTGGATCGGATGATGGAACACGATCAGGTCGGCTTCATGCAACTGGGTCTGTTCGTAGTCGACGTCGATGTGGAAATCGGGATAGCACTCGTAGAGGTCATGGATGCGCACGTTGGGCAGCGTGCGAGCGGCCTCGATCATGGCGCGGTTGGCGCGCGAGCGTTCGTGGGCCGGATGCGCATAGAGGATAAGAATGCGTGAAGTGGTCATGTAGGAGCTTGCCTGAGCAAGAAATAAGCCGGAAAGAAGTCAGAAAGGATTGGAACATATATCGCCGCTTTGTTGTCTGGATTATTGAAGATGGACGATAAGACGCCAGACATCGTTGAATGAGTCGCTGCGACCGCGGTGGCTCATTCTTCGTCATTCTGTGACACCCATGGCCCATGACCGGCTGCCCAAAGCAAATCAATGCGCTTATACTTTGGCAATCCTGTTCGCGGACGCAGCACCTGGTCACAGCCATTGATAACAACCTAACATAGCCGCCATGTCCGATATTAGCGATTCCGAAGCCAATCAACCAAGTTCTCCACGACCGCCCCGTCCCGATGCGCCTGCTGCATCGACGTCGGCACAGGCGCCGACAGCAGCGCAACAGCAGGCGCAACAAGCTGCTCAGCAAGCCCCGCATCCGGCGTATTCGCCGCCGCCGCTTGACACGCCATGGGCGCAGACCTGGCGGTTGCTGGGTGCGCGTTTCAAGGCGATGTCCGACAAGGCCGGCCGTCGCATCATGCAGCGCACGCTCAAGATTGGCATCTCGGCGCGCATCTTCCACCCGGAGACCGGCGCCAAGGGTTTGCGCGGCAAGACGCTGCAATACCTGGAAGAGTCGATCGCGCAATGGGTCATGTCGCGCGACGTGCTGGTGTTCATGATCCCGACCGTCAACACCAACGGCCTGGTCCATCCCAGCAACATCCGTCTGCGCGACTACGCCAAGCATCTCGACGGTCTGGTGCTGCAGGGCGGCGCCGACGTCTCGCCGCAGAGCTACGCCGAGGCCGCCACGCGTCCCGAATGGAACGGCGACCGCGTGCGCGACATGTACGAGCTGGAACTGCTGCATGAATTCATCGAAGCCGGCAAACCGGTCCTGGGCATCTGCCGCGGTTGCCAACTGATCAACGTGGCCTTCGGTGGTTCGCTGTACCAGGACATCGCCACCGACGTGCCGGCGGCGATCGCCCACGTCAATGATCTGTACGACAGCAACTATCACGAACTCAAGTTCCCGCCCGGCTCGACCCTGGCTTCGCTGGTCAATACCCAGAACGCCGTGGTGAACTCCATCCACCATCAGGCCGTGAAGGACTTGGGCCGGGACTTGTCTGTGGAAGCAGTGTCCGGCACCGACAACATCGTCGAGGCGATCCGCTATCGCAAGGCGCCGTTCGTGATGGGTCTGCAGTGGCATCCGGAGTTCCACCGCGCCGGCGGGCCGGAGTTGCTCGATTGCATGCCTATCCTGGACAGTTTCCTGCGTACGGCGCGCGAAACTCGTTTTTGAACGTTTTGGCCGTTGCTGAAACTTATATAGAAGAAAGCTATCAAAATGAGCCTGCGTCTGCAGGTACGCAGAGGCGCGCTGTCACCGGCGCCAATGCTCAGGCTCCCGCCCATTTAATCGCTTTCGTTTGCTTGAGCATTTAATCAATAGGAGAATCTCCATGACAAAGTCCGCCCTTAAAACAGTGAGAAACGATATGAAAACCCTCGTCAAAGATGCGCAAGAATTGTTCCGTGAAGCAGCTGCAGCCACCGGCGATAAAGCCGACGAACTGCGCAGCAAGGGCCTGATCATGCTGGAAGCAGCGGTCGAAGCGGCGCAAAACGCGCAAGCCGTGGCCATCGAAAAAGGCAAGGAAGTTGCTGCCGCCACCGACGACTACGTGCATGAAAATCCATGGCGCGCCGTGGCGATTTCTGCCGGCGTCGGCCTCTTGGTCGGCCTGGTCATCGGCCGCAGCAAATAATCGGACGCGCCGACACAATGGAGCATAAAAACACGCAGGCGGAGCCGGCCAATCCCGGTCTCACCGCGGGATTGCTGGGCATCGCCAGGAACCTGCTCGGGCTGATCATCAACCGCATCGAGCTGGCTTCACTGGAGCTGTCGGAAATCGGCGGCAACCTGGTGAAATTCCTTGTGCTGTTTACGCTGGGGGTCATTGCCGTCTGGTTCGCGATTGCGTTCTGGGCCGTGTTGCTGGTGTTCCTGGCCTGGGATTCCTGGGGCTGGAAGATCCTGATTGTGCTCGGCGCGTTCTTCACCGCCGCTGCGGCGGCGATCGGCTGGTATGCTTTCGCGCTGCTGCGCAACGGCAAGCTGGCCTTGCCCGCCACCATGGCGGAGCTTCGCAAAGACCGCGACGCGCTGCTCTGACCTCGGGAAATGGGAAAATCATGCCTCACACAGACTGGAAGCCGGACGTCCCGCTCGAAGAACGCAAGCGCAAACTGCTGGCGGAAGGCGCCTTGTTCCGCATCGGCATCATGCAGGCGCGCGGCACCGTGCGCGCCAACCTGAATGCCGAATCGCTGGCCAAGGGCGCCTTCAACCGTATCGTCGGCGCAGTGTCTTCCACCTTCAGCGGCGCCTTGTCGGGCAAGGGCGGCAGCAACCTGCAATCGCTATCGCCGCTGCTGATCGGCGGCATTTCGCTGCTGTCCAGGCGCTACCTGCGCAAGCCCTTGCTATACGGCGCGGTAATCAGTGCGGGCGGGGCTGTCGCGTATTACCTGACGCGCCGCAAGGATCGCGAACAGAGCGCCGATGCCGATACTGACGACGCTTCCACGCCTGACGGCGAATAGCGCCGAAATAGCGCCGAAATCGGATCTGCAACAATGCCCGCCGTTCGACGGCGCATGGAATCATACGAATAAAGGAAATCATCATGCGTAAATTAACTCTCGGCGCGCTGGCGCTGACTCTGGCCGCAACCGGTTGTGCGGACATGACCGCGACCCAGCGCGGCACGGCAACCGGCGCCGGTGTCGGCGCAGGCGTGGGCGGCATCCTTGGCGCTGCCACAGGAGGCGGCGGCGGTGGTCGTACGGCAGCCGGAGCTGCAATCGGCGCAGGCCTGGGCGCGGTCATCGGCAACGTGTGGTCGAATCGCATGGAAAACCAGAAGCGCGCCATGGAGCAAGCCACCCAGGGTACCGGCGTGCAAGTGACGCAGACCCAGGATAACCGCTTGAAACTGGAGATCCCGAGTGATATTTCCTTCAATACCGGTCGCGCCGACATCCAGCCGAACTTCCGCGCAGTGCTCGATAAATTCGCCGCCACGCTCAACGAAAACCCGGCCACCACGGTGAACATTATCGGTCACACCGACAGTACCGGCAGCGACGCCGTCAACAATCCCTTGTCGATGGAACGCGCTGCCCGTACACGTGATTACCTGACGGCGCGCGGCGTCTCTCCCGGCCGTTTCCACATTGACGGCCGCGGTTCGCATGAGCCGCTGGTGGCCAATGACACCGAAGCAAACCGGGCAAAGAATCGCCGCGTTGAAATCTTCGTGGCAGAACCGCAGCAGCGTTGATCAGGGTTGGTCGCAACAATAAAAAAGCCCCGCAGTGCGGGGCTTTTTTACGGGGCGTCGCCGGCCATCCGGGAGGCGACGCCTACTTGATATTGATTATTTCTTTTCTGCGGGAGCGGCAGCCGGCGCAGCGGCTGGAGCCTTCACTTCGGGTTCCTTGAACTTGGCGCCGGACTGATTGGCCATGTAGACCACGGTGCGGGCGATTTCCACGTCGTCCAGATCAGGATTGCCGCCTTTCGGAGGCATTGCGTTCAGGCCGTTGATGGCGTGCGCCAACAGTTTGTCGTAGCCTTCGCCGATGCGCGCTTTCCAGGCGGCAGGATCGCCGACCTTCGGTGCGCCTGCGATGCCGGCGCCGTGGCAGGCTGCGCAGGTGGATTTGAAGACTTCTTCACCGCTCAGCAATTGCTTGGGCGCGTTGGCATCACGGAAAGTGAAGCCTTCGCTGGCCACGGGCTTGATGCGCGCGGCGATCATTTCAGGGGTTTGGCTGGCGGAACCGGCGCCGGTCGTCTGGCCGTTGGTGACGTACTCAACCAGCAGGACGATACAGACGATGGGGATCAGAAAGCCTGCCGATACAGCAGCGATCAACTGTTTCGGCGTTTTGATTGCGGATTCGTGGTGTTCGTTATGTGCGTCGCTCATAGTTCCCTCAGTGCAATATTCTTCGAAAGCGTTGACCCGATTTTTTTGGAAAATCGGTGTTTATTACTGTTTAGAGAAGCGCTGTCTCGCCCAACCTTAGATTATAGACACAATGTAATTCATTGGGAACGGAAAATAGTTGCCCGCCGTGGACGGGGCGGGGGAAAAACTGTATCCTTCATCCCTCTTCGACGTTCGTCCCAAAGCGGCTGTAGCTCAGTGGATAGAGTATTGGCCTCCGAAGCCAAGGGTCGTGGGTTCGATCCCCGCCAGCCGCACCATATTTGCAGTTCTCCGTTTCATCCCAGTCCCGTGGTTTGGGAATCATAATTATGCCGTTTGGCATGCATATGCATCCCAATCAATTGGATGTGTCTCTCATCTTCGGTAACGCTCCGATCAGAGCTGTTTGCATTTTAGCAATGCTTTCTCCGAAACTGTCCGTGCTGACCTGAGCAGCAACATGCCGGACAACATGGTGTGACCGAATATGTTGTCCAATTTCAAATTCCGATACGCCATGCAATACTCCGTCCGCGACAAAGGCTTTTCGCAATTTTGATATCGAAGTTTGCATATACCGAACACCCTCGAGTATTTCAGGAGCATCACTTTTTAGAATGTGAGCAATTGTCCACGGGTCCAAGGCGCGTTCCGTATTTTTTCGAGCAAAGAGCGGGACCTCCGTTTCGTGATCCCCAGGTATTTCAGGTAACCCACGTGAGATGCGATAGCGTTGGATAGCTTTCATTGCTGAAGTTGGAATCAATATCTTCGTCCGTGTCGATTTCTGAGTGTTTTCTACCCAAATAAACCATTGATTTCCCTCAGCTGACCTTATATCAGCCATCTTTGCTTTCGCGAGCTCAGATCGTTGTAGCGAAGTCCAATAGACGAATACCGCTAAAGCGTTGCTGCGCTCACTGTTCGCTCGCATTCCAAATTCAGGTGCCGGTGAGTTTAGCCAAGTGTTGTAAGACTGGTGCCATTTTTCCCGTTCTTGGGCCGCGGCGATGGGCGTGGAAGGAGTTCCCTCGTCGACTAGAACATCCGGTACTGAATCCATGGGGTTGTCAGCCCTGATGCCTTCCCTGCGGAGATTTTCAAAGAGACGGCGTAATACATCTCTTGCCTGAGTGACAGTGCTTCGCTTTTTTTGCTGCTGCTTGTTTAGATCAAGATCCAATTTGCCCAAGGCGAAGTCGTTCAAATAACGAGAAAGATGATCGCTGTCGATCTCTGTAAAACTCATTTTTATAGCCAAAAGCCAGGTCGACAGACGCTTGAATTCGCGATGGTATGTGTTACGCGTATTCTCAGAACGATAGGCGGTAAGCCATTCATTAATGGCCGTGATTGCCTTTCCATCAGTGGCTGAGATTTGCATGATGCATTCATATAAATATCTACCATATTAATAATATCGTAGATTTTTAAATGCGCGAAGGTAATTTTTTTGTGAGCATCCGATGGATTGAGGTTCCTTTGGCTGCCACGGTCGCATTCAACAGATTGAGGCAGCTATTAGTGACCCCTTCCAGAAGTAGGAAATTCAATTGTTCGTCGCCACTATCCCACTCCACCAAGATCATCTCCTTGGTCTTCAAATCTAACTCGCACCAGAACTTCATCTTGGCGTAATCCGTGAAAGTTATTTTGATTGTGGCGTTGCTACTCCGCTTTATTTCGCATATCTCTTTCAATCGAGTACGCAGGCATGTTCTCGTTACTTTCAATGACGTTGCGGTGGGGATATCGAAGGCTTCCACATCGATTAATTTGATGGCCGCAAGCTGCTTAGAGTTGATTGATGTCATGTCGCTCTCCTTAGTAGATAAGGACAGTTTTACATGTGAACTTTGGAAATCAAGAGGTCAGCGTGCGGTCCGCTTCACAATATGTCGGGCGGCCAATATCCAACCTTTGGATTGAGCGCGTCTAACTCCTCTTGTATGGTCAAGAAGTCGGAACAAATCGCTACAAAATTCCGCGCGTAGATCTGTTGAAGAAAACGAAGCACATCTAAATCCTTAGGGCCGACACGCGTTTCTTGCAGGTGCTTAGCAAGATTTTTTGAAATTTCAAGAGGCGCCAAAACATCCGGCCATTCAACGGAATGAAATTCAGTTAGGGGGGCATTGAAGACGGTCAAGGGCAAAAGATGTAAAAACGGATGCTTGTGCCGTTCTCTCTCGGCTTGGGCCCATGCAACCGATAGGCAGAAGTAAGCGACTACATCTCCTCGCAGCTTGCTTTCATAAAGCATCATCAGTATGGCTGACAGAGCGCCAATGCCGAACCGCCGGTCTTGGATCATAGCAAACGACTTTGTCAACAGGTTGCCAGCAAAGAAATTTGAATACCAGATGTCATTGACTGATGTTGGACCTGGCTTTTTTTTGAGCCTGATACGGTCGGCCTCGCGCAACTCATCTTCTAAATCAAATGCCTGTTGGAATATAGGCGGTAGATCGTATCTGCTCCGTAGCAAGTTCGCCCAAGACCATTGGTCTCGTGTCCACAGGCTCCAAAGGGGGGCTGAATAATAGCTCTTCGTACCAGGCAATGCCTTGTCAATACGCATAAGGCGGGCTTTGGATGGTGCCACCAGGCCGCGGTGATATCGCGACCAAATGTTGTTCCACTTCCCATCGGTACCTAACACCTCGTCTATCCCTAGCCCTCTTTCTGCAATCTCTTTATAGACGACCGCAGTCCAAAATTTTGTTCTTGTTTTTTCAAATCGATTACGCAAAGGCCTCCCTGTTGTCATAAAAACCTTTCAAAACAGGTATTTGCGCATAAAACTAAGATTCTGGGTCTTGCTAAGACATGCTCTTGAAATCTGAAAGCTCTCGGGTAACGTGTACTCAAGAGTTGCAGTAACAGCAGACGCAAATGAGCTGCCCGCAATTTGAAGGCAAGCCGGCACCCAGGTGCTCGACCTTGTAAAGCGGAATGACAGTGAAAGATTTGAGAGGGATTAGCGCGTAACACTTAAATGAACGCCCAATAAGGAAGTAACTCCCGACGTCCCCGTCGTGAGTCAATGTGAAGCAATTCAAATCGACGAATGGTTTCATCATTGCTTACCTGCTCTTGTCAGTCAAGAGCAGCTGGGGAGATGTTTGTTCGAGAAATCTACCCTTCCGAAATGGGGCATTCAAAGAAAGTATTTCGGCTGCTATCTCGCTGGAGAATACATATGCTCACCAACGAACAACTAGAAAAATTGATGAATGACCTGGGGCTTACACCAGAAGCCAGGGCAGTGGTGGCGAACATACGCGGCAGTGACCCATCGCGGCGAACTCAGAGTTCGCCAAAGAGCGTCAATAGTCGCTATGCCAGCAGAAAAATGGGACAAGTCATCCAAGCTGAGAGTCGCTCGTTGGAGCTGACTGCGGTGACTTTATGGGAGCACGATGACGATGTCTACGAATACTATGATCAACCACCTCAATTGAGATTGAATACTAAAACGAAGCTTGGACAGGTGACTGGTTACGGCTACACCCCGGACTTCTTTGTATTGGCAAAGGATTTTATTGGTTGGGTTGAATGCAAAAAGACCGAATTCCTAGAGGGAGAGGTGGCGAACGGAAAGACCACATTTATCTTCGAGAAAAATCAATGGCTGCACGTACCCGGCTCGCAATATGCAAAGAGCCTTGGACTCCAATTTGAAGTATTTACAGAATGTTCTTTTTCATCGGCTCAACTTAACAATACCGTGTTTCTTGAAGACTATTGGAGGGTGGGTTGCGCTGCTATCGGGCTGGTCGAACAAAAAAAGATCCGGAAGTTATTTGATGGCGCGCCTTTCCTTACCCTGGGAAATCTAATCGGTCGGGGTGGAGATGGCACCGCCGACATCATCTACAAAATGCTGGCGGATGAACAGCTGCATTTCTTGGCGGAGGAGGAGCATTTATCAGAGCACAGCAGTACGAAAATATTCCTGGAAATTGCGGAAGCTAAGGCATATTCATTTCGGAAAAAGATAGCGCTTACACAAGATGCGGAAATATATCAGTCGCCAGTGATCACCCTCGCAGTGGGGAGCCGACTGAAATGGAAAAACAAAATCTATGAAATAGTCGAGGCAGGCGACGATAATCGCTGCCTCAAAGGGCCAGATGACAGAGCTATCTTCTTGCCCATCGATGATCTCGAAAGACTCATCGCAATAGGTGATATCAAATCCGGTGAGCCGGAAGAGACAGCACGAGCTGAGGCGGCTGCAATTTGCAATAGCGCACATCCGAAAGAAATCGAAGATGCCTTGGAGCGCCTTCAGTGCCTGAAGGATCCTGAAAGAATTTTTTCCGTCACTGGAAAAAAACCTTGTCCCCGTATTCGACGTACCTGGGAAGCTCGTGCACGCAAATCGAAAGAGTTATATGGCTGCGAATATATCTTACTCATCGACCGCGCAAAGTCACGAGGGAATCGCACGCGCAGGCTAGTGCCGGCGGTATTGGACGAAATTGGGAAGATGGCCGAGGTCTGGAAGACAAAAGATATATCTGTTAGTGCTATTCACGCAATGCTCGCCGCTGTTTGCACGGAAAAGGGACTATTGATACCTAGCGTGAAGGCATTGCGGCGAGACCTAAAAAATCGCGTTAAGGCGTATGACCAGACGCTTGGAAGTCAAGGTGAGAAAGCGGCATACATACAGAAAGAGTTCGTGTGGTTCCTTGATAGAACCTCTCCGCCACATGGAGAGCGTTTCCTTGAAGTTGCACATATAGATCACACGAAGATGGATGTGCATCTAATTGACAGTCTCCATGGCGGCAATCTTGGCCGACCATGGTTGTCGCTCCTCATTGATGCCTATACGAGAGTCATCTTAGCGTTTGTGCTGACCTACGATGAGCCCAGCTATCGGACATTGATGCTGTTGATGAGAGAGTGTGTTCGGCGTCATCACCAGGTCCCTCGGACCATCGTGTCGGATGCGGGTAGCGAATTCTTAAGCGCTTACTGGGAGCAGCTTCTCGCCCGACTAGAAATCACTAAGCGCGAGCGTCCGGCGGGCCAAAGCCGTAATGGATCTGTCATTGAAGCAGCTTTCGGTGTCGTGGATAAGGACTTTACGCACCAACTTACTGGCACAAGCAAGCGCCTCAAGAAGCCTCGTGGCGTGTCTCGTTCTCATGACCCTCGAAAACACGCGATATGGAACCTGCCCGTACTGACGGAAGCGCTCGATAAATACATCTACGAGGTCTATCCAACTTTGAACCATTCCGCTCTGGGCACCACTCCCCAACAGGCAATGGAGCATAGTAAAAAAATGGGAGGCTCCCGTGCATGGAAGTATGTTTCGTATGAAGAATCTCGCGTGCTGTTTCTCCCTGGCTATGGCAATTCGCAGATCACTCTGATACCCGGACGCGGGCTGAAGGTCGGCCCGTTTCATTACTTTTCCAACGAGCTTCAGGCGCCGGAATTAGAAAGAAAACGTTTCTTAGTGCGGTACGACCCGTTTGATCTTTCCTATGTCTATGCCTATGTAAACCGGCGTTGGCGCCGATGCGAGACTCCGATGGCCGGTCATTTGAAGGGACGCACGGAGAAGGAAATTGCCCTGATCACCGATGAGTACAACGCAAAGTATCGCCAGAAAGGGAAGAAGCTCAAAGAAACGTTACCTGACTATGGCCGCTATTTGCAGCAGACGTTTGAGAAGGAAAGCATTCTCATACAGCAAAAACGCGACGCGGAGCTGAATAAGTCTATCGACCTCGAAGAGCATAACGATACTGAACCTGTCGCTGGTGAGCCGGTGAATCAAATCCCGTCACAACAGGTGCAGATAATTCCAGCGCTCCTTGGAGGCACAACCGTTTCGCATAAAAAACTGAGTAAATTTCAATTTCGGGAATACAAATGATCAATAAAAAATATCAAGAGATTTATACGGCCTACTACCATTACCGTACTGATCATCCATTTTTATATCGTGCTCATAGCGATGTCCTTGCCGCGCTTGAGTGTGAGAGCGGCGCCGGTATTGTCATCGTCACTGGGCCGTCTGGGGCAGGAAAGTCAACAATGGCGCAGAAGCTGTATTCGGAATTCATTCTTCAGAATATGTCGGACCTCGAAGGCCGCCGTGACATCATTCCTGCTGTGCTTGTAGAGGCGGTGGCCAATCCTAAAAAGGTATTTGACTGGCATGATTTCCTAGTCAGACTCATGATCGCGGCCGGGGAGCCTTTGGTTGACGAGAAAATTGCTGCTTTTACGCAGGGTGAATTATTCAGCAAGCTTCCCAAGCAAGAATATCGTGGCAGTCAAAATGTCAGCGTTTTGCGCAAGTCTCTGGAAAATTGCTTGAAGCATAGAAACGCCAGAGTTGTATTCATTGATGAGGCGCATCACATGCTCAAGGATGAATTGCAACGTACACACATGTTCGACACCATCAAATCTTTTGCTACGTTGACTAACACTACTGTCGTCCTTGTTGGTACATACGAACTGCTTCATATTCGGGACATGAGTGGTCAGTTGGTCCGTCGAAGCAATATCATTCACTTCCCCCGTTACGACGCGCGAAATGCCGAGCAACTGGGCTGGTTTCAAGACACCTTGCGACAACTTTTGACGAAACTACCAGTTCCCTGCACCATTTGTGTCGATGATCTGACTACGTTGTTAGATATCTACAACCGCTCGCTCGGCTGCGTGGGAATTCTTAAGCCCTGGCTGGATAAGGCCTTAAAAGCATATTTTCAAGATTTGAGCGAGTACGAAGAACTCAGTGAAGTCGACCGATCTCGAAGTGAGGCGCCAATCTTCGATTTGGATCGTTTGAAAGCGTGGGCGCTGCCCAATAAGGCTCTGAGACGGTTGATTATCGAAGCAACGAATGGAGAAGCCGCGTTGTCGGACATTCCCATTGAAGATATCGCTGAATTGCTCGGCACCGCTGAAAAGATGCCTGCGGCGCAGTCTCCCAAAGCTGTTTCACCTAAGAAGACGAAAGGAAGAATCGGGATTCGTAAGCCACACCGCGATCCAGTAGGAGCGCAGAACCATGTATGAGGAGCTACCATGGGATGACGATATACGATCATTTCGGGAGAGTCGAAGCAGGCTCTTCAGGCTCGAATTCATGAGAACTGAGGAGGGCGTTCCCGAGGGGCTCCGATCCTATTTTCTACGGCTCTCTCGTGAACACATGGTGAGCCCTCGTCGGCTGATGAAAAAAGTCCTTGCCGATGAAGTACCCGAATTGGCGCCGATCTTATCTAATCGTTTTTTTGTGAAAGATGCCGGACCGATCGATGGTCTCGGAAAATATGCCAGGATATTTTCCGAGACCATCAATCAGCTGACTTCAAGAGACGACCTGCAAGACTTGACACTCTTGAAGTGGGCGCCAGTTTTGCCTAAAAATGGTGAAGGCATCTTGGCTCGTTATCCTCGATGGTGCCCTATTTGTTATTTGGAACAGAGGATAAAAGGTGTCTCGACATTTTCACCTCTATCTTGGTCGCTCCGGCTGTATCAAACTTGCACCAAACACTTCGTTCAGTTGTTAGAGCGCTGCCCAGGTTGCAGTAGGCACCAACCGTTTATCTCCTCTTTTCCAAATATTGGTCGTTGTGGCTATTGTGGACGCTCACTATCTGACGTCGTCTGTGCAGACACTCTTCCTGTCAATGTGGACGTAGAGTTGGCCCTGGAATCCATGGCGCAAAACGCTCAGTCTCCGGCCAAGGTCTCACTTGAGTACTTTTGCAGCAATGTTCGTGTTGCCATCGCGGTACATGCGCAAGATAACAAAGCGTTATTTTGCCGCCAGATGGGATGGGACAATTGGACGGCTAACGCATGGCTTTCAAAAGGACATAAACCGTCGCTCCCCAGTTTGCTTGCGTTAGCGATCGCATGCGGGGTCGATGTCTTCGATTTATGTTCTCAGAATCTCGAGTTTTGCTACCGGCCGGCGACGCAGTGTGGAGCGAGGATGCGTTCGCGTGTTTGCCGGGCGCCTAGGCCTTTTTTGAGGCATACAAACTGGGATGAGGTATTTGACCTTCTCACGACAGAGCTGCATCACAATTCCGCGAAAACGGTTAACGAACTAGGTCGGCGCGTACGATTGCGGCGCAGCGCTTTGAAATATTGGTTTCCAGAAGTGTGCGGACAAATAAGCGAACGCTATCGGAAGCAGAAGAAGATGACGGCTTCTATCGCCATCGATTATCGGCGCGGTGTCCTGGAGTCTGTTCTCGGTAGCTTAGCGATGCATCGTGTGCCTCCATTTCGTCGCGTCGTGGACAAATTTCTGAAGCAACATGGCTTGGCACTAGCACGCCCTGAGCTAGCCAAGGTGTACTACCAATATCTGGTGGCGCATGGATTTGTGGAGCCTACTTGAACGTTTTCTCGCGAATGCGTAGGCAGATGTATGGAGGCGCTAGAATAAAGGTCAGAATCCTTCGTATGTGTCGCCAAAGATAATTGGGTTGGTATCGATCTATGTTCTTATTGGCCGAGTGGGGCCCTGATCGGCTGTTTGTAGTGCTTGAAAAGGGGCTCCCTCCTCGCGATTCCAAGTTAGGACAATACCGTGAGGAAGTCCAACGAGCGCCGGCAAATTTAAATGAATTAGCAGGCAGGACGACACCGGAATGTCTGCCGTGGGGTCAATGAGAACAATCCCGACCAGGCTTTCTGGCGTATTCGCTTTCGTTTGAGCACCGTATTGCGCAACCTGATGTATCTCTAGCATCCAGACGCGTTTAGGCATTTCCATCAAGCGAATTTTGTCGCGCAGTTCTGGAACCATGTGCTCCGTGGCTGCCCACCGACGCAATTTCCTCTTTTCCACCAATAGCAGTCGTACCGCGAGACTTGCCGTCAATGTAGTAAGTCCAGCGTCGTCGAGTAAATTCTCGCTCTTAAATCCTTGTAGAATCTCGCCAAAAAAACTGGTGGCGATTGTAATAGCCTCTTCGCCTGTCATAAAGACATCAACAGGCAGAAGTGGAATCGCGTACGCAGCGTACTTGAAAGAATATTCTGCGACGGCGCCGGCGGAAGCTTCAAAGTCGCGGTACGGGCCGGTATTGTCATTGTGGATCAGCAACGCAGGCACCCAACTCGCGGCATGAGCGCAGGACAAAGCTAGTCCGCTCGGAAGGGTGATGGTCGTTCTAACGTTAGCAGCCCTCGCCTCATCCCATTTGTGGCCGATTGCGACAACAGCGTGCCCTCCTGAAGGAGGAAACAAAATTAGCACAACCGGTATTTCAGATTCGATATAGGCATGGACGATTTTTGACGCGGTATCGATGGCCAACTGGTCCATTGGTTCTTGATCGTTGGCGCCGTGCGAAAGCTGGATCGTATGAGGTGAATAGCCTGCAGCGCGAATCGCTTCGATCATTTGCAGTTGAGTGAGGCCGTTGCGATTTGGTCTAATTCGCCCGTGAACGAAGTACTTCGTCGCGGCATCCGTAATTTGAGCCGGGTCGTACGCGCGATCGCCTTCTCTCTTGCGCAGTGTTCGCAATGCCATCCAAATAGACGCTTGTGCGCATGCGCCCACAGCGTTGTCTTGTTGCATGAATGGTGTACCACTGACGGAGAACTCCACGCCGGCGATATGCACTGGGAACACGTCCAAACAACGAATGAATCCGTTCGCTGTATTCGCAGCCAGAATAGAAGCACCAATCGGACTTTTAATGATTGGCCGTAACGTCAGGAATCCTAAATAGCTAGCTTTGGATACGCGGTCCAGATAGGTGAGCACTTCTTCGTCAGCAGCTGCATTTTGCGCAAAAAAATGGAGTCGCGTGCAAAAACGAGGGACGTCGGCAAACTGACGACTGTAATACGCGCCAAACTCCGCTAGAAAATCGGGATCGGGAACACGCGTCTGAACAAGCATCGTGGTCGCTTTGGCTTCGACCAAGGTTTGGATGCAGTTCAACATTGGAAGATGATTCATCCCGCTCCTGAAAGCACCAAGTTTCGTTAGCTCTTTCAGTTGTTCTCGGATGAGTTGTTCCAGATCCTCAGCGTTGGCGAATGTTTTTAGTTGTAATCTATCAGCCATAAAAAAGCCGCCTGATGAGGCGGCTTCCATATTAAAACGATTTTAGAATATCGTCACAGTCGCGCTTTCTTCCAACGCGCGACGCTGTTTCGAGCGAATTTCTTCTACTTTTTTATTTATCGTTTCGGACAGTTGTTCGCGTACTGTTTGTGCTTGGTCAGCGGTGAATACATGTTTCTTTTCATTACCACGCGCTGCTTCCAACACGAACAAGCCGAGTGCGGTATCTGATCTCATGACTCTTTCTCCTGACATACCATTTTAGTCGTCGTCGATAGTGTATCGACAGTAATTTCGACTGACCCTTATTGGATCGAGTTCAAAAAATTAAGCTGAAAATTATATACGATAACGTCAGCTACAACGGCTATCCCCTTGTTACACAACGCTTTTTACGTTGCGTAAATTCAATATAGCTTAATAGTTCTCGAGATGACAAATAAATTTACGCTCTTTTTTGTACTCTGTTTCTACGTTGTCTACGCATAAGTGGCTTTTAAACAGCGACGAGTTCGAACGTAAATTGAGCGGAAGAATTGAATAGATATTATCTATCGGTGATTTTTTGGCTATAGGTAGCGAGGAAGTCTTGTCAGAGGTCGGCGCTCTGACTCAGCTGTGCCAATGTGGTGTTCAGTGCATGCGCAATACGAAGCACATTCAATACGCTGACATTGCGCTCACCTCGTTCAATTTTACCCATGTGACTTCGATCAATCTTTGCGAGGTCTGCGAGTGCTTCCTGGGAGAGGCCAATATTCTTCCGATGAAGTCGTACCGCCGCCCCGAGGGCGACGAGATCTCCATTGATATCGACTTTGGAAGAGGCTCTTGGCATGCCGTATATCGTCGTTCTATAATGCAATAACGACCACGGCATTTACGACCCATTTTGCTTTGAAATCGCCAGCATGCGCAGGGGCGCACTGTCTGTCGACTAATCTCAGGGCGCCATCACAAGGGAATTTCCATTGGATAAGATTGAATGCCCGCATTGCCGTCGGCAATGCACGCCAAAACTATGGCACTACCGTCCGGTCTTTGGCGCTTTGCGGTACATGGCGACGCAACATCTATGTCCCTTCTGTGGTGGGGTGATGTATCAAACGGGAGGGCAACTGAGCTTCTTTGGCTGGTTGGTGACGTTGATCGTCGGCAGTATCTTTGTGGTAGGGCTCGTCGCGCAGCTATTTAAAAGCAAAGATATAACGGAGGTTCTTACGGGAATCGGCTCCGTTGTATTTTGGGGCTTCATCGCCTATAAACTGTATAAGCGCTTCTGGAAATAGAATGCCTGCTTCGGTTTCTGGCTTGAGACGATCTTGGCGACGGCCCTTCCTGCAGCGTCGGCTTTTGGGCCCATTTGCATTCAGAATGCCTTGAACGGATATACGTCCGAGATTTGGCTCTCATGGGTAATCTGTCGCACTCCGTCTCCTAAATCCTCCATAAAGTAGGTGCATCCGCATGATGAAAACGCATCCAAAGAACGGGGACGCTGCAGCGCTATCCTCATGGCGGACCTCCACACCTATTTCGTTCGATCGATTCGTCGAATCAGTGATCGGCCATCTGGTCGGAACGACGAGCCAGCGTATACCTCAAGACATTCTTCCCTTAGTCACCGAAGCAATGGAGGCTGCCTATGTTACATCTGCCCGCAGATCTGAAGCGCTCTTTGCATTACCTATCGCTAAGCTCAGTGCTGCTGAGGTCGTCGCGCGAGGCTGGATATCTGTGACGATTGCCGAACTTAATGGTGCTGTTACCGCCGCTCGCTACTATCAAATACCCTCCCGGGGAGAGACCGTTGAGGGTCTTTTCCCTATTTGGCAGTTTGTGGGGCCGGCCCCTAGGCTGATCGAAAAAGTTCTTCCTTATCTTGCCGGGCGGCTTCCTCAGGAAATTCATGCGTTTTGGGTGTGTGCCTATGACGAACTCAACGAGTTGACGCCTTCTGAGGTGCTGGCGGGCATGCCTTATGAAACCAGGGGCGCCATTGAGGAATGCCAGTATAAATACATGAGGCAATCGCATGACGAGCGCGTCCAGCGGGTCCTTGATCTGGTAAAGCTCTACGCTATTCCTACGTAAAGTAGGGCATCCGTGCTGCCCTGCCTCAGTTCAGGTGGGCGCAAATTCTATCCCTCATTTGTAGCGTCAATCTATTGCACTTTTACGTCCGCCCTTATCATAACGCCCTCTGGAGAACTTCAAGTTTAAAGATCCGCTCATGAAAGAACTGACGTGAATGGGGCTGGCAATTTTTCGTGTAATTAGGCGCTAAAAATTCACGATTTTCACCAAAATGGCAAAACACTATGCCTACGAATGAGAAAAATATCTCGGCTGAAAAATGACATTTCTGTGTCTGCAATCGAATCGTTTTTACTTCCGGTGATATACATACCGTCCTGCACAACCAAGTTTCTAAATAGCCGACCATCGATTAACTTCACGTCAATCCAGTGCGTATTTGGCTCCATCTCAGGGCCTAATTTGTTACGCAATACTTCAGGAATTTCGATTTTCAGCATGTTTTCATTTCTATAGATGGGTATGGCGTCGTTGCGAATATGCTCACTTATGGAGTGCGCTGGTATCAATACTTAGCTCGTGATTACGAGGGGTGAATAGTGCACCAGGAGCAATCTGTACCCACCCACTTCAGAAGCTCCAATAGCCACTCATCGACGCCTGAATTGTTGAGGCCTAATACGCAAAGCAGGGTCAGAAGAATCATCAGAGTCAGGCTTTCTTGCCAATGCTCTAATCCATTCAAATAGGAATTCCGGTGATGCGAAACACCACGTTTAATGCGGCTGGTATTCATCCTTTTCTCCTCAGTAAGACGGACAATTGTTTTACTTTGTATGTTCTCGCTCGCACTCATTCCATAGCGCAAAACGTCGACTCGCAGTGACGACGAGCCAAAGCCAGGTCAAGGCCGTCAGAATCAACAGGCCCAGTAACATGCGCGGACTTCGATGGTTCAACCGAGACAGGCCAACCCAACTGGTCAGTAGTAAAAGATGAATTGCCGTCAGTCCCCAAATTTGCAGATTTAGCTTCGTCCGTTTAGCTAGAACCATCTCCTCGACGCTATCGCGCTGCTGTTCTGTGCATTGATAGGTATTGTTTTGCATGTCTCCTCCTGTCTGATCAGTTTTCAGGGGTTCCGATTGAGCCGAATTCAACAGCAGTCTTGACGTAAAACACAGAGACGCCTTCCTTGGCTAAGGCACCGAATAGCGTGTCAGCAGTCTTTTCGTCGACCGCCATCGTGACTTCGATAGGTTGATCGGCCAGTTCAAAGAAATGCGCGGAGTGGAAATGGCCATCGCGCCCGAAACTCTCGCTGCCGGCTAGGATCGTTGCGCCGCGGGCACCATGCGCCTGAGCAAACTGGAGCAACCATTCAGCCAGCTGTTTGCCGGCATGCTTGCGATCTTGTTGCGTAAAAAACGTAATCTGAAAGCCTTTCATTTCTGTCTCCTGAGTGTTGTTACCGTGTCAGCACCACTGTTGTGATGCCGAGAAATGTCATCGCCAATGCGCCCGCGACGTGCAAAGTGATTGCGCCAAATGCCCACATCAGCCGTCCTGATTGCAGTAATGAAACGACTTCCGCTGAAAAGGTGGAAAACGTCGTCAATCCGCCTAAAAATCCCGTCACTATGAACAGTCGCCACTCTGGCCCCAGCGTCGGATGTGCTCCCAGATAGGCAATGGCTACGCCGATCAGGTAGCAGCCCACCAGATTCGCGGTGAGCGTGCCAAACGGAATGACCGAAAACATGCCATTGAGCTTGCTGCTCAGCAGCCAGCGCATCAGGCATCCTGCAGCGCCGCCGAGACCAATGACCACGATCGATTTCAGCATTCCATCGCCTCTTTATTGGTGTCGCCTACGTGCTAATTCTCCAAAGGCAATTCGCATTTAAAGAGCACTGCACGCACTTTTTGCAATTCCTCCGCATGGTCATGGAGGTATTTGCGTAGATGCTTTTCCGTATCGATCAGCTCCAGGCACTGCGGATGCCGCATTGACGAAACCTCCGGGTGATGAACACTTAGCTTTTCCCCCGCCAGGTAACCGGCATCGATGTGATGCAGCATGGCTTGCTGGATGCCGGCGCGGCGCGCGACGGCCAGTAAATGATGGGCAAGCGCCGGTGCGGACAGGCGATGCCAAAAGCGTGTTGCCTTGGCTTTGGCCGAGATAGGGAAATACAGTCGCAATGCGGTCAGTTCACTCATGATTGGATTGGTCTTTGGTGGATGGAGTCGATGCTCTTTATGCCGCTGGTGGCGGCTATCCAGGTGCCATCGTCGCGCTGATTGGCATTGCCAGCCTTGGCGCCGGGCTGTTCTTCTATGCCACTACGCCTTCACGCTCCAAAACAATTTCTTCTGTTCCTTAGGAAAACGTCATGACTACCACGATCTATCACAACCCGGCATGCGGCACGTCCCGCAATACGCTCGCTTTGATCCGTAACAGCGGTGAAGAGCCGACCGTGATCGAGTATCTTCAGCATCCGCCGTCGCGCGACACCTTGATTACCCTCATCAAGGATGCGGGCCTGACCGTGCGCGAAGCGATTCGCCAAAAAGGCACACCTTATGCCGAGCTCGGCCTGGACAATCCTGCGCTGACGGATGAGCAACTGCTCGATGCCATGCTCGCCAATCCGATCCTGATCAATCGCCCGTTTGTTGTGACTTCCAAGGGCACGCTGCTGTGCCGTCCGTCAGAGGCAGTGCTGGATATCCTGCCGAATCCTCAAAAAGGCCCCTTTACCAAGGAAGACGGTGAAGTTGTCATCAACGCGGAGGGCCAACGTGTCACACCAGCTAAATGACCTTCCCAACGTCGCCGGGGATCTCTTCAAGGCGCCGGCGGCGACCGACTTCGCCAATGTCGCTACCTCGACGCATGCGCCGCGGTTCTTGCTGCTGTATGGCTCGGTGCGCGAACGCTCCTATAGCCGTTTGCTGACGATGGAGGCCGCACGCCTCCTCGAGGCAATGGGCGGTGAAGTTAAAATCTTCGATCCGCGTGGCTTACCACTGCCGGACAGCGAGCCAGAAACCCATCCGAAAGTGCAGGAGCTGCGCGAATTGGCCATATGGTCCGAAGGGATGGTGTGGTGCTCACCAGAGCGTCACGGGGCCATGACCGGCATCCTGAAGGCACAAATCGATTGGATTCCGCTCACACAAGGCTCCGTTCGTCCGACTCAGGGGAAAACGCTGGCAGTCATGGAAGTCTCAGGAGGCTCGCAGTCCTTCAACGCGGTCAATCAGATGCGTATTCTCGGTCGATGGATGCGGATGATTACCATCCCCAACCAGTCTTCCGTTGCCAAGGCATTTCTCGAATTTGAAGAAGGCGGACGCATGAAGCAGTCGTCTTACTACGAGCGCGTAGTAGACGTGATGGAAGAACTCTTCAAATTCACTCTGCTCACTCGAGACGTTTCTCCGTTTCTGACGGATCGTTACAGCGAGCGAAGAGAAACGGCTGAACAATTGTCGAAACAGGTCAATTTTCGTACGATTTAGTATCACACGGTGCCGGCCGCCGGCATTGCCTGCTTAAACTCAAATTGAGCTTCACAACCATTGTGCGCGCAAACTGGTTTCTTTAAAGTGAATGGTCGCTGGAATTTAGCACGACTGCATTTTGGACAAGCGAACTGCATCTTGAATGCTTGGAACTCCGCCCATCGAGCCTTTTCGTCGCCGATTGAACCATCACCATATGGAGCATCTTGGAAATGACTTCCGAAGTTCTCTATTTCACCTTTTTGTAAGCTCGTCAGAAAACGATTTTTTACTCCTGGGATTAGAGCCGGCTCCAGCTTCGTATCTTTCAACAGTTCAGCTAATGCCGATGCAAGTTCAGATCGCTCAAAAGAGTACGCCTTCTCCAAAGGGCGTATCCGAAGGCTGACTCCAAAGTCCCGACATATACCAAGTAGCCACTCTTCCTCAGCCTGCCGCATCTCATTGGCGGCAGAATGACCACTTTCCCAGCGTTCCATGATCATCTCGTCGCTAACCTTGTGATCGGCGAACCGTGGTCCGAATGTTGGATCGAGGCCTATGATACGGGTGAACTGCCAAGTTTTTGCTTCAAGTTGATCCTTTAAATAATTAAAGAAGCGTTCATCATGAGTAGTAATGAGAATCTGACTATTGCCGAAAGTCGTAGCAATGAGTGCAGCGATCGCGCGGCGATGATCGGCGTCGTAAGATGTAACGATATCGTCAAGAGCGATTACAGGCGCAGCCGCGTTAAATTGCTTGATCGCGGCCAGTTGCAATGCCAACGCTATAGAATGGATTTGGGAATCACTGAGGTATCCACCCGGTTGAACCCCGGTTCGATTTTTAGCAAAGTCGATGACCAGATGGAGTCGCTGTTGATTGGTGTCATCCTCCGAGGGGAGCTCCAACCGAATCGGCGCTGCTTCCGCTCCTTGGATTTGCCGGTAGATATCGTTCATCGGTGTTTGCAACATGTTCAGCAGCGCTTGAACCTTTTTGCGAATTTCACCCGATATCATCGTCGCCTGTGCAGTCAAATTTTCGGAGAGTACTTCCAATTCCTTTTGAGTGCGAAGTGCTAAGCCGTATTCCGCATCCAACCCGAATAAATTATCAATCTTGATTTTGGCTTTGGCGTAAGTGTGATCACCTTGCTTGGCCTCGATGTCAGCAATCGCTTGGCCGAGTTCTGTGAGCAACGTCGGAATTGCCGAGACGATGTCGATCGAGGAAGGGCTTACTCCTTCGCGCCACGCTACAATCGCGGCCTGATATGCGACCAAAGCGACCTTTAATGCCGTCTCGTCGGCAAGAAGTCCGATTAGACCAGGCAAACTTGCGACCAAGTTCGTGTGCGCCTGTTTTATCTTTGCCTGAGATGCAGTGAGCGTTTTTTTTGCGTTGGCATAGTCGGCCAATTCGTCCAAATGTTTGACAATGTGTCCCCGGATTGCCTCAGCGCTTCCCGCCGTAGTATTCTCAATTGGCGTGATACATACAGGGCAGACTTGGGGGATGGTTGCTCCTTCAGCGAACACCGGCTCGGCCGCGTTCCATAATGCTTCAAAGACTGAATTCGCAGCTTTTCCACGCTCTTCTTCTTCTCTTGTTGTCGCGGTCGCCAATGCCATCACGGCGGCTTCGAACTCCACGATCGTACCTTTTATATGCGGTTCGCCATCAACATCAATCTCTGTCGACCAGAGGGCCACAGCTGCGTTACGCATTTGCCGAAGTCCCGCAAGTCCGACCTGTTTTTCTTCGGCCGTTGCACGAGTTACCAGAGCGATATAAGCCGGATCGGCTACTTTCAGCTCTGCCAATGCTAGAGTTTTATCGAGTGGCGCAAGAATATTAGTGTTTGCGTGCGCTTGTACGGCTGCTGTGTCCCAGTTCTTCAACGCTTGGAACGTTTCTTTGCTGAGCTGGGTATCAACACGCTGCAGGGAGGTCATATCCTCCGCCGCGAGTTTCACCTGAGTGCGCAAGGCCCTGATATTTTTCTGAACTTCGACCAAAGGCCCAAGTTGCAGCCATGTGGCGACGTCGGTATACCGCCGTTCGGGTTGGTGGTTTTCAACGAAAGTCCGCAGTGCATGGCCACGAATAATTGGCAGTACCGTAAAGCATTTTTTCATTGCAGCAACGGCTGGCGGCATTGGGCGATTTGCCCCTAAAGCCGTTCGACTACCACTCGTGATTGTTTTTCCACTAACGATATCGACGCTCACCGCTGGTGCGATTTTCGTACCCTCAGCTAGATTGTGCGCCAGCGCGGTCACGCCGGCGTTGTTATTGATCGCGCGTAATCCTAGCCGTTCCAATGTGCCTTCCTCAGAAAAGAGGAACTCCAACGCATCGACGAAACTCGATTTTCCGCTACCATTCGGCGCAAAAATTGCCAAGCAACGTTGTTTACTGAAGTTGAAGGTCTTCGGCTGCAGGTACGCGCGGAATCCGGTTAAGTGGAGTGCCTGAAGAAAATACGGAGCATCAGCCATTATCAACCTCCGCTTTGGGAGCTGCGGCGCGTTCGGCGGCGAGCTTCAAAATAGCCGTTTTGGCTTGTGTCACGGCATTCTGTGCAGGCTTCGTCTTTAACACATGAATTTTCAGGATATCTGCTAGCCCGACGTCAATTTTGGCTTTTCCACTCAGAGTCTCTCCAAGAGCCTCTAAAAATGCTGCCGGCGTCTCAATAAGATTATCTTTCCCGTCCATAACTGTCCCCTCAGTACAATTGTTTTAATTCGAAATTAAAGCAGAAGGCGTGCTTACATCTTTAAGTCCGACTTAATTGAAAGATTTTTAATTGACGGACTGACCACTAACATTACACCTGAACCGTAAAAAGCGATCATAAATATTGATGAAGTGGGATAACAACTCACTATCTAGGGCTAATCCGAGTATTTATGATTAAGCAGGGTAGCTGGCGCAATAGGCGAGAATGGGTGGCGCATCTGATATTCATTCAATTTTGTGGAGCATCTACACGCTCCGGGGTGGCGCGTCTCTGTTGCAAGTAGATGGCGTGATTGAAGTGCTACTTGGTGGCGCAGTTAGAACGCAACTGACTGGCGCGGCCAGCTGCACATATTTAGGTGAATAAAAGGAGGAGCTCGATTACCTATATGTAATCGAGCTGCAGTGCGGCTGTTCGCAGTCATTTTTTTAAATCCATTTCGATGATCAGCTACACAAAATAAAGATGGCGCTGGTCGATCCTGGCCTCACTGCGGGGCTTCCTGACATATTTTTTGGGGAGTCGATATGACTATCGCTACAACCTCGCAGCATTGGGGAATAGCAGCGTGAATCGGGTTTTACCTTGTGCCGACTGGACAGACACCTCTCCCTGATGGGCGCGCATGATGGCTTTTGTGATGGACAATCCTAAACCAGCAGAATCAGAGTCTAGCTTGGTACGGGCCTTGTCCGCCCGGTAAAACCGGTCAAACAAATGAGGAAGATGCTCGGATGGTATCTCTGGGCCATCGTTTTCGACATGAACGCGGATGTCTCTTTCGGACCTGTCAATAGATACTGCAATGGTTCCCGCCGGCGGCGTATAACGCATGGCGTTGGAGATCAAGTTACTCAATGCTCTGCGTACCATCAGGCGATCGCCTCGAATCGTGGCTCCCCCTACAAGCCGCATCAAGACATTCTTTTCTTCTGCCAACGCATCATAAAAATCGAATAGCTCTGAGATTTCCTCTTGTAGACTCAGTTGCTCATAGCTGGGCAAGGTAATACCGTTTTCTGTTTGGGCCAAGAACAGCATATCGGAAATGGTTCGGGCGAGTCGCTGTAACTCCTCGGCATTCGACAAAAGGATGTCGCGATAGGCCTCGTTAGTGCGTGGCAGCGTCAGGACCACGTCCGTTTGGGTCAGTAAGTTGGTAATAGGCGTGCGCAGCTCGTGGGCGATATCGGTCGAAAAGTTCGTGATGCGATTAAAGTCGCGCTGGAGTCGCTCCAGCATGGCGTTCAGCTTGGCCGCTAGATCAGCAATTTCGATAGGCAGCATCTCGACGGACATGCGCTCGCCGAAGTTATGAGAAGAGATCGCTTGTACTTTGTCCGACATGGCGCGCAACGGGGCCAGCCCACGGCGCGCCGCCCACCAGCTCAGGAGCACGACAATTAAGGCTGAACCCGCGATGTAGAGAACAAGGGTGGCCTGGAAATTGCGCATGAAGTGATCATGGATCTCGGTGTCAACCGCCACAATGACTTGCAGTTCTCGACCGCTTTGATCATCCTTCAGTCGGGCTTTGATTGCTTGGAATTCCTGGTGCTCGCCCACAGGCACCGCAAAGGAGCGACCCGGCACGGCGGACTGTGCAGCAGCGAGCATCGGCGCGGCAGCATCGCCTAGTGTCGAATACAAGGCCTGTCCGCTCAGTGAGCTGATGTGAACGTAAAAGCCCGGATGGTTGTGTAATGCCTCTCCAAAGGTCGAGGTAATGGCGTCAGCGCCTCGCTCATTAACCACCATGCGGATGAGCTGCAGTTCTTTTTCCAGCAGTTGCTCATCCTGATCGGTAAAGTGCTTG
>NZ_QXFG01000015.1:0-37004 GCF_026127345.1 Herbaspirillum lusitanum | reverse complement strand
CGGCCAGGAGCAGCCGCTCGACACGAATGTCTAAAGCGCTGATAATTTTCCTGTCATTCATCAGGAGGCTGGTGGCAACTCAATTTCCTAGGAGCGCCCTGGCGCAACAACATAGATTGACCGGACAATGAAGAGCCTCCCTCAAAATTTCATGCTCCTCCTTCGTGAAGCGCTAACCGCCTCCTGGGATAAACAAACCGCTTATTTAGAAGTGACGCAAATGGGAAATCCGGCCCTAGGTCAGTGCTATCCAACGTCACGGACGGTGCAGCACTACTATCCCGAAACCGAAATCATCAAAGGAAAGGTGTGGACCGGGAAAACGCTAGATATCCACTTCTGGAATGGGCTTCGTATCGGCGCCGACTGGTATCACATTGACTTGACCTGGCAGCAGTTCCCGGCCAGTTCAATCATTCAGGAATTCGTAGTCATCAAAAATCACGAATTGAATGACAGTGAAGCGACGATGCAACGCTGTGAGTTGCTGTTAAAGAGGGTTGATAGCTATTTAAAGGCTCGCTTCGAGGCTGCGTGAGAAATCCTCGCCAGGAACAGACATTCTGGATACCCAGATTTTCAAACGAGTGTGAAAATTTTCTCCAAGACGAAATATGATTTGAAGGGATGTTGCTTGGATATCTCAAGAACAATAATCATCGGAAACTCTGGCTCTGGAAAGAGCTGGTTGGCGGAGCGCTTGGCGAAAAACAATGGCGGTGCCTGCATAGATTTAGACTCCGTTAATTGGCTGGAAAGCGGATATAACCGAGCCAGAGAACGAAGCGAAGCAATTGAGCTAACTAAAGCCGCCGCCTCGCAAGAGCGATGGGTCATTGAGGGAATCTATGGATGGCTAGTTGATGAAGTGATGTCACGTGCTACGGCGCTTATATGGCTGAGCTTAAGCGAGGAGGAATGTCTGACCAATATCAAGTCCCGCGGTCGACGTGGGAATGCCAGCGAACAGTCATTCGCCGACTTGCTTGAGTGGGCGGACACTTATCGTATTCGGACAGGCTCAAGTGCCTTCAACGCTCATCAGCGTATTTTTGATGGTTTTTCTGGGCAAAAAATAATCCTTCTTAACAGAGACGAAGTAGTTGCGCTGGCCAATTCTTAGAGTTGGCCACAAACGGCCAGCAGCAGACTTTCGACAATTTTAATAAAATCATGTTTCCCTTTCATAAGCGAAATGCCAAGCCACCTCTGTTGAAGCTTTTTCAAATTAATCTTCACGTTGGTAGAGGTTGCAATACAGATATGCCCGCAAATTTAATCGGAGCCTTTGTTCCGGTTTTTGTCGGAGCTGATGACCATGAAAGTGCGGCGCAATTGGCTGTAGTTAAGCTGCGCGACCAGGGCTTTGAATTCATTGATATATCTGACGGAAAAATTCATGAGCTTGACCCACTCAGATGGGATACCTTCGTTACAGAAAAATGGGCCGATTTTATTGACCATTTCCCAGACCAAAAAACTGTAATTAGCAAGTTATCGACTGAATTGTTTTTCACAGGCCCTTTCGCTGGCTATGACACCAAGTAAGCGCTTGTTTGGATTCAGCACGTCTCCTGTCGGCCAGAGGCAGCAGTTAAATTGCTGCACAAATTTAGCTATGGCATTTCACATCATAATCAATAAAATTAGCGAAACATCCGAGGATGCAACATATCGCTTCTATGACACAGGTATCCTGCGGAGGAAGGTGAATTTCTACTTGATAAAGAATCGGGAGCCATTACTCTCACGAAGGCTACTCGAGAAGTTTGGTTCACACGTGCGGCCACGAAAATTTCACGCTCCTTTCGCGATGGAGATATCCCTGACTCAGCGGAGTGGGCGTCATGATATAGATGACTGCAATCGGCCAGTAGCGGACTATCGCAACGCTCAAAATTAGAGAGGAATTACGCCGTGCATGACGATTTTTTTCTCTATCTCGAAAGCCCTGGCGACAGGCCGGCATACTACAAAATCGCTGATTTTCTTTGGGGAAAAGCGGCGAACATAGACTCGGACGGTGATAGTAGTCATCCGGATGATACGCAATGGACTGAGGTCTCACTAATTCTTCGTAGCGGGAACAAACAGGACCAAGTTCATGTTGACCTAGTATCGGTTACGCCACTTGTCTTAAAGATTCGCTCTCCTGATAGCGAAATCACAAAACGCGTTGCCGCGTACCTTCAGGAAGTTGCTGGTGGCGTGGTTTCACAACAACCGCCAAAGCTTGCCTGACGCAAAGTGAATTCCTTCGGCCGGCCAGAAGCGGCCGCTGATATCCTCCATTAAATCAAACACTGAGCATTCAATCATGAATGAAATTGAGTCGTTGTCCTCTCTGGCTCTTGAATTCCAACGGCTAGTTAGCCCATTGGACGTTGAAAACTACTACAAGCATTTTCATACGACTCCTACTAATGATGGGTCCCCCCATGTCGAATTTGAAAATGGAAAATTCCATTTCGTTATAACGGAACGAGGAATAGAGTCTAAAAGAATTAAGCATCTCTCAGGAAATGACGTGCTCTACCTGTTACTTGATGGAGTTACACGGCATATGGCAATAATGTACGAACTGCGGAATCGAACACCAAAGCCGGATGGACGGTCCGTTTGGTTCCCATACCAAGAAGAGCTAATGAGCAAACTGAACCCGCTCTGGGGCGAAAAGTTAAAAGCCGAGCATGAAAGTATCCTTTTAGAACATCCATTCAGGCTGTGAATACTCGGCTGTGTAGATGGCTACCAATAAAGGCCTCGATGGCCCCCATCGGCCAGAAGGAGACGCTGGAGAACTGGTCGACCGTTAAAAAATAGAGGCACTACGAATTTCTGATTTATGCTTACCCAAGGCCTCATCATCAAAAAAAGAAAATGCAAGTCAAGCTAAAAAACATCATAAAGCGAGCTCTTATCGCATATTTGGGGGGGCTGGGAACGATTGGCGTGGTGCTTGCCATTTCGATTGGACATGGCTCCGGCTGGAGACCAGCTCTTGCTGGGTTACCGCTTTACGTAACCATTTTTGCGGGAATTACATACCAGTTGTTCAAGGAAGTTCGGGCGCTGAAGCGAGAAGAGCAGCAAGAGTCAAAGCAATAGAGAAGCGGCTGCAAAATTGAGGCTTCAGTTAAAGCAATTTTTGCAATCATTTTCGATTTTCAGCGCTCATCTGGAGAAACGTCCGTTCAGGATTCGGGAAAGATTAAGGTCTGCTTCCGCCCAGTAACGGTCATCCAAATTTTAAGAATGAATATAGACGACATCCTTAACCAAATCGTTAAAAATGCTCAACTAGATGATGATGCATTTGATTTGCTATTGGCTTCGCACAACGGTTCGCGCAACGCGTTCTGCGAAAGCTTCACCAAAGAAGTCGCGCAGCGCTACTTAGATAATTTGTTGGAATTCGATATAGCCGACTGTGCAATAAACTTTTTGTCTGTTTGGGCGCCTCTTGAGACATTTTCTGAATTTTCTTGGGCCATATATAGAGCTTTCGACGAAGGTGAGTATTTGCCCCCTGGACAGCTAGCAGGCACGAATCAAGAGTTGTACACCAAGCCTATGCTTCGCAAGGCTATGAATGCCGTCTCTTTGAAAGCCGATAGTTAACTTCCGCAACCGGCCATAACGAGACATGCACATATATTTAAAAAGGAGTCAAAATTGAGGATTGCTGCGCTGTTCATGACCTTGCTAGCAATGCATATACCTATGATTGCTTCCGCTGCTGGTTCATCGGCTAGCCCTGAGCAAGCAATCATCATCCACTTTCTATATGGTTCAACGGATTTTTCAAAACTGTACGCCCTTGAAGATAGACTTGAGGAAACCGTTGCACGAACCCGAACCGGAAGTTTGGATGGACACGAAATAGCCAAGGATGGACGCGACGGATATTTGTATCTGTATGGCCCAGATGCCGATGCACTCTTCAATGCAATCAAATCCACGCTTGAAGAGACCCCTTTCTTAAACGGTGCGGAGGTAACAAAGCGCTATGGTCAGCCAGATAAAAAAACGAGAGAAACAAGATTGCGCATAGGCTGAAGAGATACTCAACATCTGTAATCGGCCAGAAGCAGCCACTGTCTTAGAGCAAATATTGAGAAAAAGAAAAATATGAATATCAAGAGTCGTATTTCAGCAAGCGGCGCTTTGCTTGCTCGCCTCAAAATTCTCCTGCTAGAGAATCGCGGACATGTATATCTTCCAGGTATAGACAACATGTTGACGCAACTGACCGTAATCGAAACAGATGAGGTTCAGCGCATTGAGCGGGCCAGAGCTACTTTTAAAGGAATGCTTGGAGGCGCTGGGACGTTGGGGGATTTCATGATTTGGACAACAAATCAAACTACGACAGATACGCTTAACGCGGAGTTGAATCAAATCATATCGAATCTCTGGGGCTTACTTGAGTGCGAATAAGAGAGCCGCAGAATGTCTGCAATCGGCGGCGGTTTCAACCGGTGGACGCTGGCTATCGGCCAAGAGCGGATTTTTCGAAAAATTAAATCGCTCTAAAATTAGAAGATAAGAGAATGCCTAACAGCCAAGATTCAGCTCTGAAGTGGCTTCGCCTATTACAAGACCAAGCGTTGCCACTTCGTAGTGTTTTTTTCGAGCAGGTCGCAGCCGGAGCTGTGACGTCGCTTTGTGACTGTGGGTGTAACGGCTTTGACTTTCTTGTTCCTGATGGAGCAATCGTTACGCCTCTACAATCAGGTTCTGGCCTATTTTGCGAGCTTGCGTTTGAATCCAATCTATCGGAAGAAATAGACATTCTTCTGTTCGCGGATGTGCGTGGCAATCTATGTCGAGTCGACGTAACTTACGGAGCTGGCAATCACGATGCTATGCCTGACAACACTACTGCGACGAGGTTGATAGGTATTTGGCCCTCGCAGAGCTAGGATGTCTCCAATCGGCCAGAAGAAGACTTCATACACTACGCCTCGCACAACTCTTACCTGACTATCAATGCTCAAACTGCTTAGTAAACTTTTGGGACGGGACTTAACCGCCCCGCGTGTGCCAACCGTAGAGGAAGAAGAAACCCTTTCGGACGCACAAATTTTAAAAGAATATTTTTCTGTATCAAAACAGAATAAAAAAGCGTTAAGACGTTTCGTTAGACTCATAACTGTGCAACTGGGAGTTGAGGAAGGCCAACGCTTAACCACATCGGTAATTTCACACCTAGGGCCCGGCAATACGGCGAGCGAAGCAATCGAAAACGGCATACTTGATGACGGACAGCGGCGGGGCAAGTGGGTCTTGATGCAAGTCGATTGGAAAGCAACTGAAGAAGTGGAATGGCAGGCGAATGAACTGCTGACTGTTGCCGGGATTACCGAAACCTGGCATATGGAAAGCGAAACGAAAGCGACAGTCCCACATGCGCTAGTAGAGTTTTCTTCCTGGGTTAAACCGCGGGGGTTACGCTTGCTCCATCTCGACTTAGGAGACGATGCTTATTACGCATTGCTCGTGTCAGCGGACCACTTGGAAGAGATTGTTCAAGCGGCGGAGGAGGCTGGTCTAAAGATTCAGGAATCGGACGATTTTGAACGTGAGCATATGCGCGATTGACGCGAGAGAAGTTTTTGTGCCGCGAACCAGCACGTCCTGTCATGCAACTGACTCAGGAACTTGGCTGACGTCGATAATAGGTCGGTTTCTGCGTTGCATGGCGTCAGCTGGTTTTTCAAGCGAGCAACTTGCTATGCTAGGCTGAACAGCGGCTATCGGCCAGAAGCGGTCGATTCCCGGATTGACGTGGTCTTGATTGTTTTAGTACCTGACTAGAAGGAAATAAATGCGCATATATTGGACGTTAAGACAAATTCCAGAACTAGCATCGCTTTCTTCAACTGAACGTAGTGCTTCGTGGAGACGCATATACCCAAAGACCTTTCGTCATTGGCAGACTTGGGCAGGTTTAATTAATTGTGCGGGACTATCGGGTGTAGGTAGTTATGTTGGCCGTAGCGTGGGCTTTTCTTTTATCGGCACACTAGTCGGTGGAGGTATCGGTGGACTGGTCTTTTCACAAACTGCATTTTATGTAGCTCGTCGCTATTACAAATCCGACTTTTTAGGTAAACGTTAATGTTCCATCCAGTTACGAAGGTCTGCAACTGACGGCCATCGTACAGGCGTCTCCGCGCTCTATAATTGTGCAGATGAAGACACATTTCCTTCCCTGTCATATACGACCGGCTCAACCAGACGATGTCGGAGCCATTTTCGAAGTTAGAACCTCTGTTCGAGAAAACACGCTAACTACAGAGGAATTGATTCAAATTGGCGCGACCCCAGAGTCCATCGCTCAAGCCATAAGCGCAACGCCCTGCGTTTGGGTAGCTGAAATTGATAGTGAAATAATTGGTTTCGCTATGGTTGAGCAGGACAGCGGTGCTTGTTTGCTGCATTTGTACTCCCAGAGCATGAGGGAAAGGGCATTGGCACGCGCCTAATCCAGATTTGCGAACGCGCTTTGTTTGAACATCATGGCGTGGCTTGGTTAGAAACTGCCGAGGGTAGTCGCGCAGCACGCCTCTATCGTCACCTAGGATGGAGCAATCCCACAGATATTGGAAATGGTGATATTCGTTTAGAAAAGAAGCGCTTATGACTGGATTAAGTCACTCCCACAAGACAGGCTGGTTCAATCGATGAGAATACTTGTCATTGGCGCCTCTGGTTCCGGCACATCGACTCTTGCTAAAGCGTTAGCAATTTCCCTCAACTCGCACCATGTAGATGCCGACGATTACTATTGGTTGCCCACTTCTCCGCCTTTTACATCAAAGCGCGATAGTGAAGAGCGATTGAGTGCAATTACGAAAATACTCTCCTCCTTATCGGATGCAGTTGTAGCCGGGTCGATATTGGAATGGGGCGAAGCGCTTGAAAATAGTTTTGATTTCATTGTGTTCCTTTATCTTCCAGAAAACATTCGGATGTCTCGGATAAAGGAACGAGAACTAGCTCGATATGGAAAGGAGGTTGATGCCAAATTCCTTTCGTGGGCGGGGCAGTATGACGAAGGTGTCCGAAGTGGGCGAAGTCTGGCTCGCCACCAAGATTGGCTAGCTAAGAGAAACTGCCCGATTCTGCGACTGGACGGCGATATTTCCGTCGAGGAACGGGTACGTTTGGTCAGGACTGCGCTTCTTGACCATGGCCTGCTTACAACTAGCGGACCATCAATCTAAAAACTGGTAGCGCATGTCCGTTTTGGATGGAAGCGGACGTCGGCTATCAGCCAGGAGCCGACCTCGATAGTCGCAAGAGCAACTTGAAAAATATGTAGTCCCGAACGTTGCTATTCGAGGAAATAGGCGAAATAGCCCGCGATATTCACATGGATTTTTCGTCGAGGAAGCCTCGCGCTCGGCTATAGGCGGAACCTCCTCCTTGGGTGATTAGTGAGCGACTCGTCAGTTGTTCGGCAATGAAATCGACAAATGCGCGTATGCGGTTAGACATTTGATGACGTTGCGAATAGACGGCATAAATGTCGGCATTGGGCGTATGCCAACCTGGAAGGACTTGCACAAGCCGTCCATCTTGCAAATAAGTTCGTATGTCCCATTCTGCACGCATGAGGATGCCATGTCCCTCCAGTGCCCAATTGACCGCAATTTCCCCATCGTTGGTAGTGAGATTTCCGCGGATTTTTACCGTTTCAGTCTTTGGCGTTAACCCACTACTGGCTGTCAATCGCCATACGCCATAAGCCTCATCCCCTTGGCGAATTCCAAGACAATTGTGTTTGGTGAGGTCGTGAGGGGTAGCAGGTATTCCGCGGCGCGCAAGATACTCAGGGGTTGCGCATAGCAGTCTGTCATTCGGAGCCAGACGTCTTGCTATGACTCGCGTATCTGGTGGTTCACCAAATCTTACACAGACATCAAAGCTGTCATCGGTCAGAGGCGGAGGCATCACCGAAAGCTGCAGTTGTACTGAAACCTGAGGGTATTCGGTCACAAATTTAGAAATAACCGGTGCCACATGACTACGTCCAAATCCCAGCGTTGCATTGACGCGCAGCAGGCCTTCTGGACGGCGCTTGGAGCTACCCAAGAGTTCTGATAGCTCGTCGATTTCGTCAAGAATGCGGCGTGCGTGCTCGAGATATAGCTCCCCCTCAGGTGTAAGCATCATTCGGCGTGTCGTGCGATTTACCAAGGGCACGCCGGCGCGACTTTCCATTTGCGTCAGATGCTTACTGACAGCTGCAGTGGTTAAGCCCAGCTCGCGAGCAGCTGCGGACAAGCTGCCCGCCATGGCCAGCACTGAAAAAAAGCGCAAATCCGACGGAAGCACAGTGTCTTGCATAACAATACTTGAATATAAGTTAAGGATGCTTTGAGTTTAGCACCGATTTTTTCTGAAAAATTTGCGTACAGTGCGACAGCACCAAATCATTTTTTGAAAGGTCGGAGACATGAAAACTTATCAAATTGCAACTATCCCTGGTGACGGCATTGGCAAGGAAGTTGTTCCTGCAGGTCAGCAAGTGCTGGAGGCGCTTGCCGCAACCAGCAGTAAATTCAAATTCGAATTTGAGAACTTCGGCTGGGGCGGTGACTATTACCGTAAGACTGGCGCCATGATGCCGGCAGACGGCTTGGACGCATTGCGTAACAAGGACGCCATCCTGTTCGGTTCTGCAGGCGACCCGCATATCCCCGACCACATCACCTTGTGGGGGCTGCGCCTCAAAATCTGCCAAGGCTTTGACCAATACGCGAACGTACGCCCGACACGTATCCTGCCAGGCATCGATGCTCCGCTGAAGCGCTGTGCTCAAGAAGACCTGAATTGGGTCATCGTGCGCGAAAACTCGGAAGGCGAGTACGCCGGTGTTGGCGGCCGTGTGCACCAAGGTCATCCGATTGAAGCAGCGACCGATGTGTCGATGATGACCCGGGCTGGCGTCGAGCGCATCATGCGCTTCGCCTTCAAGCTGGCACAATCCCGTCCGCGTAAATTGCTGACGGTTATTACCAAGAGCAATGCTCAGCGCCACGCGATGGTGATGTGGGACGAAATTGCTGTCCAGATTTCCAAGGAATTCCCTGACGTGAAATGGGATAAGGAACTGGTCGATGCTGCAACTGCGCGCATGGTCAATCGTCCTGCCACCCTGGATACCATCGTTGCCACCAATTTGCACGCAGACATTCTGTCCGACCTGGCCGCAGCGTTGGCCGGCAGCCTGGGCATTGCACCGACCGGCAACATTGACCCCGAGCGCCGCTATCCATCGATGTTTGAACCCATCCATGGTTCGGCGTTCGACATCATGGGCAAGGGGCTGGCTAACCCGGTCGGTACGTTCTGGTCCGTGGTGATGATGCTGGAACATCTGGGTGAACATGAAGCAGCGAATCAGGTAATGCAGGCCGTCGAAGCGGTCACAGCTGACCCGACGTTGCATACCGGAGATTTGGGTGGAAAAGCCACCACTGTTCAAGTCACTGACGCGGTGTGTGCGTTCGTCTCCAAGGCAGCCAACAGCAAGAAGGCAGCTTAAGCAATCATTCAGCGGCCCATTCGGGCCGCTTCTCGCACAACTTATTTTGCATCGGCGCCGCAAGGCACAGGCGGGTGATTCTGTGCGCTGAATCAAAAAATCCAAGACAGGGCAATCAGCCTTGCTTACGCAGGAGACGCAATGACAATTGCAAAAACACAAGACGGCAAGCGGTCCGAGCGGGCTGCTATTGACCGCCTGTTGAAAGGTATGTTCGATGCAGCTATCGCGATAGCGCAGCCTGCCGTCCGTATTCCCAAGTTTCTGCCAAAAGCGCCTGCCGGACGGGTCATCGTTATCGGTGCTGGCAAAGCGTCTGCAGCGATGGCCCGCGCTTTTGAGAATAACTGGCCAGGTAAGCTCGAAGGTCTCGTGGTGACTCGTTATGGCTATGGCATCTCATGTGAACGCATTGAGATTGTGGAAGCCGCACATCCGGTCCCTGACCAGAATGGTCTGCTTGCGGCCGCACGCATGATGCAGCTTGTCAACGGGCTTACCCCCGATGACCTTGTCGTATGCGTGATTTCAGGCGGTGGTTCGGCCTTGTTGCCATTACCTATCGAAGGGATGACTCTTACCGACAAGCAGCGCATTAACCAAGCTCTTCTCGATAGCGGTGCATCAATTTCCGAGATGAACTGCGTACGCCGCCATCTCTCCGCCATCAAAGGCGGCCGTCTGGCTACTGCCTGCCATCCTGCACGCGTTCTGAATCTGTTGATTTCAGACGTCCCTGCGGACGGACTGCACGACATCGCGTCCGGGCCCACGGTCGCGGACCCGACGACTTGTAATGATGCTCTGGCCATCGTTGACCGTTACCGTATTGTGCTGCCACCGCATGCGCGAGCTATGTTGGTTGACGGTACCGCCGAATCGCCCAAAGCTGGTGACCCGCGCTTGGCGCGTGTTGAGACACACCTGATTGCCACTCCGCAAATGGCTCTCGAAGCCGCCGCCGCCTTTGCCGCACAACATGATGTGGCTGCTCATATTCTGTCGGATGCAATAGAAGGTGAAGCGCGCGACGTAGGCAAAGTCATGGCGGCGATTGCGCGCCAGGTTGCACGTGGCGATAAGCCGTTCTCGGCACCTTGCGTGATTCTTTCAGGTGGTGAGACCACTGTCACGGTGCGTGGAAACGGTAAAGGAGGACGCAATGTTGAATTCCTGCTCTCGATGGGTATCGCACTAAACGGCGAAGCGCGAGTGCATGCGCTCGCAGGCGACACCGATGGCGTGGATGGCCGAGAAGAAATTGCAGGTGCCTTATTACGCCCAGATACGTTGGCCCGCGCACGTGAGTTCGGTCAGTCACCAATGACCAGTCTCGAGAATAACGACGCACATAGCTTCTTCCAGGCACTCGGTGACTCTGTCATTACCGGCCCAACTATGACCAATGTGAATGATTTTCGAGCCATCTTCATTGATGCACCTGGCAACACACAACAAACCAACAAGGGAGTCAGCCATGCGCCGTCAGCGTAACGCAAAGATTGTCGCCACTCTCGGCCCAGCTAGCAGTGACCGCGCGACGATTGCGGCTCTTTTCGACGCGGGCGTAGATGTCTTTCGTCTGAACTTCAGTCATGGCAGTCATGAAGACCATCGCCAGCGTCTTCAACTGATTCGCGATATCGAATCGGAAAAGCAGCGTCCAATCGGCGTGTTGCTAGACCTTCAGGGACCGAAGCTGCGGATTGCCACCTTCCTGGCAGGCCCTGTGCTGTTGCAAGCTGGCGCCGCGTTCCATTTGGACCTCGACGTCACGACGCCTGGAACAGTGAGCCGCGTGGCGCTGCCTCATCCTGAAATCTTTGCTGCATTGAAGGCCGGTACCCGGCTTCTGCTCGATGATGGCCGTATTCGTCTGAAGGTGCTGCGCTGCGGCCTCGATTTTGCCGAGACGTTGGTCGAAGTAGGTGGTTTGCTGTCCGAGCGCAAGGGTGTAAATGTTCCGGACGTAGTTCTGCCCGTGTCAGCGATGACGGCTAAGGACCGTCGTGACCTGGAATTCGGTTTGGAGCTTGGTGTGGACTGGGTCGCGCTTTCGTTCGTCCAACGCCCTGAAGATATCCAAGAGGTACGAGCCATTGCCGGCGAGCGCGCGGCTATTGTTGCAAAGCTGGAAAAGCCGGCTGCCATCACATTCTTAGATGAAATCGTCAGTGAAGCGGACGCTGTCATGGTTGCCCGTGGTGACTTAGGCGTCGAACTCCCGGCAGAACAAGTTCCTGCCCTGCAGAAACGAATTGTTCGAGCTTGCCGCCGCGCCGGTAAGCCGGTGATTGTTGCGACGCAAATGCTTGAGTCGATGGTCACCGCGCCGGTGCCTACGAGAGCAGAAGCATCAGACGTGGCGACTGCTATCTATGATGGCGCCGATGCGGTGATGTTGTCGGCCGAATCTGCCAGCGGTGCATGGCCGGTAGAGGCCGTTCGCACAATGGACCTCATTATCGGTCGCACCGAACAAGACCCTTATTACCGCGAAGCCATCGCCGCTTCCCACTCAGCTCCAAAGGCCGAATTCTCTGACGCCATCGGTTACGCCATGCGGCACGTCGCAGGTCTGCTGAATGCCGCAGCAACCGTCGCCTACACAACCTCGGGTTATTCGGCCCTTCGGATGGCCCGCGAACGACCAAGTACGCCAATTCTCGGCATGACACCCAATCGCACTACAGCTCGCCGCTTGGCCCTGGTTTGGGGTGTTCACCCGGTGTTATGTCACGAAGTCGTGGATGCCGGAGAGGTAAGCGAACTCGCATGTCGCACAGTCAGCGCGGAAGGATTCGGCTACACAGGTCAAACCGTTGTGATTTCTGCGGGGATGCCGTTTGGTGCCCCCGGAACAACGAATTTACTGCGTCTTGCACAAATCGCATGAGGAGGACATGACTTAGCAGTGGGCAGCGCCGGAACAAAAGAAGCTATCAAACATAACTCAATTAACAGATAGCACGAGTACCAATTTCTTAAACGGACTTAACCTCCAAGGAGGAGACAATGAAAACTGAAATCGAAGAGCGCGTTTCGCGAAAACTCATGTTGCGCATCATTCCTTTTGTGATGCTGCTCTATTTCATCAGCTTCCTTGACCGCGTCAACGTCGGATTCGCGGCCATCACAATGAATAAAGACTTGGGGTTGTCACCCACGGCTTTCGGGCTGGGTGGTGGCCTATTCTTCATCGGCTACTTCCTCTTCGAAGTACCTTCCAATCTGATTCTGCACAAAGTCGGCGCGCGTATCTGGATTGCGCGAGTCATGATTACTTGGGGCATCATCTCTGCAATTTCCGCATTTGTGGTTGGCCCCAACAGCTTCTACTTGCTGCGCTTCCTGTTAGGCGTGGCTGAAGCCGGCTTCTTCCCGGGCATCATTCTGTATCTTTCCCTGTGGTTTCCTGCCAAGCAGCGTGCAGTCGCCGCGGCGTGGTTTATGGCCGCAGCCCCAATTTCGGTAGCACTGGGGTCGCCATTGTCTGGCGCCATCATGCAACTGCCTGGCTTATTCGGTTTGAAGGACTGGCAGATGCTCTACATCATTGAAGCTGCACCAGCCGTCATTCTGGGTTTCGTAGTGTTGAAATACATGACAGACAAGCCGGAACAAGCTCATTGGTTGGCACAGGACGAGCGTGCATGGCTGGTGGCTCGGTTAAAGTCGGAAGCGGATGCCAAGAAGGGCGGCCACGGTCACACTGCCAGCGCTTGGAGCGCATTAAAAGACTTACGCGTACTAGCTCTTGCTTTAATTTACTTCGGCACTTCCGCAGGCCTCTATACCTTGGGGCTCTGGGCACCACTCATGATTCGGGAGTTTGGTTTCACCCCATTCGAGACTGGTCTGCTGACAGGTGTTCCAAGTGTTGTGGCTGTTGTGGCAATGGTGCTCTGGGCACGCCATTCTGACCGTAGCGGCGAGCGCACTTGGCACGTCGTGATTCCCTGTGTCGTGGCATGCGTTGGATTTCTACTGGCAGGCAATGCCACCACCGCATTATTCGTCGTGTTGTCTTTGATTGTTGTGAATGTCGGCATCAGCTCGGCGAAGGCTCCGCTGTGGGCGATGCCCAGCACATTCCTCTCAGGGGCAGGCGCAGCAGCTGGCATTGCGATGATTAACTCTTTGGGTAACTTGGGCGGATTCGTCGGGCCGTTTGCTATCGGTTGGCTTAAGAACGTTACAGGCGGCTACGCGGCAGGCTTGTATGTCGTAGCTGCCTCGTTGGCACTGTCAGCGGTTGTTACGTTGATGCTGAGCCGCCAGACTGCCCAACCTGACAGGGTGGCGAAGGCTAGTCACGGACACTGAGGGGATGTCATGTTTAAAAGAAAAAGCTTGCGTGGAATAATGGGTCTTCTGACCCTGATGGCGGCTAAGGCTGCCGATGTACAAGCCACGCTTCTCTTCTGAGGCTGTTGTGCTCAAGAATAGTGCGCCAAGCTAACGTGTTGATACGAAGTCTAAATACGAGCTGCAGAGTGAGGTAAATTTTGCATATCTTTTTGGACTACGGCTAAGAATAGACATACGCAGGAGGAAAAAAAGCCCGCATGAGCGGGCTTTTAATTTGGTAAGTTTTTGAATTCACAATCTTAAAATGGAGAGCGTCGTTTTAATCTTGTTTTGGCTCGGCAATGGTCAGTAAAGTGATGAAGCACAAAATCGAACATCCCGCCAAGAAGAACCACACGTAGTTCCAGTTGTAGTTATCTAGGAGGAAGCCGGCTGCTAGCGGTGCACAAGCACCACCCAACTGTCCTAGTGTATTGACCATCGCGCTAGCCATCGGATAGACCTGTTTAGAAGTCATGCCCATCGGATAGACCATGTAAGTCGAGTAGCCAATATTAAGTAGAACACCAGTCACCAGCAATAGCACGCCATAAAGTAATGGGTCGGCTGGGGAGTTGACTAGAACGACCATCATGATAGTGGTAAAAAACGCAGAAATTAGCATTGCTGGCTTGCGACGTTTGTCTAGCCAACGGTCGGTTAACATGCCACCCAGCAGATTACCGATGACGGCACCTACCCAAGGAGCGGCGGCGACCAGGCCCATGTTGGTGATGGAGTAGTTCTTCACGCTGATGAGGTAAGTCGGAATCCACGCCAGCAGGACGTTGACAATTGCAGTCATAAAGAAATAACCAAGAGACGCGCCCATGATGTTCCACGAGCGGAAAATATCTTTGGTCTTCTCCACCGTCGCAACCTTGCGAGTGCGAATCATTCGGTCCAATGTAGCGAAGTCACGTTTCTTTGTATTTGCGTGCGCTTTTGCGGCAAGACCGTGTGGGTCATTGATGTGCTCGAGTTCTTCGGCAGAGACGAAGCGACTTTCCGAAGGCCGATTCTTCACTACTAAGTACCAAATGACGGAGAGGAGAATTCCGGGTAGGGCGAAGATGTAGAAAATGTAGCGCCAGCCCAGGTAATGAATAATCACGGCGCACACCGGAGGAACGAGAACCGGGCCGAACTTCGCCGCAGCTAAGAAGATGCCCGTCATCGTCCCTTTTTCGCGTGGCGGGAACCAGTTATTAATGGTCGAAGTAATACCGATTGGAAGAGGGCCCTCGGCAAGACCTAGGCCAAAGCGATAAACTTTCAGCATCAGGAGTGAGGTTGCAGTCCCAATCAGGCCGGTAAATACAGACGTCACCAACATAGCCAAGGAGAACAACTTTGGGATGCCAAAGCGGGTGTACGCTAACCCGGATGGTAACTGGGCTAAGCTATAGGCGAACAGGAAGATACTGGCTAGACCACCAGCTTCCGTGTTCGACATGACGAATTCTTTACGCAAGAACGGCAGGGCGACGCCCAAGTTTGCACGGTCTGCAGCAGCCACTGTATAAATGATGAATATCAATGCACCGATGACCCACCTGAAATGGGTCTTTGTTTTCTTACCTTCAGTTATTACCGCATCCATAAAGTCTCCTTCAACGATTTAATTATTTTGTTTTATTATTTTTGTTAGCTATCTGCCGCTGGCTGAGCGGTAGATTAAATGGGAAGCGTAAGTGAGTTTATCGACGCTTCCCTTGCGGACTCGGGTCAGACTAAGCCGTATTGCTTCAGAATTCCACCGAGGTTCATCAACTCGACGGTTGACGCGCCTGCTTCGATGTCCTTGCGCATCTTCTCTTCTTTGTCTTCGCGGGCAATGCTGTTTGCGATGGTTGAATCGACTTCGTCCTTCGCCACAACAGCCAGGCCGTCACGGTCACCGACGATAATGTCGCCTGGATTGATGACGACGTCCCCGATAACGATAGGAACATTAACCTTGCCAGGTTGATGCTTGCCGGTTCCCTTAATTGAGAGACCCCGGCAAAATACCGGGAAACCCAAGCCAATAATCGTGTTGGCATCGCGCACGCAGCCGTTCACCACCAGGCCGGCGATACCCTTTTTCATGGCCAAGACCGTCAGCACGTCTCCCCACGGGCCAGCTTCCATGAATGCCTTGGCATCAACGACTAGAACATCCCCTGGTTGTGCCTGCAAAACGGCGTAGTGCAGCACCAAGTTGTCACCGGGACGAACGTCGACTGTTAGTGCCGGACCGGCCAGACGCGAGGTCGGGTCAATCGGCTTCATGCCATGGTCGAGGGCTCCCTTGGCGCCTTGTGCTTCATAGACGGTAGCGGACCCGAGGTCACGCAGCTGAATAATTTGTTCTTTAGTAGTCATGATAAAACTCGTATGAAGTGAATCGGATTTATTGGGCAGCTGTGGTGTTGGCCAGCAGCCAGGAAAGGGCTTGCTCGACGTTCGGGGTCTCGACCCCGATACCGTTCTTTTCAAGCATTGCCGCGGTCGCGTTGAATCGTTGCTCAACACCGGGCAGAACGAGAGACGGCAATTGTTGCGCATCCAACTCTTGTTTTGCATCGTGGACTTCATGGGCACGGCGCTTTGCGTGAATCACATGGGTGCGAACCAGCATGTCTATAAAGTTGCGGAGCGGCGTTTCATCAATGTCTTTGAGTTGCCGGTATAGCTCTTCGCGCACGCCTTGCTTCTCGGCGCTCATGAGTAGCTCAACGGCCAACGCTTCCATGCCCTTGGTGAAAATGCTTCGCAGAATCTTCAAGGAGATAGCGTCCCCAGGGTTGGCGCCATCAATAACCTGAACGCGGCCACCGACGGATTCCAAGAGCGCTTTGAACTCGTCGCTTTTGGTACCCGCAGCCAACAGAGGTGTTTTTTCCCAATTCAGAGATATGGCGCCCATGATGGCAACGTCAACATAGGAAATTCCGTGAGTTTTTGCCGTTGTAGCGGCTTTTCTCTTGGTTGCGGGATTGGCGGTCGTCAAATCGGCCAGGCCTGCTCCGACAGACAGGAACGGCGTTACTTGTTCTACAACGTTGAGCGCTTGTGTCCCCGTGACACAGGAAATCACCCACTGAACATTTTTAAGCCAAATATCAGGTTTTGAATTTAGAGGCAGACCCCATTGGGAGGCCAGTTCACTTGCGGCAAGTGAGGGATGGGCTTCACACAAGCTCAGCGTGATACCAATTGCGTGCAGGGCTTTGGCATAGCAGCGGCCCACTTCGCCCATTCCAATAATTGCGACGTGCATTGTTGTCTCCAATTTGTCTAATTTTTTATAGAATACAAAATAAATACAAATAATGCAAATATCATTGTTAATTAAAGTTAAAAATGGAAAATAAGTACATTTTTAAAACAGTTGTGAGCTTGTGTCGCTCAGGGCTTGAATACAATTGAATACCTGTAAACGGACATATAGAATCCGCCATCAACCGTCAGTACAGGAGCAGCTAAGGTGGAGCGTGGAAAAGACAAGGTTTATGAGGTATTGCGGCAGCGCGTCGTGGGCGGACAGTACAAGCCTGGTACGCAACTAAAGGAAGAGCCGCTTGCTCGCGAGCTTGGCCTGAGTCGCACCCCGGTTCGTACCGCGTTACGACGTCTTGTTGAGGAAGGGCTTGCGACAGCGGATGCGGGACAAGGTATTCACGTTGCAGAGTGGAGCGAGTGGGATATCGAAGAGACGTTTCAGCTTCGGATGCTCTTGGAGCCTTACGCGGCCAGTCTTGCTGCAGAGCGTGGGAACGAGGAGATGCTATCTATTCTGCGCGAGAGCAATGAGAGTATGGCTGCAGCGATAAAAAATGGAGGGGCCAGTTCAATTGGGAAAATTCAGGCCGCCAATAGCATCTTCCATCGCACGATTTTGGAATATTCAGCCTCGCCAAGGCTTCGCTCAATGTTGGAAACAATTATTGATATGCCTATCATCGTGCGTTCATTCTACCTATGCACTCGCGCTGAACTTGAACAAAGTCTTCACCATCACCAAGATTTATTATTGGCTATCAATGCTCGCGATGGAGAACTTGCTCGCCAGGTGATGCAGTTGCATTTACGGATGTCCTATCATCGGTTTATGCATCACCGCAGCGAATATCGACAAAAACTTGATATCGAATAGAGGCCGCTTCCAGAACAGACAACCCGCTAATGACGACGTGGGTACATCACTCGAACAGCGGCTATCGGCCAGAAGCTGCTTTTCCACTGCATTTTTATGACTAATTGGCGTGAAGAACTAAATAGAGTCGCTGTCGAATTTTGGTGCGGGGTCGGCATGTTGGAAGAACTCCCGACTGTAGCCGATGCAGCCAATGCCGACCAGGGCGAAGCCCATCCTGATATTTGGGACTTTTACACCTGTACAACAGCGAGCGAAGCCGCCTCGCTTACGCTGAAGCTTGCCTGGAAGTTAAACAGGTTTACGCCAATCTCATGGGAGGCGCTACCTTATGCACAGGGAGCACTGATGCGAGCATTGGACGATTTTGTTGCCAGAAAATTGTCTGTCAGCATTTTATGTAAGCTTGTTGAGAATTTGGATACGACATTCAACATTCGCCTTAACCGCGTCCCTGAGCCAGAATCTTTAAGCAAATTAAAAGAGCCTTGGATGGGAAATCTTTGGAATAACTGCGATTGGTGTGACGACAGTTGGAGTCATGAAAATCGCCCCGCGTTAGTTGAAGAGGCTCAGCGTGTTGCCAGGATGTTGCGTGAAGCATTGAATGCTCGTGCTGAATAAGACCAGCGTCCGCAATCGGCCAGAAGCAGACCTTCAACAACTAAAGGCCCAATGGATTTCTAGCCATAAACACTTGGTAAGGTCTCGCAATGGGACCAGGTTATGAATGTACCAGCGTCGAATAATTCCGAGTAGTTCAACGAGCTTTCCTGCGACATCAACCGCTGCCTTTTATCTCCGCCAAAATTTCTTCCAAGAGCCAAGTGGTTTTTCCAACGGACTTTCATTTGTGGTCCCGCTAGAGAAAGCTCCAAAGATTTTCTGTATCTCAGGTGTTATCGGTGGGGCCTTTGCGCCAGCTTGAATCTTCACTAATCCAACCGTATATCTATCTTCGGCCGTAATTCGTTCAAAATAATTGGGGTCGTCAGCAGCGGATTTTTGAATAAAATCATCAAACGCTTTGGGGGTTGAAAACGTCCTGTCCAGCTTCCCGTACTCTTTCATGTGAAAGCCGACGTATGCATTGGACGCTATTAAAAAGCTCGTTAACAAAAATACGTCTGCCAATTGTTGTTGTGCGTTCTTGTTCAAATCAATTGGATTTTTCATATAGGGCTCTGGATATATATATCCCACAAATCCAAAAAATTCGTAAAAAAAATGATAGTCCCTGTCCCCCTCTTCGAATAAATCATTTATGACCATTTGTGGATAGTTTTCTAACATACACACCTTATTGATTAACATGCACTTTAAAATTTTTGCCCCCTAATGACCCTTTGTAATTAATATCAATTGTTGCACCACCTGCGTCAGAGAAACTTCTCAATGTAACCGTTGTTCCATCTACAAGAGTTACTTCTGTGCCATATGATTTCAATACGGGCGCATTTCCTCCTTCGGTTAATTTTCCAAAAAGAGTATTCAGCTCGGCGTTGCTATTCACGCTTGCTGTTTGGCCGAGAGTTCCATACGGCTTTGCCGCCTGATTGACAATTTCCGGAATGTCAAGAGCAGTGACTACCCTTGGTCCACTGCCTGCCGTTATCTTGGGCGGCAACTTTAATCCCTTGGCTGCATTGACAGCCGCAGAAGTTGCTGCCCCGACTGCGGTCAATGACGCCATCCGCATCAATCGATAGTTAATGGCCTCCTGCACCAAACTATCGCAAGCCCCACCCGATATGCCGGTGCAATTATCTTGGCGGAATTTTGCGACATCAGCAGCCTGATCTACATCTGTCCCAAATAAACTGGCATTTCCGTTTACCGAACCATAAGAATTTACATTGTCCTGCCTGCCAACAAATATGTTTTCCTGCACAGTATAGCCAACGGGCAAAACCTTTACTTCACTGGAACTGGCAGCCTGTTTCAGGTTGTCTTGGACGCATTGCACGTCACCGGACTTAATGCAGGACTGCACGGTCGCCATATTTGCGTCAGAGATCGCTTTATATTTCTTAACGATGGACATAACTTCATCGTCCTTGCAACCTTCTGATTTGGCTTGGCAAGCATTTACTTCCTTCTTCATTGCTGCCGCGTCGGCATGTTTAAGAAAATTATTTTCAGCAGCATTTCCCGCAATATTCCCCGCTACGAGCGCATCAAACGTCGTTCCTCCAGTGATTCCACCCAATGCCGCGCCCACTGCCGTAGATAGCGCAATCACGGTATTGAGTTGTTTGCCCGTTAGTTTTTCCGGGTGGAAGGCACCATCTTCGTCATAGGCATCTGGATACAACTCCCGGACGATCGCTTGTGTGGCCAATTCTCCTGCTGCGCCAGCAACCGCCCCCGCCCCGGCACTACCGCCATTGGCAGCAGCGAGGATACCTCCCAGCACAGCATGAGATATTACTTGTGCTGTCTTATTCTCATTTCCAGGTTGTGAGAAATAATCGCCGATGGCATTGGCGAGATAAGGAGCACTCGCGCTGGCCGCCAGTTGCGCTGCGCTCTGACCCGCAAGTCCCCCGATTAACACTGCCGTCACGGTTTTTAGGGCACGAGTGTAGTCACCTGTCGGCCCCCAGTTGATTACCGCTTCAGCATCTCCTCTAGCAACTGCATCCTTAACCTGACTATTGGCAATATCGCCAGCAATTTGCGCGCTCGTACCGATTACCGTGTTGGCAGCCGCGGCCATGGCCTGCTGTTCCTTCATCACGTTTCTTAAGTCCGGCAAGGCCTCAATTGCGGTATGCGCTGTCGCCAAATCAGTGTGGGCACCTAGACCAGCGGCGCTGCCCGTGGCTTGGCCGCCGATGTTGATCTTACCGTCGGTTAAAGTCCCGTAAGTGGTAGAACTGGCGCTACCGCTGTCTTGCAACATGATGCCGGGAGTCAAATTAGGACTTGGGGCACCCTTGCTATCCTGTGACGTTTTGCCAGCCTCGCTGGCATTTTGTGTTGAGGTGCCGCCCGTGCTATCGGCCTTTTTAAGGCTGCCACCAAAACTACCAGAGATACTCATCGTGTCCGCGGAGTATTCCATCTTGTTGGTAATGTCCTCGAAGCTGATCGATTTAGTGCTCAGATCCGAATTACCTGCATTGCTACTGGCAATGGCGCCGCCTTTCAGGGCGATGGTGTCGGCGACGACGTGGTAGCCACCGTTGCCGGCGAACAGGCCCGACTGTTGATTTACAAAGCTGCTGCTGCCGTTGGCAGTTGATTGCGACAGGCTGCCGGAAGCTTCCCAGGCAGTCCCGAAGGCGATCTGCAGGCGACCACCGACACTACTCTGCTCACTATGCTGCGTGATCTGGTCTTGCACCGATTCAATCGTCAGCTTGCCGCCGGTGAGAGCATTGATGGTATCTGCGTGGACGGTGGCACCTTTGAGCGTCGTGTCACCCTGCGATTTGAGAGTGACGGTATCGCCGCTCAATTGCGTGTTGCTGTTGGTGAGTGCGTTATAGTCGTAGCGGCCGTTACCGATGTTCGCACTGATGTAGGCATAGACACCGGTTTTGGCACCAACCGAGAAGCCAACGCCGATTTCGGCGCCAGCGCTGTGATTGTCGCCATTGCTGACGACGGTGCTTCGAGCGGCATCCAGTAGTATTTCGCGTGCCGAATCCAGGGTCAAGGTACTGCCGGCGGCGATGCTGGCTCCGGTGGCGTGGATATCGCCCTCAGTGCTCGTCAGGTTGACGTTGCCACCCCCTTGAATCGTGCTTCCCTGAGCCTGCGTATAGCGAGTGTGGTCTTCGCTGTTGGCGGTCGCGAAGCCGACCCCGACTTCACCCTTGATCAGGTCGCCGCTGCCACCGGTCATGGCACTCACCACCTGGTAACCATTCGCTGCCGCTGCCAGGGTCTGCATGGCTTGCAGGCGGCCATCGGACTTCTTGGCGTTCTCGATGTTGTTGGCCAGGTCAATCAGCGGTGAGCTGATGCGCGCGAATGCGCCGATTTTGAGGCTGTCGCTGTTTTGATTATTGCTGCCGGTGTTGTCACCCGTGTTGATGGTGATAGCCTTGGCATTGATGTCTATGTTATTGGCTGCCAGAACGTTGCTGGCGGTCTGGGTATAACTATCACCGGCACGCAGGTTGACGTTGCCTTGCAAGCTGCCAACATTGCTGGCGACCTGGGTGACGCCGCTATTGTCGTCCTGACTCTTCTCGGTGTGGTAGCCCGAGAAGCGCTCAGTGTCAGAGACAACGACCTTGCCAATTGCCTGATTGTTGCTCTTATTGGCATTGGCCAGAATGTCCTGACCGCTTTGAATGGTGAGACTCTTGGCAGCGCTGATGCTGAGATCGCCGTTAGCGACCAGATTGGCGGCAGTGAGGGTGATGTCACCTTGGGTCGTCGAAAGCGAGGCAGTGCGGCCAACCGAGAGACTGGTGCCAATGACGGTGGTGGTGGTGCCGTCGCCCTTGCCATTGTTATTGAACATCCCGACCGGCAAGGTGCCGCGATTGTCCAAACTCCAGCCGTTGGCGATGTTGGTCTGCCCCTGAGTTTCATAGCTGCGCGCGACATCGAGCGTGATGTTGTTTTTAGCGATCAACAAAGCGTCGCCTGCCGCACTCATCGCAGTGCCCTGGCTGGTGATACTGCCGTCGGTAGCAAGCAGAGTCAGGTTATTGCCGGCCGTGAGAGTGCTGACCTTGGCGCTGCTGGTGGCATAGTCCTGGTTGCTGTTAGCGCTGCGTGATCCGGCTTGTACTACAACAGCCGTGGTAGCGGCTGAAACACCATCGACCGTGGCATCGGCACGTTTCGTGGCCTGTCCGAGGAAGCTGGTGCTGGGGTTGCCGCGAGCGCTTTGCTGATAGGCATTTTTGAAGGCTGCGAGAGGGTTATACGTTATTCCAACCGAGAAACCACTAGAGCTGCTCTCTTGCGTGCTGTGCTCGACACTGGTGTTTTGTGCAGCAGTAAGATCGATGCTTTTCCCAATCAGTGTGAGGTCGTTACCGGCACCGATATCGGAGGCAGTGACCCGCAATTGCTGACCGGCCTGAATTTTCGTATTTCCATTGAGGGAGACAATGGTTGACCCTTGCTGAGTCACCGACTCCGAACTACTCTCGCCGTTGGCACTAGTTTTACTGTAACCAATGCTGGCGACACCCGCACCAAAACTCGCGGCAAAACCGGATTTTTTCTCGCTATGTTGATGGACTTCTTGGAATCTTTCGGCAGCAGCAGAAATCGTTACGTTGTTGACTGCAGAAAGCGTGGTATCTGCGTTTGACACAATATTGCTGCCGGTGATGTTCAGGTCTTTTCCGGCTTGCATCACGATACTATCGCCGCTCAGGTTGCTGCCAATGGCGTCGGAATAGGCTTGTTTCCCGTAGCCAGTACTACTCCTGCTAGATAAGAAGCTCTTGGACGAGCTCGTGGCATATTCGCTATAACTACGGAATGCATCCTCAGATACGACGTTGATATTTCCACTAGCAGCAATGCTGAGCTCCTTGCCCGCGCTAATGTTGCTAGCGGCGATTTTTACATCTGCATTTTCCAGCACGCCTGCCTTGATGCTGAGTCCATCAGCAGCGCCTATCTGGCTAGCGACCACATCTATGGCTTGGCTTTCAAATTGCGCAAAAGAACCGGATTGGGAGCGAGTCCTTATTGATTCGGACTCATTAAGTGCGGCACCAATCGTAACGGAACGACCCGCCAGGATTGAGCCGCTACCACTACCATCTGTGCCAATAGCGACTTGGGCCGCAGTCATACTGACATCTCGTTGTGCGACGATCTGGAGATCTCCACCAGCACTTACCGTTGCGCCGACGTTATTGGTGCTCTTGTCGTGCCCGACATAGCCATTGAAGTTGATATCATAGGTGCTGCCGGTCTTAACCGTATTCAAATTGATGTCACGACCGGCGTTCAACGTGAGAGCGCCTGCACCAGCATCGCCAGATCGTCCGCTTGTCAACGCAGCCCCGACGTTGTTGATATCTGCTCCGGCAGTGATTGTCAGATTTTTTCCTGCCGTAATATCAGCTGTATTTGAAAGAGAAGTAAAGCTGCCGCTAGTCTGGCCATTCGCATAAGTCTGCTGGACAGTAAGCGTTTCGTTGCGAACATTGCCGCCCGCGCTGATGACAATGTCGTCGCCGCGAATACCGCCGCCCAGATTGGCCAGATCGTTCGAAGCGACCAGCACTGTACGTCCCGTACCGTCGGCGCGCCCGTCGATCATACCTCCCTTGTTGGTGATGTTGGCGGCCTGGATGGTGACGTTAGAACCACTGACCAGAGCGCCGGTGCTCTGAAGCGCGCTGTCGTCCAAATGCGCCAGATATACGCGCGGCACTAGGACATCCTGGGTACTACCATCTGGCAACGTAACGGTTTGACTTACCAGCCAGACCATATCGCTAGTCAGATGACTAACTTGGTCGGGCGTCAGCTCCACGCCTGGACGCAATCCCCAGGCTTGTGCTGTGCTGACGCCGTTGCTGAGTAAGGTTTGATATTGACTGTCGTCGCTGGCGGCGCCGGTGACCTTGCCGGTGAGCTGTGCAATCTGCTCTCGCACTAGGCGTTGCTCATAGTAGCCGTCGCCTAAGCGCTTCTGCACCGTGCTTGGATCCACATTCAGCGCGGTCAGCAAATAGTCGCTGCTCAACCAGGTACGATGATCGGTGAACTGCGAACGCGTTTCCAGCAGATAGCTGCCGCCAGCGGACGGCTGGAACAGGACTCCAGGGCGAAGCGGAACCGGCACATTGCCGTTTTGCGGGAAAAGAGCGCCGGCGGGGAATCCGCTCATCGTCGGAAGACTTGAACCTGAGGGGAGCGCGCCGCCGGTTGGCGCGTTACTGCCGGAGCGTGTGGCGACGCCCCCCAGCATACCGCCGATCGACTGGCCGCTGCCCGTCGCTGGAGTAATATCGTTGCGGATATTGGCGGCGCTGCCCGCGGAAAGATCGGCATTGCTGAAATTGTTCGCAATAATGGTAACGCCGCCATTACCCACAATCGCCCCCTGAGTTGTACCAATCACTTCGGAGATATCCGGCATGCTGTAGGCAGTGACAACGCCCCCTGTCGTCGTGAAGGTGCCGTCAAAGCTGTGCCTGCGATACAAGGTTTGCCCAAGATTGGAAATGTTTGCGTTAGCTCCGCCCAACCACAAGCTGCCGTTCACCACAATATTGCTGAATTCGTTGCTCAATGACTGGCCGATGTTGATGCGTGCGTTACCGCCAGCGCGAATCTCCGCAACTGCACCGGCGCCGCTCGCCAGCCTGTCTTCGGTGGCCGTGTGATGCGCATTGCGGGTGAGTTCCAGCGCATCATGTTCTTGCGCGAGGTAACGTTGAGTGTCGCGCCGGAAGATGGTGTTAGGATCGGTATAGTCTTGTTCTGCTACGAAGCGAATACAATTCGTCGTACAATTTCCGTACTGGTTCGAGTATCCGGGCAGGGGCTCCCAGTTGATATCGCTACGACCGTCGCGTGGATCATCACCTCCGGCGACCTTGTCAGGATTACTGACATTGTTGCTTTGTGCTGTGAAGTACACCACGCGTGTGCCGTCCGTGGCGCCCCCGCGGCTGATCTGTCCAAAGGTGGCCCAGTTAGAAGAAATCCCTTTATAGAAGACACTGTCGTCGGCGTGTGTCCTGATAACCGCCCGACCGATGACGTAGCCATCCGGCGTAATGATGTTCTTGGTCTCCAGCACATCGGCCGGATTGACATACAAGATCTCATAGGCGTTGAAATTCGATGAGTCGGGCTTGTAGTACATCTGGTTACCGCCGTTGTGCCACCACGAAGGAATTCGCATTGCGTATGTCTCATCGAGTGTCTGCACCGTAGCCACCCCCACACCGCTGCGGGTATTACGCAAATTGACGGCCGCCATCTCCATGTAGCCGCCAGCCTCGATAATCGAATCTTCGTTGGTGATTTGCGTCGTACCGTTTACCAGACCGTTTGCATCGCGCTGATCATTGGCACCGATCGCCATACTCCCAGCGCTGTAAATGACCGCGTTGTTGCGATTGGAAAGAAGATTCGTCACCCATAGTGACATGCTGTTGCCGCCACCCAGCAACGCATTGTTGCCGGTGTTGTTCAACGTCTGAGCACGCACGACCAGATCACCGCCCAGAATAACGCCCGTGTTATCGACGGTCGGTGCAGTGATATCGAGCAGATTTCGTGAACTGATCTCGCCGGCGTTGGTAAGCGTCCCGCTGCCATTGATGGTAATGGTGTCTGCCTGGATTGCTGCCGTATTGAGATTGCTGATCTGGGCCGCCGACAACGACAGTGTTCCCGCTCGCAATTGCCCAGCGTTGGAATAGTTGCCTGCCAGGTTCAATACCATATTGCCGTTGGCGACGAAGGCGGCCGCCGAGGATTGGTGGAAGCCGCTGCGTGAGGCCAATGAAGCGGCCGCTTGGGCACCGATGCTACCGTCGTTCACCACATCTTGCGCAGAAATGCTCAGCGTCTTCGCTGTGATGGTGCCCGTCCCCGTGTTACTCAGCTGCCCATCGGCGATCAGCGACGCGGTACCACCGGTAGACTGGATCTTTCCTTCGTTGTACAACGAAGCGGCCGCGTTGCGCGCTGTCAGGTTCACGTCGCTTTGTGCGGCAATAGTGCCGCTGTTGCGTATGCCGCCGTTGGCAACCAGCGTGGATGCGCCGGCCGTGGCAGTGATGGTGCCGTTGTTAGTTACGGCCACGTCGCTTCCTGCAAACGTGCCCCGGGCAAGATTGGCGGCGTCCACGTCTACCGCCTGCGTTGCCGTGATCGTACCGCTATTGGTGACGCGCCCGTCAGCGCCCAATTGCGCCTTACCGTCGGCTGTCTGAATACTGCCGCTGTTGTCGATATCAAACTGGCCGCCGGCGAACTGCTGGCCGGATACGTTGCGTGTTGCAATGACTACGCCGTTCTGGCCTATCACCGCGCCCGTGTTGCTCACACCGCCGTCGATATTGAGTTGGACGACGCCGGCGCTCGCGCCGATGTCGCCCGTATTGCGCAAGCCATAGCGGCCATCGATGCCATTGCTGCCTGATCCGCTTGCGACACGCATGTCTACGCCATCTCTGGCGAGAATTTTCCCGCCATTTTCGACAGCGCCGGTAATCGCGAGGGAAATCGCGCCACCGGCCACGCTGATCATACCGCCATTGCGCAGACCCGCTTGCCCCGCGGCGGCCCCAACGTGGCGTGCTGCGATGTCAATTGCCGCCTGGCCAATCAGGGAACCGGCATTGTCGATGCTGCCGTCCGCGTTAATCTTTAACAGTCCCTGGATCGCATTAATACTGCCACGGTTGTTCATATTGGCCGGCGTGCCGTTAGCCCCTGACAAACTCAGACGTACATCATTGCGCGCGACCATGGTGCCCGCGTTATCAATACCTCCGCCTGTGTTGACCGCAAGGCTTCCGTTCACTGCACTCAAGGTACCGTCGTTGCGCAACGCAGGACTTCCATTCGGATTCTGCAATTGCGCCGTGATATTGACATTGCTCTGAGCAGTCATCGAACCGCTATTGTCGACAGCACCACTTGCGGCAACGGTAACGTCGCCGTTGGCGGCCGCAATACTGCCGGCATTCTTGACATCAACGCCAGTAAGACGAACATCGGTCTGGGCGAGAATGGCGCCGCTGTTGTCGATCATTCCGCTGGCGACGACGTCGACCGCACTTCCTGCTGCGCTCAACGTTCCGCTGTTGTACACATCTTGTCCAGTGGCGCTGATGGAAGTCTGGGCCGTTACCGCACCTCCATTGTCGATTCGACCGTCGGTACTCAAGGTAACGTCGGACGTTGCTGCGGTGATGCTGCCGGTATTGATTACACCGTGGGCGGAGCTAGCGGCCACGCCAGCAGATTGGATGCGTATCTTGTCCTGGGCATTCAGGGTGCCGCTATTTTCAATGCGGCCATCAGCCGTCAGCAAGACTTCACCAATGGCGGCGCCGATATTGCCGGCATTGCGCATGCCGACTCCGGATTCTGTGCCCACAAGGAAAATCTTGTTGGCATACATTCCACCTAGCTGTGCCACGTCGACGCCGAACGCCGGCGCAGCATCCTGCGCGGCGATGGGCGTCACTTGTGTGTGATCCGCATTGACTCGATTGGCACCCACGGTCACATGCAATTCCTTCGCCCAGATACCTGCGTTTACTTCTGTGGCGCGCGCGATGATCTCGGTATAGTCGGACTGGGCGTCACTCATTCCAGCCCCTTCGATTTTGACTCGTCCGCCACGCACCACATAACCGTCAAGATTGCCGCCGTTCATGATGACTTCGCCGGTGGTAAGGGTAGTACGCGCTGAATTGATGAAGCCGCATCCGTCGCAGGTCACTCCTGACGGATTGGCGATAATGACCTGGGCGCGGTCCCCTGCAACCTCCACGAATCCACGCAAGTAGCTTGGATTGCTGGAATTGACTTCATTGAGAATCACGCGAGCAGTGCCGTTGGCCAGATTCGGATTGCGCTGAATCCAGCCGCCCAGTTGAGTCTGCACGTCGGATCGGGAGTTGTTCAGGACGGCGCCGTTGCGCTGGACATCGAACTGGCTATAGGTATTGCGCGACACACCCGCCGCGCTCGGCGTCTGGATATTGACCTGCGGCACGCCATTGGCGGTATTTACGACAACCGGCTGCTGATTGCGGGGTGCATTAGGGTCAGCCACGATTTGCGCCTGCGCCCGCGGCAGCAAGGTCATTGTCGCGCCGACCAGCGTCAGCACGGCCAATCCAATCCAGCTCAAACGTGCCATGGCTAGCGCAGGGCGACGACTCCCTTCAGCACCTCCTGAAGAGCTTCCAGTGCAGTTACGAACAGTTTCGGCAACCGCCATGAGCATGCCGCGGGCTTTGTTGAAGATGATGCGATAGCACAATTGGTTCATGTTCTTTTTTCTTCTCTTCAGGATGCGGCAACGCCGCTGTCAGTACGACCACATTAGGTTGAAACCCGCTGTCACGCGGGCAGTCTGGAATCGATCGGGCTTGGAAATCGGCGTGCCGGCAAAGACTTCATAGGAGACACGTCCGAGTGCACCGCGCAGTCCCGTCGCCGCGCCAGCCAAACGACGGCCAGTCAACAGCGCTGCCGAAGGCCCCCCGACTTGTCCGTAGTCCGCGCCTACGTAGACTTCCTGACCGCTTTGCCCCAGTGCTGCAGAAAGCTCATTACGGACAAACCAGCCGTTCTCGGCCAACAAGGTCACTTCACCGTCGAAACCCCGCACGGTGTAGCGTCCTCCGATTGAGAATCTGTCTTGAGGCGTCAACGGCGTGCCATTCCATTGGGCGCGCGCGGCGAACGTGTAGCGCAATGCCTGCTTACCCCACGGCGCTTGCCAGGAAAAAGGGAGGTTGAGAGACAGATCGGCCGTCGTAATCTGGAAACGAGAAGTACCTTCGCCGAACGCCTCTTCTGGGGCTGGCAAGGAATCAAACGCGCCTGTACCTCGCTTGTGCGCCAAGGACAGATCAAGCGTGGCGTCCCCCATGAACTCGCGGTGCGCCACACCCAGCTCCCAACCAGCGGTGCGACGACGCTGGACTTCCACTTCTGTGTCGTCCACGTAGTTGCTGGATGCTTTCAAAAAGCCTTTGAACGAGAGCGTGGTCTTGCGTACGGCATCGCGATAGATCAGGCGAGAGAGTTTGAGCTCGTTGTTTTCGCTCTCGCCGCTATAGATGTAGGTTTGATTGATGCCTGCCACGGCCTGGTGATAACTGCTGGCGCTATTGGTGAACGCCAAAGCCCAGTAGCCAAAGGGCAGCGAATAGTGCACCACGTGGCTTTGGCTGCCACGTATGCCGGCATCCCCGCCGCCCAGATCGTGGTTGTAGCTGATGTAAAACAGGTCGTTGAGCGTCAACCAGTTGTCCAGAGAGACCGTCGCGCTTCCCTGATACTTTCCGGTTGATTTGGTGCCGCTGTCGTCGACCGACGCAGTCAGACGCAAGGGAATGGCCTGGCGATAGCTGATGACCAGATCGCTGTCGCCGGCTTGGGCACCTTGTCCTTCGCTGGGTGCGACCTTGATGTCCGCCTCGGCGGTGGGCACACGCTTGAAGTTCTCCAAGCCTTGCTCAATGTCGCGCAAGTTGAGTAGATCGCCCGGTGACGCAGGAACGGCGTTCCATTGACTGGCGCGCGGATCCGCATCTGCCGCGAAACGGATAGCGCGAATTCGCCCCGGCACTACCGTCAAGCGCAGTTCGCCGCTGGCAATGTCCTGAGGCTCGGCAAGCACACGGGTGGTGATATACCCACGCGTAACGATTTCGTTCTGAATTCGCGCCATGACGATGTTAATGCCTTGCACACCCAGGCAACGGCCAATCGGAGGATCGTCACCGGCATTGAGCCCTGCCAGCGCAAACTGAAATCGCTGAGCTGACTCACCGGTGAGAGTGATGCGTGTCACCTGGAAGCACGGAGACTCGCCAGTTGGAATCTTTCCTGCTGCTCCGCTCGTCGGCTGCGCTTCAGGCAACCGGACGTCAGGCTGCTGCTCTTGCTGGCGTCGCAGTTGGCGCTCCCGCTCCTGCTGACGCTGAAACTCTTGAGCGGCGGCATCGGTTTGACCCGATGCGGGAGGGACATAGCCTGCGCTGGCCAAGAACATCAGGGCCATGAGACTCTTGACTATCCAGTGTGTTTGAATACGTACTTCGTCGTCCTGCGCACGAAGTGCATCGTGAAGCCCGGCTACGTGAGCAGCCGGAGCCTGGATCGAGTTTGGAAAGACACCAAAGAAAAGCCCCGCCAAATAGCTGACGCGCTGAAATATTTTGTTATTGCAATGCAAAACACCACCCCGTAAAACCCCGTTTATTTTTAATTTAATTTCCGGGTGGAATTTTACTGTCGGGCATTCTGCCTACGGAGGAGGATGTGAGTTTGAGTAAAGATGGTGACCCAAAAGCAACAAATTCTTATCGGCAACACAACTTAAATTGTCAAAAAATACACCAACTAATAAGTTGGGTACGGCTGCAATCGGCCAGATGCAGACAACAGGCCAAGTGAAATCTTCGCTCGTTCGAGATGTTTCTGGCATGCAGACTATCAACGAAAATTTTCTATTTTCAAGTTATAAAGTTCCCAAACTGCATCGCGTCCTTTCTTTTTTTCTCCAGCATCAAAAGCAGCAAATGCTTCTTGTAATTTTTTATCGATAAAATCGATTCTGTGCGCATCTTTTGTAAGCTCAGTTCGAATTTTTGACCAAAGTTCTTTTAGGTCTGCCATATGTATCTCATATGTTATGTATCGCCATTCGGGATAGTCATCAGGAGCATCAGTTGTAGCGATGGAAAGCGAACCGGAAAAACTCAACAGATTCTCTTTTAGAGTCATTACATTTTCCTCTCGTGAATTTTTGTTGCGGCCAAAATTTTGAAGCAATAAAGTCTGTTTTTGCAAAATATTTCATCTCTTAGCAGAAACTGACTTTTTCTATCGCCGCTTAATTTAGCAGCGAAAACGCACAGCAGGAAAGTCTTTATGCGGAGAGTCCGCAATCGGGCAGAAGTGGAAGTTCACATACGGTCCAACGCTGAAGAACAAATAGAGTTGTGTTTTAAATTAAATATTATGAAATTTAACCGACACGTTTCTCCAATTGAAAATGATGTTCAGGACCGTTCATCTGATGCTTGGAAAGCTCTGTGTCGATACGTCGATGAGCTTGCAGACTCCGGAGCAGTTGAGTTTTCTCCGCGCGAAGCACTGGGCCCTGAACTATACGCCGGTATCTTCACACTACCGGAATCGATTGCCAATCTGAAGAATGTCACTAAGCTTAATCTGTATGGGAGCAAGCTTAAGCGCATCCCGCCGGAAATAGGAGAGATGACTGCGCTTATTTACTTTGATGTTTATACATCCTATAGCTTGCAATGGTTCCCTTATGAACTGACGCGCTGCAAGAACTTGACAAAAAGTCGTGTCAGCACACGCGTCCTGTATGGCAACTATAAACACCGCCTGAATTTCCCTTGGCTGAAAGGCAATCCTGTCCGATATCAGAGGGAAACAGTTAAATGTAGCGTTTGTGAGCGAGAGGTCATCTACGATGAAATTTTGCAACTATGGATTAGCTTAAAAGTGGGTACCGATGTACTCCCCTTGCTTGTTAATTCCTGCTCCAAACAATGCACGCAATCTTTACCATCTCCGCATTCAAACTACGTACAGCAAGTCCATCGGGGTGGCACATCGATTGCACAGCCCCCCGATTACAATGAAATGTTGCGGTTGGCATCGCTGCAGGGTCAAAAGGAGCCGGAGACAGAGTCCCATGCTGACAATGTCGAGAAGCAAAGCGCAATGTGTAAGCCGTCACTGCTTGAGGTAATTTGGAAAATATGGAAGAAGTGAATATGCTTTTCCTACGATGAGATATGCAGCCCGGAGATAAAGGCTAAGCCCGCATTTGGGGCGGAAACAGATAACCGCAATCGGCCAAATGTAGGCAGTTTTTTGCGCCGTCGGTGAAGCTGGCAATCTCTAAAACTCACAAAGAATTGGGAAATCTATGAGCTGGCTATTCGCAGACCCACCTAATATGGCCGTTATCTCGCATCGACGAATCGTTGACGGAGCAAGTCCAATTTCATTTGTTTCACATGATGAAGATGATGGCGGTTGGCAGTTTCTTCCAAATTCTGATGGAGCATTGGACGCCTCCGAAGCGGTGGTCGTTAGCTTCAAAAGCATCGTTAATATTGACTCTTCAATCGTTGAGCTTGCTGACCTTCCATTGGGATGGTGCGCTCGGCGCACGTCACCAACGGGGCAATGGACTCGAGAGAAAATATAGAGGCACTACGGCTGCAATCGGCCAGTAGTCGTCATCTATGCTAAACCCCAAGCTAGCTTTCTATTCATAAATCAATCGCCTCAATAAGACATGGAAAAATGGATAAGCCCTAACAATCAATACCAGGCTCAATGGCGTGGGGGTGGAGAGCTGGGGATGAGTGGCCCCGAATGGGGTTGGCTTACTATTGAAAATAGTCTGAAAGTAAAAGGCGCATTCGCCGAAATAATCTGGAGCGAAAATAGTGAGTTTCTCGCATTCGTCAAATGGCACATTCAGGACGTCCCTACTCGTCAAGGAGTAGAGGGATACAGTTTTAGAATTGGTGTCGTACGCATGTCTGATTTATCACTACGTTACTGCGGTGGGAATGGATACCCACCTACACTATCCCTTCATTCAATGACAAATCGCGCTGTCACCGTGATTGTAGAGGGGCAACAGAAAATTATTAATCTAGAGAAAATCGAGTGGGACAAGTGAACGTCTCTTAACGGCTAGGAGCAGGCATCTCCGAAAATAAAAAAAAACTACTCGCGCAGAGTTTTTCAGCTCATGCCCAGTGGACACTTAAATACCAACAGAAAAAAAGGAAGTATTTGTGATTACCCGTTCACTCAAGCCGAAAAAACCGTCATTAGTGATTTCTTTGTACGTGTTGATTTTTTTTGTCAGTGGCTGCGCCGGGATAGACAGCAAGTATCCCAATTCCTGGCCAGCGGTTGAGGTTGCGTCTTCGGCATGTCCCGCAGTGGAAGGAAGCTATAAAACCAAAGGGCCTGCTACGGAAATGGCGCCGGAGGAATCATCGTTCCTGAAGAGTCGCCTCGGTTTCAGTAAAGACATCGCGTTACTTACGAATGTGAACATTATTTCCCTCAAAAAGCCAGATGGCGACACGCTGGAAATTGAAGCCAAAGCGGATGGCACTGTGGTCGGACGTCGAGTATTATCTTCTGCCCGGGGAGAATGGCGCTGTGAAAATGACAGGTTATTTATGGCTGACAGGAAAGTTTCTTTCGCCAATGGAACAAGCTCTTATTTTGGCACCAGCAAATTTTCTCTTAGTCATGCCAAAAACGGAGCGCTCATCGGTGAAGAAACTCGCTCTATGGTAGGTGTCATATCTTTGAATCCAGTGATAGACGCTCCGCATTTCTGGTTCATGTGGCCCAAAGCAGGTCAGTGAAGACTCCTTCTCTGTCGTAGAACGCAATTTGGCGAACTGGCTGGCTAGAGGACCGCAACCGGCCAGAAGCCGACCAACAAAATATCGCCATAATTTGGAGTGCTATCAACGATGGATACCGTTACGCCCCATTGGCTAATTGCAACAGGTGCATCAATTGAGGCACTTGAACGGCTTCGGCAAGAAATCCCAGATTTGCCACCCCAGTATCTGAAATGTTTAGCAATTGGGAACGGCGGGGAAGTAGCGCTACGCGTGAGTCCTTACAATTTCTGCCTTGACTCTGCGGAGTCAGCCTTGGATTACTGGCTGAGCGGTACTTATTCCAAGCAGAGCGTATTTATTTTTGGTGGGAATGGTAGCGGTACAGTGCTGGCATTTGAACTCGGATTGACTGACTAATGGCCAGTCATATGCTTCGGCCCTATCAGTCCTGACGATAGTATCGAGTTAGTAGCAGCGAGTTTTGAAGAGCTGCTCAAGTTGTGCGAGCAATAGCGGCGAGTAGTTACGTATCCCTTAAGCGGGCATGAATGGGCGATTTGAAGAAAAAACTAAAAATATGAACCGACTAACGATAGAAGACCTTCCCGACCCCGACAATTCACAGGCTGTCTTTGCCTTTGCAATGTCCTTCAATGGCTACGAGCATTTCGGTTCGTCTTCAGCTTCTGTGCAGGCGGCCAAACAGAAAAAACGCACAACATTGATTGATGTCCGAAATGAGCTTTTCGCCTCAGCCCGTGCATCTCGGCACATGGACAACGAAGATTTCTTAAACCGCTACCGCGAGTTGCTTCCAATACTGCGTGAATTGATTGTGTCGGACGCGTAAGTCTGCAATCGGCCAGAAGCAGCTACTAAATTGGAAAATTAGACTAAATCATGGAAGACGCAGTCACATTTGACGTTTATGCCAAGGCATTTGCACCGCATGCGGAATTTTCGGCACTTGTGGTCACGGCGAATGTTTATGGGAGCGAACTAAAGGCGCGAGCGGCAGCGAATGAGGCTAAGCAATTGGGTGGGCAAGTCTTGATTGGAAAACATATTGGTTGGGCGCAAGCTCGGGCCATCGTTGCAAAAGTCGCTGGAAGAAGTGCAACAGAGATAATGCAGGCAGGCTATTTTCCCTCTGAAACCAGCCAGTATTGCAGCGAACACGACCTGCATTACGGTGGCTGTCTTGGCTGTCATGTATGCAATAATTTCTTTGTACCTTAAATTGCAATCGTGACCGCTATCGGCCAGTAGCGGACCTCATGGAAGAAGATAAAAATAATGTAGCAATTGCTGCAACAGGGAGAAAATTTTGATCTCAACAGAATTGAAAAAATCTTATCTCAAGCGTCGCAATATCGCTGCTGGAATTGCGATTGCCATTATGGCTTTTTTCATTTTACGAAGAATAGCCGGAGGCAATGCCGAGGATCCTTGGTACATTAATTTACTGATGTTTCTGTACCTGCTTTGCTATATCGCGGCTTGCTGGTTTTATCTGAAATCAAAACAACGCAGTGGCGGTTGGCTGTTATTGATCCCGACAAATATCGTGGGGCTCATCATCTACATGTGTCTCGAAGATCGATCGGCAAAACCCGACAATATCCCGTGTCCGGCTTGCCAGACAGCCAATTTTCCCGACGATGCCACCTGCCGCTTTTGCAAAACACCACTGTTCAATCCAATACCTGAATGATTGCATGTCTGTTACCGGCCAGGAGCTGACCTCCAGCAGCGGACAGATGGATTTAAACACTATGAATATGTCTCTCGAAGCGCTGATCGATCGCATTTTCGACCAATTGCGGCAACTTGGATCAATGATTGCGGACAAGCGTCGGGCTGGTTTGCGCCCTGAGGAGGTCCAGATGGCCTTCCATGGTTTAGGCTTGGAAGTGCCTGATGAGCTTCTGAATGTGTATTGCTGCTGTGACGGAACTTCTACTTATGAAGGCGATGTCCTGGGTGAGATTCAGTTTTTCCCTGGCTTCTACTGGATGAGTCTTGAAGATTCCACCCAAGTCTATCGCGCGATATCAACGGGAAACGAGTGGGATCGAGCTTGGTTTCCTATTTTTGCAAATGGAGGAGGAGATTTTTATGCAGCAGTTTGCGACAAATCGTCTCCCTATTTTGGAGAAATTGTTGGATTCGTGCTCGGGGAGCCCGATCAACTCATTGAGTTCAAAAATATCGTAAGTATGCTTAGAACCATTGAGCGTTCATTGGAAGGCGGCGTATTTTTTGCGTCTGAGGGCAGGTTGAAAGCTGACTATCCTAAAATGCGGGCAATTGCGCGTCAGCTACAACCAGGTTTCATGGAGCATGATGCATAAGGAATTCCGGTGATAGATTCGCCCCGCAATTTGCCAGACTGCTATCGGCCAGAGGCGGCCATCCTGAGAACGAGAATGAAATGAATGCAGGAATATGTTTCACCAAGATATGGTCGGATGACGATCTGCTGGAACTACGAATCGAAATCAATGAAGGCCGCTCCCGATTTCAGACTGAAGTCTATGCAGGGCACGAACAACTAGGCCAGCTTGTTTTAGCCTTGGAGGCATTCAAGGGGGAGGCTCCTGGCAGCCAATATGACTTACGGTTCGGAGAGTTTGATCCGCAATTCGCTGCAGGGGCTTGTCATTTTCTGCTGAAATTCAATGCGCGAGGGATGCTGATCATCACCGCACATTTGCAGTCGCAATTTTTCGACTGTGACGGGAAGAAAGTTGCCAACGAAGGAAAACTTCATCTGCGATCCCATCCTGCGCAACTAGATGATTTTTTACGAGGTTTGGCAGCAATTCACAATCAACATAGTGATACCGCAGTGTTGAATATCGAGTGACTGCAATCGGCCAGAAGC